>NZ_JBKFBC010000004.1:14092-74499 GCF_053345995.1 Comamonas sp. C24C | reverse complement strand
TGGCTGGGAAGCCCGGGGGCGAGGCATATCACGGCGGTGACCACGGCGAAAGCCGGCTTGGGGTGGCCCCAGAGCTGCTGGGCGATGACCCAGGCCAGCATGCTGGCCAGCGCCGCGGCAAGTGCATCACGCAGGGCCAGTCTGGCTCTTGAAGGCAAAGTGGCTTTGGCTCGGCGCCAGGCCAGCATGAAGGGGGTGCTCCAGCGCAATCTCAAACTCCTTGGCATAGCCGCTGATCAGACTGTGATTCAAGGATGTTAGAGGGCGCAGCGAGATTGCCTTGTGGGAAATACGCCACGTCATCCGAAAATGCAGCGGCGTTGCGCCTCAGTCCGCTGAGTCGTCGTACTGGGGCGGGGACTGGCGAAAGCCGCTGGTGACTATGCCTGCTGCTGATATGGCCGAAGGAGTGTTTGTGAAGCACGCCGAAAAAAGGAGCAGCCTCAATCCTCTTGCAGCAGAGCCTGAATGCAATGCCATTCGGCTTCGGTCACCGGGGTGATGGAGAGGCGATTGCCTTTTTGCAGCACACGCATCTGCTCCAGTGGAGCTTGTCCGCGCAGCTCGGCTATCAGCAGCGGCCGGGTTTTCTTCAGTGCCTGCACGTCCCGCGTCAGCCAGCGCGGTTTGTCGACCGGGGACTTGGGGTCGTAGTAGGGATCCTCAGGATCAAACTGTGAGGAGTCCACGCGCAGATTGCCGGCAATGCGGGCCAGGCCGTAGATGCCGGGTTCGGCGCAACTGGAGTGCCAGTAAAGAACGCCGTCGCCGACCTGCATATCGTCCCGCATGAAATTGCGGGCCTGGTAGTTGCGCACGCCGTTCCAGGCAATGGTCTGCCCGGGGGCAGCCAATGCGTGGTCGATGGAGTACTCGTCAGGCTCGTTCTTCATGAGCCAGTAACGTTGGGCTGGGGTGCTGCTGTCGTTCATAGCTGGATTGTCGGTGAGGAAGTGGCGGGCTCAGTCATGAGGGCCGCGTTGCCAGGGGCCGCGATCTTGCTGCTGCCAGCTGCGCACCAGATCGCTATTGCGTTGCAGCAGATTGCGGGTGTCCAGCCAGCGACCGGGAATGTCCAGCTCGGCTTCTTCGACCACGCGCATGCAGTCCTGAATATGGCGCTCTCCCAGATAGCGCAGCGTGGCGTAGCCTATCGATGCCGCTGCGAGCTGGCCCAGCAGCGGTACATATTTGGCAGCCTGCCTGGTGCTCATGCGCAGTCCCATGGCTTTGCCAAGGCGCAGCACCATATCGCGGGTGATGAACTTGCCGATCAGCACGGAGCCGACCATCGCGACGGCTTTCTGGACCTGCTCGCGCTTGCCTGGCGTGAGCTGGTCTAGCTGCTCGGGCGTCAGTCCGAATTCCTGGTTGATGCGCGGATAGAGCTGCGCGAGCAGGGCGGCATCGGCGGCCCAGTCCAGTCCCGGTATGGGAATGGTGCTGGCAGCAGCACTGATGAGCGCGCGCTTTCTGAGCAGCTTGCGGGCTCGTGCAGCGGCCTGTGCAATGTCTTTGCGCTCAGCTCTTGTTGCGCTGAGATTTCTCAAACTCGGGTCTTTTTTCCACATATACGGTAAGAAGATGCAGGAAATAGAAAAAGGGGCCCAAGGGCCCCTTTTGTTCGGAATTCAGATTCAGTTGGCCTTATCGCGCACCATGCCATAAATAAACAAAAGAATCACTGCTCCAACCACCGAGGCAATCCAGCCTGCGGTTTGCCCGGGCTGGTACCAGCCCATGGCCGAGCCCAGATAGGTGGCTACAAACGAGCCCACGATACCGAGAAGAATCGTCATGATCCAGCCCATGCTGTCGTTGCCAGGCTTGATGGCCCGTGCAATCAAGCCGACGATAAGACCGACGATGATGGTTCCGATGATGGACATATTCTGTTTCCTGTTGGTGCTTTGACGAAAGTCACTCTACGCGGGCCCAAAGCCCGGCTCTGTCGGACGATTCTGAATGTCGGCGCGAGCGGGTTGCTTTCATGAAAGCAGATGAGGGCGGGGCCAGGGCGGGAAGCAAAAAAGCCTGCACAAGGCAGGCATTTTTGGCGGGCGCTGATGGCGAGTCAGGGCTGCAGCGGGCCCAGGGCGCTGTAGGCAGCAGCCGTGGTTGCGGAGGCATCGGCACCTTCGACACGGCGGGCGCCATCGAAGCGACGCGCCCAGTAGGAAGTCTGCATGCTTTCCACGCGCACGCTGGCACCGGTACGTGGTGCGTGTATGAATTTGCCGTCACCCACGTAGATGCCCACATGGCTGAAGGTGCGGCGCATGGTGTTGAAGAACACCAGATCGCCGGGCTTGAGGTCGCTGCGGTCGATCTGCTGAGTGGCGTTGGCCTGTTCGGCAGAGACGCGAGGCAGAACCTTGCCCATGGTCTGGGAGTAGATGGCACGCACGAAACCGCTGCAGTCAAAGCCGGTTTCGGCATTGGTGCCACCCAGACGATAGGGAACGCCGAGGAAGCCCATGGCGGTCACCACCAGATCGGAGGTTTTCTCGGCCACGTTCTGACGTGCTTCGCGCACGAAGTCAGTCGTCTTCTCGGCCACGGAGTGGCGAGCTTCACGCAACTGGGTGATGAGGCCGCGGTTGACCAGCAACTGGGCCATGTCGTCGTCACGCTGCTCGCTAGGCGCCGCGTGCGCTGATGTGACGCCGACAAATAGAAGTGCAATAAGCCATCGGGACATGGGGCGTGAGGGTAACACGTTCATTTGTAGGATGGGGACTCTATTTCCAATTTTTTCTCTTGGTTTTTGATGCAGCACAGCAAGTGAGCTGCGGGCATAAGCTTATTGCCTGAGGTGCTCTCAAATTTGCAGCGTATGACAGTACGTAATTTCCCCATTCTGGTGAATGCGGGTCGGGAATGCACCAATTCATGGTATTGACACAAAAAGGGCGTTGCATTGACGGACTCTCTGCCCCGGAATGCGCTTGCAGCGACAATAGCGCCATCGATTGCAGCCGACGCGGCGTTCTCCCTCGGCGCATTGCACGCCGGTCTTGCGCAAGCGCTGCGCTTTTTTGGCGGCAGGCTTGACACAGTTTTAAGAAAGATTTGCCATGTTGTTAGAAGCTTCCGAGTCGCAACTGGTTCTGGTGGACTACCAGGACAAGCTGATGCCCGTCATCCATGAAGGCGCGCAAGCGCTGGCCAATGCCGTCAAGCTGGCCAAGATGGCGCAGTTGCTGGAGGTACCTGTCTGGGGAACGGAGCAGAACCCTTCGCGCCTTGGCGCCAACAATGCGGAGCTGAAGGCGCTGTGCCAGAAGACGCTGGAGAAAATGTATTTCAGCGCCGTGCCTGAGGGTCTGGGTGAATGGCTGCGTCCTCCTGCCAAGCCGCAGGGCGGCAATGCGCGCAGCCTGCCCAAGCATCTTCAAAAGCCTCAGCAACAGGCGCCCGAGCGCAATATGGTGGTGATTGCGGGTTGCGAAACCCATGTCTGCCTGTTGCAGACGGCGCTGGAGCTGCTGGAAGACGAGTTCGATGTGTGGGTGGTGACGGATGCCTGCAGCTCGCGTACCGAGCGTAACCGGGATGCTGCGTTTGACCGTCTGGCGGGTGCCGGCGCCGAGCTGGTGACCACCGAGATGGTGATGTTCGAGTGGCTGCGCACCTGCGAAGACCCCGCCTTCAAGGAGATGCTGGCTCTGGTCAAGTAATCGCGTGCACTCAGTGAATGGAAAAAGCGCCCCTCATTGGGCGCTTTTTCTTTGGGCGAGGCGTTGGCGCGCCAGATCTCTATTCAAGGATGTCAAGGTCTTTTGAGTCGAGCCCGGGCCGGCGACGGCCTTCATGGTTTGCGCCACTAGCACCTAGCTGCATGGATGCAGCTGTCAAGTGCTGTCAGTTTTTGGCAAGCGCGTTATGAATAATTATGAATTCAGAAAACTCTCTGCAAAAGACGGAGAGTCAAGGAGACATATTCATGACCACGCGTTTCGACGATTTTTATCAGCGTTCCATTGATGACCGCGACGGCTTCTGGGCGGAGCAGGCCGGCCTGGTCGATTGGCAGCAGAAGCCCCAGCAGATCTGTGACTACAGCCAGCCGCCATTTGCCAAATGGTTTGTGGGCGGCACCACCAATCTCTGCCATAACGCCATCGACCGTCATCTGGCGGCGCGCGGCGATCAGAATGCGTTGATCGCCATTTCTACCGAAACCCAGACCGAGAAGGTCTATAGCTACCGCGAGCTGCATGCGGAGGTCAACCGCATGGCAGCCGTGCTGCAGTCGTTGGGCGTACAAAAAGGCGACCGCGTGCAGATTTATATGCCCATGGTTGCGGAGGCCTGTTTTGCCATGCTGGCCTGCGTGCGCCTGGGCGCCATTCACTCCGTGGTGTTTGGCGGCTTTGCCTCGGGCGCGCTGGCGTCGCGCATCGATGATGCCGAACCCAAGGTCATCATCAGCGCCGATGCGGGCTCGCGCGGCGGCCGCGTCGTGGCTTACAAGCCTTTGCTGGACGAAGCGCTCAGGCAGTCCAGTCACCAGCCCGCCGCCGTGCTGATGGTCAACCGCGGACTGGCTGAAATGCCCATGAAGGCCGGCCGCGATCATGACTGGTCGGCCTTGCGCGCCCGGAACCTGGATGCGCAGGTGGATTGCGTCTGGGTGGAGTCAACCCATCCCAGCTACACCCTCTACACCAGCGGCACCACGGGCAAGCCCAAGGGGGTACAGCGCGATACGGGCGGCTATACCGTGGCATTGGCGGCCAGCATGCCGCATATCTTCGATGCCCAGGCGGGGCAGACTTTCTTCTGCACCAGCGATATCGGCTGGGTCGTGGGTCACAGCTACATCATCTATGCGCCGCTGATTGCAGGCATGGCCACGGTGATGTACGAGGGCCTGCCGGTCAACCCCGACGCCGGCATCTGGTGGAGCATTGTCGAGAAATACAAGGTCACGCACATGTTCTCGGCGCCGACGGCGATTCGCGTGCTCAAAAAGCATGATGCCGATTACCTCAAGCGCTACGACATCTCCAGCCTCAAGGCACTGTGGCTGGCTGGCGAGCCGCTTGACGAGCCCACGGCGACCTGGATCAGCCAGGCCATCAACAAACCCATCATCGACAACTACTGGCAGACCGAGACCGGCTGGCCCATCATGACGCTGTGCAACGGCGTGGAAAAGCAGGCCACGCGCTTTGGCAGTCCGGGCCGGGCGGTCTATGGCTACAACGTCAAGCTGATCGATGACGCCAGCGGCGAGGAGTTGACCCAGCCGAACCAGAAGGGCGTGCTGGCAATTGAAGGTCCGCTGCCGCCCGGTTGCATGCAGACGGTCTGGCGCGACGACAGCCGCTTTGTCAATACTTATTGGAAGAGCATTCCGGGTCGTCTGATCTACAGCACCTTCGACTGGGGTATCCGCGACGAGGATGGCTATTACTTCATCCTCGGCCGTACCGACGATGTGATCAATGTGGCGGGCCATCGTCTGGGCACGCGCGAGATCGAGGAGAGCATTTCTGCCCATGCCCAGATTGCCGAAGTGGCCGTTGTCGGCGTTGCCGACAATCTCAAGGGGCAGGCTGCGCTGGCCTTCGCCGTGGTACGCGATGCCGCCTTGGTGGCCGATGAGGCCTCCAGCAAGGCCCTGGAAGCCGATGTGATGAAACTGGTCGACGCGCGTCTAGGGGCGGTTGCGCGTCCGTCGCGCGTGATCTTCGTCACGGCTCTGCCCAAGACGCGCAGCGGCAAGCTGCTGCGCCGGGCATTGCAGGCGGTGGCCGAAGGTCGTGATCCCGGTGACCTGAGCACCATGGAAGATCCGGCGGCCCTCACCCAGGTGCAACAGCGGCTGTAACTTCCGCAACGGTTGTTGCGAAGCTTCACTCCCTTGGTTGGCGCCGAAGGGACGGCGCGCCGGGATTTCGGCGAATCCAGAGTTCAAGGCCTGCGACCATCAAGGCGCAGGCCTTGCTGTTTGCAGCCTAAAATCGCCCGATCACGCTGCGCAGCCCGCTGCCTGGCGCCATGGAATTGAAAAACTTCGAGAAAGAGCTGTCGTGCAAGTTGCATCCTCCATCTTCAAGGCCTATGACATTCGCGGCATCGTGCCGTCGACACTGACTGAAGACGTCGCCCGTGGCATCGGCCGCGCATTCGGTATGGCAGCGCTGGTCGCCGGTGAAAAAACCGTGGCGGTTGGGCGTGATGGCCGTCTGTCGGGTCCCGCGCTGTCGACCGCACTGATGCAGGGCCTGACCGAGGTGGGCGTGAATGTGATCGATATCGGCCTGGCCACCACCCCCATGCTCTACTTTGCCGCCGCCACCTTGTGCACCAGCGGCATCCAGGTGACGGGCAGCCACAACCCCAAGGATTACAACGGCTTCAAGATGGTGCTCGCAGGCCGCGCCATTTATGGCGATGAAATCCAGGCCCTGCGCGTGCGCATGGAAACGGAGGACTGGACGATTACCGGTGCCGGACAGATCGGCCGGGCCGATGTGCTGGCCGACTACACCGCCCGCATCGTGGGCGACGTGAAGCTCGCGCGGCCCATGAAGATTGTGGTGGACAGCGGCAACGGCGTGGCCGGTGCATCGGCTCCCGCCATCTTCCGTCAGCTGGGCTGCGAGGTGATCGAGCTGTTCTCTGAAGTCGACGGCAACTTCCCCAATCATCATCCTGATCCCAGCAAGCCCGAGAACCTGCGCGATGTGATCCATGCCCTGCAGACCAGCGATGCCGAGCTGGGCCTGGCCTTTGACGGTGACGGCGACCGCCTGGGCATTGTGACCAAGGACGGCCAGAACATCTTCCCCGACCGTCAGATGATGCTGTTCGCCAAGGATGTGCTTTCGCGCGTGCCAGGCGGCTCCATCGTGTTCGACGTCAAATGCACCCAGCGTCTGGCCCCCGAGATCGAGGCGGCCGGCGGCAAGGCCGTGATGTACAAGACCGGCCATTCGCTGGTCAAGGCTCGCATGAAGGAGCTGGGCGCGCCGCTGGGCGGAGAGATGAGCGGCCATATCTTCTTCAAGGAGCGCTGGTATGGCTTTGACGATGGAACCTATGCAGGCTGCCGTCTGCTCGAAATCGTCAGTCGCGAAGCCAACCCCAGCGCACTGCTCAATGCACTGCCCACCAGCTTTTCCACGCCCGAGCTCAACGTGGCCTGCGCCGAAGGTGAGCCCCATCGTCTGGCCGCCGAGCTGCAGGCGCTCGCTGCCACGGAGTTTGCTGAACCTGCCCGGGTCAGCACCATTGACGGCCTGCGCGTGGACTGGGCCGACGGCTTCGGCCTGATCCGCGCCAGCAACACCACGCCGGTGCTGGTGCTGCGCTTTGAAGGCCATACACAGCAAGCCTTGCAGCGCATAGAAGCGCAGATGCTGGCTCTACTCAAGCGCGTCAAGCCCGATGCTCAGGTAGGCGCTTCCGCGCACTGACCGAAGCAGCGCTCAAGCATGGCCAAACCGGCTCCCATGAGCTTTGCCCGTGCGCTGTTCAGTGCGCTGGCCTGGGCGGTGCAGCCGCTGCTGCGGCGCAAGCTGCGTCGCAGAGCGCTGGCTGAACCGGGCTACGGCGTCGCCGTGCCTGAACGCTTCGGCCTTTACCAGCCAGCAGATCTGGGGCGCGACGGACGCGGCCGTTGGGTGTGGATTCATTCGGTGTCGCTGGGCGAGACCCGGGCTGCCGCCATTCTGATCAAGGCCTTGCGCGAGCGCATGCCTGCGATGCGTCTGCTGCTGACGCACAGCACTGCGACAGGGCGAGAGGAGGGGGCGAAGCTGTTGCGGCCGGGCGATGTGCAGGTCTGGCTGCCCTGGGACTCCCTGAGCGCCACCAGGCGGTTTGTCGCGCAGTTCCAGCCTGCTGTGGGCGTGCTGATGGAAACCGAGATCTGGCCGAATCTGATTGCGGCCTGTGCCAATGCCGGTATTCCTCTGGCCCTGGCCAATGCACGTCTCAATGAGAAATCCGAAGCTGGTGCCCTGAGAGTCAGGCCACTGTCTCGCCCTGCATACGCCGCGCTGGCTGCCGTCTGGGCGCAGACCGAGGCCGATGCCAGGCGTCTGCGCAATGTAGGCGCCAGCGTGGATGCGGTGCTGGGCAATCTCAAATTCGATGTGCAGCCCGATATTGCCCAGATCGCCCGGGCAGGCCAATGGCGCGCAGCACTGGCGCGCCCCGTACTGCTGTTTGCCAGCAGTCGTGAGGGCGAGGAAGCGATGTTCATCGATGCGCTCAAGGCCCTGGGCGATGCTGCAGCGGCGGTGCAATGGCTGGTCGTTCCACGTCACCCTCAGCGCTTTGACGAGGTGGCGAGCTTGCTGGGCAGGGCGGGCTTTGCTGTTTCTCGGCGCAGCCAGTGGGAGCAGATGCCTCCCCTGCAGTCCGGCGCGATCTGGCTTGGCGATTCGCTGGGCGAGATGCCCCTGTATTACGGCCTGGCTGCGGCAGCCCTGATGGGCGGGAGTTTTGCGCCGCTGGGCGGACAGAACCTGATCGAGGCGCTGGCCTGTGACTGCCCCGTGATACTCGGACCGCATACCTTCAATTTCAGCCAGGCTTCCGAGCAGGCGCTGCAGATTGGCGCAGCCCTTGGCGTGCAGGATATGGGAGCGGGCCTATGCCAGGCCCTGGACCTGGTGGCCAAGCCGGATCGTCTGCAGGCTGCCGTACAAAGCTGCCGCCAGATGGTGCAGGGCAATCGGGGCGCGGCTGCGGCCACGGCCGAGGCGATTCAAGCGTTGATGAATGCTCCTTGATCAGGAGCATATGGCGCCCTACAGGTAAGGGTTTGAGGCCGGTATGGCGGTAAACCCTGAAAGCCTGCTTCTCGACCGGTCTTAACGCTTGAGCGTTCTGGCTGCAGGCTTTGCAGCAGCCATGCCGCTTGTGACCGCTGGCCTGGCTGCGGCAGCCGGGGCAATACTGGGCATGCGTGTCAGTGCGTCGATCATGCGCAGATCATCGTCGCTGAGCACTCCCGCGGCCTGGCGCAGCTTGAGCTGGCCAAGCAGCACCTGATAGCGCGCATTGGCCAGGTCGCGCTCGGTCTGGTAGACCTGACTCTGGGCATTGAGCACATCGATATTGATACGCACGCCAACCTCATAACCCATCGTGTTGGCTTCCAGCGCACTCTGGCTGGAGGCGAGAGCCGCTTCCAGCGCCTTGACCTGAGCCTGGCCGGACTGCACACCGAGGAAGGCCGTGCGCGTGGCCTGCTCCACGCTGCGACGGGCATCGTCGAGCTGGGCGCGGGCTTTTTCCTCCAGCGCCACGGTTTCCCGGATGCGGTTCTGCACCGCAAAGCCCGCAAACAGCGGCATGTTCATGACCACGCCGATCTGTGCTGCGTTGGTGCGATAGCTCAGGGGAATGGAGGGGGTCATGGAGCCGTTGGGATAACGGTTGACCACATAACCGGCCTGCAGGTCCACGGTGGGCTTGTGGCCGGCCTCGGCCTTCTGCGTGTCCAGCCTGGCGATGTCCAGGGCCAGCTGGGCCTGACGCAACTGGGGCTGGGCGGCCAGTGCCTTGTCCACCCAGTCTTGCATATTGTCGGGCTCCACCCTGGGCAGGGTCAGCGGTGCAGCCAGCGGCGTGGGCTGAATGCCGACGCGGCCCACGAGCTGATCCAGGGCTACGCGCTTGACCTGCAGGTCATTTTGCGCAGCGATTTCCTGGGCTGTGACCAGATCGAAGCGTGACTGGGCTTCGCGTGAATCGGTGATGGTGGCCGTGCCAACTTCGAAATTGCGTTTGGCCATCTCGAGCTGGGTGCTGATGGCTTGCTTTTGCGACTGGGCCACCTGCACGCTGTCCTGGGCCGCCAGCACATCGAAATAAGCCTGGGACACACGCACGATCAGGTTCTGTGCAGCCGCATCCAGCTGAGCCTGGGCCACATCCACGCCTCGCTGCCCCTGCTCGTAGGCAATCTT
Organism: Comamonas sp. C24C; assembly: GCF_053345995.1. NCBI lineage: Bacteria > Pseudomonadati > Pseudomonadota > Betaproteobacteria > Burkholderiales > Comamonadaceae > Comamonas > Comamonas sp. C24C. The sequence goes on along the minus strand of NZ_JBKFBC010000004.1, from coordinate 64,564 downwards.
GTTGGCCGGACGGTACAGCGGCTGCTGGGCGCTGAGCTGCACGTTCTGTTGTGTGTTGTTGAAGCTGCTGGCCATGCCGGGTATGGGCACGGAGGTATGGATGTCCACATGGGTGCGGTTGGCACCCGCTGACAGCCCCACGTTGGGCAGCAGCCCGGACAGGGCCTGATCGGCACGGCTGGCGGCCGCTCTCGCATCGGCTTGCTGTGCCTGCCATGAAGCGTCATAGCCGCGGGCCTGGGCCACCAGCTCTGACAAGGTCTGCGCCTGTGTCTGAGCGCCGGCCCACGCCAGCAAAACTCCCAAGGAAATGGCACGCAGAGCGTGGGCGGAGGGGGCTTGCAGAGGCCTGGGCAGCTTGGTCATAGATGTCAGGTTTGGGCGGTCTCGATCACAACGGGGAACTCAACAGGCAGGAGGCGGGGATGTCGGACGGTCTTAGTAACGGGGGACGCTGGGGTCTGCGCTGAGCGACCAGGCATCAATGCCGCCGGTGATGTTGCTGACGTCCTCAAAGCCGTTGTTGACCAGAAACGCAGCCACGCTCATGCTGCGCGCGCCATGGTGGCACAGGCAGGCGACGGGGTGGTCGGGGTTCAGCTCCTGCAGACGACCGGGGATATCGTGCATGGGAATGCAGCGCAGCTCGAAGCCTTCACCGGGCTGGATGCTGGCCAGGGTGACTTCCCAGGGCTCGCGCACATCCAGCACCACAGGCTTGATGCCATTCGCGGCATGAGAGGCCAGCCATTGCTGGAATTGGGCGGGCAAGACCTGGGTCAACATAAAAACTCCTGGTGGCCGGCCGTCGAATCTGCGGGCCGGCCCTGACACTGAAAGACAGGCCCTGCCGGGTGCGCCGGTGTGTCAGGGCGCAGGAAGCAGGGCTAACGCAACAAGCGTTTAGAACGAGAAGCGCGAAGGCTCTTCAAAACCCACGAGGCGCGTGGCAGCGGTATCCCAGGGTTGCTGGACTTCGAAATTGCTGCCGTTCTTGGTCACCAGCGTGAAGCGCATCACGGGCATGTGACCGACGATGGCGGCAATGCGGCCACCTTCGTTGAGCTGGGCGTAAAGGGCATCGGGAACCTGTGCCACCGAGCCGCTGAGCACGATCACGTCAAACGCGCCTTGAGCCAGGGAAGCTGTGGCACCGTTGGCCAGCTTGACTTCGACATTCTTGACGCCGGCGCTGAGCAGATTCTCACGGGCCATTTCGGCCAGTTCGGGATCGATCTCCAGCGTCACGACTTCCTTGGCCTGGGCGGCCAGCAGGGCTGCCATGTAGCCGGAGCCGGTGCCAATCTCGAGCACGCGGTCAGTAGGCTTGATCTTCACGTCTTGCAGCATGCGTGCTTCGATCTTGGGGGCCAGCATGTGCCAGCCTTTGGCGGCAGCTTCTTCGGCAGTGCCCTTCAGGGGGACTTCAATGTCCATATAGGCCATGTTCGCGTATTCGGGCGACACATAGTCTTCACGGTGGACCTTGCCCATCAGCTCCAGCACGGATTCGTCCAGCACATTCCAGGGACGGATTTGCTGTTCGATCATGTTGAAACGAGCCTGCGCGTGCACATCGCGCGGGTCCACTTGGGCATTCATTGGCAGGGCCATGGTATCTCCGGGGAAAGACTTATCAGGACAAACCGTCGATTCTACGAGCCTCGGAGGCTTCGTGCGGCGGCTCAGCGCTTTTTGAGGGGGCGCCAGACCATTTACGGCGCATCCAGTTGGCAAAATCATCGAGATAGCAGTACACCACGGGCACCACGACAAGGGTCAGCAGCGAGGAAGTGATGACGCCGCCGATCACGGCCTGACCCATGGGCGCGCGTTGCTCGGAGCCCTCGGTGACCGCAAAGGCCAGCGGCACCATGCCGAAGATCATGGCCAGCGTGGTCATCAGGATCGGGCGCAGGCGCACGCGGGCCGCCAGCAGCAGCGCTTCGTTGCGCGGCAGGCCCGGCTCGGTCTGGCCGCTGGCCTCGTTGGTACGGGGCTCGCGGGCGCGGATGGCAAAGTCCACCAGCAAAATGGCGTTCTTGGTCACCAGCCCCATGAGCATGACCACGCCGATGATGGAGAACATGGACAGGGCTGAGCCAAACATCATCAGGGCCAGCACCACGCCTATCAGTGTCAGGGGCAGCGAGGTCATGAGTGCCAGGGGCTGGAGAAAGCTCTTGAACTGGCTGGCCAGAATCATGTAGATGAAGATGATGGCCAGCATCAGCGCGGAAATCGCGTAGCCAAAGGATTCGGCCATGTTCTTTGCCGCGCCGCTGAACTGGTAGCTGTAGCCGGGCGGCATGGGAATGGTGGCCAGCGCCTGCTTGATATCGGCCGTGACCTCGCCCGTGCTGCGCAGATAGACATTGGCGTTGATGGCGACCTCGCGGTTGAGATTGCGGCGGTTGATCTGGCTGGGGCCGGTGGTGTCCACCACGCTGGCAACCTGGTTGAGGCGCACGATGCGCATGCCTCCATCTCCGGTCGCCAGTGCAAACGGCAGGCGCTCCAGGTCCTGTGGCGTGGTGCGCGCCTCGGGCTCGAGCCGCACGTTCACGTCATAGGTCTGGTCGTCGCTGGCCCGCCAGTTGCCCACGGTCTGGCCGGCGACCCAGGTGCGCAGCGCGCCGGCCATATTGCCTATCGACAGGCCCAGGTCGGCTGCGGCATCGCGATGGACCTCGATATTGACCATGGGCTTGTTGGGCTTGAGGCTGGAGTCCAGATCGACCAGGCCCGGAATATCGTCGATGCGCTCCTGCACGATCTGGCTCAGGCGGGCCAGTTCGTCCAGATCCGGGCCCATGAGCGAGAACTCGACCTGCTTTTGCCCGCCCACGGCCTCGCGCAGGCCCACATGGGTGAGCTTGATGCCTGCAATCGCCTGCAGCCTGGGGCGCAGATAGGCCGAAATCTCGTCCACATTGCGGCTGCGCTGATGGCGGTCAACCAGGCGCACATAGATATTGGCGTAGTTCTTGCCGTTGGCATTGCCGGTGTTGATGGTGGTCAGCGTGTAGCGCACCTCGGGCAAGGCGCGCAATATGTCCGTCACCTGTCTGGCCTTGGCTTCGGTGGCTTCGATCGAGGAGCCTTCGGGGGTGTTGAAGCTGATCGAAGTTTCCGAGAAGTCTGCCTTGGGCACAAACTCGGTGCCAAGCAAGGGTACAAGAGCGATGCTTGCTATGAAAATTATGAATGCCAGCGCCAGGGTGAGCAGCTTGTGGGCCAGCGACCAGCGCAGTATTCCCTGGTAGAAGTCCGAGAGCCGATCGCTCATGCGCTCCACCCAGGCCGTCACGCGTCCCAGCGTGCGGTCGTACAGGCTTTTGCTGCCATGTTCGCCATGGGCGTGAATCGCCGGGTCATGCCAGACGCTGGAGAGCATGGGGTCCAGGGTGAAGCTGACGAACATGGAGATCAGCACGGCCGCCACGATGGTGATGCCGAACTCATGGAAGAACTGCCCGATGATGCCGCCCATAAAGCCTATGGGCAGAAATACGGCGACGATGGAAAGCGTGGTGGCGAGCACGGCCAGCCCGATCTCCTGCGTGCCTTCCATGGCGGCCTGATAGGCGTTCTTGCCCATCTGCACATGGCGCACGATGTTCTCTCGCACCACGATGGCATCGTCGATCAGCAGGCCCACGCACAGCGAGAGCGCCATCAGCGTGACCATATTGATGGAAAAGCCGAACCAGTACATGAAGAGGAAGGTGCCGATCAGCGCGATGGGCAGTGTCAGCCCCGTGATCACCGTGGAACGCCAGGAGTTCAGGAACAGAAACACGATGAGCACCGTGAGCAAGGCACCCTCGATCAGCGTCTGGCGCACGTTGTCCACGCCCACGCGGATGGCGCGCGAGTTGTCGGCAATCGCCTGCAGGCGCACGCCGGGCGGCAGCTCGGGGGCGATGGCCTTGATCGCTGTATTCAGGCCGTCGACCACCTCGATGGTGTTCTCGTCCTGGGCCTTTTGCACGGTCATCAGCAGGGTGCGGCTGCCGTTGTAGAGTGCCAGGGTCTGCAGCTCCTGCGCATCATCCTGCACGCGGGCCAACTGGCCGACGCGGATCGGAGCGCCGTTGCGGTAGGCCACGATGATGCGGGCAAATTCCTCGGGGCGCTGGATGCGGGCATCGATCTGTACCACGCGTTCCTGGGCTTTGGAGCGGATCGCCCCCACAGGCAGATCCTGGTTCTCGGCACGCACCGCCTGGGCAACCTGCTCGGGGGTAATGGCATAGGCCTCGAGCGCCCGTGGATCCAGATAGACATTGATCTCGCGCTTGGTGGCTCCGACCATGTTCACGGCGCCCACGCCGCGCACGTTCTCCAGCCGCTTTTTCAGCACCTGGTCGGCCCAGCTGGTCAGTGCAATCGCATCGGGCGGCGTTACGCTCTGGCCATCGGGGGCGGTCTCGCCGTGCAGAGCATGGGGGTCTGGCAGCACGGCCAGCGACCACACCGCCGTGCTGGCCGGGTCGAAACGGATGACACGCGGCTCCTTGACCTCGTCACGCAGAGTTGGGCGCACCGAGGCGACCTTCTCGCGCACATCGTCGGCAGCGCGGCGGCCGTCTATATGCAGCTGGAACTCGATGATGACGACGCTGGTGCCTTCGTAGCTGCGCGAGGTCAGGGCATTGATGCCCGCGACCGAGTTGACGGCTTCCTCGATCTTCTTGGTGACCTCGCTCTCCACGATCTCGGGCGAGGCTCCCGGATACTCGACCGTGACCACCACCACGGGGAATTCGATGTTCGGGAACTGGTCGACCTTGAGACGCTGGTAGGAAAAAACGCCCAGCACCACAAAGGCCAGCATGAGCATGGTGGCCAGCACCGGGTTTTTCAGGCTGATGCGCGTGAACCACATTTAGGGGCTCCCGGGACGAACTGCATCCGCCCCCTTGGCGGCGGGGGCAGCAACCGCAGCCGGGCTCGACGCTTCGACCAGCGTGCCTTCACGCAGACCGCCGGTGCTGCCGGCCAGTATCCGGTCACCCGCATCCAGACCCTTGAGGATCTGCACCCAGGTTGCGCCTTCATGGGCGGACTGGCGTCCCAGTTCCACAGTCTTGTGGACCACGCGAAGCTCGGTGCGGCCGGCCATCTCCTGGGCCGGCTCCGGTGCGGCTGCAGTCACGGCCGGCTTGCCGGCTTGCAGCACCTGTACATAGGGCAGGGGCTTGTCGGTGCGTACGGCGGCCAGAGGCACGGCCAGCCGGCTGTCCTTGCCGGTCAGTATGCTTCCCTGCAGAAACAGGCCGGGGCGCAACTGGGGAAGGCGCTGACTGCTATTGTTCTTGGTGGCCTCGTCCTCTTGTACCGCCAGATAGGCCGCCACCGTGCGCGAGCCGGTCTGGGCGCTGGGATTGATGCGCACCACCTTGGCGTTGATGGCCTTCATGTCCTGGGGAGCGCCGGGCACTTGCAGCTCGGCCATCTGGCCGACCTGGACCTGTACCGAATCGGCGGGGGCCAACTGGGCCATGATTTCCAGCTTGGCCGGATCGACGACTTCGACGATGCGCGCTTCCACACCGACACGCTCGCCGTTCTGGACAAAGCGCTGGGCGATCTGTCCGTTCATGGGGCTGGTGATGACGGCGTCGGTGACGGACTTGCGGGCCACATCGGCGGCTGCTTGCGCGGCGGCCAGATTGGCGCGGGCCGAATCCAGGTTGGCCTGAGAGGTCAGCAGCGCTGTGGTCGAGATAAAGCCTTTTTGCACCAGGGCCGCATTGTTGTCCTGGTTGCGCTGGGCAATTGCCAGCTGGGCTCTGGAAGCGTCGGCCTGCTGCTGGGCCTGGCGCCAGCGTGCCTCGGCCTCCGTGGCGTCGACGCGCGCCAACTGCTCGCCCTTGCGGACGCTATCGCCTTCGCGCACTGTCAGGCCGCGTAGCTCGCCCGCGACATAGGCCTTGACCACGGCCGAGTTCACCGCCTGAACCACACCGTTGAGCGGAACGCTCAAAGCAAGCTGAAGGGGCTGGACCGTCAGAACCTCCTGGGCAGCCAGTTGTATGGGGAGCTCCTGCGGAACCGCCGCATGGTTCGTGGCTTGTTTTTTATGCTGCAGATTGACGACTGCGCGCCAGCCTATGACGACCAGCAAGCCGATGAGAGCCAGACTCAAGGCCCAGCGGCCGGAACGCTTCATGGTGTGTATCCCTCTGAGGCAGGTTTTTCTGTTCTATGCGCCACATGGTAGGTGCGCCGGGCACAGCTTGTATTGCAAGTGTAGTGGGCGCCCCGCAGCATAGCGGGGCCGCAATCGCTGTCATTGGTGAAAATGGGTAGTTGATTTGAGCTACGCTTGACGCGTCTTAAAAAACAAGGAGCCGGTGATGGCAGCGGAAACCATTTATCTGGGCGGAGGTTGCTTCTGGTGTACCGAAGCCGTCTTCGACCGTGTGCGCGGAATAGTCGATGTGCAGAGCGGCTATGCCAATGGCCACCTGGATCATCCCAGCTATGACGACATCTGCACCGGCCAGACCGGCCATGCCGAGGTGGTGAAGCTCGACTTCGACCCCGCAGTCATCAGCCTGCGCGATGTGCTGCTGATCTTCTTCGGCACCCATGATCCGACCACTCTGAACCGCCAGGGCAACGACGTGGGCACGCAGTACCGCAGCGCAATCTTCACCACCGATGCACAGCAAATGGCCGAGGCACAGGCATTGCTGCAGGAAATGCAGAATGAAAAAGCATTTGATGCGCCCATGGTTACCCAGATCGAGCCCCTGACCAACTATTGGCCCGCCGAAGACTACCACCAGGACTATTTTCTGCAGCACCCTGGCCAGGGGTACTGCGCTTTCGTGGTCGGCCCCAAGGTGCAGAAATTCCAGAAAGCGTTCTCACGCTGGCTTAAGGATTAACCTTGGCTTTCAGCGCACGGCCCGGAGTGCAGATACACTTTGCAACCCCTGGCCGCTTTCGCACCGTCCGAGATCGATTGAGCCCATAACGTGTCACTCCACTCCCATCTGCGCCGACCCCGCCGCTCAGCCCCTGCTGACGGTCGCCTGTGTCTGCGCGAAATCTGGGTGATGCGCTGGCTGCTGGCCCTGGCCCTGGCCATGGTGCTGGGGCCGACACTGGGCCAGATGCACCGTGCCGTTCACCTGGGCAGCGCGCCCGGGGGCAAGGTCCATGCGGTGCACAGCCATGCGGCCCCCACGCTATTGGCAGCCTCGGTCGAAGCGATAGGAAATTGCCCGACTGACCGCAGCAACTGCGCCTCGGACCTGTCCTGGGTGCATGCGTTGTTTGCCGGTCACGGACCGGCAGAATGCCAACTGCTCGACCAGGCCAATCATGGCTATGCCGGGCCCGTGGCCGTGCTCGCTTTCAGTGAGCCGCCACCTGACAGTTTTATCCCCCGGCCTTTTGCTCCCGCGCCCAGAGCCATCTTTATTGCAGCGCCATTGGCTGCCCGCGCGCCCCCTCTGTCTCTCAGCTTCCTGGCCTAGGTAGGAGCCATGCTGCGGCATGGTTTGCTGCCTACACCAGAAACTTCAGAATTGATAGCTGTAAGCGCTTTATTCATAGGCGATTCAGTCTGTTTTTATTGAATTTCCGTGCGTACTTTCTTTGATGGTCTGCGTACGCACGGTTGTTTGTGGAACTGAGATGTCTCAACGTTTTTCGAATTCTTCCGCCCATTCCTTGCGCCGCTCCCCCAAGTCGGCTCTGGCCCGCGCCATCGAGGCGCTGCAGCCAGCAGGGCGCGGACTGGCCCTGGGCACGGGCCTGGGCCTGCTGGCCTGCTCACCCCTGGCCTTTGCGCAGTCCGATGCAGCCAAGCAGGAGTCCAGCCTGGCCGAGGTGACCGTGTCGGCGACCGGCATGGCCGCCGGCGATATGGCCACGCCTGTTCAGGTGCTTGGCGAAGAGGAATTGCGCCTGCGCCGCGCTGCAACCCTGGGCGAGACCCTGGCGGCCGAGCCCGGCATCAATGCCAGCCATTTCGGCGCAGGAGCCAGCCGGCCCGTGATTCGCGGCATGGATGGTGCGCGGGTCTCCGTGCTCAGCGATGGCTCGGAGTTGCTCGACGCATCGACCGTCAGCCCCGACCATGCGGTGACCACCGAGCCTTTGCTGGCCAGGCAGATTGAAGTGCTGCGCGGCCCTTCGGCCTTGCTTTACAGCCCCGGCGCCATGGGAGGCGTGGTGAATGTGCTGGACGGCAAGATTCCGACCCAGGCGCCCGAGAAGGGCCTGGAAGGTTCGGCCGAGGTGCAGGCTGGCACGGCTGCAGGCATGTCGGCAGGTGCGTTCTCCCTGACCACGGCCACACCGCTGAAGAACGATAACGGCCAGCTGGTGCTGCATGCGGAAGGCGTGGCGCGCAACGCGGGAGACTATCGCGTGGGCAGCGGCTGGGGCCAGAGCAAGGTTCCGGGCAGCTTCAGCCGTGGCAACACGGGCAGCGTGGGCCTTTCCTGGGTAGGCAATCAGGGCTATCTGGGCCTGGCATACACGCGGCAGCAGGCCAAGTACGGTTTGCCCGGCCATCAGCACAGCTTCGAAGGCTGCCACGCACATGGCGATCATCTGCACTGCGGCTCCCATGACGGACACGACCACGACCACGATCATGAGGAGAGTGGCAGCGTGCCCGTGGTCGATCTGACCAGCGAGCGCTGGGATCTGCGCGGCGAATGGCGCAAGCCCACGGCCGGTATTGCCGCGCTGCGTCTGCGTGGCGGTCTGACCAATTACCGTCACGACGAGATCGAGGACGGCAGCGTTGCCACCCAGTTCAGAAACAAGGCCCATGACCTGCGCCTGGAGATGGAGCATGAGCCCATCGCCGGCTGGCGTGGCACGCTGGGTCTGCAAACCCTCAAGCGCCGCTTCAGCGCCACCGGCGAGGAGGCCTATGTGCAGCCCACGGATACCCAGCGCCACAGCCTCTATTTGCTGGAGGAATACCGCTGGCAGGATTGGAGCTTTCAGGGAGCCTTGCGCCACGACCGCCAACGCGTGGAGGCCGAGCTGAGCAACGAGCGTCGCAGTCATAGCGCCACTTCGGCGTCGTTGGGCACGGTCTGGAAGTTCCAGCCTGGCTATAGCGCATCGGCCTCGTTCACCAGCGGCAGTCGCATGCCCACGGCGGAAGAGCTGTTTGCCAACGGTCTGCACATGGCCACGGCAACCTACGAGATCGGCAATCCCAATCTGTCACGCGAGCGCTCGCAGGCGCTGGACCTGGGTCTGGCCAAGACGACCGGTGATACGACCTGGAAGCTCAATGCCTATCACTACCGTATCAAGGGCTATATCTACGGCGCCACGCTGGATGCCCACGAAGGGCTGCAACTGCTGCAATACACCCAGGGCAATGCGCGCTTTACGGGCTGGGAGGCTCAGCTGAGCCAGCGCCTGAGTCGCGAGTTGAGCCTGAGTGTGTTTGGCGACGGTGTGCGTGCGCGTCTGGAAGACGGCTCTGCGCTGCCACGCATTCCGGCCTTGCGTGCGGGCCTGCGGGTGAATGCGCGTATGGCCGGCTGGGACACCATGGCTGAATGGACCCAGGTGCTGCGCCAGAACCGCACAGCCCAGTACGAAACCCAGACGCCGGGCTACGGCATGCTGAATCTGGGCGCGAGCTACCTCTGGAAGAGTGGCGGCAACCAGTGGCAGTTCTATGTCAAGGGCCAGAACCTGACCAACCGTCTGGCCTACGCTGCCACCTCGTTCATCAAGAGTGCAGCGCCGTTGATGGGTCGCAATCTGGTGGTCGGTCTGAGAATGGACTTCTGATCCGGCTCTTGGTGAGCCAAGCCGCATCCGGCCCGGGTTTGGGCCTGGGTCGGATGCTACAGCTATAGATAGTGCTGCAGATGGCGCAGGGAACGGGTGCTGTCCACACCTATCCTGGCAATCACTTCCGATTCGGGAACGCCGGCGCGCAGCCATTGCACGATGGCCGTGTTGCGCAGTACCTGCGGCCCCACGCGCTGCAGCGGAAATTTCTGGCTGTCCTCGGGCTGGGCCTTATGGGCGCGCTGGATGATCTGCGAGGCCACATGGAACAGCATGCGTACCGACAACTCGCCGCCACGACGCGAGTAGAAGACGATATGGTTGCCGTCAATCACCGACGGCCCGCGCTGTGCGGCGCTGAATCTTCTCCAGCTTTGCAGGGCCTGGGCCACGGAGTCGGGCAGCTCAAGCAACCGTTGCTGCGCATTTCTGCCGCCTTCTATCTGCAGGTAACGGGGCAGGGGCGATTCTCCGTTCGCAATGCTTTCCGAGCTGCCAACCCAGACCTGATCGGCACTTGAAAGCAGGTTCTTCCATAGCAGGCAGCGCACTTCCTCGGGGGCCAGAGCCATCTCGTAGAGCAGCAGCACTATGGCGCGGTCGCGTGCATCCTGATAACCGTCAGCGCTGGGAAAGTGTCTTGGAAGCGATTGCCAGAGCAGGGGAGGCAGACAATGCCCCTTGCCGTCTTCGGAGGGCGGGCGTTCGGCTGGTTCGAGACCGGTTGCAGGGTTGGCGCTGATCCAGCCATGCTCCATCGCATGCTCATAGATGCGCTCCAGCAGCCGCCAGTAGCGGCGGCGGGTGACCGGACTGATCTTGCGCTCGGGGTGGTGATGCGCGCGTTGTCCGTCGCGTATCTGCAGGAAGCTCTGCACATCCAGCTCGCTTGCCTGATGCCAGGACTTTGAAGGCAGCGGTCTGCGGGCAGGGCGCTTTTTATCGCCGATAGCAGCATGTCCGGACAGATGCATCAACCAGGCCTGCCAGACCTTTTCGTAGTTGCCGTCTGGAGAAGTGTCCAGCGCATCCCAACTCTTGCTGCCCTCATGCTCGAGCCAGTCGCGAAACAGCTGGCTTCCGGTTGGCAGTGTGGATGGATCTGGAGACGGCTGACGCTGAATGCTTTCATCTTGCATAGAGTGATTTTAATGTAACTTACATGAATAATTTATCGCGATCATAAAACATTCATTCACTTAATGACAGGCCCTGTGTAACCAAGGAAGAGGGCGCATTCTGTTAACGCGCCCACACGTTTTCATGACAGACCCGTCAAACCTTAGGGCGCCAGCCGTTCGCGAATCCACTGCTGACCTTCCTGCCGATAGCTCAGGCGGTCATGCAGGCGGCTCTTGCGCCCCTGCCAAAATTCCCAGCGCTCGGGCACCAGACGAAAACCGCCCCAATGAGGAGGCCGGGGAGGATTGAGCAAAAACTGCGCACTGTATTTGGCGGCATTGGCTACCAGCACGCTGCGGCCGCTGATGACCTGGCTTTGCGGACTGGCCCAGGCACCAATCCTGGAGTCCAGCGGGCGGCTGGCAAAGTAGGCATCGCTTTCCTCGGCGCTGACCTTTTCGACATGGCCTTCGATGCGCACCACGCGCTCGAGCTCCACCCAGTGAAATTGCAGGGCGGCGAATGGATTGCCTGCCAGTTGCCGTCCCTTGCGGCTGTCGTAATTGGTGTACCAGACAATGCCGCGTTCGTCATAGCCTTTGATCAGCACTATGCGCGTGCTGGGCCGCAGGTCTTCGCTCACGGTTGCCACGGTCATGGCGTTGGGCTCGGGTACCTGGGCACTGACAGCCTCCTGCAGCCATTGATCGAACTGCTGCAGGGGATTGGGGTCGGAAGCGGATTCGCTCAACTCTGCGCGTTCATAGCTTTTGCGCAGATCGGCAATGGATGAAGATAGGCTGCTCATGCGCGTATTGTGCCCCGCTGTCAAAGCTGGCGTTATGCTCGGCGGCAATATGAATCAAGAAGTTTTGCGCGCTCCCTCAATCGATCCAGGTCAGCCTTGTGTGCTGGTTCTCGCTGCGGGCAGAGGCGATCGATTTCTCGCATCAGGCGGTTCCAGCCACAAGCTTCAAGCCATGCTGGGCCTGCAAACCGTTCTGCAAAACACTCTGGCTGCAGTGCAGGCCTCCGGTCTGCCCTGGCATCTGGAATGCGGGCCGCATCCCGGCATGGGCGACAGCATTGCGGCGGCCGTCAAGGCCACAGCCGGCGCCAATGGCTGGCTGATCCTGCCTGCAGATTTGCCCTTGATTCAAGCCAACACGCTGCAACAACTGGCTTTGCAGCTGGCACAGCTGGAGAGTCGTGATCTGCGTGTGATCCAACCTTTTTATCAGGGTCAGAAGGGCCATCCTGTGGCTTTCAGTCGTGAAGCTGGGCAGGAACTTGCTGAACTGAGTGGCGATCTGGGCGCAGCCTCCATCGTGCGCAACGCGGCGGCGAATCAGCGTCTGCAGCGCTGGGACTGCGACGACATAGGCTGCGTGCTCGATGTGGACACCGTACAGGCTTTGGAAGAGGCGCGCAGGATCTGGCAGCAGCGTAATTCTTGATTGTCTAAATCGGAAGCCTTTGAATTTACCGAGCTCGTCAATCAGCCAAGGCCCGGCTTCGGCTGCCTGACCTTGTCCTTGAAATGCACGCCCGCTGCTCATTTACCAGGCGATGGCAGGCTTAGGCGCCGCGCTCGATCACGGCACAAGCCAGGCGCGCGCCGGAATTGCCAGTCGGCTGGGTCGTGTAGTCATCCGGATCGTTGTGCACGATCAGCGATCGACCCAGAATGCCGTTGCTGCCTCTGTCCAGCTTGAGTTCCTTGCTCACAAAATCGATGGCTGCCACGCCTTGGGTATCGGCATCCAGGCTGGGCAAATCGCCGATGTGATGGGCTTTGCTGTCGCCGAATTTGCCATGTGCCTGCTGTCCCGGGTTGAAGTGGCCGCCGGCGCTCAAGCCGTCCCCGCTGGAGCAGTCGCCTTTTTCATGGACGTGAAAGCCGTGCTCGGTATTCGGCGCCAGCCCTTCCACACGGCCTTTTACTCGCACGCTGCCGTCAGGTTGCGGGAAGAACTGCACCGTGCCCGTTACCTGGCTGCCCTTGGTGGCTTCCAGGCGTGCAATCGACTGCACGCCTTTCCCGGGACTTGCCGCTGAAGCTGCTTCAGAAGAAGAGGGAGAGGGCACTGCCGTGTTGCTGGTCGTGGAGCAGGCTGTCATGGCCAGGCTTGCAACAATCGTCAAACCTGCCCAGGCAGGGCGCGAAAAGAGGGAGGCAACACGGTTGGGGGACATGGCAATCTTTCCGAATTCAAAAGGGCATTGTGCCCCGGATCGTCAGAATTTCAAGTGTTCTTGCCCTGTAGCCCAATACAGCAAAGCGCTGGTAGCTATGTTTCAAATAGCAGTAAAAGACGGGCAACCGCTTTGTTGGAAATCTGCGTAGGCCAGCAGGCGCTTGAGTGCCTTGTCGTCGATGCCCAGTCGTTGCAGCTCCTCGAAAGTGGCCTGTGCATAGTCCAGCGTTGTGCCATATATGCCCTGGGCCTCAGAGAAGATGCGCCGGTATTCGTCCGGCGCCAGCTCGCCCGTGTGGTGCGGGCTTTGGCGCGAGAGCGTGAATGCGAGGGCCTTCACGGCACCATGCGGCGTGCGGCAAGGCAGCCAGCGCGGGTCATAGACGGCATTGGGCATCTCACGCAACCAGAGCTTGCGCATCACGGTATCGCCTTGGTTGCGCGGAATGCGGAAGGCCATGCCCTGGCAACTGCCGCCAGAGAGCATGCCGAACACCAGGCCTGGCACCTGGGGCGTGCCACGATTGATGGTGCTCCACATTTTGAGAGCGCGGTGCCAACCATGCACATGGGCCGAGCGACGTTCGCTGAAGTCGAATTCGGGACGCCAGATCAGGGATCCATAGCCAAAAATCCACAAATCCTCGTCGCCTCCCCACTGCGCCAGAGCCCGCTCCAGCATCTGGTCAGCATCACGCATGGAATGGTTCAACAAGGGCAGGGCGGACATGGAAACTCCTCAAACCGGATTCAGGACTGAATTGACTTTGATATATAACGCGCTGGCGCGCCGTCGGTGCACCAGCACATGCGCGAAGGCGTAAAAGCAACGCTTTCCCACAGTGAAATGTCCGAGATTTGAATCTTTTTTGCGATTGCAGCCGCAGCCGCCGTTAGGGCGTTTCACGGCAAGCCTCTAGAATGCGTGGTTTTGTCGCTTTGCCAGCCGGAAGCTTGGAATCAGGCCGCAAAGCGTCATGAATACAGGTTTCGTACTTTCATAATCACCCGCAAATACGGAGATTTCATTCATGTCCTTCAACAGCTCTGACGACGATAGCCAACAACGCTTTGCCCTGGGTTTTCTGTTTGCCCTGATTGCTCTGGTTGTCTCCACCGTCGTCGGCACCGTCGTCTACAAGCGCGGTATTTCCCACGCACCCAAGACTGAAGCCGCAGTGTCCGCCCCCAGCGCGACCAATGTGCCTGTGGTGGTGATTGAAGAAACTGCCCGCGTGATCGTGGAAAACGGTGTGGTCAAGTTCTACTTTGTCTCGGGCAAGGCTGAGGTGGCCGCTGGCGCCAACGAAGCGCTGAGCGACGTGGTCAAGGGCGTGGCCGAAGGCAAGCGCGCCGTGATTTCCGGTTTCCATGATGCAACCGGCAGCGCTGAAATCAATGCCGAGCTGGCCAAGCAACGTGCTCAGGCCGTCCAGGCCGCCCTGATGGCATTGGGCGTGGCGGAAGACAAGGTCGAGCTGAAGAAGCCAGAGCAAACTCAGGCCGATGGCTCCAACGCTGAAGCTCGCCGCGTGGAAGTGATTCTGGCCGACTGATTCAGCCCGGCACTCTGACCCAGAGCCCGATACGGCATCCGCTGTATCGGGCTTTTTTGCTGTTCGCAACTGGTCCAATCAGCTGTTTTCAATGAACCCGGCTGCCGAAGGCTGACCCAGAGCGAGGACTCTTTCAATGCCACCAGCATCGACCTGGCGCATGACAAACGATCTCCGCGCAAAGCGCATGGAACGGATCTGCCAGCACCCGTTGATGCGTTCGTACTCATCGCTGTACTGACCAGAGAGATTGACGATAGTGCGTTCCTTGACATTGATCTGGCAAAAATCCAGATCCCACAAGCCTTTGGCGCTATCAGCGCCTGTAAAGCGGATCTCAGGGTTGTGGCCGTGATGCATATCCTGGATGGAAGGGTTGGCAACCGCCAGTCTGGTGAAGGTTGCAACCCATTCTTCGCGATCCGAAAAAGGCGGAAAGCCGTCGGCTTCGATGACTGCGCCATGCTTCACAAAGCACTCACGCATGGCGTTCGGCCGCTTTTGATCGCAGGCCCGCAGGTATCGAGCCTTCAACGTTGTTATCGACTGGATATCTTCAAGATGCCGCAAACGCTGCTGAAGTTGCGCCAGGATCGCATCGCTCATTGCCTGTCTCCGGATTTGTGTTTGAGCACCGAGTCTTGAATAGCGGCCAATGACTGAAAACCCCTGTTTGGACGATAGGTAGCTCGCTCAGGCATGAAAAAAGCGGCAACCAGGTGCCGCTCGTTCCCGGAATTCGGAGAAGAAAAATCAACGCAGACCGGTGCCGGTACCCAGATCGTCCTTGCGTTGGATCAACTCGATCTTATAGCCATCGGGATCCGTCACAAAAGCTATCACCGTGCTGCCACCTTTGACGGGGCCTGCTTCACGGGTCACATTGCCGCCAGCAGCCTTGATCTTCTCGCAGGCTGCATAGGCATCGGGCACGCCCAGAGCAATATGACCGTAAGCCGTACCCATGTCGTAGCTTTCGGTGCCCCAGTTGTAGGTCAACTCAATCTCCGCCTGACCCGGGTTTCCGCCTTCGAAGCCGAGAAAGGCCAACGAGTACTTGTACTCGGTGTTCTCGGACGTGCGCAGCAGTTGCATGCCGATGACGTTGGTATAGAAATCAATAGAGCGCTGGAGATTGCCAACGCGCAGCATCGTGTGGAGGAATCGCATGGTCGCCATTTTGCCAGCAGGTTAGGAGCTGTATATGAATAGGGGCAGATGCAGCGCTCTGATCCTCGCGTGGTTAGACAGGAGCCTGCTTCCACCACGGGCGGATTACGGGGACTGCCGGGTATTCAACTAGGCCACGCGCCTTCATGGCCTTGGTGATGAAGCTGCGGATCTCGCGCCCCAGGCGCATCGTGGGGTGCGATGTGTTCCAGACCGGCCGGCCGAAAGGCAGCACCATCGCCTCTGCATACTTCCTGAAATTTGCTGCGATTGCCATGATTTGCTGCCTTTCTGGTGTGCCGGGCCCATAGATTCGGAGCCGGGTCGTCAACTGTCTGCTGCCCGTTTAACTGTCCCTTGTTTGCACCGTTCCCCTGAGTTCTTCGCCGTGCCTTTAGCGGTATCAGGATGGCGTTTCGGAGTGGGGAAGCTTTGTAACGCGAAGCTTTATGAATCCCCCCGGAGAAAGGGCAAGGCCGCAGGCCGCTCCTGATTTAGCATGGCCGAAGAGGCGAAAACTCTGGGGAATGGTGCTGGGCGCGACGTATCACGGGCAGCTGATGCCGTGCGGCGAGCACATGGAGCACCGAAGAGTGCTCAGTCTTTGGGAAACGTGCGGGAGCACCAGAGATTCTGCTAGTGCGTAGTTGCCTGCTGCATGATTGAAGGCGATTGCGTCGATGGTAGAAATTCCCCATCGAGACTCCCAGAACAGAGCTAAATGAACGGCGCGAGGAGCTTGCCGGTCGCGCCGATATTTTTTGATGGTGGACGGCTTGAGGTCTAGAAGCCTAGCGAGCTGTGCATCGCTGTAGCGCAGATCATCAAGGATGTATTGCAGATGCGGCAAATGTGCAGGGTAAGGTGCTCTAAACATTACCTAGGTTTCGGCATGCACAACCTTGAGAAACCCGTAGCGAAAGGGCTTACTGCTACAACTAGCCTAGCATTTGCGATTAAACATAATATACATCGTATTCACTAAAGAAGAAGTTCGGGCAGAGGCGTCACGACCGTGATACCCGCGCCCAGCTTGCTCAGAACTTCCGAGCCATGTACCGAAGCCTCGGCATGGATCTGCCTGCATGCGCGAAGTTTCTTCATGTCTCTCAGCGTACTTTACATAACTGGGAGTCAGGCAAGCATGACATCCCTTTTTCGACGTACAAGCTTCTGAGACTGCTCAACCGAATGGAACTGCCTGGTCAGGCGTGGCAAGGCTGGTGCTTCTACGGCGGTAAGCTGATCATCAAGAAAGATCGAAGGGTGGCGTGCTCGAGAGCAACGCGAGCATGAAGAGCTCTTGCAGGCTGTTCTGAAGCGTGATGGAGCCTTTGCCCTGTTGGACGAAGGCAAGGCCATCATCCAAGTTCGAGACGAACCATGCCAGCACCGTCGGCCGTAAGGGCAGCAAGCACCAGTACCTGCGCAACGAAACCGGCGTGCAGGAACTCAAGGAAGCCAGCGCTCAGCGGATACGGGCCTACAAGGCTGAATGGATGCGTCGCAAGCGTGCTGAGAATCCCGGGTTTGATAACGAAGCCAAGCGGCGCCGCAGAGCCAACCGAACACCCGATCAACGAGACCACGAGCAGCTCGTGGCGTGCATGTAGCAGCAGCTCTTGAGCTTGGCAGGTATTGCTCCCTGGCAGCAAAAGTCTAAGGCCCCTGACCTCTGTTCCGACTGGGCAAACGTTCCTGCAGCCAATGACAGCGACAGCCAGGAGGTGGCGTGATGCTTGACTCTAAAGCTATGCATGTCCGCCATCAGCAAGCCTACATGACTACTCACCTACTCACCACGTCCCCCATCGTTTTCCGACGGCAGGGCGACGGGACACAACGGCCCGTCACGAACAAGATTAGCAGGGAACCCATTGAGCACACATCCACACCCAATACGGCTCGTCGAAGCTTTGGAAGACCAGCTTGACCAGTACCCGCTGGCGAGCGTGATCCGCTCTCATGCCGAACTCATCGAGCAGCGGTTGGAGGACTGTCTCGTTGAAGGCTACTAAGAGAAGTCACGCAACTAGGCTAACGTCGGAATTCCTGGCCAGAGCGCGCCAGCGACTACATCACAGAAACAGTCCTACGCCAGGTGGGTGCTTGTAGTCACCCTTGACGATGGGCTTGTGTAATGCGGTCGGCGCGACTTCAGGATGCGGCGAGGTTCGGCGTCTGCTTATCCAATAACCCAAGAAGGGCTTTCCCGACTCTCAATGCGTTGGTATGGCATAGGCCACGCCAAGCTGATCGGCCAACTCCGCGAGGTGTCGATCTGCCGTCCAAAGCAAAGCGCCTGGTGTGATTAGCGTCGAGGCCAGCAGCGATAGATCGACCAAGCCGCAGCCCTTACCGAATAGCTTGTTCTTCTCAAGGAAGGCCAAAGTCTCGGGAATTGAAGCTTCCTGGCTCGGCCGCAGCATGGCCAGAGCTGCGAGCGTATCGGCACGCGGCGCTGGCGGCGTGCCGCAGGCCAACTCTGCATGCACCATGGGATGCATCAGCACGCTGTCTTGTACCAAGAGCTCCTGCAGGTGAATGTCGGCCTCCCGAAAATGCCTCACCCACACCGATGTATCGACTAGAACGGACACGGGCATTAACGAGAGCCTTCAGCATCTGCTGCGCTGCCACGGCGTGGCACATCGGGCATGTCTGGCGCGCTTCCGCCCAGGGCTGCCAAGCGCTTGCCTGCCTCGACGCGAGTGAAGGTCTCAAGTGCCAGGCGTACCAGTTCAGGCACAGCAATACCGGGCGCTGCAACAGCGCGGGCACGGTTCACGACTTCGTCGTCGATCGTAAAGGTCGATCTCATGGCTACTCCTTTAACATCAAATTTGATGCATTGTCGCATCAGATAGGATGTTTGCGAATGATTGTTTGTATTGCACAATACAAAAATGAACCATCAGCCAAACCAGCTCGACCTTGTGCCCTCACCCCGCTCGGCACCCACGCAGGAAACCTACAACGAGCTGCAGATGGCCTACGACCATTTCAACGAGCGGCTGTTTGAGGGGCAGCTCCCAAGCTGCTTGATTACGCTGCAGCGGGAAAAGCGGACTTTCGGCTACTTCTCTGCGGCTCGCTTTGCCTCGTTGGACGGCTCAACCACAGATGAGATTGCGATGAATCCGACCTACTTTGCGGTCGTACCGATCATCGAAACACTCCAGACCCAAGTCCATGAAATGACGCACTTGTGGCAGCACCATTTTGGCAAGCCAGGCCGAGGCCGGTATCACAACGAGGAATGGGCGCGAAAGATGGAGAGCATTGGGCTCATGCCCTCCTCTACTGGGCAACCTGGTGGCGCTCGAACGGGTGATTGCATGGCTGACTATGCCGTCGAGGGTGGCCGCTTCTTGGCTGCATGCAAGGAATTGCTGACCGCAAATTTCACGCTCAGCTGGTACGACCGCTTCCCCTCTGCAGATCATGTAATCGCTGGCCAGGCCAGCATGGCCAACCACATTCAATGCATCCAAGGGACAAAGCCTCCTATGGCTAGCATCCCTGCCCTGGCCGAGGCAGTTAAGCCCACGGGCTTAGCTGTTGCCGCCACTGCAGGGGAAGACGGCCTGCTTACTACGCCCCCCAACAAATCCAATCGGGTGAAATACAGCTGCAGCGGATGCAAGGACACAGTTTCGGTTTGGGGCAAGCCAGGACTCAAACTCATCTGTGGAGCCTGCCGCCATAACTTTGAACCCCAATAAATGGTGACGAATGGTCGTCACATGCTGACTACCCCTGGAGCACATTGAAGACGACGCAATCATCAACTCTGACGGTTCACCATTAGTTTCCTTGCGCTGCAGGCCGACCACGGAAAGATGGCGGCTACCGCTTGAGTCCCGACCAGAACTGTGCGTCTTCAATCCTGTTTAGCTCCATGCCTATTCGCTCAAGCTCATGGCGGTTGCGCATGGATGTGGTCGCGTCAGTGCTGCTCAATGCCTGATTTGCTCGCTCAAGCTCATTGAAGCGGATTCGTACTTGGGCAACCGCACTTGCATCCGCATGGGACTGCAGCTGATCGACTGAATCCTTCAAGCGTGTAACTGTGTAGTTGAATCTGTTCTGGGCGTCGGTACTGGCCCGCAAGAGCAAGCTCACCATTCTCAGACTGCCGCTGGGCATCAAGATCACGGGTGTGAGGGTCAAAAATGTTCTCGCTAAACAGGGGCGGAGTGTTGAATGGACTCGTGGGGGTGGTTGGAGCCGGCTCGGATGAACTCTCATCATCGGATGGAGCAAACCTTTTGGCTTGAAGAACTGCAACCCGTGCTTCCTTGGAATGTAGAAATGCATTCCATTCTGCTTCTCCACGAGCAGAAGCGGTTGCTGGCTTTTCCTCCTGATCGTCACCATTGAAGCAGCCGGAAGTCAGTAGCGAAAGAAGCACAACAAAGCAGGTTTTCAGCCGCATGAGCATCTCTCTCTTTTGTGTCCCGACATGATATTGCAGAGCGGCAATTTCCTATATTGGAAAGGTGCGGCCCGACTGGGCAAAAACGCCCGTCTGGGTTAATAAAAGATCGCTAGGCCTAAGCCAGCGCGAGCATCAGGTAGCTTTCGCTTGAGATGGTGACATCGGATTCACAGCACACCTTCAGATACCCATCGGAATCCTGATATCCAGGCCAGTCTTTGCTGCAACTGCTCATAGCACCTGGACGATAGTTGCAGTGTTCGCAAGATGCCCAAAGTTTGGATTCAACCGATGGATGCAACACATTCGTTAAACATCTCAGTCGGGGTTCTGTACCCCAAGGTCTTCCTGGGTCGCTCGTTTAATTTTCTTGCAATCGCATCCAATTCATCTTGCGAGTAGCCAGAGATGTCGATGCCCCTGGGCAGGTACTGTCTGAGTAGCCCATTGGTGTTCTCGTTCGTTCCGCGCTGCCATGGGTTTTGTGGATCGCAGAAGTAGACCTGGATGTCGGTGGCCACCGTGAATCGTTTGTGCTCCGCCATTTCCGATCCTTGATCCCAGGTCAAGGAGCGATAGAGCTCTTGTTGCAAGGTCTGTGCATGCCTGGCCAGCGCCGCAGCGACGGTGTACGAGTCCTTGTCCACTAGCTTGACCAACATTACGTAGCGGGTGTGGCGCTCTACTAGCGTTGCCACCTGGCTGTAGGCATCGCCAAACAACAGATCGCCCTCCCAATGGCCCGGCACTGCTCGATCCTCTATGCAGGCTGGGCGCTCGCTAATGGGCACTGCATCGACGATCCGGCCATGGATGGGGGTCTTCTGGGTGTAGTGGCGTGAGCGACGCATCCCCCGGGTACGCCGCAAATGCACCAGAAGCTCTTTCTTCAAGGCTCCGCGTGTTTGGACGAATAGCGTGCGATAGATGGCTTCGTGAGACACCTGCATATCCTTTGCGCCCGGGTAAGTTCGTTTGAGCCATCCTGCTATTTGCTCAGGTGACCATTGACTTTGCAATTTACCGGCCACGATCTGCGCCAACGCAGGATTGCAGGCCAACTTGCACGTCTTTGGGCGGTGCGCTCGCTGCCAGGCTGCCTCATCTGCTTTTGTAGCTCGGTAGCAGGTTTTGCCGCCATTGCGCATGAGTTCTCGACTGATGGTGGATGCTGCTCGCTTCAAGCGCCTGGCAACGCAGCGGATGGATTCACCTGCGGCCAAACTGCGCGATATCTCCTCGCGCTCAGCCAAAGACAGGGCCAAACGCGGCCGATGCCTTGCTGGTGGCCGGATGCCCCCTGTCGCACTCAGGATGTTGTGAATCGAGGTGTGCGGTCGCTCAAACAGCTTGCCGATCTCGTGCAAGGTATCCCCAGCTTTCCAGCGATCCCACATCAGGGCCTTCTGTGCTTCGGTGTAGTAAATCCGCGGTCTTTGCTTCATGCCAACACTCCTTGCGCCAGAGGCGGTCATTGTGTTGCATTGACCAGTTGAATCCACAACTTGATGCGGGCCTCGCCTTCATACGCGAAATGACGCTCGATGCCATCCAGCAGTTTCACGAATCCATTGTTAAGCTTTTTTCATTTTTTACTTGTTTTTTGAAGTTTACTTTTAAGCTTTGATCTCGGTTTCGCGTAATTCAACCCATTTACTCTGAGGTGAAATTATGAGTACTTCTTTCCGCAAAAACTTGACTTCGCTGAGCATGCTCAGTTTCGTTTCGGCTGCAGCACTTGTGCACTCACCTCTGCATGCCGCAACCGCCACCGCAAACTTCAATGTCACAGCCATGGTTATGGGTTCTTGCTCAATCGAATCCCCACCGGTAGGCGTAAATTTTGGTGTCTATAGCTCGGAGTTCGGAGCTTCGGATGTGGGTGCATTTTTCACCACGAAATGCGATTCGGGAACGACTTACTCCTTGGGCTTAAGCGCCGGTACCAGCCATGGCGCCTCAGTGAACTCCCGCGCCATGACCAGCACATCCACCGGCGGTAAGCTCAATTACGCCCTGTATAGGGATCAAGCATATACCGAAAATTGGGACAATACTACCTCGGGCACTGGCCATGTCGGAAGTGGCCAGGCGCAATCGTTCACTATCTATGGGCGTATTCCTAAAGGTCAGAACGTTCCCGCGGCAAATGACTACCGCGATACGATTCAGCTCACGCTGACTTACTGACCGAGTGAAGCACCCTATGCGAGCTCGCTTCGTTCGTACAGCATATTTGGCACTGGGATCCGTCGCGAGCTTTTTTGCGATGCCTGCCGCCATGGCGGTAGGCATCCAAGTGGCACCGGTGCGCGTGACGCTGACCTCAACGCATCCTGTGGCCTCTATGCGGATCGGCAATTCCGGTGACACCGAGCTTTCTGTTCAAGCAGAAGTCATGGCTTGGAGCCAGCAAGACGGCAACGATGTGTACCAACCCACGCGTGATGTGCTGATCAACCCGTCCATTTTTCGCATCGCCCCCGGCGCGCAGCAAATCGTGCGTCTTGGCCTAGAGAGAAAGCCGGAGGCCAGCGAATTGAGCTACCGCGTGTTCTTGCGCCAACTGCCGCGCGAGCAGGTCTTGCCCAAGGTTTCTGACGCTCCGATGCAGATTCAAACGCTCCTGAGCATTAGTGTGCCGATTTTCGTGCCGCCCACGGTCGCGGTGGCGACCCAGGCGAGCTGGCAACTCGTCACTGCTGCTTCAGGTAAAGGCCGCACTTTGCGTTTCAACAACACAGGCAGCGGGCACATTCAATTGCTGCAAGTCGTCCTGCGCCGGGAAGACAGTGGGGCGGAGTTGTTCCGGCAATCCATGTCGACTTACGTACTGGCCGGCCAAGCGGTCGATTTGCCGCTGATCTTGCCTCTGTTGCCAGCCGATGTTCCCCTGGTGGTTGAGGCCACCAGCGACTTGGCCATCCCCTTACCTCCTACGCAGCTGCAGAGTACCAATGCTACCTCCACGACACATTAGTTTGTTGCTGTGCTTAAGTTGCCTTGGCGCGCAAGTTACCGCCGCGCAAACTGAGGCCGAGAAACCGGTGTCGCTGATTCTTGAGGTGCGCGTCAATGGCACCGTCGAACCGACTAGTCGCCCCGTGCTTCTGGTTGGCTCGCGGTTGCTTTTCAGCGCGAGTGATGTAAACACTTGGCGCATCGTGCCTCCAACAGAGCTGGCCACGCGAATCGATGGCACGGACTACTACGATCTGGCAGCTATCCCTAACAGCACGGTAACCCTGGACGACAGCACCCAGGTCGTAAACGTTCAATTGCCGATTCAAGCATTGATGCCCAACACCTTGACGGCCGGTCATGCAGCTCCCCCCATGCCTTCGCAGGCCACCTTTGGCGCCTTCTTGAACTATGATTTGGCGCTTCAACACACACCCACCGGAACACACACGACTGGATTGGTCGATGCGGCCGTTTCCGACGACTGGGGCTTGGCTGCCAGTAGCTTTCTCATCGGTCGATCGTCCGTTGGGGGGAGCTTTGGGGACAGTCATGGTGCGACCCGGCTCGACACCTATTACCGCATGGATGACCCGGTCAGGTTGACACGACTGACCCTGGGTGACAGCATCAGCCAGAGAGCCAGTTGGTCAACTCCCTTCCGTTTTGGCGGCGTGCAGTTTGGTACCCAGTTTGCCCTGCAGCCCGGCTACATCAGCTATCCCACGCCCACCTTGCATGGCGGATCGGCCCTGCCATCTACCATCGAGGCCTATGTGAACGACACGCTGCGCTATCAGGGTCGGGTCAATGCAGGGCCGTTTGCACTCAACAGCGTGCCCATGCTCACCGGGGCCGGGGACATAAGTTTTGTCGTGCGCGATGCGATGGGCGTTCAGCGCACTGTGACCACGCCATACTACGTAAGCTCGTCGCTGCTGCGCGCCGATCTGTCGTCCTACTCGGTGGAGTTCGGCTGGACCCGGCTCAACTACGGCCTCACGAGCTTTGACTATGGCCGTCCGTTCACTGTTGGCACCTGGCGCCACGGCTTGAGCGACAGCGCCACGGTCGAGGTGCACGGCGAAGCCAATACCGCAAGCCAAATCGCCGGAGCCGGCCTGAACTGGGTCTGGACGCCGATGGGCGAATTTGGTCTGTACGGTGCTGCCAGTCGCGGCGATGCCGGCACCGGCACCGGAACCAATAACGGAAATGGTACGTTATGGCGTGCATCGTTTGCGCACATCGCCCCCAAATGGAGCTTTTCGGCCAGCCGACAGGCTGCCAGTCGCAATTTCACACAGATTGCGTGGCAAGACGAGCGTCGCTCTGCCTCGACCGAGCAGCAACTCATCCAAGGCACCAGCAGCCATTTGGTGACGCAGGACCAAGTGTTTGTCGGTCGCTCTCTGGGCCA
Source organism: Comamonas sp. C24C (assembly GCF_053345995.1). Taxonomy (NCBI): domain Bacteria; kingdom Pseudomonadati; phylum Pseudomonadota; class Betaproteobacteria; order Burkholderiales; family Comamonadaceae; genus Comamonas; species Comamonas sp. C24C. Next base: position 39,901 of record NZ_JBKFBC010000004.1, on the reverse strand, counting down.
CTTCGGCAGCGTGGGCGCCTCTTACACGGCCTTGCGCTACATAACCGATGAGAAAGTGCGTGTGCTTTCGCTCAACTGGTCGAAGGCGGTGACACGCAACGCTTACTTGAGCACCTACGTCGCTCGTTCGGAAACGAACAGCGGCCGCGTCAATTCTGCGGGCCTGACACTCACCATTGCACTAGGAGAGCGGCTCACAGGCTCGTTGGGCTTGCAGCGCCAGAACGGTCGCAATTCCTACACCGCCGATGTGACCCAGATCCCCCCTCCCGACCGCGGTGCAGGCTGGCGCGTACAAACCGCACGCGGGGATATCAATTCCACACAAGGCCAGTGGGATTGGCGCGAGCCCTGGGGTACCGTGGGTGCACAGGTGGTTGACCTGCAGGGCCAGACCAGCACGCGCTTGCTGGCTAGCGGTGCCCTCGGATACGCCGGGGGCTTGACATTTGCCACCCAGCGCTCAGGCGACGCGTTTGCGCTTGTCACCGTTCCCAACGCACCCGGTACCCGGGTCTATCGCGAAAACCAGCCCGTGGCCAAAACAGACGAGAATGGCCGCGCGATCGTCTCAGGACTGCGGGCCTGGGAGGTCAACCAGATCAGCATCGACAACGAAGACTTGTCGATTGCAGCCCGGGTTGGCAGCGACACGCTGCAAGTCGTGCCACGCGCCAAGGGCGTGGCGGCCGTTCGTTTCGACATTTCGCAGACACGAAGCGGCATGGCCACGGTGCGCCTGCCCGACGGCCGGCCATTGCCGCCCGGAATCGACCTCACCAGCACCGCACGCGAGACGCCCTTGATCAGCGGTTTTGACGGCGCGGTGCAAATTGACCAGCCGCGCACCGGCGAGCGATTCGAGGCGCGTTGGCGTGATGGTACATGTAGCTTTGTCGTTGGCGACGTGCCCGCTCAAGGTACATTCCCGCAACTTGGGTCCTACACATGCCGATAGTCTTTCGCTCCGCCGGCTGTTCCGCCGCACGTACAGCCCTCTGGCGACCAATGCTGCCCTTGGTCATCTGCGTCGGTGGCTTGCTGGCTGGCACGCCAGCCCAGGCGTCGTGTACGGCCCTGGTACATAACCCCACCTGCAGCGCCACCGTGAGCGCCACGCCTTTGATGTTTGGGAACTATCTCGCCATCAATAGGGCTCCCACCTCCGGTAACAGCATCGTCAGCGTGACTGGCACAGCGAGCGGACCATCCAATCAGGTGTCCCTGGGCTACACGATCAGTTTGAGCAGCGGCAATTCGGGATCTGCCAGTAACCGCCACCTCATCAATGGCGCCGCACGGCTGTCTTACAACATGTACACCAGCGACAACTACGGCACGGTGTGGGGTGACAACACCGTGTCGGACAGCATGGGACTGTTTGGCTCAGCCTCGCAGACCAAAAACTACACGGTGTACGGCCGCATCCCGGCTGCCCAGTTCTCGGCTCCGGCTGGCAACTACCACGATCTGATCACCGTCACGGTAACTTACTGAGAGGCCACACCCCTCGGCGCGGTTGCGATTCCACCGTAAGGTGGGGGTATTTCGTTACTCCAAATCAAGTCCGTTGAGTAGCGCGTCCAGGTCAATCGTTTTGCCGCCATCCTGGAAGGTGTAATGCCCGCCCAGCAGCAAGTGACGCCAAGGTTGACATGATGAACGCCGGCGCCTTGGGCTTGCCCTGGCAGCGCTCCAGTAACCGTGAGAAGATAGCCGCGTTGCAGTAAATGATGGCGTTGGCCACTAGGTGGTCGCACTGGTGGCTGATCATAGTCGATGTCCGTCTGGCCTGTTAGCTCTTTCTTACTGCCAACATGGGCGATGGCCGTACGCAACTGGAGCTAGGACTCAAAGCGGTTTTGTGAGCGGTGCACGTTGCGCTGCAACTGTGGGTCGCGCAGTTAGAGCAGCGTGTAAATGCTACGGGTGAGTTTGTCATACTCGGACACAGACACCCGGGTGGGATTGGAGGTGCTGTAGGTACAAATCTTGCGGATGAGTACCGCCTTCGTCATGTCCTCGAGTGCCAGCGTGGCCACGATCTGGTCGATGCCCTTTTTTTCATTCCCGATAGCTTGCAGGTCAATGCGTGCAACCGGCTTGATCAGGTTACATCTTGTTGGACGACACGCTGACACAGATCTGGTCATGCTCGCGCCGACGTACCAGCATGGCTTGGTGCAAACGCTGCCAGACGCCATTGGCATTCCAGTCACGCAGGCGCGCCCAGCAGGTCATACTACTGCCGTAACCAAGGACTGAGGCAAGTCTTGCCATGGGATGCCTGTTTGTAGCACGAACAGAATGCCATTGAGCGCTGCTTCATCGCTCACGGTTAGCTTACGTGCGCCAGCTTTGACGGAAGGCGTGAAGGCCGGGATCAGGAGCTGCAGCTGTCGCCACAGTTTTTTGCTAACGGGTTGTCTTGCCGTGAGGGCCAGAAGCATAAATGCTTCTGGCTTATTTTAGGTAGTCAGCCGAGCGACGATCTACTGCGGCGACTACCCATTGACCCATTTGCGGTCGCTGCAATGGGGCTTGTTGCGGTCGATGAACGAAGTTTGCCGAAGACCGAGCACCTCGCGTCCCTGAGCATCGTGGATCTTGCCCTTAGGATATATTGACGCACGCGGGGATTTGTGACCAGCTTGGCGGGCTTGGGCCCTCTGGTCACCTGCGCGGACTTCCACTGCGCGACCGATGCCTGATACTCGAGCTTGCCTCTGCGTGTTGTAGCGTTTCGGGTCAGCTCTCGCGAAACGGTGGAGGGACTTCGCCCCAGACGGCGAGCGATCTCGCGCTCCCCGACTGCGCTCGCCGAGGTCCTTAGGCAGGCCTCGGCGACGCTACTGTATGCGTAGCGCTTTTTCAAGCATCAGTCGCTCAATACGGTGCGCAGTCCGCAGTGCTCCCCCAATGCCAGCATGCCATGCCAGATGCGCCGTGCTCCGTATGTTCGGTCGCTCCCCAAGAAGCTTTGTCGTGCCTGCACCTGCGCACCCAACTGCTCATCACTCAGGCTACGCTGGCTGCGTGGCCTCACCAACCAGGCATAGAAGCCACTTCGGGAGACACGGAGCTCGCACATCATATTGACCGGCCAGGCCTCTCGGTGTTTCGAAGCAAAGCCGAACTTCACATCGACTCCTTAGCGAAGAAGGCCGCGGATTTTTCAGGATGTCGCGCTCCATCTTTAGCTTGGCAACCTCCTAGCGAAGCCGCTCTATCTCGGCTTGCTCGGGCTTCATCACGTCCTTGCCGGGAAACGCCTGCGGCGAGTCTGCCGTCAGCTCGCGCATCCATGCCCTCAGCCACGTCTCGTGCACATCTAGGTCGCGCGCAGCTTGCGGTACTGCAACGCCTGGCTCGGTCACCACCTTGACCGCTTCAACCTTGAATTCCCGGCTGAACTGTCGTCTCGTCCCCATAAACCACCTTCGGTTTCATCTTCCACCTTAACAAGGTGTCTGTGAAACCGGCTGCAGCACACTTAGCTGCTCTGAGAATAATGTAGACGCATCTGCACTACTTGGCCCAACAGTCGGAGGCCGTGGTGCCCCTTGCCAGATTGTCCGCATTCTTCAGCCCTGTGTTGCTGAGAGTGAAGTCCCCGCACTTGTCCGTTGACTGAGCTCCTGGATCTTTGCGTTTGGCGATCAAGGTGTAGGCCGCAGTGCTGCTGGCTTTCATTTCGATCTGATAGCGCTTGCTTGAGTCGGCGGACCAGGACAGGTTGGCTGGTAGCACTTTGGTGAGGTCTGAGTTGGTTGGATAGACTCCGGTTGCCGTGGCTGCACGCTCCATCCATAGCTGGGCTTGCAGCAGGCCTGCTCGTGCGTCGGCTCTGTGACCGCGGCGTACATATTCGGTATAGCTGGGATAGGCAATGGCACTCAGGATGCCGACGACCGCGACCACAATCATCAGCTCGATCAGCGTGAAGCCTTTTTGTTGGCTCTTCTGCATTTTCAATTTCTCCTCGTTAAGTTGGCAGCCATCAACGCAGCTGGTGCCAGCTGGGACGAAGCGACTGCTCAGGCATACGGGCCAGCATTTCCTTAACGTTCTTGGTATCGATGTCCGAAATTTTGTTCTTCTGGGTGATTAGCGTGTGGGAGCCTTTGCTTACCTTGACGCGCGACACATTCAGATCCAGCGCGTTGTAGAGCCCGTCATTGTTTTTATCAACAATCTGAACCGATGGGCGCAGCCCATCCATGATGTTGATAAAAGTGCGGTATTGGCGCTCTTCATCCACGGTACTGGACTCGCAGCTTTCGATATTGGGGTCGACATCTGTTCCCTTGGCTGGGACCTGGGAGTAAATGGCCAGGATATTGCTGCCGTCATAGAATTCCATGGGTTTGAGCTGACGCTCACCGACTGCAGGTAAATCCAGGTACCAGCCGTTGTAATTCGGCCAGGTACTGGCACTTAGCTTGTTGTCATCATTGCTCGCTCCAACGGTTCCAAACTGTCCATTGTCGAGCTCTGTAATTGTTTGCTGTGCCAGTTGAGCTGTAACAACTCCGGCCCCCAGGGCTCTCGGAACTGGAATGCAAGTGCCATTAGGGGTTGTGCAGGATGTATTGCCATTATTGACTTGCAGGCGCGGTCCCAAGGTTGTGGTTATCAGGTTGTAGCGAGTGTTATCCAGAACGGAATATATGGTTTGTACATTCCGGTTATTCTCATCAGCCTTGGTGGCGTTACGGCCGGTACCAAATGCCACCATCATGCCTCCAACGGCAATGGTTTTGCTATCGGCGCCCGTTCCAATAGTCATTTTTCGATCATTAGCACGCACAGTTGGAGGGGCTGTAATGGGTTGTGCAAGAGTTCTGGCGTTGTTTAATGAGGCTGGTCCTTGCGCTGTAAACAGAGGTCGTCCATTGAACGCTACTCCCCAGTTGCTGGAATCAGCGCTGGTTAGGTCAAACTTCCACATATTCCCCTGGTTATCGCCTGCATAGGCGATATCAGGTAGTCCATCACCGTTAAGATCGATTAAGCGAGGTGCTGCTAAGCCATTGTCACTGGCAATGCCGGAGCCAGTGCCAATGTCGGCGAGGCTCGCATCAATGGTGCCTACGACAGGAATACGCTTGAGTGCCATATCCCCGTCCAGATACTGAATAAGTAAGACAGGGCGCTGGGTGGCGCTGTTGTAGCCATTACCCATGACAACTGCCCACCGGTTGTTATTCATGCGTGTGATCTGCGTGGTACGCATCGGATTGTTTTCATCGGCAACAGGTGTTGCAATGATGTTTCCGATGTCCCGGTCTTCCAATACCGCTTTGGCACAGGCTGCTTGTTCTGCGCTAATCATTCCTGTCAAGGCGCAGTTAGGCGCAGTGGCTGCGTTCATCGCGGAATCTGTACTGCGAGTCCGGTCCAGTTTGACTACGGTAGACGCATCGGCAGTTGCAAAGCTACCTGGAGTGGTGACATCTAATACAAAGTAGCCTTTTCCACCTGCTCCGAGAGATCCGACCAGCATTGTTCTCCAGTTCGATCCCGGATTGGTGTCTGTCTCTATATTGGAGCCGGTATAGATATCCCCAGTCATGGGAGATCCATCTACAAAATTGCGATGCTTTTGGTTGTAGGTGGGATCTGTCAAGCGACCTAAGCTGGGAATAGTTCCTTGAGGGATATAGGCAATTTTTTCCGATCCATCAGTGGCAGAAAAACCGTGCAGCATGCCATCATTGCCGCCTGCATAAATCATTGGGGTGCGAGAGCTCTGTGAGCGAGTGAAGTCGGCATAGCCTCTTAATGGATAGTTGCTGGATGGCGGTCCCGTGAACCAGATAATGGAGTTTATGATGTCTCCCTGGATGCTCTTGCGCTCACGAAATGGCTGAGAGGCTGTGTAGCCGGTGCTTTCCGAACCTTCCATGGTGCGTACCCCGCGGATGAAATTCAGGCGATTCTGTCCTGCGGCTGCTCCTTCGTCGGTTCCAGATCCATCAGGCTTTTTCTGTAGCCATGCTTTTTGTGTCGAGCTTAACTTTGAGTCATCAGTGGCCCATTGAAAAAGAACGCCTCCTTTATATTTGTCGGTTACCCATTTGTCGCTCCAGCTAAGAATGAGCCTATTGCTGGTGGTGATTTTGGCACCAGTAGCATTCAGCGCATCAAGCTTGTCTGCTGTATTCTGACCATTCCATCCAGGTGTAGAAACAGTTGATCCATCTGTTCTCACGGTTTCGGCTTTGATGAATCCCTTCCAGCCATTTTTTGGCTCATAATTTGCTGTGAACTTTACAACGCCATTACGTGTATTATTATATCCGCTGGTGGCGGCAGCGGCGGAGCTCATTTCATGTTCTGTTTGGATAATTATTTGTCCAAAAATTTCACGAAATGCCTTTTCCAGATCTTGGCCCTTTTCCACAGCATAAAATCGACCTCGACCATTGAGGGCTGCGTGCCAGAGGTCAAGAGATCTTTTGTTTTCATTGTCCATCGCAGGCCATGATTTGTTTCCTGTGACGAAATCAGGAAAACTTCCATCATATCCAAATGGCAAGTTGTTAGTCGGAGCTGCAATGCTTGGTGCGCCTGGCCAGGTTGTCGCCATCTGACTGAAGCCGATGGTGTAAGTAACCATATGAGGCCAGGTGGCCGGGTTGTACTTTGGATTCCAATACCTCTCTAGTATTGCATCTTTACCTCTCGAGTCTTTCCCAAAATTCTCAGTTTGCGGTGCCTTGTCATATTCCGGTGTTGGCTGTATAGAGCCCTTTAAACCATGAATGCCTGAGTCGTCTTTGGCAGTTTGTAAGGCAGTTCCCCAACTATAGAAAGCCCAGTCAGCCAAGGTTTTTGTATGGGAGTCTCTGTATAGGGATGTTTTTCTCTGCTGATCTGGGCTTCCCCCGTAAAAAATTCCATCCGGAAGAATTATGTTGGTTGCATTATCTTGGCGATTTAAATCCCCGATGCTTAAGGAATTATTATTCCAGCGGCCGTCCGTCATTATGATGTGGTAGTTGCGACGGCAGCCGAGGTAAGGGGCACCCTGCTTTCCAGGATCCATAGCCCAGGGACTATTCTTTGACAATTTACGTCGCATATAGTTGTCGGCTTGGGCGAACATTTTATGTGAAGGGGTATCTTGACCTGGCGTTAAGCTATCGACGAATTTAATAAAATTATTTCTATGATCTCCTTCTAAAAAGCGCATCGAATTTGTGTTCATCTCATCTGAGTCGACACTTTCCGCATACCAAGCCTTGCCATTGTTCCACATTGCTTGCCAGCTAAGGCGAATTTTTCTGTCTGGTATTAAATCTCTGTCACGAAAAACGCCACCTTCCCACGTTCCATCGCTATTCTGTGCGCCAATCAATGCATACTTGAGAACATTCATGCGTCGAGTGGTTAGCGGCCAGGTGCCATCTCTATTAGGTCTTTTTTCGTCGGTTACAGGTTTCCACTTTAAAGGATTATCACGAAATTCTATGAAACAGTTTATAGCGCCATCAGCATTGGTGCAAAACCTCATACTCCCTGAGTCGTCTACAGAGATAATCACATTGGGTGCAACGTGGGATTTTACTGTGCTAGGAGGCGCCTGAACTAACTCAATGGATGTCGCGATCGAAGGTATTAGAACTGCACTTGCTGCTATGGAAAGTGATTTTTCTTTGAAGTGAGTAGGCATTTTCTTTTGCATGGCAATCACCTGATCTAATAAATAGAGAATATGGCTGTCTAATCTTTAAGTTTTTGTCTTGCATACGTCTGCTGTAGCACAACCATCGTGTTGGGCTTGCGTCCATATGCCAGAGCTGTAATTCGATAGACGATATTAGGTGTTAGATTTAATGGCAGGATGCTTTGTGGATTTATTGCTCCAGTGCCCGTGCTATTCACCAGAACGCCGGAGTTTTTGCTGCTGTCGTCATAGGGTAGAATTTCGATCCAGTACCAGGCCCCTTGGTTGGCAGTACTTCTGTCGCGCAATATGCTGCTTGCGGGGCTGTCATCATCCCCGATTGCTGCGCCTGTGAATTGACCATAGCGCACACCGACGGGCGTGGTGGTGCCTGTATGTACACCGGTCATTTGTGCCAGAGTAATGCCCTTGGTCGAATCTGTGTTGTTCCAAAAATCCTGCTTGTCTTTGATGTCAGGACGATCGGCGCGCTTGATGCAGATCCCGTTCTTGCATTTCGGCGCTGTGTTGGGAATCTTGTTGGGGTCTGCGAGATCCGCCAGAAGCGTTCCCACCTCTTGTGCTTCTAGCGGGATTTTCTCTACAGTCGTGCGCCGGCAAACATTGCCGTCGCTGTCATTGGGTGTGCAAAAGCTACCATCAGAGTTTTCTCCGCGAATGTCGAGTTCGGCATCTTGCAGAATGGCTTGGGCTGCCTCGAATGCTCGCTGATAATCGGCGTCATTACCGACGATCAATTCATTGAAAAGCGATGTGCGGGATGCCCACAGTGCCAGCAGCATAGAGAGCATGACAAAGATGATCACAACGAATAGTGATATGCCTCTTTGTTTTCTTTGCCGGGAAGATTTGAATGCATTCATGATATTCAGCTGACAGTAGTCAGTCCCTGGCTGCGCAGCTGGTAGATGTTGCGGAAAACCATGTGTGCTTTTCGCGTGCGTGGGGACGCCAATGTATTCATGGTCACTGATGTACTGTTGTCGCAGTCCAGATAGGTGGTGTTGTCCGGCATATCTATGGCTTCATTGCCATAAAGCACCAGACATATTTCCACGCCGACAACTTGCGGCCAGGCGCTTGCCACAGTGGCTGCATCGACATAGCTGATCTGGGGGGATCCACTGGACGCCGATGTCTGCAGCAAATATCGCACTTGAAAATTAGCGACATTCTGAATGATGGGTTGTGAGCTCCCAGATGCGCCCACGCAGCGCAGTTCATTGTTTGTGGAATTGAGCGAGAACCGGCTTTGAATCAGGTTGTCATTAGGTGATTGGCCGAGGCAGTCGCGCAGCATGGATGCTGCATTTGTCGATGTATATACCGGCCTTTTGTAGTTGCGATAACCCAAGGTGAGCTTGTATTCATTGGTTCCGGGGCTGTCCATACCGCTGATGGTATTGAGCGCTGGGTCAAAATCTGTTGCTTTGGTTTCAAAGGCTACCGGGTCGGACATGTCGATATCGGCTCCTTCTGACTTCTGTGATGCCAGATTGAGCTTCAAGGATCCAGCTTGGCGGAGTTGCTGGCCAATGATGCGAAAGGCGTATGCAGCTTGCTGTTGCAGCATGCTGCTATCGCTGACGGTGCCGGTAACGCCTCTTGATACCATTAGCGCGCCCATGGCAACGGCTATCGTCAGAAGGCCGATGACGATGCCGACGAGCAGTTCAATCAGAGTTACGCCTCGTTGAGGGTGACTTCTCGCGCTGCGAGCAGGGATGACGGAGACTGTCATAGGTATGCGTCAGGTTCCTGGGCAAAAAAATAAAGGTGCGCTATTGCCCGCGCGAAAGTCCGGCGCGCAGCGTGCACTGACCGGTATGTATTGAAGATGGCAAGTGAAGTTGGCGGGGCAGGAGGTGGGGTCCTTGGTGCTGATGCTGCCGTCGCTCTTGATGCTGGCTCCGGTGTTGATGGCGTCCTTGTAGGCTTTTTTGGCGGCGGTGCCGGCGGCGTCGCTTGCAAAGTCCTCGCGCTCGTTTTCCCGCCAGCGTACGAGCACGCCCAATTGCCGGCGGTTGGTGATGCTGCTGGAATCACCATCGGCTAGGGCCAGAAAGGTGGTTGCATTGCCAAGCGGCAGAGCGCGCTCCACCAGACGTTTCCATTCCTTGAGGTCGTACTCCGCCAATTCGGCCTGGGTGCAGGTAGTGCTGCCGACGCATTTTTTGGTCGCGGCAGTGGTTGGAGGGGTGGCAGTCCAGCCCGTGACGTAGGTGTTGATGCCGCTCAGTGCATTGGGGTTCACCTTCATGCGCTCGCTAAGGTCTTCAATCAAACGGATTGCCTGAGCGCGGCGCATGCTGGTCTGGGTGTCGGTCAGCGTGCGCATTTGTACGCCGAGGATGCCGAGGATGCCTAACGCGGCGACCACGATGGCAATCAGCGATTCCAGTAAAGTAATACCTCGCTGCCTGCTGATTTGGCGAGTGTGATTCAGTTGGTGCATGGCACGTCTTTTTGTTCAATGACTCGAATTCGTCCGCCCGAAGACATGCAAATGCCTTTGGTTGCGGCAGAGGTTATTCCAGCAGGCTGAGGCGCTATCGTGAAGCCGATCAAATTGGCGCCGTCCATCATTCCCCAGCGGTCGACACTGATGGTGGCGCCTGATTTGGTTCTGGTGACGGTTACTTTGGCCGGTGGCTCATAGCGCTGAATCTCCTCTCCGCTGTTCCAGCGTCTGTTGCCATTGCTATCCACGAAGACGACCCAGCCGCAATCCCAGTCCTGGTTGGTTCCGTCGGTGACGCAGCCAACAGTGGTTCGGGGAAGCTTTTCCAGATATACGTTGCCGCCGCGCTTGATAGATTCTGAGCGGGCGAACATCAGACTGGATTTCATGATCTCCACGGCCTCCATGACGCGCCAGCGCTCAAAAATAAAGTTGAAGCTGGGCACTGCAATGGCGCTGAGGATTGCGACGATGGCAACGGTCACTATCAGCTCAATGGAGGTGAATCCGTAACCGCTCAAGCCGGGGGCGGCGAGATGCGGAGCGTTGTCGAAGCTGGTGTACATACAGACTCCTCGTTAAGGGCGGGCCTGTGCCGCTGCCCAATGATCCCGTTCGCTTGGTTAACTGCTGCATGAGCCGGTTGCAGATTCGAGTCGCTTGATGCGTCCACTGCTGCTGACGCAGATTGAGGATGCATTGGCGGTGCTGCCACTTTTTGGGGTCAGTCGAAATGCAAAATCAATGGCGGCATTCGTGCTTGAGAATCTTCCCCAGCGGTCGACCTTGATCGGGTCGGTCAGCTTGGCATCGCTGGTATTGGTGAACTGCACGCTTACCTTGTTGGGAGCAGGAGCGGTTTGCAATGTGTCTTCGCCGCTGTCCTGTGCGCCGTTGCTGTTCAAGTCGGCAAACACAATCCAGCCGCAGCTCCAGAGACTGGTATCGGAGCCCACCGCTGTGCAGCCTCCGCCATCGGCGCTGCGCAAAATAGTCACATTGCCGCCGCGCTTGATGGCTTCGGAGCGCGCAAAGTAAAACGTGGACTGCAGTTCCTCGGATGCTTGGCGTACGCGCCAGCGTTCAATGATGGGGTTGAAGCTGGGGGCCGCGATACCGGCCAATATCGCCAGAATGGCGATCGTGACCATGAGTTCTATGGCGGTGAAGCCTTTGATGCAGCGATATTCCATCTGAGGACAGTTGAATACTTAAGAACAAGTGGAATACATGCCGCTGTCGGCACAGATGAATTTCTCCAGATCACACCTTCAGCGTGCGCTCAATATCCATAAGCTTGTAACGCGCCAGTGCCAGATTGTTTTTTTTCGATCAAGCACCAGATAGAGGTAATGGTCGGCCAGAGTGATCAGCATGTCCTCAATATTGCAGCTGATGCCAAGCGATTTCATAGTCTAGAGCTTGGCTTGGACGACCTGTCTGTTGCCTGCCGCAGCCAAATCCAAGTTCAATCCTCCACCGGCCTGTGCCAGACACATACCACTACGGTAGTCGACTAAGGCTGCAGCCAATGCTCCGTCAATCGTCATCGCGGTGTCTATGGATGACTTCAAATTTGTGCTCATGTTGCTCTTACTTCCTTCCTCATTGAATTTGGAATTCTCAGTAGCGCTTTTCAGTTTGCTCAGTTCTCTCTCACTTCCTTGCTTACTGAAATTTGCATTGATTTTTTTCGGCTTTCTCAGTCCGCTCTCACTCCCTTCTTGGTTAATATGTTTCATATTTTTCTCAGATTTTTCTCACTCCCCATATATTCATTAATTTTTTCACAAAGTGCTGGAATATTTCGATGTCTTCCATCAGCCCTTTAGGAAGTGTGAGAATCCACACAATTGAAGCTGAAAGTATCGTGTTGTTCGCGAGTACAGCCGGCAGCATGGGAAAGCTGCCAGGTTCAACGAGAACTGCAATGGGATTGGGCTTGCAGGTAATTCGTGCCAAATCAACCGCCTTTGAAATGCGGTACCAACTGATTTTCGGTGCGCCAGAGACATAACGGGGTAGCATATTTCACTAGGTGCCATGACCTTTTCTTCCTGATACGCTCAACAGCGTGAGCACATATGTTCCCATACGAGAGGTGAGGTTCAAAAAAGTAACGATTAGGTATTGCATCCATGACGGCTCTATGTTTCTATCAAGGTTATCGTCTTGTATCACGTGCTACTCTATATCTTATGGCATCGAGCATGAGAACAATCTGATTAATACAGCGAATACAACTATGGCTGGAACTAGCTAGCAAGCAGCCTACGAACGTTGTATGCAAGCCGCGCAGCGTGGGTAAGATAGAAAGCTTAGGAATTTAATGATCAATTTTTTCTCAACGACTAGTTTTTACAAAATGCTAATGGATCAACACCGAAAAATACATATTCTTAAATTACTTTAACAATTATTGGGCGCCTTCTCCCGCTAGTGAACCTAAACATAATTTCCACACGCATGTGCTTGCACATGCGTGCCGGGTGCGGCAGCATCGCTGCCCATGGGGCAATCTGATCTCGGCCTGAACTTTTCACGCAAGCGCGAATTTCTTGAGCAGATGCAGCAAGTCGTGCCGTGGAAAGACTTGGTGGCCCTACGCCCCTGAAGGGCGTCGAGGAGGGCCACCGTTTCCTGTTGAGACGCTGCTGCGCATTCACTTCATACAGCGGTGGTTCACGCTCAGCGATCCGGCCGTGGAAGAAGCGCTGCACGACATGCCGTTGTTTCGGGAGTTCGCCGGTTTATCGTGGGAAGACGCCACACTGGATGAGAGCACCATCCTGCGCCTTTCCCCTTTGCTGAAAGCGCACCATTTCACGGAGCAAATCCTGGAGACAATCACGGACTTGCTGGTGAGCAAAAAGCTGATGCTGCGCACAGGCGCTATCGTGGATGCCACGTTGATCGCAGCGCCCGGCTCCACCAAGAACAGCACCAACTCTCGTGATCCTGAGTTGCACCAAAACAGTGGTACTTCGAAATGAAGGCCCACCTTGGCATAGATGCAGACTATGGCCTGTTGCACACCGTACGCGGGACCGCAGCCAATGTTGGCGATGTGGAGCAGGACAACAGCTTGCTCCACGACCAAGAGAGCGATGGCTATGGCGATGCTGGTTACCAGGAGGCTGACAAAAGCCCGGATATGCCTATCCAGACGTCTGAGCACAGCTGCGTTGACATATCGCCATGAAGCGCAGCAAGCGCAAGGAGCTGGATCTACATGGCCTTGCAATAGCAACTTGCGCAGCTCAAGCCCAAGACTCGGGCCAAGGCTCGCTATCGAGATTTAAGAAAGAACACCCAGCAGCTGCATACCCTGTGTGCCTTGGCGAACCTGTGGATGGCCATTGTCCATTTGCTGATCAACAGCCAACCTAAGCTTGCGAGGACAGCCTAAAAGGCAAGATGCCCGCGGAGCGCGGGCATCTTGAGTGCGATGGGGCATGGTTCAAGAGACCCATTCAAGCATTACCACGCGAGGATTCGCTTTATGCAGACCATCCTAGGTCAACTTGCTTTCTGACCACATTCATCAGGACCTCATGCGCGAAGTCGTCTGGGCGGTAAGAATCTGTCGAAACTAGATTACCCCCCCTCCAGCCATAGAGAGGTAGCACCAGTCCAAGCAAGCCAATACACTTTCAAGATCACAGTAAGCTCAGCGGGCTCGTGCTTCCCGCTCCTAAAGACGGCCCTCCTATATCCTCACCAGATGCGACCCACCTCAGCCGAATTTGGGACTCGCGGGCAAAAGACGTGAGTATGGCTATATTCCCTTGCGGTTCCACCATTAACGATAGCCTAGGCACGTGCTCGGCTTGCTCGCTGGCGGTCTTCGCCACTAACTGAAGAATTCTTGAGTATTTGGCCTGGATTATATCCACTGTATCAGTGGCGTTAGATACCTTGAGCTACTCGAACTTCACCACACCGTATACAGACATGGCTTCCCTCCTTTGCTATGGAAGCTCGAATTTAATCAGTCAAAGCACCTTTTAAAGCAGTGCCGTCCACAGACTAAGTGCCGGCGCCGAATGATAAGCCTCTACTGAAATGTGCACGATCCTCGGGTGTGCACATTGAAGCGACCCGGGAATAAAAAAACCACCGAAGCGAACCAAGGCGGCAAGTGCCGGCTTTCGGCCAGCAAGGAGACAAATGAAAACCTCTCGGAGTTCGTTCGTTTAACCTTGGATGCTTATTTTTTGAACACATCAGTGGGGTTGGAACGCTTGCTAAGCTGATCTCTTCGATATCCGCGTTGAGTTCCATGAGCTTCACCATGGAGCACTACCGCTACGACCCTGTCTTTACCGACGACTGACGTGACCTTGACCATAACTTCAGGGACTGTGCAGCGGACCACCGCAGTGTCATCCACAAACAAGGTACAGCTTACCAAGCTCTCAACGTCCATAACCACTCCTTTTTATACGAATACTTAAGATTACTGGATTGATAAAATAAATGTAATAATTTTTGTAAAATTCAATAAAATCTATCAAAGCGACAAAACCCGCTAGGTTTTATTTTGGTCACGTCGCTGGCTACCGTAAGTTAACCAGGGCAGCGGCAACCAGCTTCCGGCTGGCAGAAGTCAAACAGAAAAACTGCCCGAAGGCGGATCTTTGAAAAACCGGATTTTTACGAAGCCCGATTCACAACCAATCGTCTGGAGTGGAACGCAGCCAAATCAGCTGTGAACCTCATATCTGGATGCAACTTCTCCAAATCATCAAGCAGTTCATCTGAGACCATGTCCTCACTCCAGAGGCCTCTGCACTTAGCTCCAAAAATGCCGCTTAGGTCTTGTAGACACCGACCTAAGCTTCTCGGGCTTCCTCGAACTCTATTGGACTAATGTACGCAAGTATCGAGTGCGATGCGTCGGGTTGTAGAACCGCTCGATGTAGCCGAACACATCTGATCTCGCTTGCTCGTGCGAGCGGTAGATCTTGCGAGCTGTGCGCTCCGTCTTCAGACCAGTGAGGAAGCTCTCATTGCCGAGTTGTCCCAGACTTCGCCAGCACGGCTCATGCTGCACACGATGCCTTGCTCAGTCAGAAGCGGCTGGAAGTGTTGCTGGTGTATTGGCTACCCTGGCCAGAGTGATGCAGCCATTCCTGCGGCCTTCCACGACGTCAAACAGCTATCATCAGTGCATCAGCCACGAGTTGGCTGGTCATGCTGAACTAATCCACTATGCGTCCGCGAGTACAGGTCCAGCACAACCGCCACATACAGCCAGTCTTCAGCCGTCCAGATATAGGTAAAATCGGCAGCCACTTGCGGTTCGGTGCATCGGCCTTGAACTGGCGATCCAGCAAGTTGTCGGCGATGGCTCTGCGCTGGTGCTTAAGCAGGCCTCGGGGACGCGGCCGTGCAGCAGGTCTGATGCCAACTCGCGCCATGCCCTCAACTACGTCTCATCTGCACCTAGGTCGCCGCAGCTTGCGCCACTGCAACGCCTCGCACAGTCACCAGCTTGACCGCTTCAACCTTGAATTTCCGACAGAACGGACGTCTCGTTCCCACAAAGCACCTCCAGCTTCATCTTCCGCCTTAACAAGGTGTCTTTGAAACCGGCAACAGCCCAACGAATTATTGCAGGCAATAGGTTCGCCCAATTCGCGCGCTCCTCAAAGGAGACGGCAGCTAACCCGTCCGAACTCTTAATGGAAAGGTTCAGGCCGAGATCAGATTACTGCATGGGCCGCGATGCTACCGCACCCGACACGCATGTGCAGACATATGCCTGTGGGAGTTATGTAGAGGTTCCCTAGGAGATGTGAATCCTCCATGAGAAACAATAACCGCATTATTTGAACCCGCTCCGACGCGTTCGATGATGATATTTATACTCCAGCTAATTGATTGATTTTTTCTACCATATTAGCCGAATCCACTTCATCCATCTTTGATAAGGCACTCGGATCATTCAATGCCGTGGTAGTCCTCTTATCATTTTTCTCAAACTTGATCGCCCCTTTAACCCAGTCACAACCAAATCAAGATAAAAATCAGCCAGCGCTTCTTTTACATCTTCGGCACATTCAGCACCTTCGCATTACACCAATATATCCTTCTTAGGTGTCATTTAGGATGGAAGCCGATCAACAATCTGAGCCAGTTGCTCGGGATACTTGCCTTCCATCGTCGCCACATTACCATGTCCGACCAGCAGCAGCTTGATAGCACACTGGATATTCCTCAGATCGCCACTCACGCCTTGTAGCGAGCCATTAACTATTAGCTTCGTCAATACCGTACAGGGATGCTTCAATTGTAGGTTTCGCGCAGCGTTCTCAGTCACCTTATCGTTTCCAATCTGCACAATCAGACGCGAATCGTAAACAAGCTTCGGAGACCTTTCCACTTGTTTCGGAATGGTAACGGCTCAAGGCGCCTCCTCAACCGACACGGCATTTAGGCGGAAATGATATGTGCCCTCGCCATCCTGCCTCTTCAAAGCAGGTATCTTCCCCGTCAAACTCTATTTGCGGGTTGCTATACTAGTTGAATTCACATCATCTAGCTTCAGATCTGCGCCTTCCCCATTTTTATCAATATTTTCGCTGGAATTATTGATGTTAATATTTCCTGCATTCAAATTACGGACTACGTCCTCAGAACCACGCTCAAGGCCTGTGGACAAAGTGGGCGCCCGTCCCGGCCTCACAGCCGTCATCATTCGACCAAGCACCTTGTTGCCACCGATTGAAATTGATCGTGCAAATTTCGATTTGTTAGGCTTAATCTTCTTTAATTTATTATTGAGAATAGGGTTAAACATCCCCTTTTTTGCAAAAACTGGCAACTCGGTTATATTAGAAATTGCCTGTGCTTGTGAAAAAAAACCACCACAAGCTCCAAAGCAAGATTCAAGATCGATCCTTTTTATTGCTCCAGGTAAAACTGCACCATGTTCTGCCAAGGTGCTTTCAATTTTATCGACAAATTTCCCCGCATCCTTTGCACCCATCGACTGAAACGGTGCCCCGTGAACCCTAATTTTCAACGTGTGCATATTAGGGTCATAGAAAAGGATGCTGTCCTTTCCGAAAACATTTTCCTTGTAAACAACAGGCGAATTTATTTGGAAACTAGAGCGCGAAGAATCCTTGATTCCGAAGGGGTCGCCTCCGACACTTCTTGGCAGCAAGGAAGGCGGCTGATTGGCATTACCAGAATCAGGCCCAGTCACTAGCAAGCTCTCTTTTTCAGGTCCCTCGTTAAAGCTTAGGATGTCCGGCTTTTTTTCCGATGCACCTGCGTCACCAGATCCCTTTCCTGCCGACGGAGAAGATAGCCGAACATGGCTTGTTGCCTGCATAGAAGATGTCCCCACTTCCGAGTCGCTGGAGATGGAAAAACTTGCCTGCTCGGACTGTCCCCCACCCGGCATGTCGTCCATTGTCAACTTGCTTTGCAGCGGTCGGCCATCAGGCCCCAGTGTTCCAATATCTCGGCCTGAAGGCGGGTCGATTGGGCTCAACGGATAGCCTTTGCGACCATCTCCCAAGTCCCGAGGCGAGTTGAAGCTTTTGCTGGATGACACCTTCTCTTGCGAATTGTCATCGGTCTCGAGTTCCAAAACCCCTCCCCCGGTGCGATCGCCCATTGACGGCACTGCAGGACGCTTCAGGTGATCTGGTTGAGGCGGTACGGGAAGCTTTTGTCCCGTATTGGTTGGCAATTTGCTTTCGTGACCTTTGTCTGCGCTACCGATCAAATCTAACTCATACTTGTGCCCGCTTTTCGGTGGTAGACCAGCTTCTTCCAGAACTACGTTTTTCCCATCAGGGGTTATGAACAATGGATTGAATCTTGTGTCCTTAGGGTACAAAACTTCCTTTTCATAATCCTCCATCGATATTCCTGAAACATCCGCACCAGATTCTCCAAAGATGATGAATTTCTTCGTCTGTGGCGATTTTTCGAATGATTCAGCTATTTTTGGATCCTTGGAAGTCGAAAAATATCCAGGATCAGAAATCTCTGTGCCTTCGACTATCGATTGTCCCGCTGGCGCAAGTCCACCACGATAGGATTTTACGATCGTTCCATTGCTTAGTTTGGGAATGCCACTTTGCAGTCCTTCATCAACCGCTTTCCGATGGTCGGGCCGCTCCTTTTTTTCTCTCAGCTCTTCATTGAGTTTTCGATACTCACCATTGGTATACAAACCAATGCTCATCGCCTCACCGTCGGTTAATTTTGGTGAGGGATTGGGGAGATACTGTCCAGCCTCCATGCCAAAGTGGTTTATTAACTTTTCCGCCAATAGGTCTTCTACAGGTTTTGGCCTTGGCGGCATGGCAGGCCTTGGTGGCAAGGCAGGCAGCTGATTGACATTGCCAGAAGCAGGCCCCACTGTTCCAATATCTCGGCCTGAAGGCGGGTCGATTGGGCTCAACGGATAGCCTTTACGACCATCTCCCAAGTCCCGAGGCGGTTTGAAGTTTTTGTTGGATGACACCTTCTCTTGCGAACTCCCTTTCTGCTGATTTTTTTCATTGGTTGATGGGCTCCCCACGCTGGAAATGGTGCCTGTGTATGTCTGTTTATTGATTCGACAGGCAAAATTATGAATTGTGGTGCAATTACTACCGGATGCTTTCAAGGCGTCAAATACGTCTCTCATGTGCGCCTTCTTACCAGGCTGAATAGTGATTAAATCAAATTTATCTGTTGGCTTATAATGATCAAAGACAGGAGCATGCTCAAATGAATAATTTTTAATTGTAGTACCTGAGTCGCTGGAGTCAATCGGTGGCACTGAAAATCCTTGAAGCAAATGATCTGCTTTCGTTCCTATAGAAACATTTCCATCCAAAGAATTAAAATTAACCACTTTCCCGTCAGGGACCTTAACTTTTCCGGAGCCAGGCATAAAAATGTTGCGGGAAGGCGTATGGCCTCCATGCCCCAAAATTAATACTGTTGAAGCGTTAGGGCCGCGACTCTTAATATCAACATTTTTATAAGAAAATGTCTTAAGTTCACTTGATGATGATTTGGATGCGTCTTCCGAATTCAGTAAAGAACGGTTCTTTTCAAAATCTGGCGTCAACAAGCTACTATCAGCACTTAGCACTCCGCTATCCCGGCCTGACGGCGGATTTAATTCATTGGACGGCGCCTTCGTTTGCAAGTTGCTCGACACATTCTCATAGTTGACAGGCTTGAGCTGTCGTCCAGATTGCAGTTGCGGTGCGTGGTTTTCCTTTGAAAGTACTTTTCCCGGCAGTTCGGCAGGCTGATTTTGTTCAGCTTTGGCCCCGGCTTTTAGTTGCGCATCTATCTTGGTTGGTGCACCCGAAACGGGGGTGCTGTGAGTCGCCCGTCCAGACTGCGGTGCTCGCTCGCTGTCTTGTCCCGAAGTCTGTGGCAGCGGTCGAGCATCGGTCCCCAGCATTCCAATTTTCCGGCCAGACGGCGGGTCGACTGGGCTTAGCGGATAGCCTTTACGGCCATCTCCTAAGTCCAAAGGCGGGTTGAAGCCTTTGCTGGATGACACCTTCTCTTGCGAATTGTCTGTCTGCCGATTCTTCAGTTCCGGAGAATCGACACTGGCGCCACCCCTCTTGGCGTCAGGTTTTTTATCGTGCAGTTTTATTTCTGGCATGTATGCTTTGATGCCGATTCTGTCACTGGTGCTTTGAGTCGTTATCTTTTCCGATTTTCCTCCAGCCGACTCGTGAACACTGGTCGCATCCACGACCTGGACGTTCTCCTGCTTTAGATCGCTCCTTGCACTCAGGATCACCTTGCCGCCGCTCTTGATCACCGTTCCTGTGACTGTATCGCTGTTGGAGATGTCCAATCCGAATGCCGCATTCGGTGTGCCAGAGGACGAGAGGTTTTGCGACATACCCGCAAATTTGCTCGCGCCCTTGTTCTTCCCTCCGGAGACGGAGAGGCCGACGCTCACCTCCACAGACGTGCTTTTCTGTCGATCATGGGCCGCCTTGAACTGCAGATCGCCTTGCGAGACGAGCGTGACATCGTTCTTGCCCGCATCGAATGAGGTGCCGACGAAAGTCGCATCTCCGCCGCTGTGGATATCGATAGAGCCTTTGCCGCTTCTCACGCTTGCGCCGATCTCGGTATCGCGGCTGCTGGAGCCGATTTGCACTTGCGCATTGGCATTGACACCGCCGCCCTTCGTTCCAGCAGATACGCCTACATCGACGCCCACACCCTGTTTACTGCTTTTCTCATGGTTCGTGGCTGCCCCGAAGAGGAGCTTGCCACCAGCGTTCAAAGTCGCTTTGCCGTCGGCGGCAAGATGAGTTCCTTCAAAGCGCGAGTCGCCCTTGGTGTTGATCGACAGATTGCCGCCCGCGACGATGCCTCCGGCGATCGCCTGACTACTGGAGTCGCTCTCCTTGTTGCCGTGGTAGTTAACGCTCAGGTTTACGCTGGGTCCCAGGAAGTCCAGGTCGACGACCCCGCCTGCTGTGGTCGAGTCGTTGTGGGAACTGGCCGTGTTGTGCGCTGCGCGGTAATTGAGAGAGTCGGCGTCGAGCGACACGTTTTTACCTGCGCTGATGCTAGTGCCCTCGAAATCCGTCGCGCCGCTGGATTGACTGTTTGCGTTTCCGCCCGCTTTGATCGTAGACACGACCGCCCGGCTGCCATTCGAACTGCCGGCTTCATCCTCATGAACATAGCTTGCCGTCAAACCCGCACCGACCGAGGCGCTTTTTTCTGACCCGCTCAGACCCACGGAAGCAGCAGCGGTCGCCTCGGCGTATTGCCCAAGCTTCATCGTATCGGTCTGGGTGCCGGAGGTACTGTAGGTCTTGTCTGCAGCCGCCCGGCTGGTGATCGTCTTGGCAGATTGAGCGAAATCACCACCCGCATCGATCTGCGTGCCGACGTCATCAATGCGTTCGGTGGCCGTGCGAGTGATATTGCCCCCGGCGACAAGGCCCGAGGTCACCGCGGCGGTCGTGCCGTCAGCGCTGTCGGTCCGGGTGTTCGATACATAGTAGCCCGACTCAGCCCGGGCTTGACCCTGGACGCTCGCGTTTGCGCTCGCCCCTAAGCCCAGCGCGGCCCCGGCGTTTGCTTTTCCACTCGCCTTGCCGTCCACATAAAGTCCAGCCGTCGTGAGGCTACTGCTAGATCGCGTCTCACGGACATCGTTGACAGCCGTGTAGCTCTGTTCTTTGGCCTCGATGTTCACATTATTCTTGGCCGCCAGTGTCGAGCCTTCCAGCTTTAGCGTGTCTGCATTGACAATACGCAAATCGTCTCCCGCGCTGATCGACGAGCCTTGATGGTTGGTTTCGAGTGTCGACGTGGTATTCGTCCTGTGTTGTAGATAGTCCAAACGACTGTCCGAGCTCAAGCCGACGCGTGCATTAATCCCAACCTTGGCGGTCGGATTGACCTTGGCACCAACGGCAGCACTCGCTTCTGCACTGATTTCAGCCTCAGCGCTGTTGGTACTGCTTGCCATGATTCCGATAGTCAAGTTCTCCGTCGACGTCGTCGATGTTTTTTTGTCCTCGGCCGCCAGCAGCTCGATACTATTCACATCGATCACGGCATTACCATCAATCGCCACTTTCGAACCCTGCAAGCCGACGTTCTTCGCCTTGATCGCCGCGTCACCGCCGAACTTCACGGACGATCCGACATGATGCAAATCCGTTGTATCTGCTTGAATTTTGGTAACACTCATGAGTGCCAATCCCGCCGAAGCGGTACCGGTTGCGCTGGCCGATGCACCTGCTTGTACTGAAGCGCTGTAATTACCATTGTCGGCGCTGGCGTTGGCGCTTGCCGAAACCTCGGTTTTCGTAGAACCGGCGCTGGAGGCGCTGACCTGCAGCAGTTTGATGCTCTCGGTCGTGGTGTGTGTTTCATCGTAGTCATGGCCTGCGAGCAGGTTGATGTTGGTGGCGCTGATGTTGCCATTGCCCTTGACGTCGATGCTCGAGCCTTTCACTGTGAGGTCGTTCTTGGCATTAAGTGAAGCATTGCTGCCTCCAACCTGGAGTGTGCTGCCAACATTGCGCACTGAACCGGTGTGGGTGGTGATAGTGGTGGAGCCGTACAGGGAATCGTTCATGCCCAACCCACTGGCGGTGTTGACGGAGTGGATGTCGCTTTTATTTTCGCGCGCCAGGATATTCAGGTCGCCGCCCGCCTTCAGGTCGGCGCTACCTGCAGCCTTGGCGTCGGTACCGGCGAGCGTGATGTTCTTGCCCGCATTGATCGACAGGTCGCCGCCGCTTGTGAGGCCCGACTTCACCTGGTCGACCGTGGTCGTGGTGGTGGTCGTCGAACCGCTGCGGAACGCGCTGTTGTAGCTGCTGTGCGTGGTGGCGGCGGTCTTGTTCTGGATCGTGTCGAACGTGACGTTGCCGCCGGCCTTCAGGCCGGCATCGCCGTCGGCCGCCACGTTGGCGCCGGTGTTGGTGATGTCCTTGGCGGCATTCAGCAACAGCATGTCGGTCGATTCGATCGATGCCGTCTTGCCGATGTCGGTGGCATAGCGCTGATCGACGCCAGAGCCCGAAGCCGTCGTCTTATTGATGATGCTGCCCCCCGTCGACGTGATGCTCACGTTGCCACCCTTGATCGTGCCCGAGGTGTTGGTCACGTCGCCCACGGATACCACGTTCAGCGCCTTTTTGCCGGCGATGGTACCGCCCGTGTTGGTCAGCGAGGTGAGGCTCAGGTTGGCGTTCTCCACCGTGATGACCGCGCCCTGCATGACGCCAGCCTTGGTCTGCGGCGACAGGTACACCACGGGCGCAAGCACCACCCGGCCGTCGATCTCGGTCTGCACCATCCACACGATGTCGTGCGTGAGCTTCGATTGCTGTTCGGGCGTGAGCGCCTGGCCGTAAACGAGGCCCAGCGACTTGCTTTCGCTGACGGCCGAGTCTAAAAGGCCCTGCACTTGGACGCCCTCATCCTTCACGCCTGCCAGCAGCGAAGTGCGCATCTGTGCGATGAGCTGCTGCTTGATGAGATAGGCCTCGTAGCTCGAGTCGCCCAGGCGGCGCACGAGCGTGTCGACGTCGTAGCCCAACCGCTCGGCCAGGTAGTCAGAGCTCACGGTGGACGAGCCGATATGGTAGCGCGGATTGCTCTCGACCAAGTAGTTGGCACCCGGCTCCAGGGCGGTCACATAGAGGCCGTTGGGATTGGTCGGCAGCGGGATGTTGATGCCACCGAACGACGTGCCCGTCACGCCGTTGGCCGCGTTCACGGCCACGAAGAAAATGGCGGGGCGGCCATTCAGCGTGGTGACGGGGGTCACGGTGCCGGTGGTGGTACCCGTGGCCTCGCTGCCGACCGTGCCCTTGGTGGCGTCGTCGCCGTCCTTCGGCTTGACCGTGGCGGTCTTCGCGTCGCCCTTCTTCATGTCGGCCGTTGCCGCTATCGAGCCATTGTTGGTCAGCGCGAAGTTGCTGCCCGTCAGCACGCGGGCAAAAACGCCTGCGCCGATGTTGCTGATTTCGGTGACGGCTTTGGTGGTGCCGTCGTTGATGACGCTTCGTTTGTAGTACGTCAGGGGCCCGGCCGCTATGTACTTGGTTTCCTCGGTCCAGGTGCGCGTGTATGAGGTGCGCTGCAGCGCAAGGTCGTCGTTGGCGAAGGTGCCCCCGCTGCCGCTGAACGTGACAGTGTCGCCGGAGATGACGCCACCCAGGTTCTTGCCGGTGCTGAATAATAGGTTGACCGCACCGGTCGCGGTGATCTGCGGCTTGACCGTCGGCGTACCGCCGAAGTAGGTCTGGTCCTTGTACCAAGTCTCCTTGTAGTGCCAGCTCTCGTACTGGTCGCAGCAGCCGTGGCCGTTGTAGCCCTGGCTGTCGTAGCCGGTCTGGGTCTTGACGCGCGCCGACTCGTCGTCGTATTTGCGCGTGTCGCCGCCCAACACCTCATTGCTCAGATTGCGCGCGCTCAACGTGATCGAGCCGTTGCTGTCGATGGTGCTGTTGTTGACCAGCGTGTCGGCGTTCAGCGAGACCGACTGGCCCGCGCTGATCGTGCCCTGGTAGGCGGTGAGCGTCGCGGCATTCGTCAGCATGCCGGAAGCCGATGCGTTGAGGGCGTTGCCCGCATACAGCGTGCCTTGGTTCGTGAGGTTGCCGGCCGTGGCGCTCACCGTCAGGTCGTACAGCGCCGAGATGCCGCCGGTCAGCCCGTTGCCGAGTGATGGTGCGTTCACCTTCAGGTGGTGGCCCGAGAAGAGCAGACCGTTGTTGGTCAACGCACTGGTCGTGGTGATGCTCGTCAGCGACGGGTTGCCCTGGTCGGTCGACCCCAGCACGGCGGCCTTTGAGCCACCGAGCGTCAGCGTGCCGAGCATAAGCGTCATGCCGCGGTCCGAAGACAGCGTGGCGCCATCGCCCAGGCTGATAGTGCCCAAGGTGCCCGTGAGGGTCTGGCCGACCACCGTGCCGGCAGTGCCAATGCTCAGGGTGCTCGCGGGCGTGCCGATCACCTCAAGCGTGCCGTTGCGGCTTTGCATGAGGCCGTTGACGTTGGCGGTGTAGGCGTTGCCGCTGCGGTCCTGCATCGTGAGGTTGCGCTTGGCAATGAGCGTGCCGTTGCTCGTCAGGCCGCCCGTGCCCACGGCCAGCGTGAGCGCGCCCGAGGACTGCAGCTTGCCGTCGTTCGTGATCGTGGTGGCGGCCACCGTGCCGGCGCCGGTCGCGTCGGTGGTCACGGTCACCACGCCGCTGCTGCGGTTGTTGAGCATGTTGACTGCGCTGACCGTGCTGTTGGCACGCATTCCGCCCTGAAGAGTGCCGGCGTTGTCGATGCTCGCCACTTTGATGGTCAGACCGTCGCCGAGCAGCTTGCTGCCGACCGTGGTGGTTAGTGCGGCGCCCGTGCCCTGCACCGACAAATGATTGCCGGCCTGGATCGCTGCCGTGGTGCCGTTGTTGCTCAGGTCTGTTTCCACGTTGGCCGTGAGGTCGCCCAAGGCGATGAGCTTGCCGGTGTTGGTGAGCTGGTGGGCGCCAATGGTCTCGTTGCCCGCGCTCTGCAGCGTGCCGCCGTTGGTGAGCGTGCCGGTGACGGTCACGGTGTCGGTGGCCGTGTTCTGCTGCGACAGCAGCCAGGTGCCCTGGTTGTCGAGGCTGCCCACGGCGATTCTGCTGCCCGAGACGGCCTGCGTCGTGCCGGTGGCCGTGTTGCCGAACGACGCGGCCTCCAACGCCTGCGCCTGTCCGGCCAGCAGCTTGCCGCTGTTGACCACGGCTTGCGTGCCGTTGCCGTTGCCATCGGCAATGTCGATGCTCTCCTTGGCTTGGAGCTGGCCGCTGTTGGCCAGCGTGCCGTCCACGCGCAGGGTGGCGTCCCCCTTGTCGGCGGTGGCGATGCCGGCATTGTCCAGGCCTTTGCTGGCCGCGAGGTTCAGCGTGGCAGCCTTCAGCACGCCGGTGCGCATGTTGTTGAACTGGCCATCGCTGCTCACGCCGAGCCCGCCGCTGGCCTGCACAGTGCCCACATTGGTGAAGTTGCCCATGGTCGTGGCCGTGAGGTCGGCCGCAGCGATCAGGGTGCCCATGTTATTCACGCTGCCCGCGTCCACGGCGACGGTGCCTGCGCTCTGCAGCGTGCCACTGTTGACGACGGTGCCTGCCACGGTGAGCTTGTCGGT
>NZ_JBKFBC010000004.1:0-13911 GCF_053345995.1 Comamonas sp. C24C | reverse complement strand
CGACGGCCTTCAGTGCCAGCGCCTGGTCAGTGATGAGAGTGCCGCTGTTGCTGAGGTTGGCGGTGGCGCCGCCCTTGCTGTCGGCGATGTCGAGCTTCTGCGCGGCGTGGATCTGGCCGCTGTTATCAATGTAGCCATTGGCGCGCACCTTCACCATGCCCTGGTCCGAGGTCACCGTGCCTGCGTTCGACAGCCCGTTGCCCGCCGTCAGCGTCAGGTCGCCGCCCAGCGATTGCAGCGCGCCGCCTGCAGCCGTGCTGATCTTGCCGCTGCTGGTGAGATCCATGCTGCCCGCCGACTTCAGCGTGGCCAGGTCCAGCGTCAGGTCGCCCTTGTCCGTTCTAGCGATGAGCGTGCCCTCGCTGCTGTAGAGCTTGGTCGCGCCCGTGGTCACGAGGTTGCCGAAGCTGCCGTCCCAGGCCCCACCCGCGCTCCACTCGGTAGCGCCCAGCGACGCCGCATCGCCCACGGCCAGCGTGAGCGCGCCGCCCGCATGGCGCAGGTTGTTGTTGCCAATGTCGGATGCACTGGCCGTGTCGAGCAGGCTGCCCGCGCTCACCGTTAGGTCAGTGCCAGCCACGAGCGCGCTGCCCGTGATCGATGCGCCGCCGGTGGCCGCTAGCCCGGTCATGCCGCTCGAGGTGAGGCTCGCGTCCGTGAGCGCCAGCGCGTTGGCGCCCGTGCCCGTGGTGATCACGTTCACATTAGCGGCGGCCGAGATGTGGCTGCGCAGCTCGACGTTGCCCGCCGCCGTGAGCGTGAAGTCGCCCACGCTGGCGGCAGCGTCGCCCAGCATGCGCACGCCCACGCCCGCTTCGTTCGAGGTCATGCGGATGCGGTCGGCGTACATGCCGCCGAGCGCGGCAGTGTCGATCGAGTAGGCCGGCGCGTCGCCCCTGGGCGTGACGACGCCAGTGACGGCGCGCGTGTTGTAGCTCCACTTGTTGGTGCCGGTGACGATGCTCACGTCTTGGCCGTTGAGCTGCGCCTCGGTGCGCACCGAGCGCGTCACCAGATCCAGCACCTGTTGCGCCGTGGCGTTCATGCCCGTGCCGGTGATTAGGATGTCACCCTGGCCCACGCCGAAGCCGCCCAGCCCGCCGTTGGCCGCGAGGAAGGAGTTGCCGGTGGTCAGCGTCACGCGGTCAGTGTTGATGAAGCCGCAGCCCGAGCAGGTGATGCCGTAGGAGTTGGCCAGCACCACGTCGGCCCGGCCGCCGAGCACCTCGGTGAAGCCGGCGAGCGTGGAGCGGTCGTTGAGCACCACCTCGTTGAGGATCACGCGCGCGGAGCTGGTCAGGTTGAAGTTGGCCGGGAGCTGGCCGGCTAGCTGCGAGTTCCAGGCGATCTTTTCTGCGCTGTTGGCGTTGTTCAGCACCAGCCCGACCGGGTTGACGTCGAAGGCGTTGTATCGGTTGTGCGACAGTCCCGCCGGGTTGGCCTGGTTGATGTCGACCACCGTCACGCCGTTAGGCGCGACGTAGGCGTTGAGTTTGCTGCCCGACTCGACGACGACGGAGGGGACCTGCGCGAGTGCGAACGGCGGTATCAGCGCCAATGCGCCGATAGCCAGGGTTCCGTGGCGGCGCGTGGTGGGCTTGGCGCCCTTGCCTTGGCCGCGCGCGGTTTCCGCAACGGCCATCCAGGTGGCGGAGGCGGCATTCCAAATGACTCGGTAGATGTGGTTCATGGTGGATGCTCGACCTCAGAGGGAAGCGGACAGGCGGAAGCCATAGAGGGTGCCTTCGCGCACCAGCGTGCGGGGCACGTGCACGGCGCGCGAGGCGAAGACGTCCAGGCTTAGGGTCTTCCACCAGAATGCCGCGCCCAGGGTGGCGCCCGACAGCGAGCCCGAGGGCACGCCGCTGGCTCGGCTGCTTACGCGGCCCACGTCGAAGCCGGTGTAGATGCGCCCCCTCAGCGGCGAGCCGTTGCCCAGCGCGAGCAGCCACGGAATGGCCAGCTCGTTGCGCACGTAGAAGCCGCTGTCGCCGCTGAGCACGGTGTTGAGGAAACCGCGCACCGACGAGCCGCCTCCGATCAGCACCTGCTGCGTGCCGTACAGGGTGTCGTAGGCGTACTGGCCGCTGAACTGGCTCGAGACGGTGAAGGCGCGGCTGGCGATCTCTAGGCGGCGCGAGAAACCCGCATCGAGCGTGAGCTTGCGAAACTGCGCGCGCGGCAGCTGCGGGTCGAGGTCATCCGCATCGCGCAGCGCGCCGAAGGCCTTCAGGCCCTTCACGTAGCCCAGGCGCGCGTTAAAGATGCCGCCGCCCACCTGCGTGAAGGCGCTAGCGCCCACGTCCAGCGTGCTGAGGTCGCGGCTGGCCACCCGCAGGAACTCGCCGCCTAGCCAGTTGCGGCTGGACTGCGTGCCCAGGCGCGCCGACAGCGAGATGCGGCTGGCCTGGTCCCGGTACACCACGCGGTCTGCGGTGAAACTGCGGCTGATGGTGGTGCCCTCCGACGTGAGGCTCTGGCTGCTGGGCAGGCGCAGCACGTTGGTGTAGTTGCTCTCGCTCGCGTCGACGCTGAAGGTACTGTAGCCAAAGGGCAGCACGGCGCGAAGGCCGGTCGAGTCTGACTTGTGGTCCCAGCGCTTGGGCAGCACCGACTGGCGCTTGGTGAGCGAGATGAGCTCGTTCAGGCCCAGCAGGCTGTCGAAGGTAACGGTGGCCGAGGCGTTGTCGCGGCCCGTGGCGCGCGTGCCCGAGTTGTCCAGCGAGGTGTAGAGGTGCACCGGGAAGGTGGCGGGGTTCTCGACCACCACCACGGTCTGGCCCGGCGCGCTGCCGGGGCGCAGGTCGAGCTTGGCGTTGTTGGCCGCCAAGCTATTGACCTGGTCGATGCCCTGCTCCAGGTCGCGCAGGTTCAGCAGGTCGCCGGGGCGGGCCGGGAAGGCGCCTCGAATCCACTGGGCGCGCTCGCTGCCGCCCGTGACCTCGAAGCGCTCGATCCGGCCTTCGACCACCTTCACCTCCAGCACGCCGGTGCGCAGGTCCTGCGCGGGCAGATAGGCGCGCGTGGTGATGTAGCCGCGGTCGATGTAGCTCTTGGTCAGCGTGGCCAGGATGCCCTCAAGGTCAGCTGCGCTCAAGCAACTGTTAGTCTTCGCAACCTGGATTTCGTGCTTGAGACTGTTGGGAAAACGCGTCGTGTCTCCAACAAAACGGATTTCGCGAATATTGCGACATTGCCCACCCAATTCGGACACTGCCACCTGTGGCTCTACTTGCCGCAAATCGACGCCGCCCGGAGGGGACAGCGCGCGCATGGCTCTATCTTGCGCTTCGCGCAGACGATCCTGTTGCTGACGCTCGATAATCTGGTTCTGACGGTTGATACCGGAGGCTGGATCGACGACTTCTGCTTGGACTGACAAACCCCAAAAAACACCAATGAGCAAATTCAATAAATGTTTCACAGCCATCCTAAACTGCCCCAGGTTCCCGAAGGCACAAGGGCTTGCTCGTGGTACACCGTCAGACTGACTTTCAGCACCCGGCATTGCACCGAGATCGGCCACAGTCGCCGGTGGCGTTGGGCGAAGGCGTACTTCACCGCTGCGTTTTCGTGAAATACGCCGTCGATTTCCCCAGTGAGTCGTACTCCATCAACACGCGCGCCAATTCGGCGCTCACTGCCTTGCTGCCTACCCCGCTGACACTTAGCCTTGACCCTGTTGAACAGACTCTTGCTTGAATTCGAGCGTGTATAGCGCCGGTACTGTCTTACCAATTTCGACTTTCCTCGTCCGAATTGAAAATCTCTGCAAGAGGCACGTTTTACAGGAGTAAAGTCAGTAACTCCTGCGTTAATGGAATATCTCTTGATAGAAATTTCAAGAACCAATTGAAAATTGATTAATTACATGAATGCATTATGAAAACTGATGCCCAAGGATACAATTTTTACACCATATAGGCACTTGATCTGAAATAAAATTAACAATCTTTGCATATATTAAAACATCTAACGTATTAACGGTTGTTAGTTTATTTTTCAAAATCAATGTAATGACTGCAGCAGACTTTCTCAACATGCCTGAGGATTGGAGGCTGGGCTAGCTGTCTCTACGACAAAACTAGGCGGCGTATGATGCGTCGTTAGTCTTAAACGCTGAAATGCCATAGCTACCTAAGCCATATGTTGGTGGAAAAAATTAGGTGTGCTATCGCTCCACAAGCGCAGCGGAACTAAGAGCCGCTTATATGGAAGCCTCCCGGATTACAAGTAACCCTTGTGCATGAAGAATCAGGAGGCAGGGCTGCAGTCTTATATCCGGCCTATTGCGCAGGCTGGTACACCTGCTGGCCCTGATGGCATTCGCTGATGAGGCTCCTATCTAACACTCGAGCTGAGCGCTCTTGGCTCTTATCGGAGTGTCCTCATCTCGGTCCGACCTGTCTGGCCCATCACACATTTCGGGTCGCTTGCTCTCCTTCAAAACGTCAGATTCGCAATCAATTCTTCGTGCTCTTCAGTGCGCGCCCTGTCAAGCTTGGGCATTTCACGCTTGCCCTTTTGCAAGCACGGCCCAGATGGTCCTGGCCAGCTTGTTGGCAACTGCCGCAACAACTACGTTGTAGGGCCTGCGTTTGAGCAACGTTTGCAGCCACGACCATGTGGATGCCTCGTGGCTTTTAAGCACAACAGATCTCGCCGCGTGCATCAACAGCGTTCGCAGATATGCGTCCCCACGTTTGCTGATGCCCATTTGCCTCACTCGACCACCTGTGCCGCTTTGGCGTGGCACCAATCCGACCCACGCTGAGAGCTCTCTCGCGTCTTTGAACGCCTGGGCATTGCCCATGCTGGCAACAACTGCGGTCGCCGTGAGCAAGCCAATGCCGGGTATCTGAGCAACGCTCTGGCAGTGCGGGGACTCACGCAGTTGCTGGGCAAGCCTGTGTTCGATTTGATTGATATCCTGGCTCAGTTGGGCAATGCGACGCACTTGCTCGTTCAGACTCTCCATCAACATCGCTGGCAGGCGTTGGGCTGCATCAGCAAGCGCGTCTGGTATTGCTTGGAGCAGTGCGCGATGCCCTTCGGGCAGCACAAGGTCGAACTCATAGAGAATGCCTCGCAGTTCATTGGTCTGCATGATGCGGCTCTTCATGAGCTGCGCCCGGATCCGATGCAACGACAACACTACCTGCTGCGCTTGGGTCTTCACGGGCACAAAGCGCATGCCCGGCTGCTGGCAAGCCGTCCAGATCGCCTGTGCATCCGCGGCATCTGTCTTGTTGCGCTGAACGAACGGCCGGACTTTGCGCGGAGAGATCAGGCGCACTTCGTGCCCCAACTTCGTCAAAGCGCGAGCCCACTCATGCGCGCCGCCGCAAGCCTCCATCACCACGAGCGATGGCTCGCGGATGGCAAACCATTCAAGCAAGCGCGCCCGCTTGAGTTGCAGCCGTTCTATGCTGCCCGTATCGTGCTCCACCCAGTGCAACTGGAACACCTTCTTGGCAGTGTCAACCGCAATAACGGTATGGTCCATGACAGTCTCCTGTGCAGTAAGACTTCACACCTTTGCCCTGATTGGTGCAGAGCACAAGCCACTCGGGAGGGAGGCTTCCATACAATCTAACGCCACCTCCGTTTGAGATCAGCCAGAAGCATTTATGCTTCTGGCCCTCATGGCAAGACAACACGCTAGCAAAGAACTGTGGCGACAGCTGCAGCCTCTGATCCCAGCCTTCACTTCTTCCGTCGAAGGTGGCGCACGCAAGCTCTCCGTGAGCGATGAGGCAGCTCTCAACGGCATCCTGTTTGTGCTGCAAACAGGCATTCCTTGGGAAAGTCTCCCCCAGGCCCTGGGCTACGGCAGACCCTCACTCAGTGCAGTGTGATCGGAAATATTTTACCAGCGTACGGATCTTCTCCTCGGGCACGGACATTGTCACGCCAGCAATTTCGCTCCGCCCTCACCAACCAGGAAGCTCTTGACGACTTCAAGCTTGAATTCTGTTTGGTATTTTTTCATTGAACCCCTGGGAGTCTGTCCAGCTCCTGGGGTTAGTTCAATACCGGGGCGAATAAAGTGCTCTCAAAACCTTATTGCAAGGCTCGTAGCGTAAAAAGCTGATCCGCGCGAACACCGTAGAGGCGGCATCTGAGTTCGCTCTAGCGGGAGAGACACTCGTAATTGTTAAAGTAATTTAAGAACCTATTTTTTTTGATGTTAATCCACTAACATTTTCTGAATTAAGCGTGAAGCCCAGTTGTTGGAGAAAAGTCAATCTTGATATTCCTACGTTCTCAATATTACGATCGCCATGCGGCTAACACATAACGCTCTTAAACTGCTTGCTAGTTCCATCATTCTAATCGCTGTACTTATAAGATCGTTCTCATGCTCGATGCTAGAACGTACAGAGTAGCAGCTGAGACAAAGCGGAAACCTTGCTAAAAACATGGAGCCAATCATTGATGCAAGCCCTAAGTGTTACCTTTTTGGACCTGACTTTTCGTATGGGAGCATATGTGCTCGAGCAGTTGGGCATATCAGGCTCAGAAGGTCAAGATGCCTGGGAAAACATGCCACTCCGTGGCGTCTCTGACGCGTCTAAAATAAGTTGGTACCGAGTTTTGAAGGCGGCTGATTTGGAACGAATTCCCTGCAAGCCCAATCCCATTGCAATTCTCGTGGGGCCTGGCAGCTTTTCCATGCTGCCGGCTGTACTCGGGCACAACACGATACTTTCAGCTTCAATTGTGTGGATTCTGACACTTCCTAATGCGTTGATGGAAGACATCGAAATATCCCAGTACTTGGCCGAACACCCACACATGAACACACAAAAATATCAATTGCAATTGAGTGATCCTCAGTCCCTGTGGTCTGTTCTCATGGAGCAACTGAGCAAGCTGAAAAAAAATAATGAACATAAAGGGAGTGAGAAAAAATTGATAAAAAATATTAAGCATTTCAACCAAGAAGGGAGTGAGAGCGAACTGAGAAAGCCGAACAAAATCAAGGCAAATTTCAGTAAGCAAGGACGTGAGAGAGAACTTACCAAACTAAAAATCGTTAATGAGAATATCAACTTCAATGGGGAAGGAAGCAAGAGCAACATGAGCACAAATTTGAAGGCATCCATAGACACCGCTATGACGATCGACGGAGCATTGGCAGCAGCCTTAGTCGACTACCGTAGTGGCATGTGTTTGGCACAGGCCGGTGGAGGATTGAACTTGGACTTAGCTGCGGCAGGCAACAGACAAGTAGTCCAAGCCAAGCTCCAGACTATGAAATCGCTTGGCATCAGTTGCAATATTGAGGACATGCTGATCACTCTGGCCGACCAGTACCACTTAATTCGACTGGTACCGAACGCCGTAGGGCTTTTCCTCTATCTGGTGCTTGATCGCAACAAAGGCAATCTGGCACTGGCGCGTTATCAGCTTATGGATATTGAGCGCACGCTTAAAGTATGATCGGCCAAAGACTCACTTATATTTTAAATAGTCGCAAGGAGTCTTCCTATGGCAATCTAACCACGATGAATTGCATATAAATGCAGCTTCCACTCTTGCTCGTATTTTTTGGCAGAACGCTTGCAGAGTGGAACTTCAGAAAGGTAATAAAACGCAAGCAGCCATGTTCCATGGTAATCTGAATTACCGAACTTGATTAATGGCGGCGCATACGTCAGGGCGTGCAAGAGTGGGAGTTCTAGTGTCGATATTTAAATAGTACGTGCCGGTGCCAGCATCTACGCGAAGAAAATGTGCAGATGTAGTCAGTCACCCCATACTATTCAGATTTTGGGGATATGGTTTCTCCAATGAGCGAATCCTGTTGTACAGTGCAAGAGAGCACTTCTTGAAAAATACCACCTCGAACGATTAATTATTGCTACTGTTAAAGCTGGGCCAGCTTCAGTGAAACTGGTACATTCTCCGTCACCTTTCTGACGACATATATAGACCTAAGCATTCACACAAATACCGATCTTACTAGAAATTTCATCCTCACCTCTCCCAAGAAAAACCTTTAAATTAGTAAATTAATTCAAAAACCAACCTTTCAGCGTTAGCTCGATAAGAATCCATAAGAAAAGTGTGCACCCTAGCCCCTTTGGGGGCACCTGATCATTAATGCCCCCTGCGGCATGCATACGACACTTGTTGCTTACAACTCCAGCAGCTAGCCTTTCATAATAAAAGTGGTATGGGCCGAATTTTGCTTATGCTCGGTGGTATAGCCAGGCAGCCAAAAATTCCGGAGAGCCCGTGAGGCACTGCGGACACCTTTTTAGAAACATTGAGCCAATCATTGATGCAAAGCCCTCTTGTTGCCGTTCTTGACCTTACTTCTAACATTGGTGCACATGCGCTAGCACAATTAGGCGTATCAGGAGCAGAAGGTCATGGTGCCTGGGAAAACATACCACTCCATGGCGTCTCTGGCACACCCAATATCAGTTGGTACCGCCCATTCGAGATTGTCGACTTGAGAAGCCTTCCAGCCAACCCGGACGTCATGGCAATTCTTGTTGGACCCGGCATTTTTTCGATGTTGCCTGCTGTGCTCTCCCACAACACGGTACTCAAGGCTTCAGCTGTTTGGTTTCTGATTATGCCTAACGCGAGGATGGCAGACATCGCAATCACCAAGTACTTAGCCAGCCATCCACGTGCAGGCGTACAAAAATATCAGATTTCGAATAGTGATCCGCAGACCTTGTGGCTTGTGTTTATTAAACAACTGTGTAAGCTGGAAAAATTCAACAAGCACTTTTCCAATCAAGAAGTACATGAGAGCGGAATAAGCATAAATCTGAAATCATCAATGGACTCCGCTATGGCGATCGACGGAGCATTGGCTGCAGCCTTGGTCAACTACCGTAGCGGTATATGTTTGGCACAGACCGGTGGAGGAATGAACTTGGATATAGCTGCATCAGGCAACACTGAGGTCCTCGAAGCCCAGCTCCAAACCTTGAAATCGCTTGGCATCAGCTGCAGCTTCGAGGACATACAGATCACTCTGGCCGACCAGTACCATCTCATACGACTGGTGCCGCACGTCGAAGGTCTGTTCCTCTATCTTGTGCTTGATCGCAACAAAGGTAATCTGGCACTGGCGCGTTACAAGCTTATGCATATAGAGCGAACGCTTAAAACGTGATTTAGCAAAGGCCCACTTTTATTAGAATGTTGTCTCAAATAGGCAATAAGGCTTGGGCTGCCAGTTCAAAGTCGCCTCCCGGATCCATGAATGCCAGATTACACAGTCCACAAACAAATTTGTCATTCATTTCTTAGGAAGTGGAAAGCGCGCAGCAAGACCTGTCCCTAAATTATCAGATTGCCGCAGAAGAGTTGCGGCAACTTGATGACGTCGAATCCTTCCCCAACCCCAATGAGCTGTAGTACATCCCTGTTGAAACCGACTACAATATCATCGGTATGGTGTTTCAGCCCACAAGACGAAAATGCCTTAGGTCGAAGCCTATTGACGGATCTGGCAACTCATTGCCTCTCATCAAGTCCCTGAGCTTAAAGCAAGACCGTCATTGTGGATGATTGAGATCGATCGTCCTTGGGGCAACTTATGGACCATATAGATGCTTGGCGCTGAATACCTGAATTCCCTTAGATTCGTCTTTCTCAACTCGAATGGCTGTCATCCTTAATCCGAGTATGTCCAGGATCTTCCTCGCAGCACAATTATGTATCGGAAGTATTCTCCTTGACTTGCTGAATAGCTGCTGCTGCACGAACGATGGCTAGGCGGACTGCCGCATGCTTATCCCCATTGTAAGGCGTCATGCAAGTATACGGCTTGCTTTCTGAAGTCCACACGCCTGCATTTGTCTTTTGCTCTCTATCAAAGCAGGCAAATTCAATGTTTAATTTCACGGCCAACTTCAACGCATCACTGTCGTTTCGCAGAGGATTCCAGCATTCGATTTTATTCTCGGAAATGAGATACATACTTTCACCGCACTGGCCACTCTCGCCATAAAACCAGCCCCCATTTTTCTCCCCCAAAATCATACCGGCAGCCTTGGCCGCCAGCTTCAATAATTTTTCGTTAGTCATACCGATACCTCCACATTCTAACTCAATGTAAAAAACATCTAAAAGAATACAACAATCGGACACAACCTTCCGCATTAGTTCTGAGTTCCAGTGGTGAAAATTACCACCTCGCTCAGCGGCTTCCCATCCGATGTTCCACTCACCTTCACTCTGTATTGAGTGTTTGGAAGCAGTGGCTGATCAGGGATAACAAATGCCTCACCGGCTGCTAGTAGCTTATGAACATCGTCTGAGGAATTCAGGATTTTTGTCGCCACCGAAGTGGTCGACTTTATCTGAATGATCTCTGCGGTCTTGATCTCGATGGAGCCTCCAAAGGCAGCTTTGAAGTAGATTGGAGTTCCCATTGGGGAGTCATTGAAATCCCGATTTGGATAAGGATTGGGGATCTCAGGACCAAAGAGCGGTGATACCTCAGTTGTACCATTACAGGGGAAGCTACGGATTTTCCCGCCAGTATAAATAGGGAAAGGTGTACCGGCAGGAACACCAAAATTAACCACAGCGACACCATAGTACGCTGTTTTGTCAAGGATAGAAGTTTTATTGCTGGACACTGAGAATCCGACCCCCATTTCCGTCCATTCACCCACTGCATACGACAAATGGTAAACCGTAGAGAAGAGACTTTTTATTCTTCCTTCACCAGACGGAAGATACGCAGATGTCTCAATGCCAGATGGACTGGTTCCGGCGTAAAGTGATCCAGATCTCTCGTTTACGATGATCTCGCCAAGTGCAGACCTTTGGTAACCCGCTGCTGTCGCTCGCCCCAATAAATCTGCTCCTGTGAAGCCTGAATTTGTATTTACCTGTTCATGACTGATGGTCTCGTTCAACTTCAGATAATTCGCATGACCAGCCGCTACAGTGTCCAGTAACGAATTTTGCCTCAATGCGCTGAAGCCACAGGTAGCGCGATTCTTATTCACGATGTTGAAGATCTTTGCCCGGTTCACATCGGCATAGTTGCCGCGTTGTGCATGAGAAGGATCGATCTCCGTGGTTGCCTCTGGCTTCGCAGCAGCTCCATC
Source organism: Comamonas sp. C24C (assembly GCF_053345995.1). Classification (NCBI taxonomy): domain Bacteria; kingdom Pseudomonadati; phylum Pseudomonadota; class Betaproteobacteria; order Burkholderiales; family Comamonadaceae; genus Comamonas; species Comamonas sp. C24C. Next base: position 2,818 of record NZ_JBKFBC010000004.1, on the reverse strand, counting down.
ACTGCTACCCGGACCAGCATTACCGTTACCGTTACCGTTACCGTTACCGTTACCGTTACCGTTACCGTTACCAGAGCCACCGCCACCGCATGCAGCGAGTACGCAGGCAATTACAACAATCGAAATATCGCTGAAAATCTTCATTTTCAACCTCTATTTGAAAGATGAAAGATGTGATCGAATAGGCAGTTTTATTTAGCGCTGCTATTTTTCATTCTCATTGATCGAATTTAAACTTCCTCATAGATTGTACAACTTGACATTCCGAAACGTATCCGCCCCCACCCCGCTCAGCAGAGTGCGGCATTTAACACTTGCCTTTTTGCAGTGGAGAGAACATGCCTCGCATTTACAGATTTTGATAATTTGTAGTCACCTACAGAATATCGTGGAATCTCCACAAAGTGCTGTTGTCATTACGGCATTTATTTTCTGTGCTTTTAATTTGGCTGCTAGTTATGCTGAGGCAATGTCCGCGCACAGTCGGCATAACATGTCGTCGTATATGGCAATATTCTCGACGTTAAAGATGCTGACATGATTCAGAAGATTCCGGCACTGATCATCATATGAATCGAGGTTCAGGTCATGCGTACAAATTGCCGTGCGAAGTTTTTCGGCCCCATCCAACGCATCAAACGAGGCATATCGGTAGCCAAAATTTCCGAGCAAATCAGAATTGTGTACTAATGGATATCTTCCGTAGGCTGCATCATAGTATAAATAATTGAGCGCATTCTCCCACTGATGCGTAAGAACGATATCGGTGAATGCAGAAAAAAAATAAGGTGTGCCAAAGCGAGCTTCAAAAGATGCCTTTCCGCTTTGTACAATATCGAGATTTAGGGAGAATCCCTCGAATGCCTGATGTTTCTTGAGATTTAGAGAATTAGTCACAAAAATATCTCCGATGCCATCTGAGCTTTTTCGATAAGCCGCCTCGCATATTATCATTGGGTAATGAGAAGTTTTCAGAACATTGATATTCGGCTCGAAGATCGAAATATTTTTTTCCGGCTTGCCCGGTGCGTATCCAAATGTCGTGCCTTCTGGGAGATCCTGCTTCATGCGATCAATGAAAAATGGCGACCAGATATGGGGTACCACATGGACTGGGCATCTATAAACAATTTCAAAGAAGCTTTTGCAAGTAGCAATATGTTGCTGATTTGTCCAGACCTCATCAAATACCACGCCGTTGAATATTCCCAAACCTTCACGGCCTGCAATCACGCGCTCCACCTCCATCACATAGTCATTACCGACCCTGTAGGAGATGACCTTGGTTCCTTTATCCCTTACTCGGCGGACAATCTCGGGCTGAAGTTGCGCGCCCATTTCTATCAATACATCCAGCTCGGCAGATACGATGGCTTCTTCCATCTCCACGAGTTCAAAATCCATCCCGGTGCTGTCAATTCCAAGTGGGCCGACGGTACCATCACCAGCTTTCACAAACGACACCCGGCCAACGCTAGGACATTTCTGCAGCAACCAGTAAAGGAAAAAGCAGTTCTGGATGGCACCATTGGACCAGATAGATTGACCCTCTTTGAGGCCAAAAAAGGAAATGCCAATGTTGAGAGTTTTTTTCAGCATGCTTGGTTAGTACAGATATGAGCGCAATTGTTTGAGCCAGTACGGTTCGGTAAACCATGGGCCGCTGTTGAGGCGAAGGCCAAGTGAAATAACGACGTATCAAGGGTTGTGACGTGACTTCAACGAACACGACGGGTTTCATCGTCCCATCGTGTTCGATTCCTTTCTACAAGATAGTTACCACTGGAATCCTGCGCCGACACCTACCGTAACCTTCGATCCTGCGACACCAACGCCAATCGAGGCCTTAACACTTTCAGTGATTCGCGCCTTGGCTCCAAGCGCTAGAGCGGTTTGGCCGCCAAAATTTGCGACGCCGACTCCAACCATCCCCTTTTTGCCAATATCCACATCGGGCACCATCGACAGCGCAGTAGCTGCTGCAATACCGCGGGATGCATTACGGCCGACCTGGTCCAATTGCTGCTTGTTGACAGCATCTGTCGGACGAGTACCGTTGGCAACATTCGTCAATGTGCGCTCATTGCCGACGGATCCTACGGAGACACTGTCAGGGCGATCAGCTACGGAATTGGCGCCAAGTGCGACCGAGTTAGGGGCTTGTGCTGTCGCTCCATTTCCAATTGCCGTGCCGGAAGTACCGGCCTCAGCCCCCTGCCCCAAAGCGGTGGCTCCAGGCGCCTGAGCGTTAGCGCCGCTACCTATGGCTGTTCCGGAGGAGCCTGCCGATGCACCTTGTCCCACAGAGGTTGCCTGGCCACCCTGAGCACTGGCGCCCTGGCCGATGGCTGTAGCACCACTGCCCTGAGCCTTCGAATCCTGGCCCATGGAGGTTGCTCCATTGCCCGAAGCATTTGAGCGACCACCGATGGCTGTAGCACCACTGCCCTGAGCCTTCGAATCCTGGCCCATGGAGGTTGCTCCATTGCCCGAAGCATTTGAGCGACCACCGATGGCAACACTGCCATCGGTGTTTTGGGATACACCGCTGACGGCCTCTATGGTCGAAAGGCGTTGATTGACGGTGCTGCTCATAACGACGACGCTGCTCTCGACGGAGCTAACACGCGTATTCAGGCTGGCGACCCCGGAGCTTGCGGCCTGTGCTGTCGAATTGGCTGCTTTGGCAGTCGAATTTGCATCCGTGGCAGTTGAGTTGGCTGTGCTGGCAGTGTTCTCGACGGTGCTGACTCGCGTGGTCAGGCCGCTGACACTGGTGCTTACAGCCGTGGCGGTCGAGTTGGCGGTGCTGGCAGTC
>NZ_JBKFBC010000032.1:0-497 GCF_053345995.1 Comamonas sp. C24C | reverse complement strand
CTTCCGAAGATCTGGCGCTGAATGCTCAACGGTTCATTGACCGCCCTGGAATCGGGCGCTGCCAGAGACGAAGCGCCACATAGTGCCATCGCTAAAAGAGCTAGAGTCTTGCCCATAGCGGCCTCCTAGATTAGGAATCACGCCTACTAATTGTCATACAGCTGCGCTGTACGTGGATCATCCATCACGGAGGTGACAACCGAGGGGCGAGTGACTTCAGGTGCCAGGCTGGACTGAGCCTCTGCAGGCGGCGCAGCAGGATTCGGGCTGCCTTGTGCCGACGCATCCGGTCCGTAGTTGTTTCGGCGCTCGTCTGCAGTCATGGACTGCGGGCATTTCGAGCCTGTGATCTCCAGGGCCACGCGCGCTGCCGGGTCCATGCAGTCCATCGCCAGCGAGGCGGCCTTCATGCCCTTGTTCCAGAGTTCGCGGCTCATTTTCAGGCGCTTGCAATGCTCGTCCGTCCAGGTCGTGCCGAAGCTCACGCCAAAGCCGGG
>NZ_JBKFBC010000031.1:0-534 GCF_053345995.1 Comamonas sp. C24C | reverse complement strand
CATCGCAAAGCGGCTATTGCGCTGTATCGCGGCTTCAGCGGCGACAAAAGGACCGGACTGACCCGCGGCATTGGGCTGCCAACGTCCTCTGAGGTCATAGACCTTGAGGCCTTCGCGCTGGCGCTGACTACCGTCTGGCAAATAGTATTGGGCAGTTGAGCGGGGCACTGTGAGATAGCTCGCCCCCCACTCCAGGCCCGGTGCCACCGCATGTTCGACGTTGAGGCCGTTGATTTGCGTATGTGTGTCCAGCAGCGCCAACTCATCGGGATTCACATGGAATGCCTCCAGCTTCCACTGGTTGTAGCGCAGCTGCGCCAGGCCGACGAAATCCGAAGCCCAACGGGCGTTCGCCTGCAGGGCAGCCCTGTCCTGGCCGTTTGCCGCCGTGTTGACGATCAGCATGCCATCGCCCAGCGTGAAGCGCTGCCGTCCAGCAGAGACATGCAACACCCAGCGATCTCCTTGCGCTGTCGTCCTGCCAGTCACCAGGCCCGCATAAGCCTCCTCGATATCCGCATTGCTACGCGTCCG
>NZ_JBKFBC010000030.1:0-671 GCF_053345995.1 Comamonas sp. C24C | reverse complement strand
GCAATGATCGTGGCAACCACACCGGCACCCACAGTACGACCACCTTCGCGGATAGCGAAACGCAGACCTTCTTCCATGGCGATGGGGGCGATCAGCTTCACGGTGATCGACACGTTGTCGCCAGGCATCACCATTTCCTTGCCTTCGGGCAGTTCGATGGAGCCGGTCACGTCAGTTGTACGGAAGTAGAACTGGGGACGGTAGTTGTTGAAGAAGGGAGTGTGGCGACCGCCTTCGTCCTTCGACAGCACGTAAACTTCAGCAGTGAAGTTGGTGTGGGGCTTGATGGAGCCGGGCTTGCACAGCACTTGGCCGCGTTCCACGTCTTCACGCTTAGTGCCGCGCAGCAGCAGACCCACGTTGTCGCCAGCTTGACCTTGGTCCAGCAGCTTGCGGAACATTTCCACGCCGGTGACGGTGGTCTTGACGGTGTCCTTGATACCGACGATTTCGATTTCTTCGCCGACCTTGACAATACCGCGTTCGATACGGCCAGTCACCACGGTACCGCGACCGGAGATGGAGAACACGTCTTCCACGGGCATCACGAAGGCGCCGTCAACAGCACGCTCGGGAGTGGGGATGTAGGTGTCCAGAGCTTCAGCCAGACGCAGGATAGCGGGTTCACCCTTGTCGGATTGGTCGCCTTCCAGAGCCAGCTTGGCAGAGCC
>NZ_JBKFBC010000003.1:437215-443807 GCF_053345995.1 Comamonas sp. C24C | reverse complement strand
GTTCAAGGCATGTCACACCGACACATTCCTCAATAGCTCAGTCGGTAGAGCGCCGGACTGTTAATCCGTAGGTCCCTGGTTCGAGCCCAGGTCGAGGAGCCAAAAATTCAATTGCCTTGCAATCGTTCAAGGCAGTCACACCGACATATTCCTCAATAGCTCAGTCGGTAGAGCGCCGGACTGTTAATCCGTAGGTCCCTGGTTCGAGCCCAGGTTGAGGAGCCATCAAAAAGCCTGTATGCACGCATACAGGCTTTTCTTTTATCCGCTCAGGCTGCCCTAACCACGCCCACGGACGCACCCACGGGGGGCGCATCTACGGCGACGGCCTTGTGTGCCGTGTGAGGAACATAGGGATAGTGGTGCGGCACGGCCGGAATATGGTGCTGCTCGCCCTCCTCCCAGGCCCGCAACTCCTCTTCCAGTCGCGCAGCGCGTTCGGCATACATCTGCGCAGAGGACTGGTAGTACTCCGCCGCGATGGAGTGCTCAAGAATGGCCATGCGAGCTTCCTGCAGATAGGCACGCGTGCGGCGGATATAGCGTGGTTCGGAACGTCCAAACCCGAAGATCTTGCCGAAAAACATGTCCAACCTCCTTTTCCGGTAACAACGCAAATCCGTCATACCCATCATGCGATGAGGCGCTGCTGTCAGCGTACTGTCTCTGGCACATGGCATCTGTCCCACAGCAAGAGTTCGCCTCGTAGGATGGAGACCCGCTCCCCACGGCAAGCCGCCCCAAGCCAGCTCGCCGCCGCGCGTCGAAGGCCTTTCTGCATCACAAAGACACTACCCAGGAATCAAAGAGACTCATTGCCGACGACTTTTACAGTGTCTTAGGGTGAGTCCCCAGCCTTCAAGCTGACGTCTTGCATCTACTGTGAAACACTAAAGCGCAATGGCGTTTCCGCCTATACCCATCCCAAGGGCTTGTCCGGCACTTGGAGCAGGCCTTTGCAGTTTGAGACACCCTCCACTCGCAAGCCTTACGACCCAGGGGCCGCCGCCACGCCGCGAAACCCCTTAGAAATCAATGCAGCGCGCCTGCCGCCCAGGCCATCTATCAGGCCTCGCCGGCCTGCAAAAAGTCCAGGATACCTTGAGCCACATGAACGCCTGATGACAGACAGGCCGTAAGCAGATAGCCGCCCGTAGGAGCTTCCCAGTCCAACATCTCCCCGGCACAGAAGACGCCGGGAAGTGCCGCACACATGCCGCGCGCGTCCAGAGCCTCCAGACGGACCCCGCCGGCCGTGCTGATGGCCTCATCAATGGGGCGTGGCGCGATGGCGGTCAGGGGCACGGCCTTGATCGTGGATGCCAGACGCTTCATGTCCGCCATACCGTCCTTGCCGAGCACCTCATACAACAAGCCCGTCTTGATGCCATCCAGCCCCAGACGTCCCTTGAGATGACTGCTGAGACTGCGCGAGCCGCGCGGCCGCATCACGTCCTGCTGCACACGCTCCGCACTCCACTGCGGCAGCAGATCCAGCTCGAAGCAAGCTGCGCCCTGGCGGGTTATGCTGTCTCGCAGCAGGGATGAGACTGCATAGACAAGACTGCCTTCCACTCCACTTTGCGTCGCAACAAACTCCCCCTGGCGCTCAAAGCGGACACCTTGATCATCCACAAACCTCAAAACCACCGACTTGAACGGCTGGCCCGCAAAACGCTGGGCAAACACCTCGCTCCAGCCTGCTTCACGCCCCTGCGACCAACCCACATCAAAGCCGCAATTGGCGGCCTGCAAGGGAGCAATGTCCACCCCTTTGTCCTGCAACAGCGCAACCCAGGCGCCATCCGAGCCCAGACGCGCCCAGCTGCCTCCGCCGGTCGCCAGCACCAGAGCCCTGCAGCCGATCTTGACCCTGGCTCCCTCTGTCTGGAAAACCGGCTGACCATCCTCCGACCAGCCTGTCCAGCGGTGCCGCATATGGAAATGCACACCCTGAGACTTCATGCGCACAAGCCAGGCCCGCAGCAGCGGCGCAGCCTTCATATCCGCCGGAAACACGCGCCCGGATGTACCCACAAAGGTATCAAAGCCCAGCTCCCTGACCCAGGCCCGAAGCTCGTTCGCACCCCATTTTTCAAGCCAAGGGGCCAGATCACCAGAGCGGGAGCCATAACGGGTCACAAAACTGGAGAACTCTTCGGAATGCGTGAGATTGAGGCCGCCCTTGCCGGCCATGAGGAACTTTCGGGCCGCCGAGGCCTTCGCCTCGAAGACCCTGACCGACAGGCCAGCCTTTGCCAGTTGCTCGGCCACCATCAGGCCTGCAGGCCCGGCGCCGACCACAGCCACATCACAGGCCGATTCAACATCGGTCATCAACGGTTCCGGGACACTCATAGTTCTACTACCTCAATCAGCTCGCGGCCAGAGGCCGCCAAAGGGTGCGCAGAATACCATCGACGGCATTTCTGCAATACTGCGGGCACTATTAGCGCGATAGCAGCAAACAACCACCCACACACCATGGCGGGAGATGAGTTTCTGTCACAATCAACTCACTAGGCGAATAGACCGCCTACCTTTTTTGATTCAAGAAAATCCAGGACTACAAATGGCCAGCGAATTGATCAAGCACATCACGGATGCCAGCTTTGAATCTGACGTACTGCAACCCGGCACGACCGTGCTGGTGGATTACTGGGCTGAGTGGTGCGGCCCTTGCAAGATGATCGCCCCCATCTTGGACGATGTGGCCGAAGGCTACAAAGGCAAGGTGCAGATCGCCAAGATGAATGTGGATGAAAACCGTGAAATCCCCGCCAAGTTCGGCATTCGCGGCATCCCCACGCTGATGCTGTTCAAGGACGGTCAGCTGGCCGCCACCAAGGTTGGCGCGCTGAACAAGACTCAGCTGTCCGCCTTCCTCGACCAGCACATCTGATGTGTTTGACAAACAGGGCTCCAGATGGAGCTCTGTTTGCTTTCGGGGCTCCCTCTTTCACATCTGCCACAGACCTTGCGCAGGTCGCAGATGACAAGTCCTCGATAAATAGCTTGCAAGCTGCGCCAGTTTTCCTGTCATAATGTACGAACCGCCGGCCACCGCATGGGACCGCGCTGGATTTTCTTCAGGCAAGCCTGCCCACTACTACAGTGTTTCGTTAGGCTCTACGCCTCTCCCCCCTGGTTATTCTCACTCCACGCTTGGAGTCATTTCATGCACCTTAATGAACTCAAGGCACTGCACGTGTCTGAAGTCTTGAAGCAGGCCGAAGCGCTTGAGATCGAAAACGTCGGTCGCATGCGCAAGCAGGAACTGATGTTCGCCATCATCAAAAAGCGCGCGAAAGCCGGTGAACAGGTTTTCGCCGACGGCGTGCTGGAAATCCTGCCCGATGGCTTCGGCTTCCTGCGTAGCCCCGATACCAGCTACACCGCCAGCACCGACGACATCTATATCTCGCCCAGCCAGGTGCGCCGCTTCAACCTGCACACCGGCGACATGATCGAAGGCGAAGTGCGCATCCCCAAGGATGGCGAGCGCTACTTTGCCCTGACCAAGCTCGACAAGGTCAACGGCGGCCCACCCGAGCAAAACAAGCACAAGGTGCTGTTTGAGAATCTGACCCCTCTGTTCCCCAAGGAGCAGATGCGCCTTGAACGCGACATCAAGGGCGAAGAAAACATCACCGGCCGCATCATCGACATCATCGCCCCCATCGGCCGCGGCCAGCGCGCGTTGATCGTGGCACCGCCCAAGAGCGGCAAGACCATGATGATGCAAAGCATTGCGCACGCCATCACCGCCAACCATCCCGATGTGCATCTGATGGTGCTGCTGGTGGACGAGCGCCCTGAAGAAGTGACGGAAATGCAGCGCTCGGTGAAGGGCGAAATCATTGCCTCCACCTTTGACGAGCCAGCTACCCGTCACGTGCACGTGGCCGAAATGGTGATCGAGCGCGCCAAGCGCCTGGTGGAACTGGGCAAGGATGTGGTCATTCTGCTGGACTCCATCACCCGCCTGGCCCGCGCCTACAACAACGTCGTGCCTTCGTCGGGCAAGGTGCTGTCGGGCGGTGTGGACTCCAACGCACTGCAGCGCCCCAAGCGCTTCTTCGGCGCGGCCCGCAACGTGGAAGAAGGCGGCTCGCTGACCATCATCGCCACGGCACTGGTCGACACCGGCAGCCGCATGGACGAAGTGATCTTTGAAGAATTCAAGGGCACCGGCAACAGCGAACTGCACCTGAACCGTCGCCTGTATGAAAAGCGCGTGTTCCCAGCCATCGAACTCACCAAGAGCGGTACACGCCGCGAAGAGCTGCTGCTGGCTCCCGAGATTCTGCAAAAGACTCGTATCCTGCGCCAGTTCATGTACAACATGGACGAGATCGAGTCCATGGAGCTCATGATCAAGAACATGAAGGCCACCAAGAACAATGTGGAGTTCTTCGACATGATGCGCCGCGGCGGCTAAGCTGCTGCGCCATGCAAAACAAAGCCTCGCTTCGCGGGGCTTTGTTGTTTCTGGAGCTTGACTGTCTTACTTGACATAGCTCAAACTGGTTTGCGAGCCGCCCCCCAATACTGGGGTTCACATCTATACAAATCTTGCGCCAAGCGAAAGCCAAAAGCTTTCAAGTCGCAGGTTCTGCATTCATGCCCCCATCAGCGAATCGCCAATCACCCCCTATCCCCACATCGATGCGCCTGCTGGCATCGGCCGCCTTGCTGGCCGCTCTGGCTGCCTGCAGCACCAGCGTGCCGATGCTGCAGCCACAGGCGCAGGCCAGGCTTCCGGGCCAGTGGCCCCAGGCCTGGACGCAGCAGAACAGCACCGCAGCGCCGCCTGCCTGGCAGGACTTCTATGCAGACCCGGTATTGCAGCAGCTGATAGAAGCGGCTCTTGCCCACAATCAGGACCAGCGCCTGGCGCTGCTGCGCGTGCAGGAGGCCCAGGCGGCCTACGGCATCCAGAGCGCAGCCAGGCTGCCGACCATCGGGCTTGGCAGCAGCCATGCCAGAGCACGCGTGCCCGCCGACCTCAATGCCAGCGGCCGCTCCGTGGTTGCCGGCGATCAGGAGGTCTTTGTGGGCCTCAACAGCTGGGAGCTCGACCTCTGGGGCCGTGTCAAAAGCCTCAGCGATGCAGCCCTGGGCAACTATCTGGCGCTGGATGCCACGCAGCATGCCGTCCAATCCAGTCTCATCAAACAGGTGGCGCTGAACTATCTGGCCCTGCGCAGCCTCGATGAGCGCCTGGCCCTGACCGAGCGCACGATTGCCAGCCGCGAGGAATCGCTGCGCATCTTCAAGCGGCGCACCGAGGTGGGTTCCACCTCGCGCTATGCGCTCACGCAGGTACAGACGCTGGTCCACCAGGCCAAGCTCATAGGCACTCAACTTGCGCAGCAGCGCGCGCTGCAGGCCAATGCGCTGCAGCAGCTCACGGGTCTGGATGCAGAGCGCCTGCCGCAGCAGCTGTCCACACCGGTCAACCTCAAACCCGTGGCCGAAGGCCTGCCCTCGGCTCTGCTCACGCAGCGTCCCGACATCATTGCTGCCGAGTACGGCCTGCAGGCCGCCAAGGCCAATGTGGCCGCCGCGCGCGCCGCGTTCCTGCCCCGTATCGCGCTGACCGGCAGTTGGGGCACGGCCAGCGCCGAACTCGACGGCCTGTTCAAAGGCGGCAGTCGTGCCTGGCAGTTCGTCCCTTCGATCTCGCTGCCGATCTTTGACGGCGGCCAGCGCCAGGCCAACCTGGATCTGCAGGCCGTGCGACAGAACATCGCGGTGGTCCAGTACGAGAAAACCATAGAGACGGCGATGCGCGAGGTACTGGACGCACTGTCCAGCCGCAGCACGCTGGAGCAGCAGCAGTTGGTGCTGACCGAGCAGCGCGCAGCCCTCAAGGAGCGTGCCCGGCTGGCGCGGCTGCGCTATGACCAGGGAGCCTCGCCCTATCTCGATGTGCTGGATGCCGAACGCGACCTGCTGAGCGCAGAGCAGCAACTGGTCCAGGGCCGCGAAGCCCTGCTGTCCACCCAGGTCGCGCTCTATGCGGCCCTGGGCGGAGGCTACACCCCAAGCCAGAACAGCGCCCCCGCCCCTGCCGCCCTCCAACCCTGATCCGCAAATCCATGCCCATGAACAAGAAACTGACCATCGCCGCGCTTATCGTTGCCGCAGCCGCCCTGGGTGCCTATGGCTGGCAGCAATGGCGCAGCGCCCAGGCTTCCGAAGGCCTGGTCAGCGGCAACGGCCGCATCGAGGCCACCGAGATTGACGTCGCCACCAAATATGCCGGCCGCATTGCCGAAGTCCTGGTGCAGGAAGGCGAGTTCGTCAAAGCCGGCCAGCCCCTGGCCCGCATGCAGATCGAGAGCCTGCAGGCTCAGCAGCGCGAAGCCATCGCCGGCCGCGAGCGCGCCTCTCATGCAGTGACCTCGGCACGTGCCGAAATCGCGCTGCGTGAAAGCCAGTATGCGGCCACCATCGCCACGGTTGCGCAACGCGAGGCCGAGCTGGATGCAGCGCTGCGCCGCGTCAATCGCTCCGAGACACTGGCGCGCGAAGGTGCGTCCTCGGAGCAGGAACTGGACGACGACCGGGCGCGCGTGCGTGGCGC
>NZ_JBKFBC010000003.1:378310-437051 GCF_053345995.1 Comamonas sp. C24C | reverse complement strand
CGCCCCCCCCCGCCACCGTCCAGCGCATTGATGCCGACGTCAAGGACAGCGAACTCACCGCCCCACGCGATGGGCGCGTGCAATACCGGCTGGCCCAGCCCGGCGAGGTGATCGGCGCGGGCGGCAAGGTGCTCAATATGGTGGATGTCTCGGATGTCTACATCAGCTTCTTCCTGCCCGAGACCGTGGCTGGCCGCGTGGCCCTGGGCACCGAGGTGCGTATCGTGCTGGATGCGGCACCGCAATATGTGATCCCGGCCCAGGTGTCCTTTGTCGCCAGCACCGCCCAGTTCACGCCCAAGACCGTGGAGACGGCCAGCGAAAGACAGAAGCTAATGTTCCGCGTCAAGGCCCGCATCGCCCCGGATCTGCTGCAAAAGCATCTGACACAGGTCAAGACAGGCCTGCCTGGCGTGGCCTGGATCAAGCTCGATAAGGAGCGCGAATGGCCGGCCCGACTGGAGCTGCGTACCGGCGACGCTTCGGCCTCGTGAATACCGGGACCCGGTTTGCCATGACCCAGCATGTAGCCACCTTGCGTGAAGTGACGCTCGCCTACGGTAAGACGCAGGCGCTGCGCGGCCTGAGTCTGGAAATTCCGGCCGGCCTCATGGTCGGCCTGATCGGCCCCGACGGCGTGGGCAAGTCCAGCCTGCTGTCGCTGATTGCGGGAGCGCGCGCGCTGCAAGGCGGCGAGATACAGGCGCTGGGCGGCGATATGCGCAGCAAAAAGCATCGCGATGCTGTCTGCCCGCGCATTGCCTACATGCCTCAGGGCCTGGGCAAGAACCTCTACCCCACGCTGTCGGTGGAAGAGAATCTGCAGTTCTTCGGGCGCCTTTTCGGGCATGACGCGGCCGAGCGCCGGGCGCGCATTGACGACCTGACCCAGAGCACCGGACTGCAGAAATTCCTCTCCCGCCCAACCGGCAAGCTCTCGGGCGGCATGAAGCAGAAGCTGGCACTGTGCTGCGCCCTGATCCACGACCCGGACCTGCTGATTCTCGACGAGCCCACGACCGGTGTGGACCCGTTGGCGCGCGCGCAATTCTGGGATCTGATCAACCGCATCCGCGGCCAGCGCCCGCAGATGAGCGTGATCGTGGCCACGGCCTATATGGACGAGGCCCAGCGCTTCGACTGGCTGGCCGCCATGGATGACGGCCGGATTCTGGCCACCGGCACGCCTGCCGAATTGCTGGCTCGCACCGGCATGCCGGCGCTGGAGGCCGCCTTCATCGCCCTGCTGCCCGAGGAGAAAAAACGCGGCCATGCCGCCGTGGTGATCCCGCCGCTGCAGACCCGCGATGACGACATCGCCATCGAGGCGCGCGATCTCACCATGCGCTTTGGCGATTTCGTGGCCGTGGACCATGTGAACTTCCGCATCCGGCGCGGCGAGATCTTCGGCTTTCTGGGCTCCAACGGCTGCGGCAAGTCGACCACCATGAAGATGCTAACCGGGCTGCTGCCCGCCAGCGAGGGAGATGCCTGGCTGTTCGGCAAGAAGATCGATCCGCATGATGTGGCCACGCGCCAGCGCGTGGGCTATATGTCCCAGGCCTTCTCGCTCTATGGCGAGCTGACCGTGCTGCAGAACCTGGTGCTGCACGCCGAACTCTTCCACGTGGACCCGGCCGAGATCCCCGCGCGGGTCGAGGAAATGATCACGCGCTTCGGCCTTGCCGAGGTGCGCGAGACCCTGCCCGGCAATATGCCGCTGGGCATGCGCCAGCGCCTGTCGCTGGCCGTGGCCATGGTGCACAAGCCGGAGCTGCTGATTCTCGACGAGCCCACCTCCGGCGTGGACCCCGTGGCGCGCGACCAGTTCTGGCGCCTGCTGATCGAGCTCTCGCGCCGCGACCGCGTGACCATCTTCATCTCCACGCACTTCATGAACGAGGCCGAGCGCTGCGACCGCATGTCCATGATGCATGCGGGCAAGGTGCTGGACAGCGACCGGCCGGCAGCCCTGACCGCCAAGCGCGGCGCGGCCACGCTGGAAGAGGCCTTCATCGGCTATCTGGTGGAGGCCTCGGGCGAGGCTGCACCCGTGCTTGATATCAAAAAAGAAGCTACTACCGCTCTCTCTGCTTCGTTTTCAGACATAAATCATGCTGATCTCCAAGCTGGTGAAGCGCAACAAGCTCCTGTTTCAGAAGCACATTCCCGCGGCCCGGGCTTCAGCCTGCAACGCCTGTGGAGCTATCTGTGGCGCGAGTCGCTGGAGCTGCAGCGCGATCCCGTGCGCGCCACGCTGGCCCTGGTGGGCTCGCTGGTGCTGATGGTGGTGATCGGCTTCGGCATCAGCATGGACGTCGAAGACCTGCGTTTTGCGGTGCTGGACCGCGACCAGAGCACCATCAGCCAGAACTATGTGAACAATCTCGCGGGCTCGCGCTATTTCATCGAGATGCCGCCCATCCAGGACTACGCCGACCTGGACCGGCGCATGAAAAGCGGCGAGTTGGCACTGGCCATCGAGATTCCACCCGGTTTTGGCCGTGATGTGCTGCGCGGCTCCAAGGTAGCCGTGGGCGCCTGGTTCGACGGCGCCATGCCCCAGCGTGGCGAGACCGTCAAAGGCTATGTCCAGGCCATGCACCAGCTCTGGCTGGCACAGCAGGCACGCGAGCGCCTGGGCGTGCAACTGGCCAGCCAGGTCAGCCTGGAGACCCGCTTTCGCTACAACCCCGATGTGAAAAGCCTGCCCGCCATGGTGCCGGCCGTGATTCCGCTGCTGCTGATGATGCTGCCGGCCATGCTCACGGCCCTGGCCGTGGTGCGCGAAAAAGAACTGGGCTCCATCGTGAACCTGTACGTCACTCCCGTGACCCGCACCGAGTTTCTGCTGGGCAAGCAGCTGCCCTACGTGGTGCTGGCCATGCTGAACTTCTTTCTGATGTGCGCCATGGCGGTCTTCGTCTTCGGCGTGCCCATGACCGGTAGCTTCCCGCTGCTCGTCTTGGCCGCCCTGCTCTTCAGCGTCATTGCCACGGGCATGGGCCTACTGGCCTCGGCCGTCACCAGCAGCCAGATTGCCGCCATGTTCTTCGCCATGCTGGGCACGCTGATCCCGGCCACGCAGTTCTCGGGGCTGACCGACCCGGTGTCCTCGCTGGAAGGCGCCGGTCGCTGGATCGGCGAGATCTACCCGGCCACCTATATGTTCGCCATCAGCCGCGGCGTCTTCAACAAGGCGCTGGGTCTGCATGATCTGGCGCCGACCTTGCTGCCGCTGCTGATCGCCGTTCCCGTGATCATGGGCATCGCCATCTGGGCCCTGCCCAAGCAGGAGAAATGATGAAGCTCCCCCTGAGTCGCTGCGCGCCTTCCCCCGTATGCACGGCGCCCTCTCTCGCTGCGCGGGAGGGGGACGACACCTTCGCTGTGGGGCGGCCCTGGCTCGGTGTCCCTGCGTTGGGCCTGCGCTTGTTCAGAGCGTCTTCTGCTTCACGGCACACCTTGGACTTTTACGATGTTGCATAGCCTGAAGAATATCTGGCGCCTGGGCGTCAAGGAACTGTGGAGCCTGTGGCGCGACCCGGTGATGCTGGTGCTCATCGTCTATACCTTCACGGCCTCGGTGTACACGGCGGCCACGGCCATGCCCGATACGCTGCACAAGGCACCGATTGCCATCGTCGACGAAGACCAGTCGCCGCTGTCGGCACGCATCGCCTCGGCCTTCTACCCACCTCAGTTCATGCCGCCGCAGATGGTGGACTTCAGCCATGTGGACCCCGGGCTGGATGCAGGCGACTTCACCTTCTCGCTGACCATTCCTCCCAACTTCCAGCGCGACGTGCTGGCCGGCAAAAAGGCCGAGCTGCAGCTGAACGTGGATGCCACCCGCATGAGCCAGGCCTTCTCGGGCAGCGGATACGTGCAGCAGATCGTGCTGGCCGAGATCAACGAGTTCGTCCAGCGTTACCGGGGCGCGAGCGCCCTGCCCGTGGACCTGGAGCTGCGCGCGCGCTTCAATCCCGGGCTGGACAAGATCTGGTTCGGCGGACTGATGCAGATCATCAACAACGTCACCATGCTCTCCATCATCCTCACGGGGGCGGCGCTGATCCGCGAGCGCGAGCACGGCACCATCGAGCACCTGCTGGTCATGCCGGTGACGCCCACCGAGATCATGCTGGCCAAGGTCTGGTCCATGGGTGCAGTGGTGCTGCTGGCGGCCGCCGTCTCGCTCAATCTGGTCGTGCGCGGTGCACTCAAGGTGCCCATAGAGGGCAGTCTGTTGCTGTTCATGGCAGGCTCGGCCCTGTGCCTGTTCGCCACCACGGCCATGGGCATCTTTCTGGCCACCGTGGCACGCAGCATGCCGCAGTTCGGTCTGCTGATGGTGTTGACGCTGCTGCCGCTGCAGCTGCTGTCGGGCGGCATGACGCCACGCGAATCCATGCCCCAGCTGGTGCAGGACGTGATGCTGTTCGCCCCCACCACGCATTTTGTGGAGCTTGGTCAGGCCATCCTGTATCGCGGCGCCGGCATAGAAACCGTGTGGAAGCCCTTTCTGTGGCTGGCGGGCATAGGTGCCGTGCTGTTCTGGCTGTCGCTGATGCGGTTCAGAAAAACCTTGTCCAGCATGGCCTGATATCGTCCTCATGCCGCCATCCGGCGGCCTGCCACACCGGCAACAAGGCGCAAGCCGCCTGCTTGTGCCAAAGACCTCTCCAGTTCCAGTTCTAGCCCCAGGATTTCGCCCATGCCATTCACCACCGAAGAACGACAATCACTGCTTGCACTCAAGGGCGTGGGCCCCACGGTGCTGAGCCGGCTCGAATCCCTGGGCTATGGCTCGTTCGCGCATTTGCGTGAGGCCAATGCCCTGGACATCGCCGCCAAGGCCTCTGCGCTCACGGGCTCCAGCTGCTGGAAGAACAGCCCTCAGGCACGCGCCGCCATCCAGGCCATGATCGACGCAGCCAAGCAGCAGGCAGTGCAGGAGGGCTAAGCACTCGCTGGAATCTGCGCTGCCCCGGCCTGCGCCTCATGCATATCTTTGCAGCAGCGCAGGCCTGAGCTGCAGACGGCCTTTTCTCAAGAAGACGGTTGCGCGCCAAGAATGCGCAGCGTATCGCGGGCAGCCACCCACTCCTCATTCGTGGGCTCCACGCCCACCAGCACCCGGCTGCCTGTCGCTGAGATCACTGGCACATGCGCCGCATTGGCCCGGGCATCGAGTTTCAGACCCAGCCAGGCCAGATCGGTGCAGACGCGGGCACGAATCTCCTCGCTGTGCTCGCCTATGCCTGCCGTGAAGACCAGCATGTCCAGGCCGCCCAGTGCCGCAGCCAGCGAACCGATCTCGCGCACGATGCGGCGCACAAAGAGCTCCAGCGCAATGCGTGCGCGCTCGCCGGCCTCGCCCGGATCCTCGATATGGCGCAGGATCACGCGCGGCTCGGACGAGATGCCCGAAACGCCCAGCAGCCCCGAGTCGTGATAGAGCAGACGCCCCACCTCTTGAAGCGTCAGCTTCTCGATCTCCATCAGATAGAGCACGGCCCCCGGGTCCAGCGCACCGGTACGGGTGCCCATCATCAATCCGTCCAGGGCCGAGAAGCCCATGGTGGTCGCCATGCTCTGCAGCTGCTGCATGCCGCACAGGCTGGCTCCGCTGCCCAGATGGGCGACGATGGTTCGGCCCCTTGCCCTGTCGCCATGACGCTCGGCCAGCGCGGTCGCCATATAGGCATACGAAAGCCCGTGAAAGCCATAGCGGCGCACGCCGCGCTGCCACCATTCGTAGGGCAGCGGCAATATCTGCTCCAGCTTGGGCAGGCTGTGATGAAAGCCGGTATCGAAGCAGGCGATCTGCGCGATATCGGGCCGCTCGCGCAGCAGGATCTCTATGGCCTCCAGCGCAAACGGCTGGTGCAGCGGTGCCAGCGGCACATAGCTGCGTAGGTCCTTCAGCACCTGCGCATCTATGCGAGTGGACTCGAAATACTTGCTGCCGCCATGCACCACCCGGTGAGCGATCGCGGCCACGGGCCGGTCCTCCAGCCGCGCCGTGATGCGCTCGCGAATGATGCGCAGCGCATCGCGATACGGGTGCTCGGCGCCCAGCTCGATGGCAAAGGGCGGGACGTCGGTTTCGCCGAAATCGGGACAGGGCCCGCCAATGCCCTGCACCTTGCCGTTCCACAGGGGTTTGCGCGGCAGCGGGGTGGCGGCCTCGAATACGGCGAACTTGATGCTCGAGGAGCCGCAGTTCAGGACGATGATGACGGAATTGCTCATGGCAGTACCTTTGTCTGCCGACAGGGCACAGACTGCAGCAACGGCCAGCCTGGCGCCATCGGCCATGCTTTTCAGGGCGGCGTCTGCCGGTAGTGATGTGCGAGCAGCAGCGCAATCGCGCAGGATGCAATGCGGGATTCGCGCGAATCGGCGCGGCTGGTCAGCACGATGGGCACCTTGGCGCCGAGCACGATGCCTGCGCTGGCGGCGCCGCCCAGGTACATCAGCTGCTTGGCCAGCATATTGCCGCTTTCCAGGTCGGGCACCAGCAGGATGTCGGCCTGGCCGGCCACGGGCGAAGTGATGCCCTTGGTGCGTGCGGCCTCGATGGAGACCGCATTGTCGAAAGCCAGCGGGCCGTCCAGCACGCCTCCTGTGATCTGGCCCCGGTCGGCCATCTTGCACAGCGCGGCCGCATCCAGGGTTGCGGGCATGCTGGGGTTGACCGTCTCGACGGCAGCGAGAATGGCCAGCTTGGGTCTGGCCACTCCCAGGACCTGCGCGAGCTCGATGGCATTGCGTGCGATATCGGCCTTCTGCAAGAGATCGGGGGCCAGATTGATGGCCGCGTCGGTGACGATGAAGGGGCGTGGATAGCTGGCCGTCTGCAGCACAAAGCAATGGCTGACACGCCTCTTGGTGCGCAGCCCGGCACTGCCAGCAACGACAGCGGCCATCAGCTCGTCGGTGTGCAGACTACCTTTCATCAAGCCCTCCAACTCGCCGCTGGCGGCAAGCCTGGCGCCATGCTCGGCGGCGGCGTGGCTGTGCGGCACGTCCTCGATGCGCAAGCCCTGCAGCTCGAACCCCTGCGCCAGCGCAATCGCCTCAAGCTTGGCGCGCGGAGCGATCAGGACCGGCTCGATCAGCCCCAGCCGATGCGCGTCGAGTGCCGCGGACAGACTGATCGCATCGCAGGGATGAACCACGCCCATGCGCACCGGCGGCAACTCCTTGACGGCCGCCAGCAGCCGGATCAGGCCATGATGGGTGGCCACGTCCAGCGGCTGCTCCGCCCCGCCCGAAGACAGGTCAGCCACCTGCGGTGACGCTGTGGTGAAAGCCTGGGCCTGCGCCTCGCGGGCACAGTGCAGGGTCAACGTGCTCGCATCACGGGCGGCAACGGTGACATGCAGGCTGTCGCCGACAGCCAGGCCATCGAACGGCTCCCGCATCCCCTCTGGACTCGATTGACTCATCGCACTCCTTTCTTGCCGCGGCTTGCGGCCGGTTGACGTCGCGCGGCAGGCTTGGGCCGCGTGGCGGTGGCAGAAGCCCGGGCCGGCGCCAGCTGCGGTACCTGAGCCTCGTCCATCGGGGCCTGCTGCGCCAGCGCGGCCTGCACGAACAAGGCCTGCACCTGCTGCAGAGCGCTTTTCACGGCCTGCTGCTCGGCCTTCGCTCCCGTATCGATGGCCGCCATGCTGGCAATCGCCTGGCTGGCCTTGCGTATGGTGTCGGCAGGCGTGTTCTTGAGCAGGCCGGGAATGGCATCGATGGCGGCGCTACCGCATTGCCTCATCACCAGGGTCTGCTCGCGGATGGCGGCGCGCAGCTCGGCCAGGCTCCAGCGCCCCGGCGCCTCCTGCTCCAGCAATTGCGCGGCCAGATGGTAGTAGCGCTCGTCTACGGCGCGGCGCAGCGACAGCACGCTCAGCAAGCCGCGCAACGTGGCTTCGAGCACGCCGCCCTGATCCACACTTTCTTCGATCTGGCGCTGCCTGCCCGCCATCAGGGCCAGATGCTCGGGCGTGGTGCCAGGATGCTGGCGCACCGGCCCGCTTTCGCCATAGGCATGTCCGGCCAGTGCCTGCATCAGGGGCGAGCCGTAGAGCATGTCGAACCACAGGGTATAGATATGGTCGCGCCGGTCGCGAAAGTCATCGAGGGAGCGCTCCAGCGCGGCCGAGCCCTGCTGCTGCATCTGCAGCCAGGGATTGGCCTCGTCCACGGGCTGGCGATGTTCGCGTATGTATTCGGCACTGCCGCGTATCAGGGCGGCCAGCGGGTGCTGGCTGCTCCAGGCCTCGAACTGCAGACGCATGGGGTGCAGGGTCTGCAGCCAGCGCGCCGACTCGGAGGTGCTGAATGCGCGCACCCAGGGTTGCCAGAGGCTGCGGTACAGCGCCAGGTTGATGTCGGACACCCGGGCCGCCGCGTCGAAGCGGCGTTCGGCCTGGGCATCGGGTTTGACGATATCGCGCACTTCATCAAGGCCGCTGGCACGGATGCTCAGCAGATAAGGATCGTGGAGCAGCTTCTGCTCCTGTGCCGTAGCGTCGTCCACGCTGGCGCGGTAGATGCCTGCGGGCAGCAGATTGATCTGCTCTATGGCGCTGGCGAACTTGCGGTGCTGCTTGCTGCCGACCGCCCCCGACACAAAGATGCCCAGGTGGCCGATGCTGTCATGCATGCTGAAGATGATGGTCTGGTCATGCGCGCGCACGTCGTCGTCGCTGGCGTAAAGATCGGTGATCCAGCCCAGGGCCTGGGCCGGCGGCGTGATGTTGTCGCCATAGGAACAGAACACCAGGATCGGCGAGCGGATATTGCGCAGATCGATGCGCACCCCGTCCGAGGTCAGCAGCCGGGCCGTCGAAAGCTTATTGCCGATGAACAGGTTGTCGACGATGTACTGCATCTCCACATCGTTGAGAAAGACATAGCCGCCCCAGTATTTCTCGAAGCCTATATAACGCTCGGCCTCCGTGTCGGCATTGGCATAGACCTTGTACTGCTTGCTCCACAGCGTGTTGGCCGGATCGAGCTGCTCGAAGTTCTGCACCAGATGGGCGCCGTCGAAGCGGCCGTTGCCCAGATCGCTGCTCAGCGCCGTCATCCAGCTGCCTCCCAGGAGTCCACCCGAGTAGCGCATGGGATTATCTCCGGCCCAGTATGACAGGGGCGCTCCGGCGACGATGATGGGCCCGAACAGCTCGGGCCAGACCGCTGCCGTCATCAGGATCTGCC
The DNA here is from genome assembly GCF_053345995.1 of Comamonas sp. C24C. Classification (NCBI taxonomy): domain Bacteria; kingdom Pseudomonadati; phylum Pseudomonadota; class Betaproteobacteria; order Burkholderiales; family Comamonadaceae; genus Comamonas; species Comamonas sp. C24C. The sequence continues at coordinate 427,823 of NZ_JBKFBC010000003.1, read as the reverse complement.
ATCCTGCCTGACAGTTGCCGATGACCGCGGGCTTGCCCTCGCTCTCGGGGTGCAGCTCGGCCACGCGACGCATGAAGGCCGCCTCGGCACGCATCACGTCCTCCACCGTCTGGCCCGGCACCGGGTCGGGCAAAAAGCCGACGAAGTAGCAAGGGTGGCCGGCCTCCAGCGCTGCGCCGATCTCGCTGTGCGGCTTGAAGCCGCCTATGCCGGGCCCATGGCCCGCGCGTGGATCGATCACGACGAAGGGTCGCTTGCCCGGATCGGCCGGCTGATTCTCAGGCGCCTGAATGCGCACCAGGCCATAGTTGACGGGCCTGGGAAGTTCCAGCCCCGACATCACCAGCTCGGCAGGGAAATTCAGCACATTCGGCGTCCTGGCCTCGCGCTGCATGCGGTACTGATCGCCGACCTGGCGCTCGATATCGGCATACAGCACGCTGCGCTGGGCAGCATCCAGCGCATAGGCTGCGGCGGCTCGCCACCATGTCAAAGGATCGACAGATCCCTGAGTCGATGGGCCGGCCTCGCTAGGTTTGCTCATATCGTGCTCCCGAAGTCACAAGCTTCTCGCGAGAAGACTCAAAAACAATAGCTGTCGGCGCTTTATGGCTCAGCCAAACGCCGAAAAGCCGGAATTCCTACCATGACAAGGCCGCAGATCATCCGGCGACGAAGCGGCAGCCATGCTGCGGCCCCGCCCCTCTTTCTCCTTACTTCTGTGCCGTCTTGCCGCCCTTGGCCTGAGCCGCGTCCAGGCCCGGTGGCGTCCAGACGGACAGCCACTGCTTGAAGATGTCCTGCAGCGGCAAAGCGGGCAGATTGGACGAGCCGTCTGCACGCATGGCGTCGGCCACGGCCTTCTGCCAGGCCTCCAGGGCTTGCTGCAGACCGCTGGCAAAAGCCTGCTGGTTCCGGATCGCGATATCGCTGGCGCTCCTGGCATCGCTCATGCGATCTTCAATCCTGCGCATGAAAGCCTCGGCGGGCAGGCTGGCCAGTGATTGCCAGTCCTCGGCCTTCAGCAGGCTTTGCAGCTCCGACGTGGTTTCGCTGATGCCGGTAGCACTGCTGTGCTGCGCCGCTTCCAGCCAGCGATGGCCACTCTCACGCATCAGCTGAGCGATGCGCAGTTGCAGCTCGGCATTGGCCTTGAACAGACTCAGGGGGGTCGCTTGGATGCTCATATCGGTCTCCCTATGGTGATGGTGGTGCCTATCGAGAGGCTGGCGGACCGTCCGGCCTATCACCGTGACCAGACGGCCTATGAAAACTCCGTGACCTGCGCAAACCCGGATGGCGCATGGCGTTTCGTGCAGAGAAATGCCCGTCGTGCATCCTGGTCGGCGCAGGTCTTCAACTCAATGCTCAAGCACGTACCGGCCCGGAGCGTCATACAAAGGCTTGCCGCTCTTGCCGCCCATGCGCGGCGCAGCCAGCGGCGTACCGGATCTGCTTTGGAGCCAGGCACTCCATGCCGGCCACCAGGAGCCCTGGTGCCGCTCGGCTTCCTGCTGCCACTGCGCGGCAGGCATGTCCTGTGCACCGGCGGGACGCATGCGCAGCTGGTAACTGCGGCGCGGATGGCCGGGCTCGCTGACAATGCCGGCGTTATGGCCGCCGCTCGTCAGCACAAAGGTGATTTCGGCCGCAGTGCGATGGTGCAGCTTGTATACCGATGGCCAGGGAGCCACATGATCGGTAAGCGTTCCCACGCTGAAGATGGGCACTCTGAGATCGAGCAACGAGACCGGCCTGCCGTCGACCGGATAACGGTTTTCGCTGAGATCGTTGTTCAGAAACAGACGACGCAGGTATTGCGAGTGCATCCTCGCAGGCATGCGCGTGGCATCGGCATTCCAGGCCATGAGATCGCTCATCGGCGCACGCTCGCCCAGCAGGTAGTGATCGACCATGCGCGACCACAGCAGATCCTGGGAGCGCAGCATCAGGAATGCGCCGGCCATCTGCTCGGCGCGCAGATAGCCTTGCCGGGCCATCTGGGCCTCAAGCAGGCTGATCTGCGCTTCGTCGATGAACAGCCCCAGCTCGCCAGGCTCGGTGAAATCGGTCTGCGCGGCCAGGAGGCTCATCGATGCCAGACGGTCGTCGCCGTCGCGCGCCATCGCTGCTGCAGCAATGGCCAGCAGGGTTCCGCCCAGACAATAGCCGGCCGCATGCACTTTCTTGCCCGGGACGATGCCGGTAACGGCATCCAGCGCAGCACGCCAGCCCAGCTCGACATAGTCGTCCATGCCCAGCTCCCGGTCATCGGCATCGGGGTTCTTCCAGGAAACGCAGAACACCGTATGCCCCTGATCGACCAGATACTTGATCAGCGAATTGCCTGGGGATAGATCCAGGACGTAGTACTTCATGATCCAGGCAGGCATGATCAATACCGGCTCGGGGTGGACCTTGTCGGTGGTGGGCGTGTACTGGATCAGCTCCATCAGCCGGTTGCACAGCACCACCTTGCCAGCCGTGACGGCCACATCGCGCCCTGGCTGGAATGCTTCGGAACCTGCAGGCGGCTGGTTTGCAATCTGGGCCTGCAGGTCTTCCATCAGATACTGCAAGCCGCGCACCAGATTCGCCCCGCCCTCTTTGAGGGTACGCTCCTGAACAATCGGGTTGGTGGCAAAGAAATTCGCAGGCGAGCACATATCCAGCCACTGCTTGCCCCAGAACCCGACCAGGCGCGCGTGATGCGGTTCAACACCGGCAACGCCCTGGCTGGCAGCCTGCCACCAGCGTTGCTGAGCGGCAAAGCCCGCACTGATGGCATTGAACGGCCATTGCTGCCATTGAGCCGCCTTGAAGAGGCGATCTGGCTCAGTGGTCCTGGGTCCGCCATAGCAAAGACTTGCCCATTCCTCCAGCGCCAGCCAAGCGAGATCCAGTCGCTTTCCCGGACTGATGGCAAGATTGCCTGCCCAGTCCAGCCAGGCCTGCCATTGGGACTCGGGGGAAACCGACAGCCACTGCTGCGCCCACATCGCACGCACAGCCTGATCAAGCTGCTGGCTGGAACTGAACTGCGTCTCGGCCTCGCGGTCACCCATAGCGGCCCCTTTTTGCTGCATGGCAATAACGCAACATCTTATGTGCTGAAGAAGTTGTTGCATAGTCACCTCCCAAGGAGGCTTGAGCTTCATCAAATCCAGGTTGGCAAGCACTGCGGCGCCAGATGCCGGATGGCGCGGGCTGCAGCGCGGCAGGCAGAAGAACTCGGCGCCCAGACCTGCAGGCAATATCGGCAATGGCCTGCAAACGGCGGGCTCCGGCCACCGCCGGCCGGCTCGTCAGGCACCGATTTCCCATTGTGTGCAATAATGGAGAGCTTTTATGCGGAAAGTACACCGGACAGGCTGGTGCGGCTCCCGCACTTGACCAAAGGAAAGATCATGAAAGAAGGCATTCACCCCAATTACCGCGAAGTTCTGTTCGTTGACATGTCCAACGGCTTCAAGTTCGTGACACGTTCTTGCGTTTCCACCAAGGAAACCGAAAACTTCGAAGGTAAAGAGTACCCTCTGTTCAAGCTGGATACCACTTCTGAATCGCACCCCTTCTACACTGGCACACAAAAGTCGGTGGACAACATGGGTGGCCGCGTGGAGAAGTTCCGCAACCGCTTCGGCAAGAAGTAAATCTTACTTTTTTGCTGAAAAGGCAGCTCGGGCAACCGTGCTGCCTTTTCTTTTTGGGAGCTGCCCTGCAGCACCCCAATGCTCCTATCATCGGAGCACCAAGCGCTCCGAACCCGGGCGCTCTCGCCTGATCAGGCCGTGCAGACTCGCACCGCCGCTACCGGATTGATTGCGTGAACCAGCCCACACCTGCCATTGTTGCCCAAAGCGCCGTGCGCCGACTGCCGCGCTGGGCCCTGCTTTTGCTGTGCCTGGCCTATGTGATTCCCGGCTTTGTCATGCGTGGCCCCTGGCGCTCCAACGATATGGAGGCCTTTGGCTATATGCGCGAGCTGGCGCTAGGTCATACCGACTGGCTGTCTCCCACGCTTTCGGGTCTGGCTCCCAGCATCGATGGTCTGCTGCCCTACTGGCTGGGCGCCTTGTCCCTGCTGGGCTTCGAGTGGCTGCTCGGCGCTGAAATGGCGGCGCGCCTGCCGTTCATCGCCTTGCTGATCCTGACCCTGGGAGCCACCTGGTGGGGCGCCTACTATCTGGCCCGCACGCCAGGCGCACAGCCCGTCGCCTTCGCCTTTGGCGGAGAGGCGCAGCTGATCGACTACGCCCGCGCCATGGCCGATGCGGCCTTGCTGGCCCTGGTTGCCTGCCTGGGTCTGGCCCAGCTCTCGCATGAAACCACCAGCTACGTCACCCAGCTGGGCTGCACGGCGCTGCTTTTCTTTGCGGCGGCAGCCATAGCCTATCACCCGAGGAAGTCAGCGGCGGCCCTGATATTCGGCCTGCTGGGACTGGCCCTGAGCGGAGCCCCCACGCTTGCCGTGCTGTTCGGACTGGGCGGCAGCGTGATCGCCTTCACCCAGCGCAGCTGGGGCGACAATCCTGGCCGCTCACACCGCCAGGCACGCCTCTGGGCCGCAGCCTGGATGGCCGCCACGGTGCTAGCCGCCAGCCTGACCACCGCACTGGATCAATGGGTCTGGCATCTCGTGGATTCGCTCAAAGACTGGAGCGCACTGCTGCAGCTGCTGTTGTGGTTCTGCTGGCCTGCCTGGCCCCTGGCTTTGTGGACGCTGTGGGTCTGGCGCCGCCAGATTGCCTACCCCGGCCACAACCCGCATCTGTCCATCGCCCTGCTGTTTGCCACCGTCCCGGTGGCCGCCTGCCTGAGCAGCACCCCGGCCGATCGCGCCCTGCTGCTGGGACTTCCTGCCATCGCCACCCTGGCCGCCTTCGCCCTGCCCACCTTCAGGCGCAGCATCAGCGCGCTGATCGACTGGTTCACACTGCTGTTCTTTACGGCATCCGCGATTGCCATCTGGGTGGTCTGGCTGGCATTCCAGACCGGATTTCCACCCAAGATCGCCGCCAATATTGCACGCCTTGCCCCGCAGTTTGAAGCCAGCATCTCCTGGCCCACGGTCATCGTGGCACTCGTCGCCACTGCCGGCTGGTTTGCACTGGTGGTCTGGCGCACTTCGCGCAACCGCGCAGCCATCTGGAAGAGCCTGGTGCTGCCAGCCGGCGGTGCCACGCTGAGCTGGGTGTTGTTGTCCACGCTCTGGATGGAGCCACTGGACCATGCTCGAAGCTATCAGTTCCAGATGACACAGCTGGACGACGAGCTCAGGCAAAACGGCGCCACAAGCTGCGTGCTGACCTATGGCCTGGGCCGCTCGCAGATTGCGGCCGTGCGCTACTACACCCATGTGGATACGGCACTGCTGCGCCGCAGCGATCCCGGCGACTGCGGCTGGGCGCTGGTCGATGCAGACCGCTGGGCGGGCGACCACAATCGCAAGCTGCGCCAGGGCTGGAGCGAGGTAAGCCGCATCACCCGTCTGGCCGGTCAGAAGGAAGTTCTGGTTCTGCTCAAGTACACCGGCCCCAAAGCCGCGCCATGAAGGGCGAGCTGCAGTACATAGGCCGCCATGCGGGTACGGTGCTGGCCGGCCAGCTGGCCGTCATGGCCTTCGGCACCACCGATACCGTCGTCGCCAGTCGTTATTCCAACGAGGCCGTCGCCGCCCTGTCCGTGGGCTCGGCCATTTTCATCAGCGTCTATGCCTCGCTGATGGGCATTTTTCAGGCTCTTCTGCCCCTGTGGTCCGAACAGCGTGGCGCCGGCCAGCCCCAGGCCATAGGGCATTCGCTGCGCCAGTCCATGTATCTGTGTGCCGCGGCCTGCGTGCTGGGGATGGCAGTGCTGCTCATGCCTGACGCGCTGCTGCGCTGGACCGATGTGCCCGATGCGCTGCAGCTGGAGGTCAAGCGCTATCTCGCCGTGCTGGCCTGGGGCCTGCCGCCGGCGCTGCTGTTTCGCATCTACAGCGCACTCAACCAGGCGCTGGGCCACCCCAAGCTGGTCACCTGGCTGCAGCTCATCTCGCTGCTGATCAAAGTCCCCCTGTCCGTCTGGTTCACCTTTGGCGGCCTGGGCCTCGCCCCCCTTGGAGCCGTGGGCTGCGCCCTGGCCACGCTGCTGGTCAACTACACCATGTTTGCCGTGGCCCTGTGCCTGATGCGCACCCAGGATTTCTATGCGCCGCTGGCGCTGTGGCAGAAGCTGGAGCCCCCTGACTGGCTGCAACTGGGCCGCTTCTGCCGCCTTGGCATTCCTGCGGGTCTGGCCATTCTGGTGGAGGTCACCTCCTTCACGCTCATGGCCCTGTATGTGGCAAGACAGGGCTCGCTCTCGTCCGCCAGCCACCAGATCGCCGCCAATCTGGCCGCCATCTGCTATATGGTGCCGCTGTCCCTGGCCATTGCCACCAGCGCCCGCGTCAGCTACTGGCGCGGCGCAGGCGATGAAGCCCAGGCCAGAACGCTGATTCAGCAGTGTTTCAAGCTGGCACTGATGATAGGCATGGCAACAGCTGCCACCTTGTTCCTTGCTCGCAGCTGGATTGCAGACATCTATACCGACTCCCCGCAGGTGCTGGCCATGACGTCCTGGCTGCTGATCTGCGTGGCCGCATACCATGTGGCGGACTGCGTGCAAACCTACTGCATTTTCGTGCTGCGCTGCTACCGCGTGACCGTGGCGCCCCTAGTGATTTATTGCCTGCTGCTCTGGGGCGGCGGCCTGGGCCTTGGCTACTGGCTGACCTACCGGTGGCAGGCCGCTCCCGGCTGGCAGGGCTGGCAGGCCACGCCCATGCCCTTGTGGATCTGCAGCGCGGCCGCCCTGCTGGTCACGGCCCTGGCATTCAGCACCATCCTGCACAAAACCATACGACCGCCCAGGCCCCGGACCAGCCCCCGAAGCGCTCAATGAGACAGCGTCTTGGCCGGCACCTCGGTCACGGCCCGCACACGTCCGGGCGGAAAAGTCACAGCGAACTCCGAGCCCTTGCCCAGCTCGCTCTCGATGCTGAGCTTGGCACCATGTCGTTGCAGCACATGCTTGACGATGGCCAGTCCCAGGCCGGTGCCGCCAGTGTCGCGTGAGCGGCTGCGGTCCACGCGATAGAAGCGCTCCGTCAGGCGCGACACATGCTTTTCATCGATGCCGGGGCCGGAGTCCTTGACGGCAAAACGGGCCGACCCGTCAGGCAGCAATTGCCAGCGCACATCGATCTGCCCGCCTGCAGGCGTGTAACGCATGGCATTGGCCAGCAGATTGGAGAACGCGCTGTGCAGCTCTGCGCTGGCGCCTGCCAGCTCTCCGGCCTGCCTGAGCGCCTGCTCGTCGGGAAAGTTCAGTACATGGGGCTTGGCCTGCTTGCGCGTCAAGGCATTGGAGAGGCCGCGCGCCTCGTTCTCGCAGCGAGTGAGCAACTGCGCCACCGAGACCCAGTCGTTGTTGCCTGGCAGCGGGCTGCCCTCCAGACGCGACAAGGTCAGCAAGTCCTCCACCAGATGCTGCATGCGCTCGGCCTGCTGGGCCATCAGCTCCAGATAGCGATTGCGCTCGTCCTCCTCCAGCGGCAGGTTCTGCAGCGTTTCCACAAAACCGGCAAGCACCGTCAGCGGCGTGCGGATTTCATGCGAGACATTGGCCACGAAGTCGCGGCGCATGGCTTCGGCCTGCTCCAGAGCCGTCACATCGCGCGCCAGCAGCAGCTTGCGCCCCTCGCCATAGCCGTAGAGCTGCACCGACAGCTTGACCGGTCGCGAAGGCGTGCTTTCGCGCCCCTGCATGACCAGATCGTGGGTGAAGTCCTGCGCCACGAAATAGGCACTGAACTGGGGATTGCGCACCAGGTTGCCTATGCTTTGCAGCACATCGCGCTCGGCGTCGAAGCCGAACTGCTTGGCCGCAATCTGGTTGCACCATTCGATGCGCCCCTGCGCATCGAGCAGCACCACGCCATTGGGACTGGCCTGCAGGGCCGACAAGATATCGTTGAGCCGCTGATCGCCCTGCTGCACCTGCTGCACGCTCTGGCGAATCCAGCGGCGCATGCGCACGCCAGCCTCGCCCCAGATGCCCGCCAGGTTGGGCACGGCACCCAGCTCCGACTGGCGCAGCCAGCGCAGCAGGCGCGCGCCATTCCAGCTATCCACCAGCCACCAGATCCAGCCGCCGATCAAGGCACCTGCCATGGCCGCCACAGATTGCTGCCCCACCGTCGCATCGGGTGCGACCAGATAGGCCCACAGCAGCCATACCACCATGGCTGCCGCGATCTGAGAGGCCAACAATCGAAAACCACGCCACCCCATATTTGCTTTCAGTTGTGATTTTTGTCGACCCAGCCAGACCGGGCCGAGGTTTTGGGGGAAGTGCTGTCAGGCCATGGCCTGAGCGCTGAAACGGTAACCTGCGCCGCGAACGGTTTCAATCAGAACACCTGCCACGCCCAGCGATTCGCGCAGGCGCTTGACGTGCACATCCACCGTGCGCTCTTCGATGAAGACATGGTCGCCCCATACCTTGTCGAGCAGCTGCGCACGGCTGTGCACGCGCTCGGGGTGCTTCATCAGATAGTTGAGCAGCTTGAACTCGGTGGGGCCGATCTTGAGCAGATCGCCCTGCCAGCTCACACGATGGGCAGCCGCATCCAGCACCAGCTCGCCAATGCTGACCTTGTCCTGCACCTGCTCGGGCGCGCGACGGCGCAGCACGGCACGGATGCGGGCCAGCAGCTCCTGGGTGGAGAATGGCTTGGTGATGTAGTCATCGGCTCCGGCATCGAGGCCTGCCACCTTGTCGGGCTCGTCGCCGCGCGCCGTCAGCATGAGAATGGGCACGGCCTTGGTTCGGCTGTCGGCACGCCATTTGCGGGCCAGCGACAGGCCGCTGGCACCGGGCAGCATCCAGTCGAGCAAGATCACATCGGGCAGCACGGCATCGAGCTCGCGCTGCGCCGACACACCGTCTTCCGCCCAGACGGGCTGGAAGCCGTTATGCCTCAAATTGACCGCGATCAACTCTGCAATCGCAGGTTCGTCCTCCACGATGAGGACCATGGGCATCTTCTTCATCCCTGGGTAGCCTCCGTCTTACAACACCGCAGATTCGATTTCAGCCATGGTCTGATGGCGCACGTCCTTGCCCTCGACCAGGTAGATGATCAGCTCGGCCACGTTCTTGGAGTGGTCGCCGATACGCTCGATGGCCTTGGCCAGGAACAGCAGGTCCAGGCTGGCGGAGATGGTGCGCGGATCTTCCATCATGTAGGTGATGAGCTTGCGCACAAAGCCGTCGAACTCTTCGTCGATCAGATCGTCTTCGCGCAAGATGGCCACCGCCGCCTTGGTGTCCAGGCGGGCAAAGGCATCCAGGGTCTTGCGCAGCAGCTCGGAAGCCATCTGGGCAGCCATGCGCAGCTCGCCGCTGGGCAGGGAACGGGCGGCGCCGCTTTCGATGATGGACTTGACCATGCGGGCCATCTTGCAGGCCTCATCGCCCATACGCTCCAGATTGGCCGTGGCCTTGGAGAAGGCGATCAGCAGGCGCAGGTCGCGGGCCGTGGGTTGACGGCGCGCGATGATGGACGACAGCTCATGGTCGATCTCCACTTCCATGGCATTGACGCGCTGCTCGGTGCTGATGACCTGCTCCACGGCATCGGTGCTGAAGCTGGTCAGTGCATAGACGGCATTGCTGATCTGCGACTCGACCAGACCGCCCAGCTCCATGACGCGGGCGGAGACACGGTTGAGTTCGGAGTCGAACTGTGTGGACAAATGTTTTTCTGTCATTTTTGAGTCCTTAGCCGAAGCGGCCTGTGATGTAGTCTTCCGTTTCCTTGCGCTGGGGCTTGAAGAACATTTTTTCGGTGTCGCCGAACTCCACCAGATCCCCCAGGTACATATAGGCCGTGTAGTCGCTGCAACGGGCGGCCTGCTGCATGTTGTGGGTCACGATGACCACGGTGTAGTCGTTCTTCAGTTCCGCAATCAGCTCTTCGATCTTGGCCGTGGAGATGGGGTCCAGCGCCGAGCAGGGCTCGTCCAGCAGCAGCACCTCGGGCTTGATGGCAATGCCGCGCGCGATGCACAGACGCTGCTGCTGGCCGCCCGACAGACCCGAGCCGCTTTGCTGCAGCTTGTCCTTGACTTCATTCCACAGCGCAGCCTTGCGCAGCGCCCACTCCACGCGGTCGTCCATGTCTGAGGCATTGAGATTCTCGAACAGCTTCACGCCGAAGGCGATGTTGTCATAGATTGACATCGGGAACGGCGTGGGCTTCTGGAACACCATGCCGACCTTGGCGCGAATCAGTGCCACGTCCTGCTTGCTGGTCAGCAGATTGTCGCCGTCCAGCATGATCTGGCCTTCGGCGCGCTGCTCGGGATAGAGCTCGAACATGCGGTTGAAGGTGCGCAGCAGCGTGGACTTGCCGCAGCCCGAGGGGCCGATGAAGGCCGTGACCTTCTTCTCGGGAATGTCGAGGTTGATGTTTTTCAGCGCGTGAAACTTGCCGTAATAGAAGTTCAGGTCGCGCACGGCCAGCTTGACGTTGGCGGGAGCAATGGTTGCAGTCATGATCTTGAACCTTGGAATTATTTCTGGCGGGTGATGAAACGCGCCAGGATATTCAGACCCAGCACAGCCACCGTGATGAGGAACACACCGGCCCATGCCAGTTGCTGCCAGTTCTCATAGGGGCTCATGGCAAATTTGAAGATGGTCACCGGCAGGCTGGCCATGGGCTTGCTCAGGTCGGCATTCCAGAACTGGTTGTTCAGCGCCGTGAACAGCAGCGGAGCAGTCTCGCCGGCAATACGGGCCACGGCCAGCAGCACACCGGTGATGACGCCGGCACGGGCCGCACGCAGCGTCACCATGATGATGACCTTCCACTTCGGCGTGCCCAGTGCATAAGCCGCTTCACGCAGGCTGGCAGGCACCAGCACCAGCATGTTTTCGGTGGTCCGGATGACCACGGGAATCACGATCAGCGCCAGCGCGATCACGCCGGCCATGCCGGAGAAGCTCTTGAAACGCACCACCACCACGGTATAGACAAACAGACCGATGACGATGGAGGGAGCGGACAGCAGAATGTCGTTGACGAAGCGCGTGGTGGAAGCCAGCCAGCTCTTCTTGTCGTACTCGGCCAGATAGACGCCGGCCATCACGCCGATCGGCGTGCCGACAAAAGTGGCCAGCGTCACGATCATCAGCGAGCCCCAGATGGCGTTGGCAATGCCGCCCTCCTCGTTGGGCGGAGGCGTCATCTGCGAAAACAGCGCGAAGTTCAGGCCGCCCACGCCCTGGCGAATGGTTTCCCAGAGAATCCAGATCAGCCAGAAGACGCCGAACAGCATGGCAGCCATGGACAGGGTCAGCGCGATCTGATTGAGGCGCTTGCGCCTGTCGTACTTGGCCTGACGCACGGCAGCCAGGTCGGCTGCATCAAGCATCTTGGCGGAGGTGGAGGTCGAGCTCATGAGCGGGCTCCTTCGTTCTTCTGCAGGCGGTTGAGCAGCATCTTGGAGCAGGCCAGCACCACGAAGGTGATGAAGAACAGCACCAGACCCAGATAGATCAGCGATGCCTGATGCAGGCCTTCGCCGGCCTCGGCAAACTCATTGGCCAGGGCCGAGGTGATGCTGTTCGCAGCTTCGAACACGGACAGCGAGTTGAGCTGGTTCATATTGCCGATCACAAAGGTCACGGCCATGGTCTCTCCCAGCGCGCGGCCCAGGCCCAGCATGACGCCGCCGAGCACGCCGGTCTTCGTATAGGGCAGCACCACTTTCCAGACCACTTCCCAGGTCGTGGAGCCCAGACCATAGGCCGACTCCTTGAGCAGCGCCGGCGTGACCTCGAACACATCGCGCATCACCGAGGCGATGAAGGGGATGATCATGATGGCCAGGATGATGCCGGCCGAGAGAATGCCGATACCCACGGGAGGCCCGGAGACAAAGGCGCCCAGATAGGGCACGCCGCTCAGCAGGTTCTGCAGCGGCTGCTGCACATAGGTGGCCAGCACGGGGCCGAACACCATCAGACCCCACATGCCGTAGACGATGGATGGCACTGCGGCCAGCAGCTCGATGGCCGTGCCCAGGGGGCGCTTGAGCCAGGCGGGAGAGAGCTCCGTCAGAAACAGCGCGATGCCGAAGCTCACGGGCACGGCAATCAAGAGCGCGATGGCCGAGGTGGCCAGCGTGCCGTAAATCATGACCAGGCCGCCGTACCGGTTCTGGACGGGGTCCCAGACACTGCTGGTCAGAAAGCCCAGACCGTATTCCGAAATGGCGGGCCAGGCGCCGACGATCAGCGAAGCCATGATGGCCAGCAGCAGCACCAGCGTCAGAATCGCTGCGCTGCGTGCCAGGCCACCAAACAAACGATCCGCCATACGTCCCGAGATCATCGGAGCACGTGGCGGAGAAGGAGAGCGTCGCTTGGCGGCATCGGTGGAGGCAGCAGCCAGCGAACTGGAGGGCGACGTAGTGGACACGTGAGCGCCTTTATTCGCAAAGGGTTGAAACAAGCAGCGGAGATGCCGTCCGGCACGGCAGTCCGCTGCTCACTGATTACACGAGATTACTTGGCAACAACCTTGCCCGAGGTGTCCTTGATGTCGTTCCAGGACTTGTAGATCACGTTCTTGACGGAGTCGGGCATGGGCACGTAGTCCAGATCGGCAGCAGTCTTGTCACCTTGCTTGTAGGCCCACTCGAAGAACTTCAGCGAAGTGGCGGCCTGGGCGGGCTTGTCCTGGGTCTTGTGCATCAGGATGAAGGTGGCCGAGGTGATGGGCCAGGCGCTCTTGCCGGGCTGGTTGGTCAGGATCTGGTAGAAGCTCTTGGCCCAGTCGGCGCCGGCAGCAGCGGCCTTGAAGGTATCGTCGTCGGGAGAGACGAAAGCGCCGTCTTTGTTCTGCAGCTGTGTGTAGGTCAGCTTGTTCTGCTTGACATAGGCGTACTCGACATAGCCGATGGAGTTGGGCAGACGGCCCACAAAGGCGGCAACGCCTTCGTTGCCCTTGCCGCCGGCACCGGTGGGCCAGTTCACGGCCGTGCCTTCGCCGACCTTGTCCTTCCACTCGGCGTTGACCTTGGAGAGGTAGTTGGTGAAGCCGAAGGTGGTGCCGGAGCCGTCGGCGCGGCGCACGGGAGCGATGGCGGCATCAGGCAGGGCCACGCCGGGGTTCAGAGCGGCAACGGCGGGATCGTTCCACTTGGTGATCTTGCCCAGGTAGATGTCGCCCAGCACCTGGCCCGACAGCTTCAGCTGGCCGGGAGCCACGCCCTTGATGTTGACCACGGGAACAATGCCGCCAATCACGGTGGGGAACTGCAGCAGGCCCTTCTTCTGCAGCTCGTCATCGGTCAGGGGCGCATCCGAGGCGCCGAAGTCCACGGTCTTGGCATCGATCTGCTTGACGCCGGCGCTGGAGCCCACGGACTGGTAGTTGATCTTGACGCCTGTGGCCTTGTGATAGTCGGCAGCCCACTTGGAATACAGAGGAGCCGGGAAGCTCGCACCGGCACCTGTGGCTTCCTGGCTGGCGTTGGCAATACCCGCGGCAGACAGAGCACCAGCCACCAGAACGTGAATCAAGGACAACTTCATGAAACGACCTCTTAGGGTTGAAAGATTCGATGCAGTGGACTTTAAAAACCTTTTATGACAGCGTCGTGACATGAAAATTTCAAGGCGCAACCAAGCGAAAGACGCCTAATCCGGTCATGCGATTGTCATATTTCATTCGCAAACTGCTGAGCCTTGACCTACATACTCGGTCCCCGAGTAAAACCACAGGTAACAGCTTGTCGCAAGGCCGATGCCGGGGGCGCTGGCAATGTATGACATAGTCTGTCACACAGCGTGAGCAACCCCTCGGCAGTGGCCCGGGCCGGCAATACCTGCAAATACCTGACTTGGCAGAGGCTGAACTTTTCCCCCTGATAGCCCGATGACGGCGCATATTGCATATTCCACTGCCCGATGCATGTGTCGTCAGCTCCCTCACGCTCATGCTCCACTCGTGCTCCAACCCGCATAACAACAACGCATTGATTGGCTCAGAAATGGCTCCAGAATCGCTGCTTGCCGCCGTAGACCTTGGCTCCAACAGTTTTCGCCTTGAAATAGGCCGCATCGGCTCGCATCAACGCATAGAGCGTGTGGAATACCTCAAGGAAACCGTGCGCCAGGGCAACGGCCTGAACTCGCGCCAGGAACTCTCGCGCGAAGCCATGGAGCGCGGCTGGGACTGTCTGGCGCGCTTTGGCGAGCGCCTCAGGGGCTTCGATGCCACGCATGTGCGCGCCGTCGCCACCCAGACCCTGCGCGAGGCCCTGAACGCCGACGAATTCGTGACGCATGGCAGCCAGCTGCTGGGCTTTCCCATCGAAGTCATTGCCGGCGAGGAAGAAGCCCGGCTGATCTATCGCGGCGTGGCCAGCTCGCTGCCGCCAAGCCAGCAAAAACGCCTGGTCATCGACATCGGCGGGCGCTCCACCGAGATCATCATCGGCCAGCACAGCCAGCCGCTGCAGGTGGCATCGTATGCGCTGGGCAGCGTCTCCTGGAGCAGCCGCTTCTTCAGCGATGGGGCCTTGAACAAGGCCAACTTCCAGGCCGCCGTTGCTGCCGCCAAGCAATGCCTGGCCCAGGCCCAGTTCGCCTACCCCGGCACGGCCTGGGACTGCGCCTATGCCTCGTCAGGCACGGCCAATGCCGTGGCCGATGCTCTCACGGCCCAGGGCCTGGACGGACAGGTGATCACGCCCGCCAAGCTGCGCCACCTCTACGAGATGCTGCTGGACATCGGCCATGTGGACCGTCTGCGCATGCCGGGCCTCAAGGAAGACCGCCGCCCGGTGGTCGCGGGCGGCATCAGCGTGATGATGGCCGTGGTCGACCTGCTGGGCATCACCGAGCTCGAAGTCGCCCAGGGAGCACTGCGCCAGGGGGCCCTGCACGACCTGCTCGATCACGAGCCTCCTGCCGACAAGGAGGCCGCAGAAATCAGCGCCCTGCAACTGGACTTCGGCGTGGATGCCCCTCATGCCCTGCGCGTACAGCGCATTGCCACCGAGCTGTATCAGCAGATCCTGCCCGCCGAAACGGCGGCGCAGAGCGCGCAGGCCCTGGCCATTGCAGCGCAGCTGCATGAGGTCGGCATGCGTGTGGCCCTGAGCAACTACCACCGCCACGGGGCCTACATCGTCGAGCATTGCGGCCTGGCCACCTGGGAGCCGGAGCTGCGCCAGCGCATCTGCCAGCTGGTGCTGGGCCACCAGGGCAAGCTGCGCAAGCTGGAGGACGCCATTGACGAGCCCCAGCTGGCCCTGCCGCTGATGGCGCTGCGCATTGCCGTGCAGCTATGCCACACCCGCCGCGAGCCGGACATGAAGGGCATGCAGCTCAAGCGCTCGGGTTCGGAGTGCAAGCTCTCCACCCCTGCGGGCTGGATGCTGACCTATCCGCAATCCGCGCGCCTGCTGGAAGAGGAAGCCATGGCCTGGAGCAAGACACCCTGGAGCCTCAAGCTGCAGCTGCGTTGATGCGACCGGCCATGCGGCCGCCGCCCGGCAAAGACAAAGGGACTGCGAAGCAGTCCTTTTTTGCATTCGGTCTTCAAAAAGAGAGCTGCAAGCGCCTGTCAGATAACGATTTCAGCATGAAAAGCATCTGAAATCTATGACTATCAAGCGCAATAAGCTCCTTATCTGATAGTTCAGAGGCTCTTGCCACCGTAGCGCACCATCAGCGCCTGCTGGGCGCCCTTGCCCTCCAGCGGACGCTCGGGCTTCTGGTAAGCGCCCGAAGCATCCAGCGTCCAGGCATCGCGGTCATCGCCCAGATAGGCCACCAGGCATTCGTCAATCACGCGCTGGCGCAGCTTTTTGTCCAGCACCGGCCAGGCCAGCTCCACGCGGCTGAGCATATTGCGATTCATCCAGTCGGCGCTGGACAGCAGCAGCTCTTCTTCCTGCCCCCAGGCAAAGTAGAAGACGCGCGAATGCTCCAGGAAACGGCCGATGATGGAGCGCACGCGGATATTGTCCGTCACGCCTGGGCGCTGCGCCGGCAGCATGCAGGAGCCGCGCACGATGAGATCGATCTGTGCACCCTTGCGGCCGGCTTCGACCAGAGCGCGAATCAGCGGCTCGTCGGTCAGCGCATTCATCTTGAGCACCATGCGCGCCTTCTCGCCCCGCGCCGCTGCGGCCGCCACCAGGCCGATCAACTCCAGCATGCGGTTTTGCAGATGGAATGGCGCCATGACCAGCTTTTGCAGCTTGGGCATGGTGTTGTGGCTGGAGAGATGGCGGAACACCGCATCCATATCGGCCGTGATCTCGTCATTGCAGGTCAGCTGGCTGATGTCGGTGTACAGACGCGCGCTGCGGGCGTTGTAGTTGCCCGTGGACAGATGGGCATAGCGCTTGAGCTGGTTGTTGCGCTTTTCGCGCCGCGTGATCAGCAGCATCTTGGCGTGGGTCTTGAGACCGACCACGCCATACACCACCTGCACGCCCAGCGATTCCAGCTTTTCCGCCCAGTTGATGTTGGCCTCTTCGTCAAAGCGCGCCTTGAGCTCCAGCACGGCCAGCACTTCCTTGCCTCGGCTCACGGCCTCGGCCAGCAGGCTCATGATCTCGGAGTCGGTACCCGTGCGGTAGATGGTCTGCTTGATGGCCAGCACCTGCGGGTCGTTGACGGCCTCGCGCAGCAGCTCCAGCACGCCGTCGAAACTCTCGAAGGGCTGGTGGATGATGATGTCGCTCTTGCGCATCTGCGCGAGGATGGAGCGACCGGGCACGAGCTGGGTGGGCCAGGCCGGCTTCCATTTGGGAAACAGCAAGGCCGGATCGTCGACCAGATCGATCAGCTGCATCTGGCGCACCAGATTGACCGGTCCCTTGACGCGGAACAGCGCCTCGGCCGGCAGGCCGTATTGCTCCAGCAGCAGGTCAGAGAGCACCACGGAGCATGAGGAGGACACTTCCAGACGCACCGCCTGGCCGTAATGGCGGTGGTGCAGACCCTGGCGCAAGGCCATGCGCAGATCCACCACATCGTCCTCATCCACGGCCAGATCGGAGTGGCGGGTGACGCGGAACTGGGAGAACTCGGACACTTCCCGGCCCGGGAACAGCTCGGCCAGATGGGCGCGCACCACGCTGGAGATGCTGACGAACAGCTTTTGCTTGCCCGAAATCTTCTCGGGCAGGCGGATCAGGCGCGGCAAGGCGCGCGGCACCTTGACGATGGCCACCTCGTTGGCGCGCCCGAAGGCGTCCACGCCGTTGAGGCGCACGATGAAATTCAGCGCCTTGTTGGCCACCTGCGGAAAGGGGTGTGACGGGTCCAGGCCCACCGGCATCAGCAGGGGCTGGACCTCGCGCATGAAGTACTCACGCACCCATTTGCGCTGCGCCACGCTGCGCTCGCCATGCGAGACCAGACGGATCGCATGCTTGTCGAACGCAGGAATGATGGCCTGGTTGTAGAGCTGATACTGCTTGGCCACCAGGCCGTGGGCCGTGGTCATCAGTCGCTCGAAACTGGCACGCGAGTAGGTGCCCTGCTCGTCACCCACCTTGGCGGCCGAGACATGAGGGGCACAGCGCACCTCGAACCACTCGTCGAGATTGGAGGACACGATGCACAGATAGCGCAGGCGTTCGAGCAGCGGAACATCCTCGCGCTCGGCCCAGCTCAGCACGCGCTCGTTGAATACCAGAATGCTTTGATCGCGGTCCAGCAGCTCCAGAGTCGGCTCGATCACAGGCGGCATGGCTACCTCGTTCTTGGACGCCGCCCGGCGTCGGCGCGGCGCTTTGGCAGGGACGGAAGATGCCGCAGGGGCCGCGTCGGAAACGGCAGCAGGCACCTCATGGTGCCCGGTGCCGGCGGCTTGCGCAACTGCAGGCGACTCGCCTGCGGCGCTCTTCACGCTACCGCCCTGCTCCGCTGTTGCCGCTGCCTGCACCAGCGAGAGATGCGCCAGCCCCAGAGATGCGGGCCCCGCCTCTTGCGACTGACTGCCGGTCTGCGAGGCTGCGGCGCAATCCTGCCCTGAAGAAGAAGTGATGGAAGCGGAAAAGAAAGAATCGGAACCAGGTACGGATTGGGACATGTGGCAGCAGCCTGCGAAAGCTTGAAGCGCCCCTGAGGGCATGCCCGCAGTCTGCCGGTGGTTTATGACAATTGCATGACCGAAATATGACTGTCATCGTTGTTCATGACAACCGCCCCTGATTTGAACAGCGTCAGCTGGTCCTGACCACCTCGGCCAGACGCTCGGCACAGTTGCTGGCCATGTCCGCACTTCTGGCCTCGACCATGACGCGCACCAGGGGCTCGGTGCCGCTGGGGCGGATCAGCACGCGGCCGTCGCTGCCCAGCAGTTTCTCGACAGCCGCCTGCTCGCCGGGGAGCTTGGCGTTGTTTTTCCAGTCCTGTCCCGGCTGCAGGCGCACATTGATCATGACCTGGGGAAACAGCTTCACGGACTCCAGCCACTGAGCCATGGTCTTTTTGGAGCGTACGCAGGCCTGCAGCACCTGCAGCGCACTGACCAGACCGTCGCCGGTGGTGTGCTTGTCCAACGCCAGCAGATGGCCCGAGCTTTCGCCACCCAGCTGCCAGCCCTTGGCAGTGAGTGCTTCCAGCACATAGCGGTCTCCGACCTTGGCGCGCACAAAGCCCACGCCCTGTGCCTTGAGCGCCTGCTCCACCGCCATATTGGTCATCAGGGTTCCGGCCACGCCACTCACCGCATCGCCACGCGCCAGGCGGTCGGCCGCCATGAGATAGAGCAGCTCGTCGCCGTTGTAGAGACGGCCCTGCGCATCGACCAGTTGCAGCCGGTCGGCATCGCCGTCCAGTGCCACGCCGTAGTCGGCATTGTTGGCACGCACGGCCCTGACCAGCGCCTCGGGATGGGTCGCACCTACGCCCTCGTTGATGTTGAGGCCATCCGGAGAGCAGCCGATCTCCACCACGCTGGCACCGAGCTCGTGAAAGACCTTGGGAGCAATCTGGTAGGCCGCGCCATGGGCCGCGTCCACCACGATCTTCAGACCGCGCAGCGACAGGCTGTGATCGAAGGTGCTTTTGCAGAACTCGATGTAGCGACCGGCGGCATCGGCCAGGCGCCGAGCCTTGCCCAGAGAGGCGGAGTCCACCCAGACGGGGTCTTCCTTGAGGGCGGCCTCCACATCCTCTTCCCAGGAATCAGGCAGCTTGGTGCCTTCGGCACTGAAGAACTTTATACCGTTGTCGTAGAACGGGTTGTGGCTGGCGCTGATGACCACGCCCAGGCTGGCGCGCTGGGCACGCGTCAGATAGGCCACGCCCGGTGTCGGCAGGGGGCCAAGCAGCATGACATCGACACCGGCAGAGTTGAAGCCCGATTCGAGCGCGCTTTCCAGCATATAGCCGGAGATGCGGGTGTCCTTGCCGATCAGCACCAGAGGACGCTCTTGCGTACGGCGCAGCACACGCCCGACAGCATGCGCCAGGCGCAGGGCAAAGTCAGGCGTGATGGGGGACTTGCCCACCGTGCCGCGAATCCCGTCGGTGCCGAAGTACTGTCTTGCCATAGTTTCGTTGTCCTTTTTAGATTCAATACTCTGTCGT
This sequence comes from Comamonas sp. C24C, assembly GCF_053345995.1. Lineage (NCBI taxonomy): Bacteria > Pseudomonadati > Pseudomonadota > Betaproteobacteria > Burkholderiales > Comamonadaceae > Comamonas > Comamonas sp. C24C. The sequence goes on along the minus strand of NZ_JBKFBC010000003.1, from coordinate 408,161 downwards.
CAGGCCTGCAGTGCTTGCGCATCATGCATGGCCTGCCAGACTGCCAGCGCTGCCACCGTGTCCTTCACGTCGTGGACACGCACAATTCTGGCCCCTCGCTCGACCGCCAGCAATGCCGCCGCCACACTGGGCACCATGCGCTGATCCACGGGCAGGCCACTGACCTGCCCCAGGGAGCCCTTGCGCGACCAGCCTGCCAGCAGCGGGAAGTCTAGGTCCAGCAACTCACGCTGATGTGCAAGCAAGGCAAAATTTTGTACCACGCTCTTGCCGAAGCCAATACCGTAATCCCAGGCGATGCGCGAGCGCGCGACGCCTGCGTCGAGCAAGGGCTGCGTCGCCTGCAGCAGAAAGTCCCGCACCTGCGCCACGGCGTTGCCCTGCATATGCTCCAGATGCATGTCCTGCGGGGTCTTGTGCATATGCATCAGGCACACCCCGCAGCTGCCGTGCCGGCTCACCACCTCGAAGGCGCCGCTCTGGCGCAGCGCCCAGATGTCATTGATGATGTCGGCCCCGAGATCCAGGGCTGCAGCCATGACTTCGGGCTTGTAGGTATCGATGGAGATGGGCACATCGAGCTTGACGGCCTCGCGCAGCACGGGCAGAACACGCGCCAGCTCGTCCTCCAGGCTGACTGCAGGTGAGCCCGGCCTGGTGGATTCGCCGCCTATGTCCAGAATATGCGCGCCCTGGGCCAGCAGCAGCTCTGCATGGGCCATGGCCTGGAATACCCCGGCATGCTTGCCGCCGTCAGAAAAGGAATCCGGGGTCACATTCACGATGCCCATGACCTGGGGCTTGTCGAGCTGCACGAGAAAACGCGAGGTTTGCCACTGTTGCGACATAGATCTTCGATATCTGAGAGTACAAAAACAAAAGGCCCCTGAGGGACCTTTTGTAGCGGAGACTTGGCGCTTAAGCCGTAGTCGGTGAAGGTTCGGCATTCGATGCGGGATTGCCTCCGGAGGAGTTGCCGCCATCCGACGAGGGCGGATTGCGAGGCGTCCAGTCCTTGGGAGGACGGGGCTCCTTGCCAGCCATGATGTCGTTGAGCTGTTCGGCGTCGATCGTCTCCCAGTCCAGCATGGCCTTGGCCATGGCGTGCATCTTGTCGCTGTTGTCTTCGATCAGCTTGCGCGCCAGCGCATATTGCTCGTCGATGATGCGACGCACTTCATCGTCCACCTTCTGCATGGTGGACTCGGACAGATTGGAGCCCCGGCTGAAGGTGCGACCCAGGAAAGGCTCGCCTTCCTGCTCGGAGTAGACCATGGTGCCCAGTGCATCGCTCATGCCGTAGCGCGTCACCATGTCGCGGGCGATCTGGGTCGCACGCTCGAAGTCGTTCGAAGCGCCAGTCGTCATCTGGTTCATGAACACTTCTTCGGCGATACGTCCGCCAAACAGCATGGCGATCTGGTTGAGCATGTACTCCTTGTCGTAGGAGTAGCGGTCCTTCTCGGGCAGGCTCATGGTCACGCCCAGCGCACGACCGCGCGGGATGATGGTGACCTTGTGCACGGGATCGCACTTGGGCAGCAGCTTGCCGATCAAGGCATGGCCGGCTTCATGGTAGGCCGTGTTGCGGCGCTCTTCCTCGGGCATGACCATGGTCTTGCGCTCGGGGCCCATGATGATCTTGTCCTTGGCCTTCTCGAAGTCCTGCATCTCCACGGTGCGCGCATTGCGGCGAGCCGCCATCAGAGCTGCTTCGTTGCAGAGATTGGCCAGATCGGCACCCGACATGCCGGGCGTGCCGCGTGCGATGATGGCGGGGTTCACGTCCTGGCCCACGGGGATCTTGCGCATGTGCACATTGAGAATCTGCTCGCGGCCGCGGATATCGGGCAGCGTCACATAGACCTGGCGGTCGAAACGACCGGGACGCAGCAAGGCGGCATCCAGGATGTCGGGGCGGTTGGTTGCAGCCACCACGATCACGCCGAGATTGGTCTCGAAACCGTCCATCTCGACCAGCATCTGGTTCAGAGTCTGCTCGCGCTCGTCGTTGCCGCCGCCCATGCCGGCGCCACGCTGGCGACCGACGGCGTCGATTTCGTCGATGAAGATGATGCAGGGTGCATTCTTCTTGGCGTTTTCGAACATGTCGCGCACGCGAGCCGCGCCCACGCCGACGAACATTTCAACGAAGTCGGAACCCGAGATCGAGAAGAAAGGCACCTTGGCCTCGCCCGCAATCGACTTGGCCAGCAGCGTCTTGCCGGTGCCGGGAGGGCCGACCAGCAGCAGACCACGGGGAATACGACCGCCGAGCTTCTGGAACTTGTTGGGGTCCTTGAGGAAGTCCACGACTTCCTTGACCTCTTCCTTGGCCTCATCGGCACCAGCCACGTCGGCAAAGGTGACGGTGTTGCTGTTCTCGTCGAGCATGCGTGCCTTGGACTTGCCGAAGCTGAAGGCACCGCCCTTGCCGCCGCCCTGCATCTGGCGCATGAAGTACACCCATACGCCGATCAACAGCAGCATGGGGCCCCAACTCACGAGCAGCGTCATGAGCAGCGAGCCTTCTTCACGTGGCTTGACGTCGAACTTGACGTTGTTGTTGATCAGGTCGCCCACCAGGCCACGATCCAGATAGGTGGCTGTAGTGCGGATCTTGCGATCATCGGTGGTGGTGGCTACGACCTCGGTACCGCCGGCACCTTCCTGAATGGTGGCGCTCTTGATACGGTTGTTGCGCACTTGCTCCAGGAATTCCGAGTAGCCAACATGAGAGGCACCGCCAGCACCTCGGGTGTCAAACTGTTTGAACACCGTAAACAGCACCATGGCGATGACCAGCCAGACGGCGACTTTTGAAAACCACTGATTGTTCAAGCGGGGCTCCAATGGAATATTCAGACGTAAAGGCCCGGAGGGGACTCCAGACCTAGTTGAGGTTCATTTTAGGTGTTTCAAGCGCCCAGGACGCCTATTTCCCCCTATAGCGGCCATAGGCAAGCTATGGTCCGACAGGCAATCGGCTCTAAGCCTGTGTTTTATCAGGGCTTTGCGCTATCAGTTTCACTGACTTGCTGCAGCAAGGCATGAGGTCAAATGCCCCTATGCAAGCCGGCAACTGCATCAGGAGCCCTGCTTCAGCCCCATCCCTACCAGGAAAATCTCGGCAGACCGGTCGCGCGAGGCCTTGGGCTTGATGGGCTTGACCACCTTGAAGGTCTGCTTGAACAGATCCACCAGCTCGTTGTAGCCGCTGCCGTGGAAAAGCTTGACCACCAGCGCGCCCTCGGGCTTCATGTTGTTGATCGCGAAATCAACGGCCATCTCGATGAGCACCGCGACCCGCGCCCCGTCCGTGGCGCCATGACCCGACAGATTGGGCGCCATGTCCGAGACCACCACGTCGGCCTTGCCGCCGCCCATGGCTTCTTCCAGCTGCGCCAGCACTGCCTCTTCGCGGAAGTCGCCCTGGATGTAATGCACGCCCTCGATAGGCTCCATGGGCAACAGGTCCAGCGAGATGATGCGGCCGTTGAGTTCGCCCACGGCCGCGCCGCTGGGCGAGAGACGACGACGCACATACTGGCTCCAGGCACCGGGCGCGCAGCCCAGGTCCACCACGGTGTGACCTGGCTGAATCAGCTTGAGCGACTCGTCGATTTCCTTGAGCTTGTAGGCCGCGCGGGCACGATAACCGTCCTTCTGGGCGGCTTTCACATACGGGTCATTGATGTGATCGTGCAGCCAATTCTTATTGACCTTCTTGCTTTTGGTTTTGGTTTTCATGCCTGAATTCTCGCAGCCTTGATAATACGGGTATGCCCCAAATTGAATTAACTCCCGCGCAGCGCCGGGAACACCGCGCCGAAGCCCACCATCTGGACCCCGTCGTCCTCATCGGTGGCGATGGTCTGACCACTGCCGTTCAGAAGGAAGTGGACGCCGCACTCAATGCCCATGGTCTGATCAAGGTCCGCGTTTTCGGCGACGACCGTGCAGCCCGCGAGCAGATCTATCAACAACTTTGCGACGAGCTGAACGCTGCTCCCATCCAGCACATCGGCAAGCTGCTGGTGCTGTGGCGCCCGATTCCCGAAAAGGAAAAGGCCTTTGACGAAGACCGCATGCCCGGTCCTCGCGACGTCAAGGTGCTCAAGTTCGGCCGAGCCGGCCAGAAGCCCGAAGTCAAGCAACTGCGCGTGCTCGGCAACCAGCGCCTGACCGCCGGCGGCACCATCAAGCGCGCCAAGCCCAAGCAGAAGTCGGTCAAGAAAGGCCGTCAGGACTGATCTGCCGATCAGCCCCGCCAGCCCGTCCATCCGCCTTATTTCCTCGCCGAGACCGCCAACCCATGGTTCAGACCACACAGCAGCCACGCCATATTCTTTGCATGAAATGGGGCACCAAATACGGCCCGGAGTACGTCAACCGACTCTATGCCATGGTGCGCCGCCATCTCAGCGGAGATTTTCGCTTTGTCTGCCTGACCGACAGCACAGAGGGGATTCGCTCCGAAGTGGAGTGCTTTCCCATTCCCGACCTGAACATTCATCTGGCTCCCGGCCAGCGTGACGGCGCCTGGAAGAAGCTGACCACCTTCGAGCGCGACCTGCATGGCCTCAAGGGCCAAGCGCTGTTCCTGGACCTGGATGTGGTGATCGTGGGCAGCCTCGACGAGTTCTTCACGCTGCCTGGCGACTTCCGCATCATTCACGACTATCCGCGCTTCTGGCGCTTTGGCGAGCGCATTGTCGGCAACTCCTCGGTCTACCGCTTCGAGCTGGGTGCCCATGCCGATGTGCTGGAGCATTTCCGTGCGCACACCGAAGAAATGCGTGCCAAGTACCGCAACGAGCAGGAGTACCTGTCGCACTTTCTGCACAAGCAGGGCAAGCTGGACTACTGGCCTGCCGCCTGGTGCCCCAGCTTCAAGTACTACTGCATTCCGACCTGGCCCAGCAACTACTGGAAGGAGCCGCTGCCGCCCGTCGATGCGCGCATCGTGATCTTCCACGGCGAAGTGAACCCGCCCGACGCCCTGGAAGGCCGTCGCAACAAGCGCTTTCGCCATATCGAGCCGGCCAGGTGGATCGAGAAGGCCTGGGGCTGAAGGACGGCTGCAGTTGCAGCCTCAAAAACAAAAGGCGTTGACCGCGAGGTTCAACGCCTTTTTTGTGCCCGCCTGAACTATGAATCAGCGCGAGCCCGGCATGCCGGGCTTGCTCGGCCTTGTCAGCGATACTTGGCATCGACCAACGGATGCCCCTTCATGCGCGAGAGAATCGACAGCGGGCTGGCCGCCGGGTTGTATTCGCTGCCGGGCGGCAGGAACAAGGTCTGCTCCAGCATGTACTGCCCCGACATGACGGCATGCACGGCCTGATCGGAAAAGCACACCCAGGAGGAACCTGCCGCGAAAGGCACGGTCTCCTGCGGCGCGTTCTTCTGGTAGTCGGCGTCGCCCTTCATGCCATCGTGCAGCTGCAGCATCAGATGATCGTATTCGCTGCGATAGGACTTGGTCACATGCAGCAGCTCCAGCGCCTTGGCCTGCCAGGCGCTGTAGGGCTTGGCACGCGGCACGAAACGCTTGGCCACATCGGTGAAGGGCTCGCCCACGCGCCAGACGCGCGGCTGACCATCCGGGTTGACATTGGTGAACACGCGCAGAATGCGCTCGCCATAGTTGGGCCGCGAAGGAAAGGCATCCACATGCATGCGCTTGTCGTCGGCACGCCAGGACTGCGCCCGCGTTTCCACCTGCGAAGGGCGGTAGCTAGTGGGCGCCATGCGCACCAGCGGCATATAGGCGGGAAACAGCCCTGCGATCAGCGCCGTGGCCTGCTCGCGAAAGCGTCCGACCATGGCCGCCACCTGGGCCTGCGTGGCCTCGTCGCCCGCCACGCCCTTGATCGAGCCATCCACGTTGAGGCTGATATTGCGCGTCTTGGGATCGCGCACATCGGGGCGCAGCAGGGTTTTTTCCTGCTCGGAGAGCTGAAAGCTCAGCTGCGGAAAGTACAGCACCTTGCCTGCCTCGACGGCAGCAGTCCATTCATCGCGCCCCTGGACCTGGCTCCAGTCGGTCGCGTCGATTTTTACGATTTGAGATTCCATGGCTTCGGCAGTGTACTCCCCGCAGCTGGAGCGGGCTTGCACTGGATCAAGCCGGCTTGCGCGCGCCCGCCACACGCCACAGCACGATGGCGGCGCACAGCCACTGCAGCGCATACATGCCGGTGCCCACGCTGTGCCAGAGTTTGAGGTTCTCGCGCGCCACGATCTTGGGTGACACGCCGTACTGCACCAGCAGCGCCAGCAACATGCCGGCGATCACAAAACCGATAGCTGCTTGCGCCCATTGCTCAAGCTTTTCAGCATGTTTTCGCTTTGAAAACACCAGCAGTAAAGCGCAACATGCTATGGAAATCCAGGTCTGCGCGGCGAACAGCTTGGCCGCCATAAAGCCCGCCAGAGCCGGCGTGGGCAGATGGGCAAACAGCATGGGCACGGCCACAAAGCCGATGACGCTCAGACTGCCCCACCACAGAGCCGCAAAGAAAACAGGAAAGCGTTCAAACATCATGGTGAAATTTCAGCATGGCAGAGCGCAAACCAGAGATGCCGAGCAAGAGCCGCCTCGCAGCAAGGGCATCGTCCCCTCTACCGCAGCGCGAAGCGCCCAGAGACAGGGGAAGGCGCGCAGCGCCTCAGGGGTGATCAGATGTACTTTACGCCTACGATCTCGTAGCGACGCTCGCCGCCCGGTGCCTGCACCACGGCGGTATCGCCCTCTTCCTTGCCGATCAGGGCGCGGGCAATGGGGCTGGACACATTGATCAGGCCGTGCTTGAGATCGGCCTCGTCCTCGCCCACGATCTGGTAGGTGACGGCCGAGCCGCTGTCTTCATCTTCCAGATCCACAGTCGCGCCGAACACCACGCGACCGCCGGCATCCAGCTCGGTCGGGTCGATGACCTGCGCGGCGGACAGCTTGCCTTCGACCTCGATGATGCGGCCTTCGATGAAGCCCTGCTGCTCCTTCGCGGATTCGTATTCGGCGTTTTCGCTCAGGTCACCCTGAGCACGGGCCTCTGCAATGGCTTGAATGACCGCGGGACGATCCACCGTCTTCAGGCGTTGCAGTTCCACCTTGAGCTTTTCTGCTCCGCGCTTGGTGATTGGGATGGTGGCCATGATCAAGTCTCCAAATTCAGCAAACGCCGCGCCCAGCGCGGCACCTCTCGCACAGGCCTGAGTGACAACGTCAAACAGGGGCCTGTGCCCCAAAAGCAAACCGCCGCACGTTGCCGCGCGGCGGTTCAAATACATTACCGCAGATTATGCCGTGTTTGCTGCGGCACAAGTGCGGTAAAAACCCGGCAGCCCTTGCGGGCTGCTTCGGGCGTCAGCCTTTTCAGGCCTTGGTCAGCATGGCATGCAGCTCTTGCACCGAGTGCACGTCCAGGCTGCCGCGCATGGCCTTCATGCCTTCCACGGCCGCTTCCGCGCCGAAGATGGTGGTAAAGGTGGTCACGCGTGCCAGCAGCGCGCTGGTACGGATCTGGCGCGAGTCGGCGATGGCGTTGCGGCGCTCTTCCACGGTGTTGATGACCAGGGCGATTTCGCCGTTCTTGATCATGTCCACGATGTGGGGGCGGCCCTCGGTGACCTTGTTCACGGTCTGCACCTCGATGCCGGCCTCGGCAATCGCCGTGGCCGTGCCGCGTGTGGCGCACAGGCTGTAACCCATGGCGGCCAGTTCCTTGGCCACGGCCACGGCACGGGTCTTGTCGTTGTTCTTCACCGACAGGAAGACCTTGCCTTCGGCAGGCAGGTGCACGCCGGCCCCCATCTGGCTCTTCACAAAGGCTTCGCCAAAGGTCTTGCCCACGCCCATGACTTCACCGGTGGACTTCATCTCAGGGCCGAGGATGGTGTCCACACCGGGGAACTTCACGAACGGGAACACGGCTTCCTTGACGCTGAAGTAAGGCGGCGTGACTTCCTTGGTGATGCCCTGCTCGGCCAGAGTCTGGCCGGCCATGCAGCGTGCGGCCACCTTGGCCAGTTGCACGCCGGTGGCCTTGGAGACGAAAGGCACGGTGCGCGAGGCGCGGGGGTTCACTTCCAGCACGTAGATCACGTCCTGGCCGTCCGCTTCCTTGATGGCGAACTGCACGTTCATCAGGCCCACCACATGCAGGCCTTCGGCCATGGCTGCGGTCTGGCGCTTGATTTCAGCGACGGTTTCGGCCTTCAGGTAGTAAGGGGGCAGCGAGCAGGCGGAGTCACCGGAGTGAACGCCGGCTTGCTCGATGTGCTCCATCACGCCGCCGATGTACACGGCGCCGGTCTTGTCACGCACGCAGTCCACATCGCACTCGATGGCGTTGGACAGGAAGTGGTCCAGCAGCACGGGAGAGTCGTTGGAGACCTTCACGGCTTCGCGCATGTAGCGCTCGAGGTCGCGCTGCTCGTGCACGATTTCCATGGCACGGCCGCCCAGCACATAGGAAGGGCGCACCACCAGGGGGTAACCCAGGCCGGCAGCCTTTTCCAGGGCTTCGGCTTCGGTACGCGCGGTGGCGTTGGGGGGCTGACGCAGACCCAGTTCGTTGAGCAGCTTCTGGAAGCGTTCGCGGTCTTCGGCGGCATCGATCATGTCGGGCGTGGTGCCGATGATCTTCACGCCTTCGCGCTCCAGGCCCAGGGCCAGCTTCAGAGGCGTCTGGCCGCCGTACTGAACGATCACGCCTTCGGGCTGCTCCACATCCACGATTTCCAGCACGTCTTCCAGCGTCAGGGGCTCGAAGTACAGGCGATCGGAAGTGTCGTAGTCGGTGGACACGGTTTCGGGGTTGCAGTTGACCATGATGGTTTCGTAACCATCTTCGCGCATGGCCATGGCGGCGTGCACGCAGCAGTAGTCAAACTCGATGCCCTGGCCGATACGGTTCGGGCCACCGCCCAGCACCATGATCTTCTTCTTGTCCGTGGGAGCGGCTTCGCACTCTTCGTCATACGTGGAGTACATGTATGCGGTGTTGGAAGCGAACTCTGCCGCACAGGTGTCCACGCGCTTGAACACGGGACGCACCTTCAGCGCCTTGCGCGCTTCGCGCACGGCCTTGTCGCTGGTGTGCAGCAGCTTGGCCAGGCGGCGGTCGGAGAAGCCCTTTTGCTTGAGGCTGCGCAGGGTCTGCGCATCCAGAGCCGCCAGAGCGCCTTCGCCCTTTTCTTCGTACAGCTTGTCCAGCTCGAGTTCGATCTTGACGATCTCTTCGATCTGCACCAGGAACCACTTGTCGATCTTGGTGATGTTGTGCACTTCGTCCAGCGACCAGCCGGCAGCGAAAGCGTCGCCCACATACCAGATGCGGTCGGGACCGGGCTCGCCCAGTTCCTTTTCCAGGATTTCGCGGTCCTGGGTCTTTTCGTTCATGCCGTCCACGCCCACTTCCAGGCCGCGCAAGGCCTTCTGGAAGGATTCCTGGAAGGTACGGCCGATGGCCATCACTTCGCCCACGGACTTCATCTGCGTGGTCAGGCGGTTGTCGGCAGCAGGGAACTTCTCGAAGGCGAAACGCGGGATCTTGGTGACCACGTAGTCGATCGAGGGCTCGAACGAAGCGGGGGTCTTGCCGCCGGTGATTTCGTTCTTGAGTTCATCCAGCGTGAAGCCCACGGCCAGCTTGGCCGCGATCTTGGCGATGGGGAAGCCCGTGGCCTTGGAAGCCAGTGCCGAGGAACGCGAGACGCGGGGGTTCATCTCGATGACGATCATGCGACCGTCCTTGGGATTCACCGAGAACTGCACATTGGAGCCACCCGTGTCCACACCGATTTCGCGCAGAACGGCCAGAGATGCATTGCGCATGATCTGGTATTCCTTGTCGGTCAGTGTCTGGGCCGGTGCCACGGTGATGGAGTCACCGGTGTGCACGCCCATGGGGTCCAGGTTTTCGATCGAGCAGACGATGATGCAGTTGTCAGCGGTGTCGCGCACCACTTCCATCTCGTACTCTTTCCAGCCCAGCAGGGACTCTTCGATCAGCAGCTCGTTGGTGGGCGAAGCCTCCAGACCGCGCTTGCAGATGGTTTCGAATTCCTCGGGGTTGTAGGCAATGCCGCCACCGGTGCCGCCCAGCGTGAAGCTGGGGCGGATGACGGTGGGGAAGCCCATCTGCTTTTGCACGGCCCAGGCTTCGTCCATGGAGTGGGCGATGCCGGAGCGCGCGGAGCCCAGACCGATCTTGGTCATGGCGTCCTTGAACTTCAGACGGTCTTCGGCCTTGTCGATGGCTTCGGGCTTGGCGCCGATCAGCTCGACCTTGTACTTGTCCAGCACGCCGTTCTTCCACAGGTCCAGCGCGCAGTTCAGCGCGGTCTGGCCGCCCATGGTGGGCAGGATGGCATCGGGACGTTCCTTGGCGATGATCTTCTCGACCGTCTGCCAGGTGATGGGCTCGATGTAGGTGACGTCGGCCGTGGCCGGGTCGGTCATGATCGTGGCGGGGTTGCTGTTGATCAGGATGACCTTGTAACCCTCTTCGCGCAGGGCCTTGCAGGCCTGCACGCCGGAGTAGTCAAACTCGCAGGCCTGACCGATCACGATGGGACCGGCGCCAATGATCAGAATGCTTTTAAGGTCGTTGCGCTTAGGCATTGTTGTGTTTCTCCATCAGCGCTGTGAAGCGGTCAAACAGATAGCCGATATCGTTGGGGCCGGGCGATGCTTCGGGGTGACCCTGGAAGCAGAAGGCAGGCACATCGGTGCGCTCCAGACCTTGCAGCGTGCCGTCAAACAGGCTGATGTGCGTGGCGCGGGCGTTGGCGGGCAGCGACTCGATCTCCACCGCAAAACCGTGGTTCTGGCTGGTGATGCTGACGCGGCCGGAGTCCAGGTCCTTCACGGGGTGGTTGGCGCCGTGATGGCTGTTCTGCATCTTGAAGGTCTTGGCGCCGGAGGCCAGAGCCATGATCTGGTGACCCAGGCAGATGCCGAACAGAGGCTTCTTGGCGGCCATGATCTCTTGCGCAGCGGCAATGGCGTAGTCGCAAGGCTCGGGGTCGCCAGGTCCGTTGGACAGGAACACGCCGTCGGGGTTCAGGGCCAGTACGTCCTTGGCAGGCGTCTGTGCGGGCACCACGGTCACGTCGCAGCCGCGCTCGGCCAGCATGCGCAGAATGTTCTTCTTCACGCCGAAGTCGTAGGCCACGACCTTGAACCTGGGCGCTTCGAGCTGGCCGTAGCCTTCGCCCAGCTTCCACTCGGTTTCAGCCCAGGGATAGGACTTGTCGGTGGTCACGACCTTGGCCAGATCCAGACCCTTCATGCTGGGTGCAGCCTTGGCTGCGGCGATGGCCTCGTCGATCCTGGCCTGGGTGACTTCTTCACCAGCGGCCAGACCCACGACTGCGCCGTTCTGCGCGCCGTGATCACGCAGCAGTCGCGTGAGCTTGCGGGTGTCGATATTGGCGATGGCGACGGTCTTACCTTCGATCAGGTACTCGGACAGCGTCTGCGTGCTTCGGAAGTTGCTGGCCAGCAGGGGCAGGTTCTTGATGATGAGACCTGCGGCATGGATCTTGTCAGCTTCGACGTCTTCAGGATTGACACCGTAGTTGCCGATGTGCGGATACGTGAGTGTCACGATCTGCTGGCAATAGCTGGGGTCGGTGAGGATTTCCTGGTAGCCGGTCAGCGAGGTGTTGAAAACGACTTCGCCAACAGTGGTGCCTTGCGCACCAATCGAGTTGCCAATAAAGACCGTGCCGTCTGCGAGCGCCAGAATGGCGGATGGGAAATTTCCCTTGAGAGACAAAAGCACTGGGTTCTCCGGTTTTTTAATTACGGTTACGCCCAACGAAGCCCCGGCGTGTGCGCTGGGACATTTGTGTCTGCAGGGAATGGCGAGGAAGCGTCGCTAGGCGTATGAAGGAATGCTTGAAAGCCGCCCATTATAGGCTCTGTCCGCTTCACCCCTTTGAAGCGCCCCGGGATTACCCTCTACGGCGTAGCATGCTTACGCTGCTCGCATGCAGACAGATCGCGGCTGCAGCAGCCACATTGAGTGACTCCTCACCTCCGGGCTGTGCAATGCTGATGCGGCGCTGCGCCATCTCCATCAGCGCCTCGCCCACACCCTGCCCTTCGTGACCCATGGCCCAGGCACAGGGCCAGGGCAGATCCGCCTCATGAATCAATGTCCCCTGATGGGAGCTGGTCACTACCAGGGGCACTTGCAAGGCTTTCACATCCTCGAGCGAGGCGGCCTCGACCAGATGCAGGCCGAAGTGAGCACCCATTCCTGCGCGCAACACCTTCTGACTCCACAGCGCGGCCGTGCCCTTGAGCGCCACAATCTGGGTGAAACCGAAGGCCGACGCGCTGCGCAGGATACTGCCCACGTTGCCGGCATCCTGCACGCGGTCCAGCACCACGGTGGCGATGCCGGACTGCACCTGCAATGCAGCGTCCCAGTCCATCACATAGCCCATGCGGGCGGGAGATTCCAGAGCGCTGATCTCGTCGAACAAGGCATCGGCCAGCACCACGACCTTGCTGGCGGCCTGCACCCACTCTTCGGGCGCCTGCGGCCAGAAAGACTGCGCAAAAACGGCAACTTTTGGTTTCAGACCCCGCACCAGGGCCGCACGGCAAAGATGATCGCCTTCTAGCCAGACCTGGCCCTGCTTGCGGTAGGCCGTGCTGTCCTGGGACAGGCGGCGCAGCTCCTTGACGAAAGCGTTGTCGCGCGAATGAATGTCCGTGACCTGGGGACGTGCTGCCATGTCGACCTCTGAGAAAAAACAAAAAACCCGGCATGCAAGCGCCTGGCCAGGCCTGAAACAAGAACACGACTTACGCAAAACGGGTTCAGGCAGGACGACTGCCTCAGAACGCAGGCCGTTGTGGCATTCCTGTTTGCGTAAGTCCCAAAGAAGATAGAGCGCCCAAGCCGGCCCTGCGCCCCACTCGGGAATGCAGGCCCGACCATCAGGCGCGCATCAGACGTAGAGCAAAGCCTGCGACATCTGCAGGCTGGAAGTCACCCCCGACAGCCCGGTCTCGCACAGCACGGGCTGGGCCGTGCCGCCCGCACACACCTGGCCGGCTTGCAGCACCTGGGCCACGGGTGCAAAGGAGCGCCTGTGCTCGGCCGTTGCACCATGGGCGCGCAAGGCCTGCAGATGCGCGGCCGTGCCATAGCCCTTGTGTCCGGCAAAGCCGTACTGCGGATACTGGGCGTCCAGGCGCTCGCACCAGCGGTCGCGCGTGACCTTGGCCAAGATGGACGCTGCAGAAATGGCCTGCACCAGCGAGTCACCCTTGACAATGGCCTCGGCCTGCACATCGATCTGAGGCAACTGGTTGCCATCCACCAGCACCAGCACGGGCTTGAGGCGCAAGCCCATCACTGCGCGGCGCATGGCCAGCAGCGTGGCCTTGAGAATGTTGATCTCGTCGATTTCCTGAACCGAGGCCTGCGCTATGCAAAAGCACAGCGCCTTGGCGCGGATCTCGTCGTAGAGCACCTCGCGGCGGTTCGCCGTGAGCTTCTTGGAATCGTTCAGCCCGGCAATGGGCTTCATGTCGTCCAGAATGACGGCAGCCGCCACCACCGGGCCGGCCAGCGGGCCGCGCCCTGCCTCATCCACCCCGGCAACCAGCCCGGGCGGATGCCAGGGCAGGCAGCCTTGCTCAAGCAGCGGGGGTGGCAATGATTTTTTGGATCGCATGGGCAGCCAGTTCGGCGGTATCGCGGCGCAGTTCGTGATGTAGCGCGGTGAAGCGCTCAACCAGCGCTTCAATGGTGGCAGGAGAATCCTGGCTGGCTCTGAGCCAGCCCAGCGCGGCCTGGGCCAGTGCCTCGGGCGTTGCCGCATCCTGCAGCAGCTCGGGCACGACGAAGTTGCCGCACAGAATATTGGGCAGCCCCACCCAGGGCTGCAGTTGCTTGCGCTTCATAAGGCGCCAGCTCCAGGGGTGCATGCTGTAGCTGATGACCATGGGGCGCTTGTAGAGCGCGGCCTCCAGCGTGGCGGTGCCGCTGGCAATCAGCGTGCAGTCGCAGGCAGCCAGCACATCGTGGGACTGCCCCTTGACGATGAGGCATTGCTCCTGCATGCCTGCCTCGGCGGCGATGCGCTGCACCTCCTCGTACAGGGAAGGCACGGCCGGCACCACGATCCGGGTCTGCGGCAACGCCTTGCGGACCAGCGCTGCCGCCTTGAAAAAGCCCGAGGCGATATAGCGCACCTCGGAGCGGCGGCTGCCAGGCAGCAAGGCCAGCACCAGACCCTCTTCGGCCAGGCCCAGGCGCGCACGCGCAGCCGCTCTGTCGGGATGCAAGGGAATCACCTGCGCCAGCGGATGGCCGACGTAAGTGGCTTCGATGCCATGCTGGGCCAACAGTTCGGGCTCGAACGGAAAGATGCACAGTACATGGTCGGCCGCGCGGCGGATTTTCTCCACGCGATCAGCACGCCAGGCCCAGATCGAAGGGCAGACAAAATGCACGGTCTTGATGCCCGCTTCGCGCAAGCCGGTTTCCAGCCCCAGGTTGAAGTCAGGTGCATCCACGCCCACGAAGACCGAGGGCGGATGCGCAATCAGGCGCTGACGCAGCTTTTTGCGAATTCCGAGCAGCTCGGCCACGCGGGCCAGCACTTCCCAGCTGTAGCCGTGCACGGCCAGACGCTCGGACTGCCACCAGGCGTCAAAGCCTCGCTCCTGCATCCTGTCGCCGCCGATCCCCATGGAGCTTGCATCAGGCCAGCGCTGACGCAGACCGTCGAGCAACAGCGAAGCCAGCAGATCGCCCGAGGCCTCGCCCGCCACCATGGCGATGCGGGGCGCTACGGAATCTGCAGCAGCTTGCGCTTGCTTGTTAGGCATTTCAGAGCTATTCACGACTCAAATCCAGATGGAGACAGCGCAAGCTGCTATCAACGTGTGATGCCACTGGTCGCCGATGCCAGAAAGGACTGCATGAAGTCCACATCCTGCACGGCTTCGGGCGTTGCCGACTTGATCGCATCCATGGCCGCAATGGCCTGCTCCAGCGTCAGGCCCTGGCGGTACAGCAGCTTGTGCATCTCGCGCACCGCGGCAATACGCGCATCCGAGAAACCGCGGCGCTTGAGACCGATCAGATTCACGCTGCGCGCGGCCAGCGGATTGCCGTCCACCGTCATGAAGGGAGGCACATCCTTGTTCACATGGGCCTGAAAGCCCACCATGGCGTGCGCGCCGATGCGCATGCGTTGCAGCACGCCGGTCAGCCCGCCGATGGTCACCCAGTCGCCGACATGCACATGGCCTGCCAGCGTGGTGTTGTTGGCCAGTGTGGTCTGGTTGCCGATGACGCAGTCATGCGCGATGTGCACATAGGCCATGATCCAGTTGTCATTGCCGATGGTGGTCTCGCCGCGGTCCTGCGTGGTGCCCGTGTTGAAGGTACAGAACTCGCGCACCGTGTTGCGGTCGCCCATCACCAGCCGCGTGGGCTCGCCCGCGTACTTCTTGTCCTGGGGCTGCGCACCCAGCGATGCGAACTGGAAGATGTGGTTGTCTTCACCAATCGTGGTGTCGCCCTCGATCACGCAATGCGCGCCCACCTTGCTGCCGGCGCCAATGCGCACCCTGGGGCCGATGACGGCATACGGCCCCACCGACACCGAGGTGTCGAGCTGGGCCGCGGGGTCCACCAGGGCGGTGGGATGAATCAAGCTCACAGCCGCCATCAATGCTTATCCCACGTGACGCATGGTGCACATCAGCTGGGCTTCGGCAGCCACTTCGCCATCCACGCTGGCAACGGCGTTGAACTTCCAGATGCCGCCGCGCACGCGGTCGATGGTGATCTCCAGGGCCAGTTGGTCTCCCGGCACCACGGGGCGCTTGAAGCGCGCCGAGTCGATACCCACGAAGTAGTAGATATTGTTTTCGTCGGGCACCTGACCCATGGCATCGAAAGCCAGCAGGCCGGCGGCCTGGGCCAGAGCTTCAAGAATCAGCACGCCGGGCATGACGGGACGACCGGGGAAGTGCCCGGTGAAGAACGGCTCGTTGAAGGTGACGTTCTTGATCGCCTTGATGCGTGTGTTGCGCTCAAGCTCCAGCACCCGGTCCACCAGAAGAAAGGGATAGCGGTGAGGCAGTTGCTTGAGAATTTCTTGAATATCCATCATCAATTTCCGTTGTTGCTTTGCCGGCCCTCAGCCAGCGCTTGTTCAAGCTTCTTGACCCGCTCCCGGAGCGTGTACAACTGCCTGAAGGTTGCAGCGTTCTTTTCCCATTGCTCGTTTTCTTGCAACGGAAAGATGCCTGTATAAAAACCTGCCTTGGGCAAGGAGCGAGTGACCATGGAGGTCGGCGAAATCACCGTACCGTCCGCAATCGTCAAATGCCCCAGGATATTGGCCGCCCCACCGATCTGGCAGTGCCTGCCAATGCGCGCACTGCCCGCAATACCGGTATTGCCGGCAATCACCGTATGCGCGCCAATATGAACATTGTGGGCAATCTGCACGAGATTATCGATCTTGACACCGTCTTCGATGATGGTGTCGTCGAGTGCCCCACGATCCACGCAGGTGTTGGCGCCGATTTCCACATCGTTGCCGATGCGCACGGCCCCCAGCTGCTCGATCTTCTCCCATCGGCCGGCCGATGGCGCAAAGCCGAAACCGTCGGCTCCGATGACCACGCCCGGATGCACGATGCAGCGCTCGCCCACCACACAGCCCTGGCCTATGGTGACGCGCGACTTCAGCACCGTATCGGCACCGATGACGGCGCCCGCCTCCACCACGCACTGCGGACCCACATAGGCACTGGCATGCACCTGGGCCGTGGCATCCACCACGGCGCTGGCATGAATGCCGCTGGGCCTGCCGCCTTGCTGATGCGCCTTCCACCACTGGGTGGCACGCGCGAAATAGGCATAGGGATCGGCCGTGACAATGCAGGCACCGCGCTGGGCAGCCTCATCGCGCAGCGCCGGCGCCACAATGACACAGGCCGCCTGTGAGGCGGCCAGTTGCTGGCGATAGCGGGGATTGCTTAAGAAGCTCAGATCACCGTGACCCGCAGAGTCCAGCGGAGCGATGCGCGAGATGGTCATCTCGCGCTCGCCGCCGATCAGTTCTCCACCGAGCGCATCGAGAATCTGTCCCAATAGAACGCTCACAAAAGTATCCCTGGGATTACTTTGCGCCGTTCAGGGCCTTGATGACCTTGTCGGTGATATCGAACTTGGGGTTGATATACACGGCCTCTTGCAGGATGACGTCGTACTTTTCAGCCTCGGCCACTTGCTTGACAACCTTGTTGGCACGGTCGAGCACCGTGGCCAGCTCTTCGTTCTTGCGGGCGTTCAGGTCTTCCTGGAATTCGCGGCGCTTGCGCTGGAATTCACGATCCTGATCCACCAGCTGACGCTGGCGCGAAGCGCGCTGGCTTTCAGACATGGTGGTGGCTTCACGCTCGAACTTGTCCGAAGCAGTCTTCAAGGAATTGCCCTGATCGACCAAATCCTTTTCACGCTTAGAAAACTCCTGCTCAAGCTTGGCTTGGGCAGCCTTGGCAGCGGATGCCTCACGGAAGATGCGATCCGTGTTCACAAAACCTGCCTTGAATTCCTGTGCATGCGCAGAGACGGCCATGGCGCCAAGCAGCACAGCCAGAGAAAGATGGCTAGAGAGAGATTTCATTAGAAAGATGTTCCGATTTGGAATTGCAGTTTCTGGATTCTATCGCCGGTTTCCTTACGGATTGGCTGAGCATACGCCAAACGCAAAGGACCCAGCGGCGAAATCCAGCTGATACCGATACCGGTGGAAGCACGCAGGGTCCCCAGATCCATGCTTTCACCTTCCGCCCACACATTACCCACGTCCACAAAGCCGAACAGACGCAGGGTTCTGTCGTTGCCCGCTCCGGGGAATGGAACCATGAATTCGCCGTTCAAGGTCAGCTTGCGGGTACCGCCCAGGGCCAGATTGGTGTTCACGGAATCGTGCTTGCCCAGAGAGCCTTGCTCGAAGCCGCGCACCGAGCCCAGACCGCCCGAATAGAAGTTCTTGAAGATGGGATAGGGATTGCCGCCCAGGCCCTTGCCCCAGCCCAGCTCGCCGTTCAGGGCGATCGTGTACTTCTTGTTCAGCGGGATATATTGCTGAATCTGGTAGTTGGCCTTCGCATAGCGCATATCGCTCATGAACGAGGCTTCCAGATTCACGCGCTGATAGCGGCCGGCATTCGGAGCCAGTGCGCTGTCGCGATTATCGCGAGACCAGCCCAGCGTCAGGGGAATACCGGTCTTGGAGCAACCGACATTCGCACCGACAGCGCCGCCGCAATATTCGTTGTAGACCTCGGGCATATAGGTGCCCGGCTTGATTTCATTGCCTTCGACACCGGCACCGAAGAAGATGGTGTCCACTTCGCTGAAGGGCACGCCGAAACGCACGCTTGCACCCTTGGTGATGATCTTGTAGGCGCCATCGTCGTAGTAGGGACGGATGGTGCGGTAGTACAGGTCATAGGTGCGCGAAATACCCGTATCCGTGAAATAGGGATTCGTGGTCGACACCACCATGGTGCGGTTGTATTTGCTGGTGTTGATGTCCAGGCCCAGATAGTTGCCCGAGCCGAAAACGTTTTCCTGCTTGATACCGAAGGACAGCGAGACCTTTTCGGCGCTGGAGAAACCGGCACCCAGCTGGATCGAGCCCGTGGGCTTTTCCACCACATTGATCATCAGATCAACCTGGTCGGGAGAACCCGGCACTTCCTGGGTTTCGATTTCAACTTGGGTGAAGAAGCCCAGACGGTCGACGCGGTCGCGCGACAGCTTGATCTTCTGGCCGTCATACCAGGAGGCTTCGAACTGGCGGAACTCGCGGCGAATCACTTCGTCGCGGGTCTTGTTGTTGCCGCTGACGCTGATGCGACGGATATAGGCACGGCGCGAAGGCTGGGCCTGCAGCACTAGGGACACACGGTTGTTGGCGCGATCGATGTCGGGCACGGCTTCCACCTTGGCGAAAGCAAAACCGAAATTGCTGTAATAGTCGGTAAAAGCCTTGATGGTCTCGGAAACCTGGTCGGCGTTATAAGGCTCGCCGGGCTTGATCTTGACCAGCGACTTGAACTCGTCGTCGCGATCCAGGTAGTTGCCTTCGAGCTTCACGCCCGAGACCACATACTGGTTGCCTTCGTGAATGTTCACGGTCAGGCCGATGCTCTGCTTGTCGGGAGAAATGGCGACCTGCGTGGACTCCACGCGGAACTCCAGATAGCCGCGCTGCAGATAGTAGGAGCGCAGCGACTCCAGATCGGCATTGAGCTTGTTGCGCGCGTAGCGGTCGGACTTGGTATACCAGCTCATCCAGTTGCCAGTGTCCTGGTCGAACAGGTCCTTGAGCGTGGATTCCTTGAAGGCCTTGTTGCCCACAATGTGGATTTCGTTGATCTTCGCGGGCTCGCCTTCCGAGACGGTGAAAGTCAGGTTCACACGGTTGCGCTCGATAGGCGTCACCGTGGTCACAACCTCCGCGCCGTACAGGCTGCGGTTGATGTACTGGCGCTTGAGCTCCTGCTCGGCACGGTCGGCCAAGGCCTTGTCGAAGGGGCGGCCGTCGGCCAGACCCACATCGCGCATGGCCTTGAGCAAGGTGTCCTTGTCGAACTCCTTGGTGCCGGCAAAGTTCACCTCGGCAATGGTGGGACGCTCTTCCACGACCACTACCAGCACATTGCCATTGGCCTCCAGACGCACGTCCTTGAACAGACCCAGTGCAAACAGCGAACGGATGGCCGCTGCGCCCTTCTCGTCGTTGTAGTCATCACCCACGCGCAAAGGCATGGAAGCGAACACCGTACCGGGCTCCACTCGCTGCAAACCCTCGACGCGGATATCTTGAACCTTGAAGGGCTCCAGCGCCCATGCCGCTTGCGCAGCTAAAACCATAGCAGCCAGGGCAGTTGCAGAGCGCACGCCCAAGCGATTGAAATGTTTTTTCATGAGTGGAAATCGCCGCGAATGCGGCCTACCGTAGCGATAAAAATTAGCCCCAGAGCCGGTTGATATCGTTGAAAAAGGCGACTGACATCATCAGCAGTATGACTGCGATGCCTGCACGCTGCAGTCTTTCAGCCCAGACATCAGAGACACCACGTCCCGTCAGACCTTCCCAAAGATAATACATCAGGTGCCCACCGTCCAGAACGGGCAATGGTAGCAGGTTGAGAACGCCCAGGCTGATGCTGATCAAGGCGAGAAACGACAGGTATTGCACCAGCCCCATGCTGGCGGACTTGCCCGCGTAATCGGCGATCGTCAGAGGGCCGCTGATATTTTTGAGCGAGGCCTGGCCGATCAGCATGCGCCCCATCATGCGCAGCGTCATGGAGGACAGCTCCCAGGTCTTGTGCACACCGGCACTCAGTCCATCGAGAAAGCCGCGGCGCACCAGCACCATTTCCGGCTGGCTGCCGATGAAGGCATTCACGCGTGCCGCAGGCGCCTGACCGTCCTTGCCAGGTACTATTTCCGGCTGCACCTGCAGATTCAGAGGCTGGCCCGCGCGCTCCACCACCCATGCCTGATGCTGCACCTGGCCGGTCTGCCCCGAGGCGCGAATCAGGGCACGCGCCTGCGCGCCATCCTGGACTGCCTGAGCATTGATGCTGAGCAGCACATCGCCTTTTTGCAGGCCCGCCTTGTCTGCCGGGCCGCCTGCGACAATCTCGTCAATGACCGCACGACTCCAGGCTCCCTGCAGCCCTACCTTGTCAAAGAAAGCTGCATCTGGTTCCTTTTGTTGCAAAGAAGCGAGATTCAGGGGCACGATGCGCGCCGCGCCATGTGCCTGGTCAGCCACTTCCAGCTGCAGGGACTCGCCTTCAATGGCCGCCGTCGTCACCAGCCAGCGCAAATCACCCAGGGCACGCACAGGCTGCCACTGCTGGCCTCCCACGGAGGCACGCTGCACCCAGTCGCCACTTTGAATACCGGCTTGCTGCAGCAAGCTGCCAGCCGCAGGCGCGGCAAGCCGGGCTGCAGGCTCATTCGTTCCCACCCAGTTGACCACGGTCAGCAACGCCACGGCCAGCACCAGATTGGCTGCCGGCCCCGCTGCAACAATGGCTGCACGTGAACGCAAAGGCTGGTTGTTGAAGGCCAGATGCTTTTCCTCGAGCCTGACCGTGCCCTCGCGCTCGTCAAGCATGCGCACATAGCCACCCAGAGGCAGCGCCGCGATCACATACTCGGTGCCCGACTTCTTGCCGACCCAGCGCAACAACGGCTTGCCAAAGCCCACGGAGTAACGCAGCACCTTGACACCGCAGGCCACGGCGACGCGATAGTGGCCCCACTCATGCACCGCAATCAGAACGCCGAGCGCCACGATGAAAGCCACAACTGTCAGCAACACCTGAAACTCCTTTTTGCCAATCGATGCTTGGAGTGTGCGCCAGGCCGCAAGTTCAACCGCCGCCCTGCAAGCACCCGCACTTCGCGCCCGTTCAGCGCGCCCACTGGCCGGCTATGGCGGCAGCGCTCTCGCGTGCTCGCGCATCGAGGGCCATCAGGTCTTCAAGACTGCTCACGGAGCCCGGTTGCACCGATTCCAGCGTCTGCAGGTTGACGGCATGAATGCGGTCAAACGACAGGCGACGCTCCAGAAAGGCGGCAACCGCCACTTCGTTTGCGGCGTTGAGCACCGTGGTCGTACCTTCGGGCGCGCGTAGTGCCTGCCAGGACAGATGCAGGCCGGGAAAGCGATGCGCATCCGCCTCCTCGAAGGTCAGTGCTGCCAGCTTGGCAAAATCCAGCACCGGCGCGCCGCTCTCGATGCGCTCGGGCCAGGCCAGACCGCAGGCAATCGGCACCCGCATATCGGGCGTTCCCAGTTGAGCGAGCACCGACGAATCCTTGAACTGCACCATGGAGTGCACGATCTGCTGCGGATGAATCACCACCTTGATCTTCTCGGGCGCCATATCGAACAGCCAGCGCGCCTCGATCACCTCCAGCGCCTTGTTCATCATGGTGGCGGAGTCCACCGAGATCTTGCGCCCCATGGAGAAGTTGGGATGCGAGCAAGCCTGCTCGGGAGTGATTTCAGACAGTGTCGCCGGGTCGCGTTGGCGGAACGGACCGCCCGAGGCCGTCAGCAGCAAGGAGTCGACACGCTCGGCCCAGGTGCTGCTGTCTTCGGGCAGGCACTGGAAGATGGCGGAGTGCTCGCTATCGATGGGCAGCAATGTGGCGCCATGACGCTTGACGGTGTCCATGAACAGCGCACCGCCCACCACCAGGGCTTCCTTGTTGGCCAGGAGCAGGCGCTTGCCCGCTCTGGCCGCTGCCAGGCAGGGGGCCAGTCCGGCCGCACCGACAATCGCCCCCATGACCGCATCGACATCAGGATGAGACGCTATCACTTCAAGAGCATTCCGTTCTTGAAGGACCTGTGTCTGAAGTCCGTGCAACTTGATCTTCTCAGCCAGTTGCTGTGCATGGGGCGCACTGGCCATCACGGCGAACTGTGGCTTGAACTGCGCGCATTGACTGAGCATCAAATCCACTTGCGTGGCAGCACTCAGCGCGAAGATTTCGTATTGATCAGGGTGGCGCGCCACCACATCCAGGGTATTGGTTCCGATGGAACCGGTAGAACCCAGAACCGTGATTTTCTGCTTCATGGATGCACAAAGGATGAGAGCATCATCGCCAACGGCAGTGTGGGCAGGAGGGCATCAATGCGATCCAGGACACCACCATGGCCGGGCAGCAAGCCGCTGCTGTCCTTGACACCGACGCTGCGCTTGATGAGGGATTCGACCAGGTCGCCCACCACACTCATCGCAGCCATAAACACCGCAGCCAGCAACAGGAACCAGAGCCCTCGTGACTGCAGCACCGAATAGAAACTGGGAACACTGGCGCCGTAGCGGCGATCTGCCCAGCTCCAGACCAGAGCCAGAACAACCACCCCCAGCATGCCTCCCCAGACACCTTCCCAGCTCTTGCCGGGACTGATGGAAGGAGCCAGCTTGTTTTTGGTGAACTTCAGGCCGAAAGTGCGACCTGCAAAATAGGCAAAGACATCGGCCACCCAGACCAGCACCAGGACCGAGAGCAGGAAGTTGATGCCGATATTGCGCGCCTGCACCACGGCCAGCCAGGCCAGCCACAATGCCAGCACGCCGCCGACCAGACGGACTGCAGCCGGAATATGCGGCCAGCCCGTCACGCCAGCGCGCAGCAGCAGCACGCCCCCCAGCACCCAGAGGCAACCCGCAATCAGCCACACCATGGACAGAGGCTGGTCAACCCAGCCGGCCCACCAGGAGCCCGCGCATAGCGCCGTACAGACAGCCCCCAGACCCAGCGAGCCCGCCTGCCCGAAGCCGTTAAGACGCCCCCACTCCCAGGCACCAGCCGCCATGAACAACAGCATCAGTGCCGAAAAAGGCACGGTGCTGGCCGTATAAAACAATGCAGGCAGCAAAATGGCCAGCAAAATCAAGGCGGTGATGACGCGCTGCTTGAGCATGGCACCTCTTATGGTTATGCCGTCAGGGTGACGGCAGATGATGGTTGAATCTGCTCTGAAGTCTGGCCGAAACGGCGCTCCCGACCGCCAAACACGGCAATGGCCTCGTCAAGAGCGGCCTCGTCGAAATCAGGCCACAGGGCATTGCTGAAGAACAGCTCGGTGTAGGCAGCCTGCCAAAGCAGAAAATTGCTGATGCGGGTTTCGCCGCCGGTGCGGATCATCAGATCAGGATCCGGCACATGCGCCAGGGCCATGGCCCTATCCAGATTCTCCGGGCTCAGCTCCAGACCCTGGGCCACCAGCTTCTGCGCTGCTTGCGCGATATCCCAGCGGCCACCGTAGTTGAAGCAGACATTGAGAACCAGGCGCGTGTTGTGCGCAGTGATGCGCTCGGCCTCGGCCAGGCCCTCACGGACCTTGTCGCTCAGACCTTGACGATCTCCGACAAAGTACAGGCGCACGCCGTCGCGGCTGAGTTGCGCAACTTCCTTGGCCAAGGCATTGGCCAGCAGGCTCATGAGGCCTGAGACCTCTTCCTGAGGCCTGCTCCAGTTCTCGGAGGAAAACGCAAATACCGTGAGCACCTGCACGCCACGCTCGACGCAGGCACGAGCGCAGCGGCGCAGAGACTCCACGCCCTGCTTGTGACCTGCAAGACGTGGAAGCAGACGGCGCTTGGCCCACCGCCCGTTGCCGTCCATGATGACGGCGATATGGCGCGGAACCGCGCCGGTTTTCTTGGATGTCAAAAGTGCAGGTCCTTCGGGAAGACTCAGACCGCCATGATGTCCTGTTCCTTGGCCGACACCAGCGCGTCGACCTCGGCAATGTGCTTGTCGGTGATCTTCTGGATTTCGGCTTCGGAGCGCTTCTGATCGTCTTCAGAGGCCTCTTTGTCCTTGACCAGCTTCTTCACGCTTTCATTGGCATCGCGGCGCAGGTTGCGGATGGCAATCTTGCCGTTCTCACCTTCGTTGCGGGCAAGCTTGGTCATTTCCTTGCGGCGCTCTTCGCTCATGGGAGGCATGGGCACGCGGATCAGGTCACCCATGGAGGCGGGATTCAGACCCAGATCGCTTTCGCGAATGGCCTTTTCCACCTTGGCAGCCATGTTCTTTTCCCAGGGCTGCACGCTGATGGTGCGGGAGTCCAGCAAGGACACATTGGCCACCTGGGACAGGGGCACCATGGAGCCGTAGTACTCGACGTGAATGGCGTCCAGCAGTGCGGGGTTGGCACGACCGGTGCGCACGCGCGCCAGGTTGTTCTTCAAAGCCTCGATGGACTG
The DNA here is from genome assembly GCF_053345995.1 of Comamonas sp. C24C. Lineage (NCBI taxonomy): Bacteria > Pseudomonadati > Pseudomonadota > Betaproteobacteria > Burkholderiales > Comamonadaceae > Comamonas > Comamonas sp. C24C. Next base: position 383,329 of record NZ_JBKFBC010000003.1, on the reverse strand, counting down.
GCCCATCTTGGTTTCGGTGTTCTTTTTGATTTCAGCGATCGTCATGTTCTTGTTCCTTTGCGAGCATTGGGCGGCAAAACGCTCAAGCGTACACCAGAGTGCCTTCGTCTTCACCCATGACCACGCGCTTGAGTGCGCCGGGCTTGACGATGGAGAACACGCGGATCGGCAGCTTCTGGTCGCGGCACAGCGCGAAAGCCGTGGCATCCATGATGCCCAGGTTACGCGAGATGGCTTCATCGAAAGCCAGCTTGTCGTAGCGTGTGGCCGAGGGATCCTTGACCGGGTCGGCCGTGTAAACGCCGTCCACCTTGGTGGCTTTGAGCACGACTTCGGCACCGATTTCGGCACCGCGCAGCGCAGCTGCGGTGTCGGTGGTGAAGAAGGGGTTGCCGGTACCGGCAGCGAACACCACGACCTTGCCCTCTTCGAGGTACTGCAGGGCCTTGGGGCGCACATAGGGCTCCACCACCTGCTCGATACCGATGGCCGACATCACGCGCGCCGTCAGGCCTTGCTTGTCCATGGCGTCGGCCAGGGCCAGGGCATTCATCACCGTGGCCAGCATGCCCATATAGTCTGCAGTCGCACGATCCATGCCGACCGAACCACCTGCCACGCCGCGGAAGATATTGCCGCCGCCGATCACCACGGCAACCTGCACACCCACCTTGGTCACTTCCACGATCTCGGCAACCATGCGCTCAATGGTTGCACGGTTGATGCCGAACTGGTCATCTCCCATTAACGCCTCCCCCGACAGCTTGAGCAAGATGCGCTTGTGGGCTGGAATGGCGTTGGACATGGTGTTTCTCCGGTGGAAGTTGAATAAGTATGAAAACGGGAGGGGAATAAATCAATCGCGGCTCTAGGCCGCGATTGTTGCTAAGGCTTAGGTTTAAGCACCAGCCTTGGCTGCTGCCACCTGGGCAGCCACTTCAGCAGCGAAGTCATCGGTCTTCTTCTCGATGCCTTCACCCACGACAAACATCGTGAACGCCTTCACATTGGTGTTGGCAGCCTTGAGCATCTGGGCCACGGTTTGCTTGCCGTCGGCAGCCTTCACGAAGACCTGGTCGGCCAGGGACACTTCCTTCAGGTACTTCTGAACGGAACCTTCCACCATCTTGGCGACGATGTCGGCGGGCTTGCCGGATTCGGCAGCCTTGCCTTCGGCCACTGCGCGTTCCTTGGCGATCAGCTCGGCAGGCACGTCAGCGGAAGTCAGGGCCACGGGCTTCATGGCAGCCACATGCATGGCCACATCCTTGGCAGCAGCAGCGTCGCCGTCGAACTCGACCACCACGCCGATGCGGGTGCCGTGCACGTAGGCAGCCAGGCCAGCGCCGTTGAAAGCCTTGAAGCGACGGAAAGACATGTTCTCGCCGATCTTGCCGATCAGGCCCTTGCGCACATCTTCCAGAGTGGGGCCGTAGCCGTCTTGTTCGTAGGCCAGGGCGCCCAGGGCATCCAGGTCAGCGGGGTTGTGCTCGGCGACCAGCTTGGCAGCGGCGTTGGCCATGGCCAGGAAGCTGTCGTTCTTGGACACGAAGTCGGTTTCGCTGTTCACTTCGATCAGGCCGCCCTTGCCGCCTTCGATGAAAGCAGCCACAACGCCTTCAGCAGTCACGCGGGAAGCGGCCTTGCCAGCCTTGGTACCCAGCTTGACGCGCAGCAGCTCTTCAGCCTTGGCCATATCGCCATCAGCTTCGGTCAGAGCCTTCTTGCATTCCATCATGGGAGCGTCGGTCTTGGCGCGCAGTTCGGCGACCATGCTTGCAGTAATTGCCATCGTATTTCTCCAGTATCAGTTCGATTCGTTACAGGATTCCGGCTAAAAAAACGGGGCTACCTAGAGCCCCGCTTTTTCTCGCGATGCGGTCGCGCAGCCGGACTTCGCTTAGGCGGCGGATTCTTCCACTTCCACGAACTCGTCGCCGTTCTCGCCGGCAGCAGCCTTCACCACGTCGTTCAGACGGGCTTCGCGGCCTTCCAGGATAGCGTCGGCGATGCCTTGGGCGTACAGCTGCACAGCCTTGGCGGAGTCATCGTTACCAGGGATCACGTAGTCGATGCCATCGGGGTTGTGGTTGGTGTCAACCACGCCGATCAGGGGAATGCCCAGCTTCTTGGCTTCAGCGATAGCGATCTTGTGGAAGCCCACGTCGATCACGAAAATGGCGTCGGGCAGGCCGTTCATGTCCTGAATGCCGCCAATGTCCTTTTCCAGCTTTTCCAGTTCGCGAACGAACATCAGCTGTTCCTTCTTGGACATGGATTCCAGACCAGCTTCTTGCTGAGCCTTCATGTCCTTCAGACGCTTGATGGAGGTCTTGACGGTCTTGAAGTTGGTCAGCATGCCGCCCAGCCAGCGCTGGTCGACGAAGGGCACGCCAGCGCGCTTGGCTTCTTCGGCCACCAGCTCGCGGGCTTGACGCTTTGTACCCACCATCAGGATGGTGCCGCCGTTAGCAGTCAGCTGCTTGGCGAACTTCTGGGCTTCCTGGAACATCGGCAGGGACTTTTCCAGGTTGATGATGTGGATCTTGTTACGGGCGCCGAAGATGAACGGAGCCATCTTGGGATTCCAGAAACGAGTTTGGTGACCGAAGTGGACGCCGGCTTCCAGCATCTCGCGCATTGTTACTGCCATGTTAATTACCTCAAAGGTTGGGTCTAAAATCCGGCCCAACGATTGCAGCCGCCTTGAAAAGCGATCGCAACACCTTGGATAGGCCGGTTTGCTATTTGCCTTGCCGACTTGAAAGCAGGTGCTGCAAGGTGCAAAAACGCCATCGCATCAACCACTTTCAGAGCTTTTCAAGTCAACCCTCACGGACTAACCCTTAGCAAAGCCCCAAAAGTTTAGCACATCGCCATGCAACTCGACCTCAGTCACCTCACTCTCGAGATCCGCGAAGGCCGCCAAAGCGCCGCAAACCTCATGCAAATGAGCATTGCTGCCGCGCAAAGTCCCTTGTGCGCCAACGTTTTCAGCCAGACTTTCTTTGACGAAGCACGCTGGGCCGCCGCAGAAACACCAACGACTGCGCCCCTGGCCGGCCTGGCCATCTCGGTCAAGGATTTGTTTGACACCCAAGGTGCGCGCAGTGCCGCCAGCTCCCTGGTACTGCAGGATGCTCCTGTCGCCCGAGCAGACGCCACGGCCGTCGCCCGCCTGCGCGCGGCAGGTGCTGCCATCATCGGCCGCACCCATATGGTCGAATTCGCTTTTTCCGGCGTGGGCGTGAACCCGCATTTCGGCACCCCTGCCGCGCTGGATGCCCGCCACCCCGCCAATCCTCAGCTGGCGCCCACATGGCCGGCCCGCATTCCGGGCGGCTCCTCGTCAGGAGCCGCCGTGTCCGTCGCCAGCGGCGCCGCCTGGGCGGCTCTGGGCTCGGACACCGGCGGCTCCATCCGCATTCCCGCTGCACTCAATGGACTGGTGGGCTTCAAAAGCACGGCCAGGCTGGTTCCCACCGAAGGAACCGTGCCACTCTCGCCCACACTGGACACCGCCTGCGCCATTACGCGCAGCGTGCGCGATGCCGTGCTGCTGCACGAGATTCTGGCCGAGCGCAAGGTCGCCAAGGACGAGCGCAGCCTGAGCCAGTGGCGCCTGGCAGTGCCGCGCCCCCTGTTCTTCGAACAGATCGAACCCGCCGTGCGCAGCGCCTTTGAACGCAGCATCGCCAAGCTGCAAGCCGGCGGCGCGCAGATCGAATGGATTGACCTGCCCGAGCTGGAAGAGCTGGACGGCATCAACGTCATCGGCGGCTTCTCCCCCACCGAAAGCTATGCCTGGCACCGGCACCATCTGCAGGATCCCGCCAAGGCCGCGCTCTACGATCCCCGGGTGCGCTCGCGCATAGAGCGCGGCGCGAGCATGAGCGCTGCCGACTATCTGGATCTGCTGGCCGCGCGCAAGCGCTGGATTGCCAGGATGGAGAGCGCCATTGCCGACTATGACGCCCTGCTCTCGCCGACCACGCCGATCACCGCCCCCACCATTGCATCCGTCGCCCCGGCCAACGGCTTCGATGCTGCAGCCGACCTCAGGCATGACGAAGAATTCTTCCGCATCAACGGCCTGCTGCTGCGCAATACCAGCGTGGTCAATATGCTGGATGGCTGCGCGCTGTCACTGCCGTGCCACAACCCGAACGAGCTCCCCATGGGCCTGATGATCTGGCATGCAGCCCTGCATGACGACGCCATACTGAATATCAGCGCGGGCATAGAGACAGCGCTCAATCGCGTCTGACTTCCATTTTTGTAGCTACAACCGCCTATGGTCATTGGGCTACATGGCAAAAATCATCAAAACCCACAAATGCACAGTCTGAGGCTATCCTCGGACCATGCTGCGCATTTCTCCAACCGACACCCCGCCCGCTTCCATGGCTGCCGGCCAGGGCTGGCCGCTATTCAGCACCGCCGCCACGCGCCAGATTGAGCAGGATTGCGCCAGACGCCTGCCTCCCCACCAACTGATGGAGCGTGCAGGCCTTGCCATCGCAAAACTGGTGCTGGCAATAGCCCCGCACGCACAACGCATCTGGATCGTCTGCGGCCCGGGCAACAACGGTGGCGACGGCTTTGAGGCGGCAGCGCAGCTCAAAGCCATGCTGCCCCATGCGCAAATCATGGTCAGCGAAGTGCGCGCGCCTGCCGAGCTGCCATCCGACGCACAGATATCCCGGGACAAGGCCAGGCAGGCTGGCGTGCAGTGGCTGCATGACGCTCCCGTCGATCTGGGACCGCAGGACCTGTGCATCGATGCACTGCTGGGAATAGGACTGAGCCCGCGCCCCTCGGACAAGGCCTCGGCTGCGGAGCTGCGCTTGCTGCAACTGCTGGCCCAGGTTCGGCAGTGCGCCTGCACCGTACTCTGTGTCGACCTTGCCTCCGGCCTCGATGCCGATACCGGCCAGTATCTGAGGGAGTTCGCGCCCGGCCATATCGCCGCCAGGCAAGCGCGCCACACGCTTGCCTTGCTGACCCTGCAGCCCGGCC
>NZ_JBKFBC010000003.1:373941-378165 GCF_053345995.1 Comamonas sp. C24C | reverse complement strand
CCCCCCCCCGCTGCAGCGCGACCCACGGCGCATCTGAACACCCGCTCCTCCGCTTCCTCAAGTGCACGCCCGCACGCCAGTCACAAAGGCAGTTTTGGCGATGTAGCCGTGCTCGGCGGCGAAGGCCTGGGCTTGCGAGGCCTGTCGATGACGGGCGCGGCCTGGCTGGCGGCACTGGCCGCACTGCACGCCGGAACCGGCCGCGTCATGCTGGCCTTGCTGGACGAAGCACTGGCGCAAGGCATTGCCCCCTGGCCGGAAATCATGCTGCGACGGCCTGCAGCCCAGGACTGGAGCCAGGCCACCGTGGTCTGCGGCTGCGGTGGCGGCGAAGCCGTGCAGGCCTGGCTGCCCCACATACTGAGCCAGGCGCCACAGCTGGTGCTCGATGCCGATGCCCTCAATGCCGTTGCCGCCAGTCCCACGCTGGCACAGCAGCTGAGCCAGCGCGCCTCGCGCCAGCAAGGCACTGTTCTGACACCCCACCCACTGGAGGCCGCGCGTCTGCTGCAGACCAGTACAACCCAAGTGCAAGCCGACCGCCTGCACTCCTGCCTGCAGCTGGCCCGAAAATTTCAGTGCACGGTGCTGCTCAAGGGTTCGGGCACGGTTGTCGCCAACCCACAGCAGCAAGTCTGGATCAATGCCAGTGGCAATGCCCGCCTGGCCACGGGCGGCACGGGCGATGTGCTGGCCGGGCTGATCGCCGCGCTATGGGCACAGGGTCGCAGTGCCGATATGGCTGCCATAGAGGGCGCCTTCCGCCACGGCCAGCTCGCAGATCGCTGGCCCGCAGACCGCCCGTTCAGCGCCAGCGCCCTGGCAATGCACCTGGGCGAGCAGTAAGCAGCGCAAGAAAAAAGGCCTTACCGGTATCCGGCAAGGCCTTGTTTGCTTTGCAAGCCAGCAATCAGCGTTCGGTCTTGCGCTTGCTGGTTTTGCTTGCCGGCGCGGCCTTGGTACGCGCTGTGACCTTTGGAGCCTTGGGCGCCGATTTCGCCACAGACTTCGCCGCCACCTTGGCCGTGGTCTTGGATTCGGGCTTGGCCGCCGTCTTGGCAACGGAGACAGGCGGCACATCAGGCGCAAGCAAGGCGGCAACCTGCTTCTTGCCTGCAGCCTTGCGCGGCTTGGCAACCACGGCCACAGCGACGGGCTCCGCTACAGGCTCGGGCTTTGGAGCCTGCGCGTATTCCGCCTCCAGCACCGCCAGATTCACGCTTTTCAACATGGCCTTCTTGGCTGCTTTACGACCTTGCCTGGAGCGATCGGGCTCCGGCGCAGCGGCAGGCCCTGCAGCAGCATTGCGCTGCGCACGATTGGCCTTGGCGTCACGACGATTCCACTTGTCGGAATAGCCGCCCGCACTGCGCTCGTCACGCGAATCACGGCGACCACGCCCCTCATCCTTGGCCTGACCGCGGCCGCTGCGGCTCGACTGCACCAGACCGTCCTCGCCATCGCGCACCAGGCGGAAGTCGATGCGACGTCCATCCAGATCCACGCGACTGACTTGCACGCGCACTCGTGCACCGATGCCATAGCGAACACCCGAGCGCTCGCCGCGCAGCTCCTGCCGAGCTTCGTCGAAGCGGAAGTAATCGCCGCCCAGTTCGGTGATATGCACCAGTCCTTCCACATACATGGCATCCAGCGTCACAAAGACGCCGAAGGTCGTCACCGAGGACACCGTGCCCGCGAACTCCTCGCCCAGATGCTCGCGCATGTATTTGCACTTGAGCCAGGCTTCCACATCGCGGCTGGCCTCGTCGGCGCGGCGCTCGTTGGCACTGCAGTGCAGGCCGGCGGCTTCCCAGGCCTGAAACTCCTTGGCCGCCGAACGCTTGCGCGGCTTCTGGCCCGGCGCGACCACACGCGAAGCCAGACGCTTAGCCATCTTCGCTTCAGCCTCACCCGGCGTGGGCAAGCTGGGCAGCTTGTAGTGCGTGCCGTTCAGCTCTGCCTTGATCACGCGGTGTACCAGCAAGTCGGGGTAACGGCGAATCGGGCTGGTGAAGTGGGTATACGCCTCAAAGGCCAAGCCGAAGTGACCCGAGCCCTCCGGCGTGTAGAAGGCCTGCATCATGGAGCGCAGCAGCATGGTGTGAATCTGCTGCGAGTCAGGCCTGTCCTTGGTGGCGTTGGCAATCTGCTGGAACTCCTTGGTCGAAGGGTTCTCGCTGATGCTCATGCTCACGCCCATGGCCTTGAGGTAGTTGCGCAGGATTTCCTGCTTCTCCAGCGAAGGCTTGTCGTGCACACGGAACAGCCCCAGCTGCCCGCTCTGGTCGATGAAATCAGCGCTGCAGACATTGGCCGCCAGCATGGCTTCCTCAATCAGCTTGTGCGCATCGTTGCGGGTGCGCGGCACGATCTTCTCTATGCGACCGTTGTCGTCGCAGACGATCTGCGTCTCTGTCGTCTCGAAGTCCACCGCACCACGCGCCTCGCGTGCCTTGAGCAGGGACTGGAAGACACCATACAGATTCAGCAAGTCCTGCACGCGATCCTTGCGCTTGGCCGCTTCCGGGCCCCGCGTATTGGCCAGGATTGCCGCCACCTCGGTATAGGTGAAGCGCGCATGGCTGTGCATGACTGCGGGGTAGAACTGATAGGCGTGAATCTCGCCCTGCGCGGTGATCAGCATGTCGCAGACCATGCACAGCCGATCCACGTCGGGATTCAGCGAGCACAGGCCGTTGCTGAGCTTCTCCGGCAACATGGGAATCACGCGACGTGGAAAGTACACGCTGGTGGCGCGGTCGTAGGCATCGATATCGATGGCGCTGCCCGTGGTCACATAGTGGCTCACGTCGGCAATCGCCACCAACAGACGCCAGCCCTTGCTGCGCCCCACCTTGGCTGGCTCGCAATACACGGCATCGTCAAAGTCGCGCGCATCTTCGCCGTCGATGGTGACCAGAGGAATATCGGTCAGGTCGATGCGGTGCTTGCAGTCTGCGGGGCGGACTTTTTCAGGCAACGCCTTGGCCTGCTCCAGGCAGGCCTCGGAGAAGATATGCGGCACCCCATACTTGCGCACCGCAATCTCGATCTCCATGCCCGGGTCATCCACTTCGCCCAGCACTTCGACGATGCGCCCCACTGGCTGACCAAACAGGGCCGGAGCCTCTGTCAACTCCACCACCACCACCTGCCCCGGTTTGGCAGCACCCGTGGCGTTGGAAGGAATCAGAATGTCCTGGCCGTAGCGTTTGTCCTCAGGAGCCACAAGCCACACACCGCTTTCCTGCAGAAAGCGACCAATGATGGGCTGATCGGGACGCTCCACGATTTCCACCACGCGCCCTTCGGGGCGACCGCGATGATCATGGCGAGCAATGCGCACCTGGACTCGGTCCTTGTGCAGCACCGCACGCATTTCATTAGGGGGAAGGTAGATGTCACGCTCACCATCGTCACGGACGACGAAGCCGTGACCGTCGCGGTGGCCCTGCACTGTGCCCAAAATTTCTTCGTTCATATCGGCAACTTTTGCGCGAGGGTTCATTTTTTTGATATACAATCTATGTCTTTCCTGAGATGCCCAGGTGGCGGAATTGGTAGACGCACTAGTTTCAGGTACTAGCGGGTAACTCCGTGGAGGTTCGAGTCCTCTCCTGGGCACCAAGTTTAACGACAACCTGCAAGGGTTGAAACAAACTTGGAAAACATTCCCCCAAAGGAATGCTTTCAAGCCAAGCGGCATCTTAGAGAATTTGAAGATTCGGGTTGGACGCAAGAAATTGCATTACAATACGAGCTTCCCTGAAAGCCCAGATGGCGGAATTGGTAGACGCACTAGTTTCAGGTACTAGCGGGTAACTCCGTGGAGGTTCGAGTCCTCTTCTGGGCACCAAACACGACAAGCCGTTGCATGCAAATGCAGCGGCTTTTTCGTTTCCGACCCAGCCCGATCGGCCGTGCTGTTTTTTTGAAAAAACATACGCAAACCGGCATCTGCACTACATCTGCCGCTATATAATTCAATCACTCTGAAATGCCCAGGTGGCGGAATTGGTAGACGCACTAGTTTCAGGTACTAGCGGGTAACTCCGTGGAGGTTCGAGTCCTCTCCTGGGCACCAAACACGACAAGCCGTTGCATGCAAATGCAGCGGCTTTTTCGTTTTTGCAAGCCCGCCATCGGACGCGCAAAGTTTTCAGAAAAATCTGCGCAAATCGACCTGGACACCCCTTGGGCCGCTATATAATTCGCTCACTT
>NZ_JBKFBC010000003.1:373506-373931 GCF_053345995.1 Comamonas sp. C24C | reverse complement strand
ACTAGCGGGTAACTCCGTGGAGGTTCGAGTCCTCTTCTGGGCACCAAACACGACAAGCCGTTGCATGCAAATGCAGCGGCTTTTTCGTTTCCAGGCTAGCCCGATCGGTCGTGCTGCTTTTTTTGAAAAAACATACGCAAACCGGCATCTGCTCTACATCAGCTGCTATATAATTCAATCACTCTGAAATGCCCAGGTGGCGGAATTGGTAGACGCACTAGTTTCAGGTACTAGCGGGTAACTCCGTGGAGGTTCGAGTCCTCTCCTGGGCACCAAACACGACAAGCCGTTGCATGCAAATGCAGCGGCTTTTTCGTTTTTGCAAGCCCGCCATCGGACGCGCAAAGTTTTCAGAAAAATCTGCGCAAATCGACCTAGACACCCCTTGGGCTGCTATATAATTCGCTCACTCTGAAATGCCCAGG
>NZ_JBKFBC010000003.1:341174-373496 GCF_053345995.1 Comamonas sp. C24C | reverse complement strand
CCGCCGCCCCTTATCGAGGCGGCGCCCATCACTTACTTGCGCAGCAATTGCTTGAGTGCGGCCTGCAGGCGACGGGCAGATGCCTCATCACTCGCACTGCCCAGCACCGTGGCCACATCCTGGCCCCAGGTCTGCTGCGGCGCAGGATCGTTGCGGCGAGTCAGCATCTGCAGCTGCAGCGCACGGCGTGCAGCCAGCTGATCGGCCGGGGTGTGCACGTCAGCAGCCATTTCCAGGCGCAGCAGAGCTTCCGCAGCATTGCCCTTGGGCGCGGCGGCCACGGCGCCGGACCAGGATGTACGCACAGGAGCCGTCACCTTGCCGCCCAGCTGCTGAGCCGATGGCAGCTGCGCCGCATCACGTGCCTGCCAGGCACCCAGCAACTGGGTCAGCGCTTCGCCATGGGCCTGGGCCGCCAGCTTGCGCAAAGCCTCCTGGGCATGCTCCACAGCATCACGCTGGGCACGGAATGCGGGATCGGCCAGACGAGGACCGCGCTCTTCACGCGCGAACTCGCGACGACCACGACCGGCATCGCGGCTGTCGCGACCATCACGTCCACCGCGCTCGCCACGGGCTGCATCTCGGCCACGGCCTCCATCCTTGCGATCGCCAGGACGGCCACCGACGGCAGCTGCCGCCTCCTTCTTCATACCAGGGCGGTCATCACCACGCACGGCGACCACGGGACGTGCCGGCTTGGCCACTGCCGCAGCTTCTGCCGCACCTGCTTCAGCGGCTGGCTCTGTCTGGGCTTGAGGCTGATTTTCGCCAGTCTTGGCAGGCTGAGCCTTGATGGCAGCCTCCAGCTCGGCTAGCGCTGCATGAATCTTCTGCGCATCGCCGCTGGCATTGGCCGCTTCAACCGCCTTGGATGCATCCAGCACACGACGATCATGCTCGGACAGCTCGACCGCTGCCTGGCTGCGACCACCACGCTCCACGCTCTTGCGATTGAAGGCATCATCCAGCGGCTTGCGGAATGCATCCCAAAGCTTTTGCTCATGCTTGCGATCCAGCGGCACCACCTGAGCCTCGGCCTGCCAGCGCTGCTGCAACGCCTTCACGGCATCGATGCGCAGGCTGGGCGCCGCACCCAGGGCCGTGGCTTCGTCGATCATGGCATGGCGACGCTCCAGGCTGGCCTTCTGCGCCGCCTGCAAGGGCGCTTCAGCAGCAGCCATGGCCTGCTTGAACAGAGGTTGCAGCTCGGCAAACAGCTTTTCGCCGATATGCCCGCTTTCGCGCCAGCGTTCGCCAAACTGGCGCAGTGCGCGCAGCATGTTCTTCCAATCCTGGCTCGCGGAATGCTCTGCGGCCCAGGCCTTGATTTCTTCGATCAGCGCCAGACGCTGGGCCTTGGCCTGCGTGCTGTCCTGGCGAATCTTGTCGTGCCAGGACTCGACCACCTTGTAGGCGGCATTGCAGGCCTCGTCGAACTTCTTCCACAGTGCATGATTGGCCGCAGCACCCTGGTCGGCCTGCTTCCACTGCTCGCGCAGGCTGCGCAGGGTTTCCTGGATCTTGCGGCCACCCAGAACCTGACCGTCGGGGCGGTTGAGCAAGGCCTCGGCCTTGGCCACCAGATCTTCGCGCAGCTTGTCGGCCAGCTGACGCTGCCAGCCATCGGCCTCGCCGGCAGCCAGCAGGGCGTCGTGCACTTCGCTCACGGTCGCTTCATCCACAAAGCGGCCATGGGTCTTGATGGCAGCGCGCATGGCTTGCACGGCTTCGGAGCCTGCCTTGCTGTTGCCGGCTGCGGTCTCGGCCTTCAGCGCCTCCAGCGCCTGGCCCAGGCCGGCCTTGGCGGCTTCGACCTGCTCGGAGGTGGGCTTGCCACGGCCACCGGCCGCTGCGCGTGGCGCAGCAGGCTTGGCCGCTTCCACAGCAGCAGCTTCAGGCGGCAAACCACGAGCCACACGGATTTCGTCAGCCCAGACCGGCACGGTGGGCAGCGGCGCAGACTCGTCGGCTGCAGCCGCTTCGGTCTGCGCAAGCGCAGACTGGAAGGCATCCCAAACCAGCGCCAGTTGTGCCGAAGCGGCTTCCAGCTGAGGCGGGAAACGGCCGTCCACGCTGCTCCAGCTGGCGTCACCCGTCAGCTCCTTGGCCTGCTCTTGCCAACGGGCCACATCAGCGCCCAGAGCCTCCAGCACAGCCTTGGCATCTTTCCAGGACTTGGTCGACAGCACTTCGATGCGCTGAGCAAGCAACAGCGCCACTTCGCGCTGCACCTGGGTGCGGTGCTGCAGGTCTTCCACGGCCTTCACACGCTCGACCAACTGGGCCTTGAATTGCGACAGCGGCTCGCGCGACAGTGCGGCGCCGGCCTTGGCGGCATCGCGCTGCCAGGCGGCTGCAGCGGCGGCGTCAAAGGGCACGGCTGCCAGCAGCGCCTCGGCCTTCTCGGCCCATTCCACCGAAATCTTTTCCTGATTTGCGGTGCGGCGGATTTCATCAAGGCGCTCACGCACGGCACGGGCAGCACTCTTGTCGCCCTTGCTCAGTTCCTTGTGAACGTCCTGGAGTTGCTCGACCGTGGGCTGGGTCGCCAGCCAGTCGCGAATGCGCGCGGCGCGATCACCCGAGGTCTCGGCGGAGAAAGCACCACCCGTCAATGCATCCAGCGGATGTTGCTCAGAATTCTTGGCAGAGGCCGGGTTCACTTCAGATGCATCAGACATGGTGCTGCTAGGAGAAATAGATGTCATGTAAGGGTCAGAAAATGCTTGGCAGCCACCGCAGTCAACGCTGCAACAGGCCAGAGCCAACCCACATGAGGGCAGACTTTCCAAGCGCAAGCCCAGGCACATGGGTGCCTAGGCAAACCGATATTTTCGCCTTTATTTAAAGGCAAGCCAAAAAATGCGAAATCGCAAGGTATTTCGCGGCGATTTCATCACTGCGCCGACAGGCTCAGCTGGGCACGCGGAGTCCAATCCTTGTCCTTCGGGTCCAGCTTGGGAGCGCCCAGGAACAGGCGCTCCAGCGGCAGCTGCTGCGTGGCCAGATAGTCCCGCACAGCCACGCCGCGCGCCAGTGCCAGCTCACGCATGGCATCGTCGGGCACCTTGATGCTGGCCACCAGCAGGGCCTTTATCTGATCGGCCGGCAGATCCTTGGCCAACCCGACCATGTTACGGGGCTTTTTGATGTCGGCGCGGCCGTAGACAGCCTTGAGCAAGGCCAGGCGCTCGGTTTCGCTGAACTCCGTCACCTCGTCGCCACTCTTGCCTTCGCGAATCACGTTGCGGCGCTTCTGGGCCAGCAGCAGGCGGTTCAGTTCCTCCGACTTCCAGGCCTCCTGGTCTTCGGCTTCGCGCGACTCACCCACCACCGTCATCTTGAGTGCCGGGCGGTCGTTGAGTGCCTTGACGATCTTGGCCAGTTGCTCCCTGGCCTGGCCATCGAGCTTCGCACTGCCAGGCGCAAAATTGACGGCACCCGACTCGTCGCCCCCCGAGAATGCGCCTGACAACAGCGCAAACGGCGCGGTCACGGCTTTCATGATGATGTTGCCGATCACCTTGAAGATGATGGGAGCCAGACGGAACTGCGGATCGTTGAGCGAGCCGCTCAGCGGCACATCCAGATCGATCACGCCGTTGCGGTCGGACAGCAGGGCCACGGCCAGCTTGACGGGCAGCGACGCGGGCGCGCCTTCGACCTTGTCACCAAAGGTCAGCTGACGCAGCACCAGCTTGTTCGAAGCCGTGAGCTGTCCATCGGGCTGCACCTTGTAGTTCACATCCATATAGAGCTTGCCGCGCTCTATGCCATAGCCCGCGTACTTGATGGAATATGGCGACAGCGGCGACAGCTCCAAATCATTCATCTGGGCGCGCACATCCAGCGCCAGAGGCTTGGCCAGCGGATTGATCTTGCCGCTGATATCGAGCTTCGCCGTGCCCTGGGCCCGGCCCTTGATTTCAAGATCGGCCATTTGCGGTTCGGCCTGGCCTGCAGGGGCCTGTGAAGAGAAGGCACTCAGACGGCCGGTCAGCTCACTCAGATCGGCCGAGTAGTTGGGCTGGATGAAGTAGTCGGAGAACTGCACCTTGCCGCCCGTCAGCACAATCGGTCCAACCTTGATGATGGGCGCAGGCCCACTGTCCTCGGGCTTTGCCGGCTCTTCCACAGGCTTGCTGGCTTCGGGCTTCTGGCCCGCCGCCACCTTGGCATTCGCCTCTTCGTTCTGCGCGACGGACTGTTCGGACTTTTCGGTCTTCACAATGTCCTGCAGATTGATGCGACCGTTGCGCTGCACGATGACGCGCGCAAAAAAATCGCTCAATGCCGTCTCGCGCACGCTCACGCGCAGCGGCTGGGCCGGTTGCATGCTCAGATCCAGCCCGCGCACGGCCAGCGTCTTCCAGGCCAGCAGATCATCGCCCAGGCCCAGGCCGGTACGCGCTGCCAGCGCCTTGGCGCGGTCCGCCGTGGAGTCATTGAGCACCGCCGTCAGCGCGCCCTTGGCGGTGCTGGGCTTGCCGGCCTCCTCTTGCACCGGAGCAGCCAGCGTGGAGCGCACGCGCAGGTCGTTGAGTTCGACATCCCCCGACACGGACACTTGCGGTCCCTTGGCATGGGCCAGATAGTTGAGCCGGCCGCGGAAGTTGCCATCGGCACGCACCAGATCCACATTGAGCTTGTGAGCAAAGTACGGCTCCAGTGCATGCAGCGGCACGGCACGAGCCTGCAGTTGACCCTGAGCCGAGACCGGCGTCAGGCCCAGCAGCCCCTTGAACTGAATTTGGCCAGCCTGCACCCGGCGATTGGCCGAGAGCTGAGCCGAGACCTCCAGCGGGGTCGGCGCCGCCTTGGCCGCCAGCGGCTCGAAAGCGCCCAGGCGCACGCGCAAGGCGCTCACATCCAGCTGTACCGGCTGCGCACTGCGGCCTTGCACAGGTGCGGCATCGCGGAACTGCAGCGCACCGCCATCCACGGCAATCGCTGCGAGCTTGACCGACCAGGGCTGGCCTGGCTCCGTCTTGCCCCCCTGGCTTGTCGATCTGGCTGCCGGCACTGCGGCAGGCAGCCAGCGCTCGTACATCCAGCGCCCTTGAGCATCGCGCAGCGCCGCCAGCTGAGGTTTCTGGACTGCGATGGCCTCCACCTGCACCTGCCGGGCAGAGAGATCGACCTGAACGCCGCTAACCTTGACCTGCTCGATATTGACGGGAGCCTGCTTGTCCTGCAGCTGCAGCTTGTCGGCAGTCAGCTCGGTCACTTCCGCCACCACCCCGCCCTCGCCCCAGGAAATCCCGGCATCGGTATTGAGCATGGCGCTGAGCTGCGGCGTGAAGTGCGCTTGCACATAGGACTGCAGCCATTGCAGCGGCAACTGCTCCAGCTTGAGGCTGAGCTTGCCGGCCTTGAGCGTGGCCTCACCATCCACAGCCAGTCTGGCCTCCTCTTGCGCCCGAGGCTGGCCGCCTGTTTGCACTCCCGCGGAGGCCTTCAGATGCAAAGCTTCATTCATGGGCCAGGCCAGGCTTCTGGCCTGCAGGGTCAACGGAGCCAGCGTCAGCGCCGCAGGTACCGCACCTGTTGCAGCATCCTGCCAATGCACGATGCCGCCTTCAATATCGAACTGCTGCACGCCAACGACCAAGGGGTTCGGCTTCTCAGCCTTCGCATTTGCCTGGGCCGGATTGCTGGCCTCGACGGAAGCGGGCTCAGGCCCGGCCTTCTCAAGCGGCGCTGCGGGGGCGACGGCCGGCGCATTCAGCCCCAGCCAGTTGATCACGCCTTGTGCGTTGCGGCTGGCATGTACCTCCGGCTTGATCCAGCGCACCGTCTCCAGCGCAATCTGGTTCTGCAGCGGTTGAACATTCTGGAGCTGCACTTCCAGCGCATCAAAGCTCAGCAGCGGCGCGCCCTGGCGGTCCTGCAAAGCGACCTCGCTCAAGGCCAGCTTGCCGCTGATGCGAACCACCGGCTGGTCTTTTTCCTCGAAGCTGACCTGCAGATCCGTATCGAGCATTCCCGAGAGAGGCTGCACCGGAACGCTGGCAGGCACATAGCCCAGATAAGGAGTCAGATCGATGTGGTCCCATTTGAGATGCATCGCCGTCTGGCGACTGTCCGTGAATGGCGTGCTCTCACCCGATGTATCGAACTTGCTGCCGTTGAGATCGAAAGCCAGATGCGGCAACACCTTGATCTCGCGCTTGGACGCCAGATTGCTGATGAAGGGAATGCTCAGCTGCAAGTCCTTGAGCTCATGCTTGCGCTGCACCGACTCGTCATTGAGTTCGATACGGCCGTCGCGCAAGGCAATGTTGTAGAGCGCAAAGCTCACGGGCTTGGCTGGCTCTTCGTCATCGGGCTCCATGAGCCGGGCAATCACATCGTCGATATCGAGCTTGCCGAGCGAATACTGAGTCAGGCGCACCACGGGTGCATCGACCTCGATGGCATCCAGCACAGGTGCGAGCCTGAACAGTGATTGCGCACTGGCATTGATGAAGATGCGCTTGATCTCCAGCTGGGGCTCTGCGGCAGACTTCAGGTCTTTCTGAGCTGAAACGCCTTCTGCATCAGCGGTTTCAGCTACTTTTTTAATTGCTTTATCAATCACCAGATCATGCAGGGTGATGGACATCGCCCAGGGCGCAAACTCGATCTTGCCCACATGGACGCCGCGCCCCAGCTTCTCGGCAGCCCGTTTTTCCAGCTGGCTCTTGGCCACCCAGGGCACCAGCGCCCACAGCAGCAGCCATAACAGCAAAAGAGCAAGAACAGACCAGATCAGCCGACGAAGCCAGCGATTCGATGTGAGCAAGGACATGAGGATTTGTTATTGATGCAGGGATTGAAAGCCTTCCAAGACTCTCAGGGGCAGGACCCGCCACGCGCCCGTGGACACCACTGTACCTTGAGCGCATACAGGTGTATCTAGATTGCGCTCTATATATAGATAGAGGCAAGAGGCGTTTCCAGGGAGAAGTTTGCGTCATCGGCATGCCCACCAGAGACAGATGAACGCGAAAAAATGCAAACAATGCGCTGCAGCACGAGACATCGCCAGAAACGACAAAGCCCGGAAGTGGCGAAACCGACTTCCGGGCTTCACGGCCGGTACCAGACCGGGCCGTTTTCGCGGTTCAAGGAGGGTGTGGTCCTTGCCGCTGGAAGCAACGATTGCTCCCTTTTGTGCCTCAAGCGAAGATAAAGAGCAAGTGCCAACAGCCCATGGAATCAAAGGCCTCGGCGGAGTTTGCTTTTCCTTTCCTTTGGCAAGCACCTGCAACTTGCAGGCAGATTCACTATATCTGTGCTCGCGTAGGGCTACCAGGCTTTTTGCACTTTATTTCGCCTTGATGACAAATAAAACGATGTGAGCGTATACACCTCTTGAATCCGTGATTTTTTGCTGTAATTTTTTGAGCAAACTGTACATTCATACAGTTTTTATATAATTTTAAAATCTAAAAAGTATTTTTGTTAGTGTTGACTGAATATTTAGGACGCTTCTAGAATCCGCCAGCGCTCGAAATGAGCGTTTTTTGTTTCCGCTGCCTCACGACTGAGCAGACCGATCGGCGCCCCGAGGGGCGCTTTTAATCGGCCCGCAGCAAACCTCATCGGCCAGTTGTCCTGGTTGCACCGCGAGATTGATCCGGTGCGACCTCGGGCGATAGCCAAGAAAGGACAAGCTATGCCAGCGTCAGGAAAATTAATCGCCTCCGCGCGAACGTTGGGCCATAAGACGGCCCACGGTTTTCTTGCTCTTACTCACAACGGTTTCGCCCTGCTGGGCTTGGCCGTGGCCATTTCGGCCCTGATTTTGATCTCTCGTCCGGACCTGCGTCTGGCCGGCGCCACCGAACTGCGCGAGTGGCTCGATACACGCCTGCCCGCCAGCACCGTTGTGGCTGCCGCCGAAGTGGAGGAAGCCCCCGCTTCCGCCAACCTCGTCGTCGCCAGCGACCGCGCCACGGCCGTCAACCCCAAGAACCTGCCCAAGGAGCAGGCGGCTGTCGCCTACTGGCTCAGCAAAAAATACCGGGTGGCGCCCGAGCCGATTGCCGCACTGGTCAGCGAAGCCTATGCCCAGGGCAAGGCCAACAAGCTGGACCCGACGCTGATTCTGGCCATCATGGCGATTGAATCGAGCTTCAACCCGTTTGCCCAAAGCTCGGTCGGCGCCCAGGGCCTGATGCAGGTGATGACCTCCGTGCACACCGACAAGTATGAAAGCTTTGGCGGCCAGCATGCGGCCTTCGACCCTGTCACCAACCTCAAGGTCGGCGTCAAGGTGCTCAAGGAATGCATTGCCCGCGCCGGCTCCATCGAAGGCGGCCTGCGCTACTACGTGGGCGCAGCCAACCTTCCTTCGGACGGCGGCTATGCGGCCAAGGTGCTTGCCGAACACCAGCGCCTGCGCCAGGGCGTGGGCCTGCAGGCCAGCCCGCTGATGACGGCCAAGTCCGAAGCAGCCACCAAGGTCTCCCACGCCCAGCAGGTGGCCCTGGCCGACTCCAACCTCTAAGCGACAGATCCCCGTATTTCTCAAGCTGGCTTCGGCCAGCTTTTTTTATGCCTGGCAAGGCTTTGAGGGAAAAACGGGCATAGGCCTTGGAGCCATGCCAGCTCAGCTACACTAGCGGGTGTACGCAACTGGCGATAGGCGCAGAATTTTCTGCCGCTGACGTGGAAACCGGCAGACTGCAAGGTCTGTGAACCACCGGGGAGCGTACCGCCCAGAGCCGCAGCGACTGCAGCCTGCAAGCGTTTCAGCCGTTCGCCTGGGCAGCCCTTGGCCTCAAGGGAATATCTAAGTTCATAGGACTGCCATGTTTCAACGCACCGATACCGTCGCGAAAGTCGACCCCGAACTGTTTGCAGCTATTGAAGCTGAAAACCATCGCCAGCAAGAGCACATCGAGCTGATCGCCAGCGAGAACTACTGCTCGCCCGCCGTGATGGAAGCCCAGGGCTCCCAGCTGACCAACAAGTACGCCGAAGGCTATCCCGGCAAGCGCTACTACGGTGGCTGCGAGCATGTGGACGTGGTCGAGCAGCTGGCCATTGACCGCATCAAGCAGATCTTTGGCGCCGAAGCCGCCAACGTGCAACCCAATTCCGGCTCTCAGGCCAACCAGGCGGTGCTGATGGCTTTCGCCAAGCCCGGCGACACCATTCTGGGCATGAGCCTGGCCGAAGGCGGTCACCTGACCCACGGCATGGCGCTGAACATGTCCGGCAAATGGTTCAAGGCCGTCTCCTACGGTCTGAATGCCGACGAAGCCATCGACTACGACAAGCTCGAAGAGCTGGCCCGCGAACACAAGCCCCGCATCATCGTGGCCGGCGCTTCCGCCTATGCCCTGCGCATCGATTTCGAGCGCTTCGCCAAGATCGCCAAGGAAGTCGGCGCCATCTTCTGGGTGGACATGGCCCACTATGCCGGCCTGATCGCCGCAGGCGTGTACCCCAACCCCGTGCCCCACGCCGACGTGGTCACCACCACCACCCACAAGAGCCTGCGCGGCCCTCGTGGCGGCGTGATCCTGATGAAGGCCGAGCACGAGAAGGCCATCAACAGCGCCATCTTCCCCGGCCTGCAAGGCGGCCCCCTGATGCACGTCATCGCCGGCAAGGCCGTGGCCTTCAAGGAAGCCCTGACTCCCGAGTTCAAGGCCTACCAGGAACAGGTCGTGAAGAATGCCAAGGTGTTTGCCGAAACACTGACCGAGCGCGGTCTGCGCATCGTCTCCGGCCGCACCGAAAGCCACGTGATGCTGGTGGACCTGCGCGCCAAGGGCATTACCGGCAAGGCTGCCGAAGCGGCTCTGGGTCTGGCTCACATCACCGTGAACAAGAACGCCATCCCCAACGACCCCGAGAAGCCTTTCGTGACCAGCGGCATCCGTATCGGCACGCCCGCCATGACCACCCGTGGTTTCGGTGAGGAAGAAGCCCGCATCACCGCCAATCTGGTGGCCGATGTGCTGGACAAGCCCGAAGACGAAGCCAATCTGGCCGCCGTGCGCGCCAAGGTGGCCGAGCTGACTGCCAAGTTCCCTGTCTACAGCAAGTAAATCCTGCTGCGCTGAGCTGTCATGAAGTGCCCCTTCTGCAACCATCCGGACACGCAAGTGGTTGAGACCCGCGAGTCCGAGGACGGGGGCTTCATCCGCCGCCGCCGCCGCTGCGGCGGCTGCGACAAGCGCTTCACGACCTACGAGCGCCCCGAGGTCAGCTTTCCGACCGTGGTCAAGAGAGACGGCCGCCGTATCGAATACGAGCGTGCCAAGCTGCAAGGCTCTTTTCAGATCGCGCTGCGCAAGCGCCCCGTGAGCACCGAACTCATCGATGCAGCCATAGAGCGCATCGAGGACAGGCTGCTCAATCTGGGCCAGCGTGAAATCGATTCCAGCCGCCTTGGCGAGCTGGTGATGGATGAACTCAAGGGCCTGGACAAGGTCGGCTATATCCGGTTTGCCAGCGTATACCGCAGCTTCGAGGATGTGGACGACTTCAAGAACATCATGGATGAGGTTCGCAGTCCCAAGGCCAAGGCCGCCAGAAAGCCCCAGGCCTGACCGCCGCCATGACAAAAGCCACCTTCGGGTGGCTTTTGTTTTGTGCACTTGATGGCAGGCATCCGCTATCAACTTATGAGCACCTGGCGCATGATTTCAGAGGATATAAGATAGATTTTTATCTGATTTCCTTAATCCACACGCGTAATGCGCTCCTTTAAAGGTAGCACCATCGGACCACTGCGGCTTTGCTCGCGCACATGCTCGGCCAGGGCATCCAGATCCGGCATGCCGCCCACCACATCGATGCCTTGCGCGAAGATGCTGAAGTTGTCGCCGCCGCTGCCCAGATAGCTCTGCAGTCCCACGCGGTAGCGCTGCGACATCTCTAGCCGCCGGCCGTTCAGGCGCAACTCGCTCACGCGCCGGCCCGCGGGCTGGCGGCGATCGAAGCGATAGCTGAAGCCCTCGGACACCTGCAGGATGCGCGGCGCATTCACGGTGTTGCTGCCGCTGCCGAATTGCTGCTCCAGCACCTGGCGAATCTGCTCGCCCGTCAGACTCATCACCATCAGCGTATTGCCGAACGGCTGAACGCTGAACAGCTGGCCATAGTTCACGCTGCCGTCGGCCGCGGGCAGCAGGTCGGCGCGCACACCGCCGGGGTTCACAAACGCCAGTTGCGCTGCGCCCGCGGCGGCATCGCGCGTGGCCGCAAGTATGGCGTCGGCCACGATGCGCCCCATCACGCTTTCGCCATTGGCTTGCGGCATGCGGCTGACAGGTCCGGCCAGCCGCCCTGCAACGGCCTCGGCCAGCGGCCGCGCCGCAGCCTTGTAGCGCGCCACCAGCGCTGCCACTTCGGCATCGGCGTCAAAGACCGGAAACTCGGGCTGCAAGCCCACCTGACCACCAGCGCTGCGATAGGCCTCGCCCTGCACGATGGTCTGGTGCGCCGACTTGCGGCTGACGCGGCGTGTGCGCGCATCCACGGTCAGTCTGACTTCGGTCAGCAGCGTGCCGTACTGACCCGCGCTGGTCAGCAAGAACGGCTTGCGGGCATTCACCCTGGCGTAATCGCACACATAGGAACGGTGGGTATGGCCGGAGATCACCACATCGACCTCGCTGGAGAGCTGCTCCAGAATCGGCACGATAGCGCCGGACAGGCCCTGGCAGCTATCGTCCTGCAGGCCCGACGTGGTGGCTCCGCCCTCATGGATCAGCACCACGATCACATCGGCCCCCTGCGCACGCAGCTGGGGGATCAGAGCATTGGCCGTCTGTGCCTCGTCGGCGAATGTCAGCCCTCTGACCCCGCTGGGCCGCACCATATGCGGCGTGTTCCTGAGCGTCATGCCGATGAAGCCCACGCCTATGCGCAGACCGTCCTGCTCGAAGAACTTCAGCCCCGTCGCGGGAAACAGCGACCGACCGTCGCCGCGCAACGTATTGGCAGCGAGAAACGGAAACTGCGCGCCCCTGAAGGGCTGGCTGATCTGGCATGGCTGCTTGCTGATGAATTTCTCGCAGCCACCGTTTTGCATGCGCTGCAACTCGGCTACGCCCTGGTCGTATTCGTGATTGCCGGTGGCTGCAAAGTCCACCCGCATGAGATTGAGCACCTCTATCGTCGGCTCATCGAGAAACAGCGCCGAGACCATGGGCGAAGCCCCGATCATGTCCCCTGCCGTGACCAGCGCCACATGGCGGCTGGCCTGGCGACGCTGGGCGATGGCCCGGGCCATGTAGGCCACGCCGCCGGCGGGCACGACAACGTTGCGGCCCTGCGCGTTCTGCGCCGTCACCGCCAGTCCGGGCGGCTCCAGATGGCCGTGCAGGTCGTTGAAGCCCAGCACGGTGATCTCCATGCTGGCAGGCCTTGTCACACCACCGCTGCATGCGCTCAAGCCCAATGCGAGCAGCGCAGCGCAGAGGGGAGCGCAGACCTTGTGAAAAGCACAACGCCAGCCTGGCGACAGGGCGCGAGACTGGCGTTGATCCGGTTTTTTGTCGGTTGCAACCATCGGACTCTCCTGAGTCAGAGCTTGTAACGCACAAAAAGGTCTGGGTGATGTCAGCTGACCGAGGCCGGAATCGGAGCCAGACCGGAATCCACATCGGCATTCTGCGCGCGGTGGCGCAGCGCATGGTCCATCACCACCAGCGCCAGCAGCGCCTCGGCAATCGGCGCGGCACGAATGCCCACGCAAGGGTCGTGGCGCCCCTTGGTGATGACTTCGGTGCTCTGGCCGTGCACGTCGATGGATTCACGTGGCGTGATGATGGAGCTGGTGGGCTTGATGCCGATGCGCACTTCCAGGTCCTGGCCGGTGCTGATGCCGCCCACGATGCCGCCCGCGTTATTGCTGCGAAAACCCTCGGGGCTCAGCGAGTCGCCGTGCGTGGTGCCGCGCTGGGCCACGCTGTCGAAGCCTGCGCCGATCTCCACGGCCTTGACCGCATTCAGGCCCATCATGGCGTAGGCGATGTCGGCGTCCAGGCGGTCATACAAAGGCTGGCCCAGGCCGACCGGCATATTGCTGGCGTTCACACGCAGCGCCGCGCCGCAGGAATCGCCGCTCTTGCGCAGCTGCTCCATGTATTCCTCGAAACGGCTCACATCGGCCACGGGCGCGAAGAAGGGGTTGTGAGGCACATGCTCCCAGCTCTCGAAGCCTATGGACAGCTCGCCGATCTGGGTCATGCAGGCGCGGAACTCGGTACCGAACTTTTCCTTGAGCCATTTCTTGGCCACGGCACCTGCGGCCACGGTGGGCGCCGTCAGACGTGCCGAGGAGCGACCGCCGCCGCGCGGATCACGGATGCCGTACTTCTGGAAATAGGCATAGTCGGCATGACCGGGGCGAAAGCTCTGCGCAATATTGGAGTAATCCTTGCTGCGCTGATCGGTATTGCGGATCAGCAGGGCGATCGGCGTACCCGTGGTCTTGCCCTCGTACACGCCGGAGAGAATCTCCACTGCATCGGGCTCGTTGCGCTGGGTGACGAACTTGCTGGTGCCTGGGCGACGCCGATCCAGATCATGCTGGATATCCGCCTCGCTCAAGGCCATGCCCGGGGGGCAGCCATCAATCACACAGCCAATGGCCGGACCGTGGGACTCACCGAAATTGGTGACCGTGAAAATTGTGCCGAAGGTATTGCCGCTCATAGACCGTCAATTATGCCTGCAGCGCCTGCTCACCACCGCGGCTGACTGCTGCCGGGCAGCATGGATGCATGGTCCCAGGCCACCGGCGTGTGCGAGAACCTGGCGCTGTGACGCACGGCCTGCAACTTGCCAAAGCCGCTGTCCAATGTCTGCAGATAGGGCGCAATATCAGGCCTGGCCTCTGTCCAGGCATGGTCCGCGACCTGCACCCGCCCCAAGCCACGCAACCAGTGCGCCACACCAGCTAGGGTGACACGCACACGCCAGCTCCCTCCCTGCTGCGCTTGACGAAGCAAGGCAGTCTCTATGCCAAAGGCCAGCCAGAACCCTGCACCATAGTCCAGCGCCTGCATGGGCAGCGCGCGGGGCTGGGCCGAGCCATGCGCGGCGGCCTCGTCCTCGTTGATGCCGCTGGCCGTCTGCACCAGAGAATCAAAGCCGCGCCGCCCGGCCCATGGCCCCTCCCATCCATAGGCGCAAAGTTCGGCCACCACCAACCCGGGCCGCATCTGCAGCAGTTGCTCCGTGCCAAAGCCCTTGGCCTGCAAAGCCCCGGGGCGGTAGGCCTGCATGAAGACATGGGCACCCCCTACCAGCATGCTCAGGGCATCGCGTCCTGCGACCTCATTCATATCCGCATATGTGGACCGCTTGCCCCTGCTGGTATCGGCAATAGCCTCGATATTGGGCAAATGCGGGCTGTTGACCAGCATCACATCCGCGCCATAGGCGGCCAAAGTACGCCCTGCAACCGGCCCGGCCAGAATGCGCGTGAGATCCAGCACCCGCAACCCCGCCAGCGGCCGCTGCCCGTTCTGTTGTCCCGGCCAGGGCAATGCTGGAGCATCGCCCACTCGCTCTATCTGCACCAGCCCAGCACCGGCCCCCCCATCCTCCTGACCCAATGACTGCCACTGGGCATGGCTGCGCGATGCGGCCACCGGCAAGCCACGGATGGCTGCCTGTGTCTCGAAGTCCTGCGCACGCCAATGGGCCAGCGCCTGAGCCACGGCCTCGCGTGGAGTGGCTGCGCCCTCGGGCAGCCCCAGCAAGGCCAGCGCCCCGTCGCGGTGATGATCGAAATTGGCATGAATACGAACCCAGCCTGGTTCGCCCACCGCCTGGCCGCAGGCATACAGACCGGAGACTGGCGCCCACTGGTCAGGCCTTCGTCCGTCCAGGGTGAAATAGCCGCTGGACTCGAATGCCGCATGCTGGGCATCCACCGTCACCACTTGCACAGGGCGACGGGGCTGACGCAGCTGCTCTATCTGCGTGGCCGCCAGCGCTGCCGCTGCCACGCTGGCCTGCACCGCATCCACCACGGCAAAGCTGCTGACAAAGCCGCGGGCCCTGCCCGTCAACCGCAGCTGCGATAAGGCCTGTGCTGGCAAACCGGCCAACTCCCACTGCTGCTGCAGCGCTGCACGAGCCCGCTGTGCGGACGCTGCGGAAGAAGAAAAGCAAAGACTGGCTGTAGACATCGAAACTCCTGGCAAGCGCCGTAAACCCATGTCTTGCATTGCACGCGCCATGGTCCATGGCCGTCAATCTTGATTGGCCCAATCGACTGCGGACAGAACACACTCGCCATCAACCAGTCGGCAGGCGCTACGATGCTGGGCAATCACCCCTCATCGCCTGATCGACTGCCCATGTCCGCTGATACGCCCTCTTCCTCCCCATGGCTGCAGGCGGCAGAAGCTGCAGCCATGCTGGGGGTGCAGCGCGCCAGCCTCTACAGCTATGCCAGTCGCGGCCTGTTGAAGGCTCAACGACTGGCCGGCAGGCGCGGCACCGTCTACCTGCTGTCTGATGTGCAGCGTCTCGTGCGCCAGCGGCAGGCCGTGCGCAACCCCGCACAACTGGCCCAATCCACCCTGGACTGGGGTCAGGCAGTGCTGGACTCGGCCATCACCCTGGTGCGCGACGGACAGCTTTACTACCGCGGCCACAGCGCCGTACAACTGGCACAGAGCGCCACTTTGGAAGAAACCGCAATGCTGCTCTGGCAGCAAGGCAGCGCAGACCCCGCCGGGGTCGATGAGCCGCCGGCAAGATTGGGTGCTCGGCACATGCCCCGTAGCGCGGCACAGGCACTGGCCACAT
Source organism: Comamonas sp. C24C (assembly GCF_053345995.1). Taxonomy (NCBI): domain Bacteria; kingdom Pseudomonadati; phylum Pseudomonadota; class Betaproteobacteria; order Burkholderiales; family Comamonadaceae; genus Comamonas; species Comamonas sp. C24C. The sequence continues at coordinate 357,719 of NZ_JBKFBC010000003.1, read as the reverse complement.
GGTTTGGCATGGCAACGGTGCCGGGAAATCATCTGGCACTGCTGCACTGCATGGGAGATGTATTGCTGGGTCTGCCGCCACCAGCCAGCGCATCCAGTTCAAAGCCATCTGCGCAACCTGTGACGCTTGTGCCACTGCATCAGCGCCTAGCCGCCAGTTGGCAGCCCGATGCAGATGCTGATGCCAACGTCGATGCCGCCAATGTGCTGCGTAGCGCCCTGGTACTGTGCGCCGACCATGAGCTCAATGCATCCAGTTTTGCCGCACGCGTGGTTGCGTCCACCGGCGCCAGCCTGCATGCCAGCGTCGGAGCAGGGCTGGCCGCATTGTCCGGCCCACTGCATGGCGGCATGACCCAGCACATCAGTGCTCATTGGGATGAATGGCATGTCAGACCGCCCAAGGCACCCCTGGCAGCCTCGTTGCTGGCCTTGCTGGAAGCCACGCAGACCGGTCAGACACCGCACTACCTGGCAGGATTTGGCCACCCGCTCTACCCTTCAGGCGACCCGCGCAGCGCCTACCTGCTGGCCCAGCTGCCATTTGACGCCCAGCGCGAAAACCTGATCGACCAGGTCCATGCGACCACTGGACTACACCCAAGTCTGGACTACAGCCTGGTGGCCATTGAACGCGCCCTGCGCCTACCGCCAGGCGCGGCCTTTGTGCTGTTTGCCCTGGGCCGCACCGCGGGCTGGATTGCCCATGCACTGGAGCAGCAGGCTACGGGCCAGTTGATACGACCGCGCGCGCAATACACCGGCGCCCAGCCCACTACAGACGTGGAGGCAGAGCCCACGCAGCTCGGCCGCATCATCCGCTTCTAGGCGGTTGTCCGGGCCGCAAAAAACGGCCCGAAGGCCGCCTGACTCAGATGCAGAACTGCTGCGCAGTCATTACTCCGCGCCCTGGCGCTCGCCTTCGGGCCAGTCGCGGATATAGGCCTTGAGCATGCGGTTCTCGAAGTTCTGGCTGTCCACCACGGCCTTGGCCACGTCATACAGCGAGATCACGCCCATCAGCATGCGCTTGTCCATCACCGGCATATAGCGCGCATGGCGATCCAGCATCATGCGGCGCACCTCGTCCATATCGGTTTCCATGGTGCAGGTCATGGGCGCGTCGTCCATGGCGCCGCGCACGGAAATGTTCTCCACGCCGCCGGTCTTCACAAAGCCCTGGATCACTTCGCGGAAGGTGAGCATGCCCACCACATCGCCGTGATCCATCACGACCAGCGAGCCGATGTCCTTCTCCGACATCACCTGCACCGCCGCGGCCAGGCTTTCATCGGGCGACACCGTGTACAGGGTATTGCCTTTGACGCGCAGGATGTCACTAACTTTCATTGCTGTTCTCCGAAGTCTGTTTGGCACGCTGTGGCAGCTTTTGTCCTGCATGTGTCAGCACATGCGGCATCGCTTTGCACAGAATGCAGGTGCGTGCACAAATATAGCCCACAATGGCTTGCATTGAGAAAAACTAAAACAATGACGAAACATATGAATTTCCACATATTCATTCGTCTATTCGACCAAATTGATCTTTGATTGCCTGCTCGATCACACATTGCGTCAATCAATACCAGCCATGGAGACACAACATGCCCGGTTACTCTGACCCCGGCTTCGACACCCTGAGCCTGCATGCAGGCGCCCAGCCCGACCCCGCAACCGGCGCACGCGCCGTGCCCATCCATCTGACGACCTCCTTCGTCTTCGAATCCAGCGACCACGCGGCCAGCCTGTTCAATCTGGAACGCCCCGGCCATGTCTACAGCCGCATCTCCAACCCCACCAATGCGGTGCTTGAGCAACGCGTCTCGGCCCTGGAAGGCGGCGTAGGCGCGATTGCCGTGGCCAGCGGCCAGGCGGCACTGCACCTGTCCATTGCCACGCTGATGGGCGCGGGCAGCCATATCGTGGCCAGCACGGCCCTGTATGGCGGCTCGCAAAACCTGCTGCACTACACGCTGGCGCGCTTCGGCATAGAGACCACCTTCGTCAAGCCAGGCGACATCGATGGCTGGAAGGCTGCGGTGCGCCCCAACACCAAGCTGTTCTTCGGCGAAACCGTGAGCAACCCCGGACTCGATGTGCTGGACATTCCCACGGTCAGCCAGATCGCCCACGAAGCCGGCGTGCCGCTGCTGGTGGACTCGACCCTGACCTCGCCCTGGCTGATCAAGCCTTTCGAGCATGGCGCGGACATCGTCTACCACTCGGCCACCAAGTTCCTGTCCGGCCACGGCACCGTGATCGGCGGCATCGTCGTCGATGGCGGCAACTTCGACTGGGAAAAATCGGGGCGCTTTCCCGAGCTGACCCAGCCCTATGACGGCTTTCACAACATGGTGTTCAGCGAGGAGTCCACCACCGGCGCCTTCCTGCTGCGCGCCCGCCGCGAGGGCCTGCGTGACTTCGGCGCCTGCATGAGCCCGCACAGCGCCTGGCTGATCCTGCAAGGCATAGAGACTCTGCCGCTGCGCATGGAGCGCCATATGCGCAACACCGAAAAAGTGGTGCAGTTCCTCGCCAGCCACCCTCTGGTCAGTCGCGTGGGCCACCCCATGCTGGAGACCCACCCCTCGCACGTCCTGTCCAGGAAGCTGCTGCCGCGCGGCGCCGGCTCGGTGTTCAGCTTTGACATTGCCGGCAACCGCAACCAGGGCAAGAAGTTCATCGAAACGCTGAAGGTCTTCAGCCATCTGGCCAATGTGGGCGACTGCCGCTCGCTGGTGATCCATCCCGCCAGCACCACGCACTTCCGCATGAGCGACGAGGCTCTCGCCCAGGCCGGCATAGGCCAAGGCACGATCCGCCTGTCGATCGGACTGGAAGACGCCGACGACCTGATCGACGACCTCAAGCGTGCGCTGAAGGCGGCCGAGAAAGCCGTCTGATGCAGGTTCGAGCCTTCACGCCGGCAGACACCGAGGCCGTCGTCCAGCTATGGCAGGACTGCGAGCTGACCCGCCCCTGGAACGATCCGCACAAGGACATTGCGCGCAAGCTCAGCGTCTCGCCCGACCTGTTCTGGCTGGGCTGCGACGCGGATGGCCGGATCATCGCCAGCATCATGGTCGGCTATGACGGCCACCGCGGCTGGATCAACTACCTGGCCGTGCACCCTGCGCATCAGCGCCGGGGCCATGCACGCCAGCTGATGCAGCGCGCCGAACAGACACTGAGCGAACTGGGCTGCCCCAAGCTCAACCTGCAGGTGCGTGCGGGCAATGAAGCGGTGCTCGCCTTCTACGAAAGACTGGGCTATGCCGACGACCAGACACTGAGCCTGGGCAAGCGGCTGATTCCCGATCTTTGAGCCGCTTGCATCGCCTATTTATATAAAAAACAGCCTCTAGCGCTTACCCATACTGCGGAGACAGCTATGTTTTTAGAAGTCAACAAGGCCCATATCTACGCCTACACCGGTGGCAAGGCCTTCGATGCGGCCAAGCCCACGGCCATTTTCATCCACGGCGTGCTCTGCGATCACAGCGTCTGGGCACTGCAAAGCCGCTATATGGCCAATCACGGCTGGAACGTCCTGGCCATCGATTTGCCGGGCCATTGCAGAAGCGGCGGCCAGGCCCCGCAAACTGTCGAAGAGGCCGCGAGCTTCATCGGCGCCCTGATGGATGCGGCCGGATTGCGCAGCGCTGCCCTGATAGGCCATAGCTGGGGCAGCCTGATTGCCATGGAGACTGCGGCCAGGCTGCGGGAACGCATCAGCCATCTGGTCTTGGTGGGCACGGCCTTTCCCATGAAGGTCTCCCCCGCGCTGCTGGAGTCGGCTCTGAATACGCCCGAAAAGGCCATACAGATGGTCAACACCTTCTCGCGCGCCACGCTGGCACCGCCCAATGGTGCAGGCAGCTGGGTATTTGGCGCCGGCATGGCCCTGGGCCGCCGCGTGCTGGCCAGCAACACGGGCACGAATCTGCTGCATGCGGGCTTCAAGGCCTGTGACAGCTATGCAGGTGGCGAGGCCGCCATGACCCAGGTCAGCTGCCCGCTTCTGTTTGTGCTGGGCGAGCAAGACCAGATGACCCCGCCCAAGGCAGCCAAGGGACTGATCGATGCAGCCAGGGGCGCAGGCAAGACCACCAAGGTTCAGATCATCCCCAACGGCCACAACCAGATGACGGAGTCACCGGACGCGACGCTGTTTGCGATTCGGGATTTTCTGGCTGCGTAGGCCATTAAGCTTGGGCCATGAGCCAAACCTTCCAGCACCACGGCCAACTGGCTGACGCCTGCGCCGAATGGGCCAAGATTTCACTGAACGGTCTGCAGCCCCGGCGCAATCTCCATCTGAGCGACAAAAAAGCCGACTGGAAGGAGGCACTGAGCACGCTCAAGCGCTTTGCCGGCAGTGATGGCTATAAAGCACCCCAGGATTTCAAGGCACATGCCGCGCTTGAAAACTACTGGAAATGGAAGGAAGTGGGCGAGCAGGCACGCTGGCTGCTGATCTATGGCATCGATCTGGGCCTGAGCGGTGATGTGCTGCGCCCCATCTATCAGGAAGTGGCCGCGCTGTGGATTGATGCTGCCTCGGTGGCCGAGCATGCGCGTGCCAGCATGGGGCAGGAAACCGGCGCGGACTATGGCGTCGCTGCACCCATCAACACGCGCACTGACGAGTACGCCATTGCTGTGACCCTGCTGTCACTGGCCACATTGCTGGATGCACAGGACGATGTGCCGGCGCTTGATGCGCATGTGCTGGCCTTCGATACCGACCAGTTGCTGGATTACCTGTGCGCAGGCGGCCTGCAGTTGCAGCAGGTCAGCGAGGAGCTTTTCCACAAACGCCCTTACGGCGCCATGAAGCCTTTTTTCGAACAGCTCGAAGCCCTGCCTGACCCACTGCTGCCCTATCTGCAAACCCAGTACCAGGAGTTCCACAAGCTCTCGCCCAAGCAGCAGAAAAAAGGCGGTCCATGGCTGGGCACGGGCTACTGGGCACTCGAGGTCGCCGCCCTGGCCGTGCTCTACGGCTGGGATGACAGCGCCCTGCGCGCCAGCCCGCACTATCCGGCCGATCTGGTCGACTACGCCTGCGGGCGTCTGGATCAAGCAGAGTCAGGCGATTCTTGACAGGAAAGCCGCGATGCGGCCGCTGATGCGATCGGGCAGCTCGCGGTGCGGCACATGGCCGCCGCCGGCGATGATTTCCGCTTCGCAAGGGCCTTGCGCCCAGGTACAGATGTTCTCCGGATGCACCAGGGAGCCGAATTCATCGAGCTCGCCATGGATCGCCAGCACCGGGCAATGCACCTGCTTCAAGGCCGCATCCAGCCGGTAATGCGCAAAAGGCGGGCTCAGCCAGGTGTCCACCCAGGCCGACAACACCCAGGCCGCCTTGTCGCCATGGTAGCGAGCGAGCCGCTCCAGCTGGCCGGGCTGGGCAAAGTTGTCACGCGCCGCCCTGATGCCCTGCAGCGTGCGGTCTTCGACAAAGCTCTGCGCCGACTCGGTAATCAGCGCCTGGCATTGGCGTCCATACGCAGCAGCCACCATGGCCGCCATGCCGCCGCCCACGCTGTGTCCGAGCATCACGAAATCGCCCAGGCCCAACTCTCGGTGAAGCGGCGCGAAACCGGCCTCGACCTCGCTTTCCACAAAACTCGGTTCAAGCCGGTGCGGATTGGGGTCCGAATGGCCGAAGCCCAGGCGGTCATAGGCAATGACCTCGCGCCCGGTGGCCGCAGCCAGCTGAGCGGGAAACTCGCGCCACAGATCGACACTGCCCAGCGAGTCGTGCATCAGCACCAGTGGCGCCTTGGCTGCCCCGCCCTGCGCCTGCCAGCGCTTGACATGCAGCTGCCCGTCGGGCGTCTGAACACGGGTTTCACTGGAGCTGATCACAACGGGCGGCATGGTGTCGTCAAACATGGGCAGTGTCTGGGTTGAGGAACTAGGGACGGTGCTGCCACCTTAGCAAGAGTGCGCGGACAGAAGCTGGACCGGTGGCGAGACTGGCCGCAAAAAAGGCGAATCTGGCCGATTTTGCGCAGTCTTGCCGTATGCAGCCTGTCGTTCAGGTGACGAAGCGCGCTTGCGGCAACTTGGCAGCACTCGCTAACCCGCTGGCCTGCCCGGGCTGTCGGCAGTATAAAAACAGCATCCACTTCACCGGGGTTCGCCATGTCACAGACCACGACCTCAGAACCGGACGGCGCTGTCAAAGCCAGTGTCGATCCGCGCCAGTTCAGGAGCTTTGCCGAGTTCTACCCCTTCTACCTGGGCGAGCACAGCAACGCCACCTGCAGACGGCTGCACTTCATAGGCACCAGCCTGTCGCTGGTGTTTTTGCTGGCGCTGTTCCTGACGGGCGACTGGTGGTATCTGCTCGCAGGCCTGATCTGCGGCTATGCCTTTGCCTGGGTGGGGCATTTCGGCTTTGAGAAAAACAAGCCCGCCAGTTTCAAGCGCCCGCTCTACAGCTTTCTGGGCGATTGGATGATGTGGCGCGACATCCTGCTGGGCCGCTTCAAGATCTAGCACCCCGTCCCGGGCACGCCCATTGCCTCTTTTGCGGGCAGCTAAACGCTGCTCATAGGCTCATGCGTCGCCTGCCACCGGCGACCCAGTCGCCCGCCCAGATATTCATAGATATCCGTTTTCAATGATCAAACTCTATGAATATTTCCGCCAGGAGCGGCAATCAACTCCGCCACGGTCATGGCATCGAGCTGAGCGCGCTGCCACAGCGGCCGCACCGCCTCGGACGGTTCAAGCAAGAGGCTCTGCACCAGAGGCTCTACCCGCGTGGCCTGCGGATCGACCAGCAACACATAGCGCGGCTCGGTGCTCTCCAGCGATACATAGGCATCGGGCGGCTGTACGGCCCCCACCCAGTCCAGCTTGGCCAGCGCCTGCAGCACGGGCTGAATCTGGGAGGCTTCCACACGCAGGCGCCGCGACAGCTGGTGCACATACAGACCCTTGTGCGGCAGCTCGCGCTCCTTGGCCAGACATTGGAGCACCTCGACGGCCAGCTCGAACTGCCAGCCGCGATGCCCCGTCATGCGCTCCACGCCGGTGAGCACGGTGGGCAGATAGGCCGTGACCAGAGCCCCCAGCAACACAATGCTCCAGGCCACATACATCCAGATCAGCAGGATGGGCAGCGTGGCAAACGCACCGTAGATCACCGAGTAGGTCGGCACGGACGACAGATAGAGGCCCAGCACCTTCTTGGCCACTTCCATGAACACGGCCACAAACACGCCCCCTACCAGCGCATGGCGCCAGCGCACCGGTGTGTTGGGCACATAGTGGTAGAGCCCGGCCATGCCGGCCGCGAGCACCACGAACTCTATGGAGTCAAATACAAAGCGCAGGCTGCCCGGCAGCGCATTGACCAGGCCCTTGGACGCCGACATCACATAGGACGACAGCACCAGGCTCAGGCCCAGCAGCAGCGGCCCCAGCGTGATGGCGGCCCAGTAAATCAGCACCCGCTGACCCAGCGGCCTGAGCTGGCGCACGCGCCAGATGTTGTTGAGCGTGCGGTCTATGGTCAGGATCAGCGCAATCGCCGTGACCATGAGAATGGAGAAGCCGACCAGACCCAGCTGGCTGGCCTTGGAAGCGAACTGGGTGAGATAGCCCAGCACCTGGCGCGCAATGGTCTCGGGAATCAGGCTGTCCATCAGCCAGCGCTCCAGCACCTTCTGCGCCTTGCCAAAGATCGGGAAGGCCGTGAACAAGGCCAGTGCCACAGTAAAGAACGGCACCAGCGCCAGCAGCGAGGTAAAGGTCAGGCTGCTGGCAGTCACGCCCAGCCGGTCTTCCTTGAAGCGCGCCAGCAGCACCTGGGCCGTGTTGTGCCAGGGAAAGGTGCGCAGGCGCTGCTGCGCCCGGCGGCTTCTGCGGCGCAGCTCAGTCCTGAGCTCCTGCCGGCTGGGCATCTGGGGCTTGGGGATGCGCCCGGCCAGATCCTTGCAGCTAGCCGCCAGCGCCCTGGCCTTGTCGAGTCTGCTGCTGCGCGGGCTCGGGGCAACGCGCTCCGGATGCAGGTCAGGACTGTCGGTCACTCCTGAAACGGACGCATGCACCGCCTTCTGGGCCTGGGCTTGCGTCGCATTCGGCGTGGAATAGCTGGTCCAGCCCTGAGCTCCCGTGCTGAATGCCGCCGCAGGCGATACCGCCGGAGCCGGAACGGGCTCGGGCAGGCCCATGCTGCGGGCAGGCTCGTCCATGGGCTCGAACACCGGCTCCAGCGGCAGGCCCGGACCATCGAGGCTGGGCTCCTGGCGCTGATCGAGCGGCCCTGCACCCGCTGCCTGCGCTGCTGCAGGCGCGTCCGTCGAAGCCGGCTGCGCCGACCGCTCCCTCTCCTCCGTCACCGGCCTGGCTTGCTGCGTCTTGCCTTCCAGTGCGGCCCAAAAGCCGGCACGCTCGTTTTTCTTCATGACGGCACTCCTTCTCAAACGCAAAAGGAGGACGGGTGCTGCGCAACATCAAGCGCAGAACGCAAAACAAAACGACCGGATTCAAACAGGGCTGGCATGACCGATATGATGCCACTGCTATGACCGACGCCCTCTCGCCCCAAGCCGCCGAAAACACTTCTTCACCAATCCAGCAGCCAGGCTCCGACGTGGCCGCCACGCGCTGGTTGGCCGTGGGCAGCCTGCTGGCACTGATGCTGCTGTGCGTGGCCTGGGAGCTGTGGCTGGCCCCGCTGCGCGAAGGCGGTACCTGGCTGTTTCTCAAAGCCCTGCCGCTGGCCTTTGCCGTGATCGGCCTGCTCAAGCGCCGCATGTACACCTACCGCTGGCTCAGCCTGCTGGTGTGGCTCTACTTCACCGAGGGCGTGGTGCGGGCCTGGAGCGATGCCGCGCCCAGCCGCTGGCTGGCGCTGGGAGAGGTGGCGCTTTGCGTGCTGCTCTTCATCGCCTGCGCAGCCCATGTGCGCCTGCGCCAGCGTGCCGCCAGGGCGGCCCGGCTCAATCAGGCGTGATGCCTTCGAACTGCGCCAGCGTCTGCACCTGCGCCGCCAGCGCATCGAACAGCAGCTGCGCGGCCGGCGACAGCGCGCGACGCGGGCGCTGAATCAGCAGCGTACGGCGCAGAATGCGCGGCTCGTCCAGCAGGCGAAAGCCCAGATTGCCCTGCAGGCCCAGCGAAGGGTGACGCGCCGTCAACGCCGGCACAATGCTGACCCCCAGACCCAGGCTCACGGCCTCGAACAGCAATTGCGGATTGGACAGGCGCAGCGGTGTCTGCAGCAGGTTCTGCGGCATGCCCGGTGCCGAAGCCAGCAGCTGGCTGATGGCGGTGTCGGTGGTCAGGCCCACAAAAGCCAGATGGGGCAGCTCGGCCAGATCGGCCGCCGTCAGCCGCCCCGCCTGCAGCAGAGGTTCATCGAGCCTGGCCACCAGCCCCATGGCATCGCTGATCAGCGGCTGAGTCAGCAGATCGCCACCGGCCGGGTGCGCCGCGCCCACGCCGAAATCCACGCTGCCGGCCTGCACGCGCTGGGCGATGCCTTCGGCGCTGTCCTCGATCAGATCCACCTCGATGCCCGGATGCCTGGCCCGCAAGGCCGGCAGCACCGGCAGCAGCAACACCGACAGCACCGACGGAGCGGCAGCAATGCGCACCTTGCCGCGGCGCAGAGCGGCCAGATCGCCCAGGTTCTGAAAGCCCTGCTCCAGCGTCTCGAAGGCCTGGCGCACATCGAGCAAGAAGGCCTGGCCGGCGGCCGTCAGCCCCACCGTGCGGGTGGTGCGGTCAAACAGCCGCAAGCCCAGGGCCTCTTCGAGCTGCCGGATGGATTCGGACAGGGCCGACTGCGTCAGGCACAGCTCGCGGGCCGCCGGGGCAAATGCGCCCTGGCGCGCCACCTCGTCAAAGGCGCGCAGCTGGCGCAGGCTGATATTGTTCGGAAAAACCGGCATAACCAAGCAATTTATTTCGATTGTCCCGTAGTCTGCCATGCTCTACGCTTGCGGCTTCATGGTTTTCCAGCTGCGCCCTTGTGCCTGGCTTAGGATTTCCGTCTGTTTTCCCTCTCTGCCGCCCATGCTGCGGCCTGCTTGCCATGACTTCCACCGCTTTGCTTGAATCCCTGCGCCAGATTGTGGGCGCCACCCATGTGCTGACAGACGGCGATCTGACCGCCTACGAGCAGGACTGGCGCAAGCGCGTACACGGCAAGTCCCTGGCCGTGGTGCGCCCCGGCAACACGACCGAAGTGGCCGGCGTGGTCAAGGCCTGCGCCACAGCCGGCGTGCAGATCGTGCCCCAGGGCGGCAATACCGGGCTTTCCGTAGGCTCCACCCCCGACGACAGCGGCCAGCAGGTCGTGCTCAGCCTGACGCGCCTGAACGCCGTGCGCCATATCGACAAGGACAATCTGACCTTCACCGTCGAAGCCGGCTGCATTTTGCAGAACCTGCAAGATCTGGCTGACCAGCAGGGCCTGCTGTTCCCGCTGTCGCTGGCCGCCGAAGGCAGCTGCACGATCGGCGGCAATCTGGGCACCAACGCCGGCGGCACGCAGGTGGTGCGCTATGGCAATACCCGCGACCTGTGCCTGGGCCTGGAAGTGGTGACGCCCCAGGGCGAGATCTGGGACGGCCTCAAGGGTCTGCGCAAGGACAACACCGGCTACGACCTGCGCGATCTGTTCATCGGCAGCGAAGGCACGCTGGGCATCATCACCGCTGCCACCATGAAGCTGTTCCCGCAGCCGGCCGCCCAGCTCACGGCCTTTGCCGCCGTGCCCTCCATGGAGGCCGCCGTGCGCCTGCTGGGCCTGGCGCACCAGCATCTGGGCGCGGGACTGACGGGCTTTGAAGTCATGGGCCAGTTTGCGCTGAGCCTGGTCGTCAAGCACATGCCGCAACTGCGCGTGCCATTTGCCGACATGGGCGACGAGGCACCCTACTGCGTGCTGCTGGAGAACAGCGATAGCGAGTCCGAACAGCATGCACGCCTGCGCTTCGAGCACCTGCTGGAGCTGGCCTTTGAAGACGGCTGCGTGGTCAACGCCGTAGTGGCGGAGAACCTGACCCAGGCCCATGACCTGTGGCATATCCGCGAGAGCATTCCCCTGGCCCAGGCCGAGGAAGGCCTGAACATCAAGCACGATATCTCGGTCGCCGCCTCGCGCATTCCCGCCTTTGTCGAGCATGCCGACGCCGTGCTCAAGCGCGAGATTCCCGGCGTGCGGCTGGTCAACTTCGGCCATCTGGGCGACGGCAATCTGCACTACAACGTGCAGGTGCCCGAAGGCGAAGACGGCAAGGCCTTTCTGCGCGACAAGGAGGCCCTGGTCAACCACCTGGTCTACGAGGCCGTGGATGCCTTCGGCGGCTCGTTTTCGGCCGAGCATGGCGTGGGTGCGCTCAAGACGGACAAGCTCGAAAAATACCAGTCTCCCGTTGCGCTGCAGATGATGCGCGCCATCAAGCAGGCGCTGGACCCGCAGGGCATCATGAACCCCGGCGTGGTGCTGACGCGCGGCTGATCCCGCCGCCATCGATAAAAAAGCCCTGCCATGACCGGCAGGGCTTTTTTCTGGCCGCAGCCAGGGCTTCAGTGGGTGGCCACGATATTGCGCAACATGCTTTGCACCGCACTGGGCCAGGGAATGTCTGCACCGTCCACGTCGGTGAACACGGTCTGCTTGCCCTCGCTGAGCAGCCAGACGCGCAGGCCGTTGCGCACCGGGTCTATCACCACGGCGGCCATTTCCTCGCCGCCCTGATGCTGGCGGTTGCCCATTACGTACAGCAGGCCTGCGGAAGGCTCCAGCGGACCCAGCGTCTGCAGGTTCTTGAGCAGCGTGTCGTACTGATGGCCCATCAGCGTCTTCAGCCGCTCGGCCAGCACGCCGTCCTGCACATAGTCCACGCCATCCCAGCGGTACTTGCCCTGCAATGGCGTGAGGCTGTCCAGACTCTTCTCGCCCTCCTTGACCACATGCGGGGCGCGCACTTCCTGCAGGGAGCTCGCGGCCGCCTCCTCGATCTGTGCCGTCGCGGCGGGCTCCTGGGTCTGTGCCAAGGCATCGGGCGGGGCGGCCGCCGCCGCAGCGGCGGCCTGGGCATCCACGGCGGCGGTACTGGGAGATGGGGCCTTGGTCTTGTCGCAGGCGACCAGCAAGGCCGCAGCCGCCAGCGCAAAAGCCGCAGTGCTCACAAATTTGCGTGACATGAACTCGCTCTCCTTGTTTCAGCTCGGTGGTCTTGCATGACATTGTGAAGCCAGCGGCAGCGGCTTTGGGACAGACAGGGCCTCGGGCCGGGTCATTGCCAACCACCAATCCGGCACGCTCGCGCACGTGGCACACTCGGGCTATTGCGGCCCCTGCGGGCCCACCCTCTTCAAGAGCAGCGACACCTTGTGTACGCTGACGGCACAGCCAGTCTTTGCAAGTCTTTGACCGCTTTTTGCACCATGAACTCCACCACCTGCACCCTGCGCCCCGTGCGCTGCCAGTACGAAACCTTCATGCGCCATGTGTACGAGCACGGCGCATCCAAGACCGACCGCACGGGCACGGGCACGCGCAGCGTGTTCGGCTACCAGATGCGCTTCAACCTCAATGAAGGCTTCCCCCTGGTCACCACCAAGAAGGTGCACCTGAAGTCCATCATTCTGGAGCTGCTGTGGTTTCTGCGCGGCGACAGCAATGTGAAATGGCTGCAGGAGCGCGGCTGCACCATCTGGGACGAATGGGCCGACAAGCAAACCGGCGACCTGGGCCCGGTCTACGGCGTGCAATGGCGCAGCTGGCCCAAGGCCGACGGCACGCATGTCGACCAGATTGCCGAAGTCGTCAAGCAGCTCCAGAGCAATCCCGACAGCCGCCGCATCATCGTCAGCGCCTGGAACGTGGCCGAGCTGGACCAGATGGCCCTCATGCCCTGCCATTCCTTCTTCCAGTTCTATGTGGCCGACGGCAAGCTCAGCTGCCAGCTCTACCAGCGCAGCGCCGACATCTTCCTGGGCGTGCCCTTCAACATCGCCAGCTACGCGCTGCTGACCCATATGCTGGCCCAGCAATGCGGCCTGGAAGTGGGCGACTTCATCTGGACCGGCGGCGACTGCCACATCTACAACAATCACTTCGAGCAGGTGCAGACCCAGCTGTCGCGACAGCCCTTCGCCTATCCGACGCTGAACATCAAGCGCAAGCCCGACTCCATCTTCGGCTACGAATACGAAGACTTCGAAGTGCTGGACTACCAGCACCATGCCGGCATCAAGGCGCCGGTGGCGGTCTAAGCTGCCACGCTTCGAATTACTATAAAAATCAAAGCTGCTATCGCTTGATTCAAAACGATTTCAGGTACTTTTTTACCTGAAATCCATAACTAACAAGCGCTAGCAGCTTCTTTATTGATAGCTATGGCCATTCAACTCATTTATGCCCGCGCAGCCAACGGCGTCATCGGCAAGGACAACACCATGCCCTGGCACCTGCCCGAGGACATGGCGCATTTCAAGGAGCTGACCCGGGGCTGCGCCGTCATCATGGGCCGCAAGACCTGGGACTCGCTGCCTGCGCGCTTCCGTCCGCTGCCGGGCCGCAGCAATATCGTCGTCACCCGCCAGGCCGACTGGCAAGCCGAGCCGGCATCCGACCAGGTCCTGCGCGCCGCCAGCCTGCCCGAAGCGCTGGAGCTGGGCCGCAAGCTCTCGCAAGACGTCTGGGTCATCGGCGGCGCGCAGATCTATGCCCAGGCCCTGCCCCTGGCCGATGCCGTGGAAGTGACCGAAATCGGCCGCGACTTCGAAGGCGATGCCTTTGCCCCGGAACTGGGCGAGCAATGGCAGGCCGTGAGCCGCAGCGAGCATGTCTCCGCCAATGGGCTGCCCTACTGTTTTGTGCGCTTCGAGCGCCGAGGCTGACCCTTGCGCCGGCCGGCCAGCAGTCCGGCACGAGACAAAACGCTCTTGCCCTCGCGGTGCTGCGTTGCAACAATTGTCAGCTTCACTGCATGACTGTCGTATGACAATGGCAAGGCAGCCTGCTGCAGCCTGAGCCCTCCAACCCCGCAAGCTATCGCCCTTCATCATGAGCCTAGTCCAGCCCCTGCCTCCTGGCGCCCTCGATATCGTTGGCGATATCCACGGCGAATACGCCGCGCTGGTGCAATTGCTGGGCCACCTGGGCTACGACCTCCAGGGCAACCACCCCGAAGGACGGCGGCTGGTGTTTGTCGGCGACTTCTGCGACCGCGGGCCGGACAGCCCTTCGGTGCTCGCGCTGGTCGGCGCCATGCTGGCCTCGGGCACGGCCCATGCGGTGCTGGGCAACCACGAAATCAATCTGCTGCGCGAAGATGCCAAGGACGGATCGGGCTGGTTCTTCGACAGCCGCATCGACTCCGATCAGCCCAAGTACGCGCCTTTTGCGCGCATGCCGGCCGAGCAGACTCCCGCCATGCTCGAGCAGCTCGGCCAGTTGCCGATCGCGCTGGAGCGCGAGGATCTGCGCATTGTTCATGCGGCATGGCGGCCCGAGCAGATTGCCATGATTCGCCAGCTGCCCAGCGGCAGTGCACGCGCCGCCTATGACCACTTCGAGACGATTGCCGACGAGCAGGCCATCGCCCAATGCGTGGCCGAGCGCATGCGTCAGGAAGCGCTGAGCTGGCCCTACAGCCTGGAAGACTATCGCCACGAGCCGCCGTTTCTGCCCGCCCACAGCGAGAACGAACTCAACAAGGCCATGGTCAACCCTCTGAAAGTGCTGACGGCCGGCGTGGAACGTGAATGCCGCAATCCCTTCTATGCGGGTGGCAAATGGCGTTTTGTCGAGCGCGTGGGCTGGTGGAATGAATATGAGGAAGCGCCTGCCGTCATCGTCGGCCACTACTGGCGCCGCCTGCGCCCGGCTGATGCCCCCGCGCACGGCTCGCAGTTTGAAAACCTGTTCGGTGGCACGCCCCCGCTGTCCTGGCACGGTCTGCGCGGCAATGTGTTCTGCGTGGACTACTCGGTGGGTGCCCGCTGGCTGGACCGCCTGCGCGGCGACAACCCCGTGCAGCGCAGCAAGCTTGCCGCCATGCGCTGGCCCGAGCGCGTGCTGGTCTTTGACGATGGCACCCAGGCCGCATCGGAGAATTTCGAGCAGGCCGTGGCGCTGCGGGACTGAGGCTACCCGCCACATCGGCCACGCTGGCCAGACGATCCCGCTCCCCAGCCGGCGATCAGGTTGCGCATGAAGGGCGCGCTGCCGATGCCCGAGGCCAGCCTCCCGGGCTATTTGGCGGGCGGCTGCCGCCCATGCTGCACCCACTCCTCAAAGGCCGATCCGTCGGGCAGCACACAGGTGTTCTTATCGGCGACGGCGCCTTTTTCCGTGTGCAGCACCCCGCCCTGTTTTTTGCAATTGGCTTGCGAAGGATTGCCAAAATTGATGGAAACAGATTGCGCGCAGCCGCTGACTGCCGCAACGACGATCACCATCCCGGCCAAGCTTGAAACATGTTTCATGGGGCCAATGTAGCAAACCCCCGCACGCCGGCACAGGCCCATTGGACTTCAGGCCTGCAAAGACCGAAGTCGCCACCCGTGGAATCACAGCGGACAGCCTTGCCGGTTTCAGAGAGGGCCAGGCTTGCTATGCTGTCAGTCACTGCGAGAAAGATGCCCGCCAGGGGCTCTGTTTGGGTAGCCAGACTGGTAGCTGGAGGCCTTTTTACAGGTAGCCGTCCCCTGGAACCCGCATGCAATAAGGAAAGTTGAAGAAGATGAAAATCGCCACCTGGAATGTGAACTCTTTGTCCGTGCGACTGCCGCAGGTACTGGAATGGCTTGCCGCCAACCCTGTCGATGCGCTGGGACTGCAGGAGCTCAAGCTCACCGACGACAAGTTCCCGCACATGGCTTTCGAGGAAGCCGGCTACAAGGCCGTCAGCCATGGACAGAAGACCTATAACGGCGTGGCCTGGATCACGCGCGAAACGGGCCGTGATGTGGTGCGCAACATCCCGGGGCTTGACGACGAGCAGGCACGCATCATTGCCACAACGATTGACTCGCCGGCCGGCGAGGTTCGCCTCATCAACGGCTACTTCGTCAACGGCCAGGAGCCCGGATCGGAAAAATTTGCCTACAAGATGCGCTGGCTGCAGGCCCTGCAAGACTGGGTCAAGGAACAGATGGCCTTGCATCCGCGTCTGGTGCTGGTGGGGGACTTCAACGTGGCCCCCGAAGATCGCGACTCCTACGACCCCGTCGGCCTCAAGGACACGATCCACCATACGGTGCAAGAGCGTGACCATTTCCAGCGCCTGCTGCAGCTGGGCTTGAGCGATGCCTTCCGCATGTTCGAGCAGCCGGAAAAAAGCTACTCCTGGTGGGATTACCGCATGCTGGGCTTTCAGAAGAATCGCGGCCTGCGCATCGACCATATTCTGGTCAGCGAAGCGCTCAGGAGCAAGGTCAGCGCCTGCAGCGTGGACCGCGCTCCGCGCAAGAACAAGCAGCCCAGCGACCACGCTCCCGTGATCGTCACACTGGACTGAAGCCGCACGGCTCAGGCCGCGCCGTGGCTGAGCCACTG
>NZ_JBKFBC010000003.1:262147-341012 GCF_053345995.1 Comamonas sp. C24C | reverse complement strand
CTCCAGACGCCGCAACACATCCAGCCAGGTCTCGCCCACCGTCACGCCCAGATAGTCAAGCCAGGTCTTGCGTACTCGCTCGAGCAGCCCGCTGTCGCCGTCATCCGCGACCTCGGGTGGCGCTTCCACGGCAGTGCCGCCGAGCAGCTCCGCCAGCTCGGAGACCAGCTTGTGCGAGTCCTGCGAAAAGCGGCGCAGCGCATCGACCGCCATGCTGGAGTCCGCAGTCGTCAGAAACTGCCTGGAGCTCTGCGCAAAGCGCTGTCCTGCCTGCAGCACCAGGGTCAGGCTGCTCTGCGCCCTCTGGCCCAGCACGGCCTCCGCGACAGGCTTGGTCAAGGGGGGTGCGACCGCCCGGCGCCATGCCGCCTTGACGGCTGCCCTGACCTGAGACCAGTCCAGCAGACTGCCCCCGCAATGTGCCGACCAATGCTGGCGCAGCTCCGGCTCCAGGGACTCAAAGCTCCTGGCCGCCTGCCGAGGCCGATAGCAGCCAGCCTGCCAGCCCAGCAGATAGGCTGGATAGTACTGATCGAAGCCACGCCCGGGTACAAAGTAAGGCTCGTACATGTAGCGCTCGTGCCAGAAGGCCTCTTCGGCCTCCGGCATCTGCAGCAAGGGCGACAAGGCGTTCGACCCCGGCTCAGGCGGGAAAGAGATGGATAAGGGCAAGGCAGACAACGCAAACAGTCCAATCAACAAAAGGCCTGTTGATTTTTACCCCTGCGTCATCTGCTCCATGTCGTCAACCGTGATTGCACCATGTAGGACGAATAAAACCCGCGCCGAAAGCGAGTGGACACTACGGCGCTTCAGTCGAAGTTTTCGTTCTCCAGCCCCAGCTCCTGCAGCTTGCGGGTGATGGTGTTACGGCCGATCCCGAGCCGGCTGGCCGCTTCCACGCGCCTGCCATGCGTAGCGGCCAGGGCCGTTCGCAGCAGCTGTGCCTCGAACTGGTGGGACAGCTGATCCCAGACGTCATGATGGCCCTGCGAAAGCAGCTCCTCGGCCTGCTTGCCCAGCCCCTGCAACCAGCCTTCGGAAGGCGCTGCGGCCTCGGGCACAGACAGCGCCGCAGTCCCGAGCGAGGACAGCGCAACCGGCTCGGGCGGACTGGTCTTGGACGGCTCCAGGCCCACGCCGGTGCTCAGGGCTCCGGCAAAGATCGCGGCACTGCCCGGTGCCGCACTGCCCAGCACTTCTGGCGGCAAGTCCTTGAGGGCAATCTGCTGGGCCGGAGCCATCACGGTCAGCCAATGGCAGATGTTCTCCAGCTGGCGCACATTGCCGGGGAAGTTGAAGGCCTGCAGGCGGCTCATCGCGGCCGTGCTCATGCGCTTGGGCTCCACCCCCAGCTGGCGTGCGCTTTGCTGCAGAAAATGCTGGGTCAGCATGGGCACGTCCTCCTTGCGCTCGCGCAGCGCGGGCAGGCGCAGACGGATCACATTCAGACGGTGGAACAAGTCCTCACGGAAAGCGCCATCCTTGACGCGCAGCTCCAGGTCCTGGTGGGTCGCGGCGATCACGCGGACATGGGCCTTGACGGCCTGGTGTCCGCCCACCCTGTAGAAATGGCCGTCGGAGAGCACGCGCAGCAGACGCGTCTGCAGCTCGAACGGCATGTCGCCGATTTCATCGAGAAACAGCGTACCGCCCTCGGCCTGCTCGAAACGCCCCCGGCGCTGGGTCTGCGCGCCGGTAAAGGCACCGCGCTCGTGACCGAACAGTTCGGACTCCAGCAGGTCTTTCGGAATGGCCGCGGTATTGATGGCCACGAACGGTCCGCCGGCAACGGGAGAATGCTTGTGCAGCGCCCGTGCCACCAGCTCCTTGCCGGCACCGGACTCTCCGGTGATCAGCACCGTGACATGGCTCTGGCTGAGTCTGCCGATGGCACGGAACACATCCTGCATTGCGGGCGCCTGGCCCAGCATTTCCGCCTGCACCGGCGCCTGGATGTCGGCCACCTCCTCGCGCTGGCTCTCCTCCACGGCACGCCGGATCAGCTCTACCGCCTTGGGTACGTCGAAGGGCTTGGGCAGATACTCGAAGGCTCCGCGCTGGAAGGCCGAGACCGCGCTGTCCAGATCGGAATAGGCGGTCATGATGATCATCGGCAGGCCGGGCTGCTGCGCCCTTACCTGCTCCAGCAGCTCAAGGCCCGAACCGCCGGGCATGCGGATATCGCTGACCAGCACCTGAGGAGCCTGACGCTCGGGATCGCTGTTGTCCACATCAGCCAGGGCCTTGAGCACATCGCGCGGCTGGGTAAAGCTGCGAATGGGCCAGCCTTCGCGCCCCAGTGCCTTTTCAAGCACAAAGCGGATGGAAGGGTCGTCGTCCACAATCCAGATTGGCTTCATTCGTGCAACATCCTTCCCTTCTTCTGCATATTGATAATGTCAGGCTTTATGGCAGCGGAATCAGGATCCGGAAATCCGTCCTCCCCGGCTGGCTCTCGCATTCGATCAAGCCATGGTGACGCTGTACAAAGGTCTGAGCCAGCGTCAGCCCCAGGCCGGATCCGCCATCTCGGCCCGAGACCAAAGGATAGAAAATTCGCTCCTTGATGGCATCCGGCACGCCTGACCCGTTGTCGATTACATGCAATTCCAGTGCCAATCTGTAGCGCTCACGCCCCAAAGTGACCTGCCGGGCCACACGCGTCCTCAGGATGATCTCGGCATCGCCTTCTGCAATGCGCCGCCCCAGCGCCTGTGCCGCGTTCTGAACGATGTTGAGCAGGGCCTGGATCAGCTGCGCGCTGTCGCCTCTGAATTCCGGAATGGAGATGTCATAGTCACGCGTGATCCTCAGCCCCTGGGGATGTTCGACCAGCACCAGTGAACGCACGCGCTCGCAGACCTCGTGGATGTTGACGTCGCCAACCTCGTGGGGGTGGCGATGCGGGGCCAGCAGTCTGTCCACCAGTGCCTGCAGGCGATCGGCCTCATGAATGATGACCGTGGTGTACTCCAGCAGCTCGGGCATGACCAGATCCATCTGCAGCAGCTGGGCTGCACCGCGAATGCCGCCCAGTGGATTCTTGATCTCGTGGGCCAGATTGCGAATCAGCTCCTTGTTTGCCTGGGCCTGTTCACGGATGCGCTCCTCGCGATCCTGGCGGGCCTGCTGTTCCAGCGGCCACATCTCCACCATGACATGGCCGGCCTTCTCGGCCAGCGAAACGGCAGCGTGAATCGGCAGGGGCTCCTGCCCCAGACGCAGAAGGCTGGCCTCGAAGCGCAGCGCCGCAAAGTCGTTGGAACGGGCTCCGCTGAGAGCCTTGTCCAGCAGGGCTGGCTCGGCAAAGCAGGTGGCGAAGTCACTGCCGACCATGATGCGGCGCGACTGGCCCAGGGCATTTTCCAGCGCCGCATTGACGAAGCGCACCATGCCGTACTCGTCAAGCACGGCAATCAAGGTACAAAGCCAGTCCAGCGACTGGTAGCCATGACCGTTGGCCTGATCCGGATCAGGCGTGGAGATATCGGGAATCGGGGCTGCAGTGGAACTCATGCGATTGACCAAAAATGACCAGCCCCAGGGGGCGGATTAGTTGACCGCAGGCAGCCGGTCCAGCTCTCGCTTGATGCCTGCGATATCACTTTCCTGGCGGGTGATATCGGCCTTGAGCTTGGCCACCCGCTCCGGGTAGCCCTGAGGATTGCGCAGCTCCAACGCTGTACGCACGGGATTGCCATCGTTGTACTCCGCCTTGAGCTCGGCCAGTCTGGCCTGGGCCTTGTTCAGCTCGCCTTGCAAGATCGCGCGGGCATCGGAGTCGCGCGCCTTCTGCGCGGCACTGTCGGCGCGGGCAGGGGTCGCCTGGCTCGATGCAGAGCTGCCTGCCGGCTTGGGATTGGCCGGCGCCGCACCGGCATTGCCGCCCGAGGGACGAGTGCCGTGAATCACCGTCACGCCACTGCCATCGACCGGCTTGCACCCCTTGGCCTTGGCCTGCGAAACGTTGTTGGTGTACTCATTGCCGCAGCGGTAGATCACATCCTGGGCAGAAACCAGCCCGGATGCAAGACACAGCAACGACAACACATAAAACTTCTTCATTCGGTCCTCTCAGGCAGACGGCGGCCGCAAGTCCGCAATACCCTGAGTATCGCTCCAAGCCTGCAGCTTTTATTGACTACTTGACCGCCACCAACCTGTTTGGTTCCTTTGCTGGCACGTCCGGCGCAGCGTCCGTGCAATAAAAAAGGCGGCTTGCGCCGCCTTTGAGAACCTCTGCTTTACAGCGAGAAGTACATATCGTATTCGACAGGATGCACCGACTGGCGATAGCGAGTCACTTCGGTCATCTTCAGCTCGATGTAGGCATCCAGCATGCTGTCGGAGAACACACCGCCCTTGGTCAGGAACGCACGGTCGGCGTCCAGGGCTTCCAGAGCCTGGTCCAGGCTGTGGCAGACGGTAGGCACCAGCTTGTCTTCCTCGGGAGGCAGATGGTACAGATCCTTGGTCGCGGCTTCGCCGGGATGGATCTTGTTTTCCACGCCGTCCAGACCGGCCATCAGCAGCGCTGCGAAACCGAGGTAGGGGTTCATCAGAGGATCGGGGAAGCGGGCTTCCACGCGACGTGCCTTGGGGTTGCTGACGTAAGGAATACGGATGGAAGCGGAACGGTTCTTGGCCGAGTAAGCCAGCTTCACGGGCGCTTCGAAGCCAGGGACCAGACGCTTGTAGCTGTTGGTGCCGGGGTTGGTGATGGCGTTCAGGGCACGAGCGTGCTTGATGATGCCGCCGATGTAGTACAGGGCGAAGTCGGACAGACCGGCATAGCCGTCGCCGGCGAACAGGTTCTTGCCATCCTTCCACACGGACTGGTGCACGTGCATGCCGGAGCCGTTATCGCCAGCATAGGGCTTGGGCATGAAGGTTGCCGTCTTGCCGTAGGTGTTGGCCACGTTCCAGATGATGTACTTCTGCAGCTGTGTCCAGTCGGCACGCTCGACCAGAGTCGAGAAGCGTGTGCCGATTTCGTTCTGACCGGCGCCGGCCACTTCGTGGTGGAACACTTCGACGGGAATGCCGACGGCTTCCAGCAGCAGCGACATCTCTGCGCGCATGTCCTGGGTGCTGTCAACGGGAGGCACGGGGAAGTAGCCACCCTTGACGCGAGGACGGTGACCGCGGTTGCCGCTCTCGAACTTGGTGCCGGTGTTCCAGGGAGCCTCGTATTCTTCGATTTCGAAGAAGGGGTTGTGAGGCTCGGTGCCCCAGCGCACGCCGTCGAAGATGAAGAATTCGGGTTCGGGACCGAAGTAGGCGGTATCGCCCAGACCGGAAGCCTTCAGATAGGCCTCAGCGCGCTTGGCGATGGAGCGGGGATCGCGGTCGTATGCCTTGCCGTCACCGGGTTCGATCACGTCGCACTGCAGAATCAGTGTGGTTTCTTCGAAGAAGGGATCGATGTTGGCAGTGTTTGGATCGGGAACCAGCTGCATGTCCGAGGCTTCGATACCTTTCCAGCCGGCAACGGAAGAACCGTCGAAAGCATGGCCCGAGGCGAACTTGTCCTCGTCGAAGTGCGACACGGGCACGGTCACGTGCTGTTCCTTGCCGCGGGTATCGGTAAAGCGCAGGTCCACGAACTTGACCTCGTTATCCTGCACCATCTGCATCACGTCTGCAACGGTCTTCGCCATTAGATCTCTCCTGCCAACTTTGGCTGATCAAATAAAGAATGAATAGTATCTAGCAGTTTGCGTGCCAACTCTGCTTCAGCACCTCATCCCAGCATCCGTGCACTGAAATCGGGCTCTTGCAACAAGCTCCTCGCTACAAGACATAAGCACTTAGCAGAGCCGCATCTGCAAATTGCACCAAACCGACGCGCATTGTCTCACTGCCGGCACGCATTTCTCAAATGCACCATCTTGGTGAAAATAAACGCACCAATACAGTGCATTTCTTAAATAGGGTTGTTTTTGGTGCACGAGGCACGATTCGCCCGGTGGCAAGCGCTCTCAGCGAGCAACCGAAGCGGCATCATCTGCACCAGGCGCGAACGGCACCTGGGGATCGGCAGCACTCGGCATGGTCTGCGCCCTCATCTGTTCCAGCGCCGCCAGACAGAAGTGAGCGAACCACAGCGCAGAGAAGGCAAACACCAGCGCATAGATCCAGATGGCAATGGGCACCAGAATCCAGAAAGCAGCCAGAAACAGCAGCCCGGAAATCCAGACCACACCGGGCGCTGCACCCAGATAGCCGCAGATCACCCCCATGAGAATGAGCGACATGCGGTGGCGGGCAAACAGGGCCCGGCGCTCATCCTTGCTGGCATGCTCGGACAGGGCATCAAACGCCATGACCCGGTAAGTGAGC
The DNA here is from genome assembly GCF_053345995.1 of Comamonas sp. C24C. Taxonomy (NCBI): domain Bacteria; kingdom Pseudomonadati; phylum Pseudomonadota; class Betaproteobacteria; order Burkholderiales; family Comamonadaceae; genus Comamonas; species Comamonas sp. C24C. Next base: position 334,667 of record NZ_JBKFBC010000003.1, on the reverse strand, counting down.
CAACCCCAGATCAAGGGTGCGACCACCAGCATCAGCGGCGGAAACACCCATAGCGGCAGGGTGACGAAAAGGGCCAGCAGCGCGATCAGCGTGGAGCCGCCCGACCAGAGCAGGCTGGCGACGGTGGAGCCGCCATGCTTTTTCTCCAGCCCGGCAAAGCGCTTCTCGGCCACCAGCTGCGTCAGCACGGGCGCCATGAACAGGCCCACCAGCAGCAGAACCAGCACCACGAGAACCGGCGTGGCCCCCAGCACCACAAACATGGAGGCCACCACCTCCGAGGCATAGCCCACGCCACGCTCCTGCAGCCACAGCCACAGGGAGTGCAGCCAGCCCACCCCATCCAGCAGGCTTTGTACCTTGAGGACCGCATCGGCCCAGAAGAAGTAGCCCAGAAGCCAGGCCATCAAGGCCATGGCCAGCAGCGGCAAGAGTGACCAGACAATGACCCGCTTATGCAGGCAATACGCCAAGGCACGCCAAAAAGAGTCGAGTAGCAAGCTCATGCTGGCAAGCATACTCAAGGATTGGCTTATGCGCGACCCATCAGTCGTAGGACAGCCAGCCACTGTTGCGCCCAGAAGCCGCGGCCATAGTCTCGCAGCTGCCCTTTCGCATTGGCCTGCACCTGATCGCGAATGCCCGTGGGGTCGTAGCGCAGATCGAAGTTGGCCGTGCCGAACAACATGTCCCACCAGGGCAGGAGCACGCCGAAGTTGTTGCCGTGGACCTTTTTGTTGCGCACCGGCGCCATCGGCTCGTGGCCGATACCGATGGCGTGATGGCGGCGATGAAAGCGCGGGCTGATCCACAGGCGCTCGCCCAGCTGGCCAAACCAGATGCGCACATTGGCGTGCTGAAAGCTCTCGCTGAGCTGGGTCAGAGCCACGATGGCCACGAACTGCCCGGGAGCCACGCCGATCAGCTGCGCCACCAGCACGATGATGGCGTCATGGATCACGTCGTCGAGCAGGTGATTGCGGTTGTCGCTCCACACTGTCATCTGGCGCTGCGAGTGGTGCACGGCATGCAGCTTCCACCACCAGGTAAAGCCGTGCTGGCCGCGATGAATCCAGTACTCGACCAGATCGAAGACGACCAGATACATCAGCAGGCTGACCCAGGCGTTATCCGTCACGCCCGGCCAGATGTCGTCAAGGTGAAAGCCCGGCAAGCCCCAGACATGGAGCTGACCCATGAGCGAATCCCACAGCGGGTCAATCGTGAAGAACAGGGCCAGCCGGAAAAGTCCCAGCCGATGAATCAGCGTATAGAGGATGTCCACACGGATCGCCTGGCGGTCGACCACGGGCTCGGCCGGCCTCCAGCGCTGCAGCGGCACGATCACCGCGACCATGACGGCAATCTGCAGCAAGCCCACCAGCAGCCAGCCCGTGGCGGTATAGCCATCCTCCAGCAGATTCGCCATGCCGAAATGAAACAGAAAAGGCTGCACCACGCCTTCAAACAAGCGTTGCTGCGCCTCTCCAAACATCTGTACCAACCAATCCACGACTCACTCCTCTTGCAGCACTCAGCGCTGCTGCGCGATCCAGCCCTGATACGTAGGGTGCTCAGCCAGCGTACGGAAGCAAAAACCCTTGTCCAGCAAACCCAGAATCAAGGGCTCCAGCACCGCCGGAGCCCATGGATCCTGACGCGACCAGATCCCCAGGTGCGCCAGCAAGATATCGCCGCTACCTATGTTTTTGAGTGCCTGGGCCAGCAAGCGTTCATTCGGATATTTGTCGCTGGGTAGCTCGTCGCCCAGAAAGCCCGCCGGCGCCCAGCCCACATGCTGAAAGCCGCCCTGCCGGGCCGCAGCAATCAACGCCGGCGACGTCTTGCCGCCCGGCGCACGATAGAGCGGCAAGGTCTTGCGGCCCGTGATCTGGGCCAGCCGCTGGGCGGAGCGCGCAATCTCCTGCCGATACTCATCAGCAGACACCACATAGGTCTGACCAGCCCTGGGACCGGCCGAGGGCCTGACCCGGAAATGCGTGACCTGCCCGCTGGCCTTGTCGCGAATATCGGCCAGCCAGTACATATGGTCGAAGGTATGGGACGCGAGCTGGTGCCCCTCGTCGGCACGCGCCTTCCACCAGGGCGCCCAGAAGTCGCCCAGACTGCTGCCCCCCTCTTTCGTGGCCTCATTGGCCGCAAAAAAGGTGACGGGAACCTTGTGCTTCTGTAGCACCTGGGCGACCCACTGGGCTATGCCCATGTGCCCGGTGTCAAAAGTCAGGTAAACCGCCTTGGAGCATGTACCTGAAGCTATTTTTTTTGAAGCTTCGGCAGCGAAGGCAGGAACGGCAGACAGGCCACCGGCCAGCGAACCGAGCATGAAACAACGTCTTTGCATCCACCCTCCTTGAGGTGGTCAACACGAAAACCGGGCATCCCGGCCACTCCGGTGCGGCCGGGACAGGCGCTTCAGCGCGCAGCGTGGGACAACGTCCAGACCCCGTGGGGCGACTTGCCCACATTGACCTGATTGACCACCTTCTTCTCTACCGTGTCGATCACCGACAGCTTGCGTGCCCAGCGCGAGGCCACAAAGATGTAGCGACCGTCGGCCGAGACATCCATGCAGTCAGGGCCGCCCGGTGCCGGGTAGTTGGCCACGACCTGGCTGCTGACCATATCGATCTTGCTGATGGTATTGGCCACGCGGTTGCTCACGTACAGGTGGCGATCGTCGCCAGCAGCGCGGAAGGCGTGTGCACCGGCAGCCGTCTTGATCTGGCCCAGGCTGCGGGGCTCGGCGCCGGTGATGTCGAACACCTCGACGCCATCGCCGCCGGTCAGGCCGACAAACAGCTTCTTGCCGTCAGGGCTGCCGTAGACGTCGGCAGGCATGGGGCCGGTGGGCACGCGAGCCTTGATGGTCTGGGTGGCGATGTCGATGGCCACCAGGGCATCGCTGTCCTGCATGGTGGAGTACAGCGTCTTGCTCTGCGCGTCGATGAACAGATGGCTGGGCGTCTTGCCGGTGGAGACACGCTTGACCAGCGTCGGCGTCTGCGTGGCCGCGTCCCAGCGGTAAAAATCGATGTGGTTGAGGCGGTTGGCTGCCGTGACGAACCACTTCATGTCCGGCGAAAAGCGCAGATGGTACGGGTCCACGATGTCGCGGATCACGCGCTGCACGGCACCTGTGCGCGGATCCACCAGGGTCAGCGAATCGCCCAGCGCATTGGCCACCACCAGCGACCTCTCATCCGGCGTCAGGTACAGGTGATGAGGCTCCTTGCCCGTGGGAATGCGCGACTGCTCCTTCCAGCTGATCGGATCGATCACGCTGATGGACGCATCCAGGGAGTTCAGCACAAAGATGGGTGTGGGGCCTTGAACGGCACGCGCTGCCTGTGTCGGCTTGACGGCAACAGGCGACGCAGGCGCAGCGCTGCCAGCAAGCGGCGCTGCGGGCGCGGCTGTTGGAGCGACCGCCGAAGCGGCAGCAGCCGCCGGTGCGGCTGCCTTGGCAGACTTGAAACCGGGCAATGCCGAAGCCCCCAACCATGCCGCGGCACCCACGCCCACGACCAATGCCACAGCAGCGCCAGTGCGCCCAATAGAAAGACGTCCCACAACCACCACCTTCTCAGAATCCATGCAGTGTAGCTGCGCCAATGCAGCCGCTGCCAACACAAGCCTTCTGGTTTACAAAGCTTGTTGAAATGCCACGCGAACCATGCCCGACCGGCGCAGGCCGCATCATGACAACAATTCAAAAACAGGAGCAGTTAGCGCCTGTATTTCTTACGATACAGCTTTAAAAAAGCCGGAAATCGTTGGAATAAAGGCACATGCCGCTCATCTATTGATGAACATCACTGCTCTATAAAAAAAGGAGCCCCAAATGGGGCTCCTTTGCCAACATCGGTGCCGGGTCCTCAGACCTTCCACTTCTCCGCCAGCTTTTCAGGATTCAGCGTGTCATAGCCTTCGAAAGGCTGGTGAATCCAGGGGTTGGTGCCCAGGAAGTCCACCGAGTAGTCGGGCTCGAAGGTCGACACGCCCTTGGTCCAGATCACGGCGCTGCGCAGCTCCGTAATCGGTGCGTAGTTGGTCTTGAGCATGGCGATCACGGCCTTGAGCGTTGCGCCCGAGTCCGCCAGATCGTCCACCAGCAGCACGCGGCCGGAAATATCGCCCTTGGGCGTGGCGATGAAACGACCGATGTCCAGATGGCCCTGCACCGTGCCGGCTTCGGCGCGGTAGGAGCTGGTGGACATGATGGCCAGAGGCTTGTCGAAAATGCGGCTCAGGATGTCGCCGGGACGCAGACCACCGCGTGCCAGGCACAGGATGGTGTCGAATTCCCAGCCAGACTGGTGGATCTTGATGGCGAGCTTCTCGATGAGACCGTGGTACTCGTCGTAGCTCACATACAGGTGCTTACCGTCTTCTGTCAGCATGGGCACAGTTCCTTTGAAAGTTCAGTAAAACCCAGCCCGATCAGGCGGCGCTGTACGGGTTGTGCATCAGGATGGTGTGATCGCGGTCGGGGCTGGTGGACACCATGGCGATGGGCACACCGGTCACTTCGGCGATACGGTCCAGATAGCGGCGGGCATTCACGGGCAGCTTGTCGTACTCGGTCACACCCACGGTGGAGTCGGTCCAGCCGGGAATGGATTCGTAGATCGGCTTGCAGCGCTCGATATCGTCCGCACCCAGAGGCAGCAGGTCGATCGTCTCGCCGTCGAGCTCGTAGCCCACGCACAGTTGCAGCTCTTCGATGCCGTCGAGCACGTCCAGCTTGGTGATGCACAGGCCGGACAGGCCGTTGATCTGGGCCGAGCGCTTGAGCAGCGCAGCATCAAACCAACCGCAGCGACGCGAACGGCCGGTAGTCACGCCCTTTTCGGCGCCCACGGTGGACATGACCCAGCCAGGAGTGCCTTCCTTTTCCCATTCCAGCTCGGTAGGGAAAGGACCGCCGCCCACACGGGTGCAGTAGGCCTTGGTGATGCCCAGGATGTAGTGCAGCAGACCAGGGCCCACGCCGGCGCCTGCGGCGGCATTGCCGGCCACGCAGTTGGACGATGTGACATAGGGGTAGGTGCCGTGATCCACGTCCAGCAGCGTGCCTTGCGCGCCTTCGAACAGCAGGTTGCCGCCTTCGGCGTGCACCGCGTTGAGCTCGCGCGAGACATCGGCAATCATGGGCTTGAGCAGCTCGGCATGACGCATGGCTTCTTCGTACACGGCGTCGAACTGCACTTCGCCGTCCTTCATGTAGGGAGCCAGGCCAGCGCCGAAGTCGAAGTTCTTGGAACCCAGCACATTCACCAGAATGTGGTTGTGCAGGCTCAGCAGCTCGCGCAGCTTGGTGGCGAAGCGCTCGGGGTGCTTCAGATCCTGCACGCGCAGGGCGCGGCGGGCGATCTTGTCTTCGTAGGAAGGGCCGATACCCTTGCCGGTGGTGCCGATCTTCTGCACGCCACCCTTTTCGCGGGCCGCTTCACGGGCCACGTCCAGAGCCTGGTGGAAAGGCAGGATCAGCGGGCAGGCTTCGGACACGCGCAGGCGGTCACGCACTTGCACGCCGGCCTTCTCCAGGCCTTCGATTTCCTCAAACAGCTTGCCCACGGAGAGCACCACACCGTTGCCGATGTAGCACTTCACGCCGGGGCGCATGATGCCGCTGGGAATCAGGTGCAGAGCCGTCTTCACGCCGTTGATGACCAGTGTGTGACCCGCGTTGTGGCCGCCCTGGAAACGCACGACGCCGTTGGCGCTTTCGGTCAGCCAGTCGACCAGCTTGCCCTTGCCCTCATCACCCCACTGGGTGCCGACGACGACCACATTGCGACCTTTGGATGTATTCATATTCCAATCCGATAAATCGAAGAATTAGTCAAATGCCTTAAATGGCTTGCACGACCCATTGCCCGCCAACATTGGCAAGCTCACGGTCGCAGTGGAACTCGTCCACTTCGCTTTCATGCCCTGGCAGCACGCAGACCACCGTCTCGCCCTGCTGACGCAATGCGGCAATGGCGGCAGCCACTTGCACGTCATCGCCCCAGGGAGCGCGAATGGCAGCCTTGAGCGGACGCTCGGGCACGACAGCCACCAGTTGTTTGATATCAAGACTGAAGCCGGCAGCGGGACGGTTGCGCCCGAACACTGCACCGACTTCGTCGTAACGGCCACCGCGCACCAGCGCATCGCTGCCGCCGGGCACATAGATGGCAAAGCGCGTACCGCTGTAGTAGGAGTAGCCACGCAGATCGGCCAGGTCGAAACTGACCTTGACGCCATCGAGTCGCTGCACCAGCCAGCGCAGATGAGACAGCACATTGCGCACGCCGGCAGTGCGATCCAGCAGCTTTTCGGCTTGATCGAGCACTTCCATGCCGCCGTACAGCTGCAGCAGCGCCATCAGACCTTCACGCGAGGCCTCGGGGAAATCGCGGGTCAGCTGGGCCAGCTCGGTTGCGTCCTTGGAGGCCAGGGCCGCATGCACGCCTCGCAGCACCTGCTCGTCCACCATCACGCCGGCCAGCAGGCTGCGCACGATGCGCACATCGGCCAGATCCACGATGACGTCCTTGACGCCAGCGCCCTTGAGGCAGTCCAGGGCCAGATGCAGGGCTTCGAGGTCGGCTTCCAGGCCTTCGTGGCCATAGAGTTCGGCACCGAACTGGAACGGCTCACGCGTGGCACGCGGACGGTCGGGGCGTGCATGGACGACGGGGCCGCAGTAGCACAGACGGGTCACGCCCTTGCGATTGAGCAGATGCGCATCGATACGGGCCACCTGCTGCGTCATGTCGGCGCGCAGACCCATGGTGCGACCGGAGAGCTGGTCAATCAGTTTGGAGGTTTGAAGGGCAAGAGCTTCGCCTGTACCCGTCAGCAAGGACTCCAGATACTCCAGCATGGGTGGCATGACAAGTTCATAGCCATAGCTGCGCGCAGTATCGAGCAATCCTCGACGCAATTCTTCGATGTGCCGTGCCTCTGAGGGCAAAACATCGGCAATGTGATCCGGCAGGACCCAAGCAGACATGGAGAAATGGGGAGGCTGTTAAAAATGCGATTCTACCGGCTTTGCCAGCCCTGCCCAATTTGACCGCTAAGGCCTAGCCAGTATCGGCAGTATTCATAGCAGCATCAGCATGATGGCGCCTGCTGCGATACAGAGCAGTCCGCAAAAGCGCAGCTGTGCATCCCTGAGCTGCAGCAGCTGGGTAAACAGCTGCCGCCACAACCCGGGCGCTAACAGCGGCAGCAAGCCTTCCAGCACCAGCAGCAGGGCCAGCGCCAGGCCCAGTGTCTCCAGCCAATTCATTGCCATCCCCCAATAGACAATGGCCCTCGAGGGGCCATTGCTTTCGTCGTTGTCAAAGCTATCGGAACTTGCGCAAAAGAGAAGGCGCAACAGGCATTGCTATCGACAGATAACCATGCCTGATCCGAACGTGCTTATTTGCCAGCGGCACCGCCATTGCGGTAGGTCTTGAAGAAGTCGCTTTGCGACGGGTCAAGCACCATCACGTCGCTCTTCTTGGAGAAGCTCTCCTTGTAGGCGTCCAGGCTGCGATAGAACTGCGCAAACTGCGGATCCTTGCCAAAGGATTCTGCATAGACCCGTGCGGCTTCGGCATCGCCCTCGCCCTTGACCTTCTGGGCATCGCGGTAAGCATTGGCAATGATGACGTCGCGCTGACGATCGGCCTCGGCGCGGATCTTCTCGCCTTCAGCAGCACCCGTGGAGCGCAGTTCGTTGGCCACGCGCTTGCGCTCGGCCTCCATACGGCGGTAGACGGACTCGGTGATGGTCTCGGCGTAGTCCACGCGGGTGATACGCACATCGACGATGTCCACGCCCCAGGGCTTGGAGCCGCGCACGGTTTCCAGAACCTCGCGCTTGACATCAGTCATCAGCCCTTCGCGCTTGGAAGACAGCAGCTCGCGTACGGTGCGGCGATTGATCTCTTCCTGAAAGGCATTGCGCACCACGCGGTTGAGCTGCATGGCACCGGCAGATTCATCCAAGCCCACGTTACGGATGTATTCCGAAGGCTCGGAGATGCGCCAGCGCACATACCAGTCAATGACCACACGCTGCTTCTCGGCGGTGAGCATGGGCTCGGTATCGGTGCTGTCGAGCGTCAGCAGACGCTTGTCGATATAGCGCACGTTCTGCAGCGGAGGCGGCAGCTTGAAGTTAAGTCCCGGCTCGGTGATCACTTCCTTGATCTGACCCAGCGCATAGACCACACCGAACTGACGCTGATCCACCACGAACAGGGTGGAACTCAGCAAGGCCAGCACCACGAGAATGCTGGTGACAAAAAATCCGATTCGATTCACTGCATTCTCTCCTAGCGTGCGTCACGGTCACGGCTGCGCGCATCGCGGCTGCGGGCGTCACCGGCGGGATTGGGAACTACACGTACGTTGGCTGGAGCCGAAGCGGCGCCGCCGGCAGCTGCATCACCCGACGCAGCAGGAGCAGTTGCGCCGCCGGTCACGTTCTGCATGATCTTGTCCAGCGGCAGATACAGCAGATTGGAGCCCTGACGCGACTCAACCAGAACCTTGGTCACGTTGGTATAGACCTGCTGCATCGCATCGATGTAGAGGCGATCACGCGTGACCTGAGGAGCCTTCTGGTATTCGGAATACAGCGAACTGAAGCGCCCTGCATCACCCTGAGCCTGGGCCACGATCTTGGACTTGTAGGCCGCCGCCTCTTCACCCAGACGCGCTGCAGCACCCGCTGCACGCGGCACCACATCGTTGGCATAGGCCTGGGCTTCGTTCTTGGCGCGTTCGCGCTCCTGACCGGCCTTGAGCACATCGTCGAACGAGGCCTGCACCTGCTCGGGCGGACGCACGCCGCCCTGCTGCATATTGATGCCCACCACTTCAACGCCGATCTGGTAGCGATCCAGAATGGTCTGCATCAGATCACGCACACGTGGCGCAATCTGGTCGCGCTCCTCGGACAGGGCCGCATCCATCTTCATCTTGCCGACGACTTCGCGCACGGCGGACTCCGCCACCTGAACCACGGCCTCGGAGGGATTGCGGCTCTCGAACAGCCAGTCGCGCGCATTGCTCAGTCGATACTGCACGGCAAACTTGATCTCGACGATGTTCTCGTCCTCGGTCAGCATGGCCGATGCCCGCAATCCCGTGCCACGCACGATATTGTCGCTACCCACTTCGGCCGAGCGAATCTGCGAAACGTAGACCAGCTCATGCTTCTGGATGGGATAAGGCAGACGCCAGTTGAAGCCGGCGCCCACGGTGCCCTTGTACTTGCCGAACTGCGTGATGACGGCCTGCTGGCCTTCCTGCACGATGAAAAAGCCCGTACCCAGCCAGATCAGCACGGCCACGCCGGCGATCAGGAAAATGCCCTTGCCGGGATTGAAAGGCTCGCCGGGCTGGCCGCCGCTGCGGCTCGGAGGCGCGCCACGGCCATTGCCGGAGCCGCCGCCGAACAGGCCGGAAAGCTTGCGATTGAGGTCGCGCCACACCTCTTCCAGATCAGGCGGCTGGCCTTGCTGGGAAGAGGAAGGACGGGGACGTTGCTCGGGTGCGGGCGGCATCGGAGGACGCTCCCCTTCAGGTGCCGAGCTGTCCGGCTTGGAGCTATCTTCGTTGTTGTTGTCGCCACGACCCCAGCGCGGATCGTTCAAATTGAACATCCCGCGAATGCGTTGCGGCAGCATCGCCAGGCGATGGACGCGTTGTGAAAAATTCATGCGAGACGTCTCTGTGTTTTCAAAAAGACATGGACCATGGCAAGCATTGTGCCCAATAGGGACGCAAGCCCCTAGTATTGCGCGTCGTCATCAGGGGACATCCAGTACGTATCGTCCTGCCCCTCGACTTCTTCGCGTGCCGCCTCTTCACGTACCTGCAAAACCCGGTCAGCCAACATCTGCCGCAGCTGCGCAAGCCCCTGCCCCGAGCGAGCACTGACAAACACACGCGGCACCGGCACGCCATCGAGCTCATACATATCCTGCAGCACGGCAGGCTGACGCTCGGGCTCAATGGCATCCAGCTTGTTGAAAACCAGAATCTGGGGCACATCATCGGCCCCGATTTCACCCAGAACTTTTTGGACTTGTTGTATTTGTTCCGGGAATCCGGGGTTCGATGCATCCACGACATGCAGCAGCAGATCGGCGTCAATCGCCTCCTGCAAGGTGGCCTGGAAGGCATCCACCAGACCGTGCGGCAAGTCACGAATAAAACCGACGGTATCCGACAGGGAAACCGATTCCTCGGCCTCAGTCAGGTACATCTGCCGGGTGGTCGTATCCAGCGTGGCAAACAGCTGATCCGCGGCATAGGCGCGAGCCTTCACCATGGCATTGAACAGCGTGGATTTGCCGGCATTGGTATAGCCAACCAGGGAAATATTGAAAACTTCGCGACGCGAGCGCTGGCGCCTTTGCGTGGAACGCTGCTTCTTGACCTTCTTCAGGCGCTCCTTGGTGCGCTTGATGGCATCGTCAATCATGCGGCGGTCCAGCTCGATCTGCTTTTCACCGGGGCCGCCACGGCCACCGATACCGCCGGCCTGACGCTCCAGGTGGCTCCAGCGGCGCACCAGGCGCGTGCTGATGTACTGCAGACGAGCCAACTCCACCTGCAGCTTGCCTTCATGGCTGCGTGCACGCTGGGCGAAGATTTCGAGAATCAGCATGGTCCGGTCGTTGACCGGCATCTGGATATGGCGCTCCAGATTGCGCTGCTGAGCCGGGCTCAGGGCCTGGTCGAACCAGACTTCCTTGGCGCCATGCATCTGGGCCAGCATGCGGATTTCATCCGCCTTGCCGCTGCCCACGAACAGCGCGGGATCGGGGGCTTTGCGCTTGCAGGTCAAGCGCGCCACGGGATGCAAGCCAGCGGTCTGGGCCAGCAAGCCCAGCTCTTCCAGCTCGTCGTCGAAATGGGGAACACCAAAATCCACGCCCACCAGCAGCACTGGCGCAGACGCGGAACGTTCAAAGGATTCAGAACTCAAATACCTGTCCCGTAGGGTAAGAGCCACGCCGGGCTGGCCGGCGGGCGTTGACGCAAGAAAGCTTAGGCAGCGGGGGCGTCGTTGTCAGCCGGCGTAGCGGCCGAGAAGTTCACGGCACGGCCGGGAACGATGGTGGAGATGGCGTGCTTGTAAACCATCTGGGTCACGGTGTTGCGCAGAAGCACCACGTATTGGTCGAACGACTCGATTTGGCCCTGCAGCTTGATGCCGTTGACCAGATAGATGGAAACGGGCACATGTTCACGACGCAGTGCGTTCAGGAACGGATCTTGGAGGAGTTGACCTTTATTGCTCACGATATTCTCCGTGTTCGAAGAGTGTTGTTGTAAACCGACACATTACCACAGGGCCCGGGGAAAACAGTGAAAAAGGGTTTTCCCTAGGCGCAAGCAGACTGCAATTAATCCTTGTCGGCGTAAGGATTATGAGAGGTTTTCAAGTCGATGCGCAACGGGGTGCCGATCAAATTGAACTCCTTGCGGAAACGACCTTCCAGGAAGCGCTTGTAGGCATCGGTGACCAGTTCCAGCGAGTTGCCGTGGATCACGATGATGGGCGGGTTCATGCCGCCCTGGTGGGCATAACGCATCTTGGGACGATAGGCCCCCACCTTCTTGGGCGTCTGGAACTGGATCGACTCCATCAGGATGCGTGTCAGCACCGGCGTAGGCATCTTGCAGGTGGCTGCACGATGGGCCTGGATGATGGATTTCCACAGCGGCTCGAGACCCTGGCGCTTCTGTGCAGAAATGAAGTGCAGCGGCGCGAACTTCAGGAAGGACAGGCGCGTCTCGATGGAACGCTCCAGCATCTGGCGCTGGTAGTCATCGACGGCATCCCATTTGTTGATGGCCAGCACCACAGAGCGGCCACTCTCCAGGATATAGCCCGCGATATGGGCATCCTGGTCGGTCACGCCCTGCGTGGCATCGATCAGCAGCAGCACCACGTTGGCGCCTTCGATAGCCTGCAGCGTCTTGACCACCGAGAACTTCTCGATGGCTTCAAACACCTTGCCCTTGCGACGCAGGCCTGCGGTGTCGATCAGCTCGAACTTCTGGCCGTTGCGCTCGAAAGGCACGGTGATGGCATCGCGCGTGGTGCCGGGCATGTCGAAAGCCACCAGGCGCTCTTCACCCAGCCAGGTATTGATCAGCGTGGACTTGCCGGCGTTGGGACGGCCCGCCACCGCCAGACGCACGGGCTTCTGGTCTTCCTCGCCAAACGTTTCCTCTTCGGGCTCGGGCAGGTTCAGCAGACCCAGGGCTGCATCGACCAGGCTGCGCACACCCTGACCGTGGGCTGCAGACACGGGCACGACCTCGCCGAGACCCAGCTCATAGAACTCGGACAGCTGAGCACCATCCTTCATGCCTTCGGCCTTGTTGGCCACCAGCATGGTGGGCTTGCCCAGACGGCGCAGGTAGTTGCCGATCTCGTGATCCTGACCGGACAAACCGGCACGCGCATCCAGCACGAAGATCACGACATCGGCTTCCGCCACGGCTTGCTGCGTCTGCTTGGCCATCTCCTTGAAGATGCCGCGCGATGCGTCCGGCTCGAAACCGCCTGTATCGATGACGATGTACTCATGCTTGCCCTGACGGCCCTGGCCGTAATGGCGGTCACGCGTCAGTCCAGCAAAGTCGGCGACGATGGCATCCCTCGACTTCGTGAGTCGATTGAACAGCGTCGACTTGCCCACATTCGGGCGCCCTACCAGGGCAATAACTGGCTTCATTCCAAAAACAACCTATCAATCCGGCTTGAAGCCATACACAGTTCCGCTTCGGCTGACGACCACCAGAGTATTGGCGGCAACAACCGGGGAAGTGGCAACTCCTGCCTTGTCAGTTTCCAAACGGGCCAGTGCAGAGCCGTCTTCACGCGAGAGCATATGCACCGTCCCCAAATCATCGGCCAGCACCACGGAGCGGCCCAGCACCAGAGGTGCCGTCAGCTTGCGGTACTGCAGCTTGTCGATGGACCACAGACGCTGACCGTCTGCACGATTCCATGCCTGTACCGTGCCATTGCTTTCAGCGCCGAACACAGCCTGCTCGTCACCGGCCACGCCATCGCTGCCCTTGGAGGTCTGCGTCCAGCGCACATTGGCCGTGCTCACGTCCACGCAACCCACCGAGGCCTGGAAGGCACGTGCGCAGACGCTGCTGTCCACACGGCTGACGGGGCCGACCAGATCCACCAGTCGCTCCACATCGTTGGTGCCGCGCGGTGCGGCCAGAGGCGCCATCCAGCGCACCGAGCCATTGTCGGGATCGACACCGGCCAGACGCCCGGACACGCCAACCACCAGATTATTACCAACGGCCTGCAAAACGCCGGGCTGGCGCAGAATAAGCGGCTCATTGCTGGGGCCTTCGACAGACCACAGCTCACGACCGGTGTTGGCATCGTAGGCCGCCAGCGAGCGGTCAGCGGCCATCACGAACACACGCCCACCGGCCACCAGGGGCGGCGTGTAGACGGCGGCATTCAGATTGTTCTTCCACAGTTGCTTGCCTTCGGCAAACACCATGAGCTGGTTGCTGCGCGTGACCACCGCCGTGCGCTGGCCGTCGCTGCCCACACCGGTGGTCAGCGGCTCGCCCGCACTGAACTTGCCCAGCTGGCTGCCGGTATTGCCATCCAGCGTGGTGACGCTGCCGTCCTTGGTGACCACGGTGACGGTACTACCCTGCACCAGCGCAGGCATGGCCAGAGGCACTTCGTTGCCCAGCTTGGCGGACCAGGCCTGGTGCACGGCGATCTTGGCGGGGTTGGGGCCCAGATCCTGTGGCTTGGGCTTGTCCTTGCCGCTGAACATGGAGCAGGCAGCCAACGACGCAGCCACTGCGGTCAGCACCAGCACACGGGCTGCGGATTGCGCTGCGGGAGCAGCGGACTTCACTTGATGGGCAAAAGTCTTCAAGATTATTTCTCCGACGGCGTTGTCTTGACCAGGGTTGCGGTTTCAGGAGCCGCACCCAGCGCGTTCAGCTTGAATTCCACCAGGTGGCGGTAGTCCAGATCCTTGTCCAGCGCCTTGTAGGCCGCCTGGTACTGGGCAATCGCCTCAGCCGGCTTGCCCAGCGCGCCATACAGATCGCCACGGCGGTCGGCCTGCAGACCTGCGTAGGACTCGGGCATGGAAGCTTCCAGCACCTTCAGGCCTTCGTCATAGCTTTTCTGCTGCTCCAGCACCGAAGACAGGCGAATGCGGGCCAGGGCCTTGAAGCCTTCGTCGCCCTTTTCCGCCACCCAGCTCAGTTGCGCCTTGGCGTCATCAAACTTGCCGGCATCCACCGAGGCCTTGGCCATCAGCAAAGCCGTCTGGGCAGCCTGCGCTGTGCCCGCGTACTTGTCACGCAGCTCGCCGAAAGCCTGGTCGGCACGGGCCGCATCCTTGGCCGTCAGGGCTTCGTCCACCGCGAACTCCAGTGCCGAGGCCTGAGTCGCCTGACGCTTTTGCCAGTACTGCCAGCCGTTCCAGCCTGCCAGTCCGAGAAAGACCACGACCAGCACGCTGGTGATCAGAGTCCCCCAGGAATTCCAGAAATGCTTGAGCTGCTCAATTTGCTCTTGTTCTTCAAGATCGAGATGGTTTGCCATGGCTACTTAGATTGAGTGGAACGCTGGTCAGAAAACGAGAAGCGGAAAATCAAACCGCCGATTTTAGGCTGCCGGCCCACAGGGCCACGTCCGCCAGAGCCTGCTGCAGCTGCTGGCCTTCGCCGTCGCGCAGCGACTTCACGGTCACCTTGCCCTGTGCCAGCTCGTCGGCGCCGAAGATCAGGGCAAATCGTGCACCCGAGCCATCGGCCTTCTTGAACTGGGACTTCATCGAGCCCATGCCTTCGGCAGAGCCGCCTGCGGCTGCATGCATCTGCACCGCCACACCGGCGGCGCGCAGCTGCTGCGCGGTCTTGAAGACCTGGGGCAGCGCCGAGGCATCGGGAATGATGGCGTAGACATCGGCTGCGGGCTGAGGAATCTCGGCACCCACCTCCTTGAGCACTTCGAGCACGCGCTCGACGCCCATGCCCCAGCCCACGGCCGGCGCAGGCTTGCCGCCGATTTCCTCGATCAGGTAGTCGTAACGACCGCCGCCGCAGATGGTGCCTTGCGAGCCCAGCTTGTCGGTAATGAACTCGAACACCGTGAGGTTGTAGTAGTCCATGCCGCGCACCAGACGCGGGTTCAGGCTCCAGGCCACATCGTTGGCATCCAGAATGTCCTGCACGACCTTCAGATGCGCCTTGGAGGCATCACCCAGGTAGTCCATCAGCTTGGGAGCTGCGTTGACCATGTCCTGCATGGCCGGATTCTTGGTATCCAGCACGCGCAGCGGGTTGCTGTACATGCGGCGCTTGGCCTCTTCGTCCATCACCTCGGTGTGCTGCTCGAAATAGGCGATCAGGGCCGCGCGATGCGCCTTGCGCTCCTCGGGCTGGCCCAGGCTGTTGAGCTCCAGGCGCACGCCTTCGATGCCCAGCTCCTTCCACAGCTGCGCAGCCAGCAGGATCACCTCGGCATCCAGTTCGGGGCCGGCAAAGCCCATGGCTTCCACACCGACCTGATGGAACTGGCGATAGCGGCCGCGCTGGGGGCGTTCGTGGCGGAACATCTGGCCGATGTAGAACAGGCGCTTGCCGCCTTCGTAGAGCAGATTGTTTTCCACCACCGAGCGCACCACGCCGGCCGTGCCTTCGGGGCGCAGGGTCAGGTGCTCGCCGTTGAGCTTGTCTTCGAAGGAGTACATCTCCTTCTCGACGATATCGGTCACCTCGCCCAGGCCGCGCACAAACAGGGCCGTGGGCTCGACGATGGGAGTGCGGATATTGCGATAGGCAAAACGCCCCATCAGATCGCGCACCTTGGCTTCAAACCATTCCCAGCGCGCCGAGTCGGGAGGGAGGATGTCGTTCATGCCTTTGACGGCAGTCAGTTTTTCGTTCTTGGCCACGTGAAATCTCACACTTGGGCTACTAGCAAAACAAGAGCACGTTGCGCTTGGCAACTATGCCTTTTAACTAGAAACCTAATTCAAATCCATATAGATAGTGCGCAAGCAGCTATCAATTCCAAAGTACCGGCTCGCCGGCATTGTGCCAGCAAGCGCAATCACCACCCGCATGACGGGACGCTGCGAGCGCCTGAGCCGCTCAGGCCTTCTGGCCGTAGCGGCGCTGCACATATTCCAGCACCAGGGTCTGGAACTCCTCGGCGATATGTTCGCCGCGCAGCGTCAAGGCTTTCTCGCCGTCGATGAACACCGGCGCCGCAGGCGCTTCGCCATTGCCGGGCAGGCTGATGCCGATATCGGCATGCTTGCTCTCGCCGGGGCCGTTGACGATGCAACCCATCACGGCCACCTTCATGGCTTCCACGCCGGGGAACTGGGTACGCCAGACCGGCATTTCACCACGCAGGAAATCATCGATCTTCTTGGCCAGTTCCTGGAAGGTGGTGCTGGTAGTGCGGCCGCAGCCCGGGCAGGCCGTGACGCTGGGCACGAACACGCGCAGACCCAGGGCCTGCAGAATTTCGGAGGCCACCACGACTTCCTGCGTGCGTGCTTCACCGGGCTGGGGCGTGAGCGAGACGCGAATCGTGTCACCAATGCCCTCCTGCAGCAGCACCGACAGCGCAGCAGCGGATGCCACCGTGCCCTTGGTGCCCATGCCGGCTTCGGTCAGACCCAGGTGCAGTGCATAGTCGCAGCGGCGCGCCAGCTCGCGATAGACCGAGATCAGATCCTGCACACCGCTGACCTTGCAGGACAGGATGATGTTGTCGGGATTCAGGCCGATGTTCCTGGCCAGCTCGGCCGAGCTGATGGCCGAGGTGATCAGCGCCTCATACATGACCTGGCGCGTTTCCCAGGGCTTCTCGCGACGGCTGTTCTGATCCATCAGATCAGCCATGATTTCCTGGTCGAGCGAGCCCCAGTTCACGCCGATGCGCACGGCCTTGTCGTACCTGGCAGCAATCTCGATCATCTGACCGAACTGCTTGTCTTTCTTGTCGCCCTTGCCCACGTTGCCGGGGTTGATGCGGTACTTGGACAGCGCCTGGGCGCAGTCGGGGTAGTCGGTCAGCAGACGGTGGCCGTTGTAGTGAAAGTCGCCGACCAGCGGCACATACTCACCCATGCGGTCGAGTTGCTCGCGGATATAGGGCACGGCTGCCGCCGCCTCGGGCGTGTTCACCGTGATGCGCACCATCTCCGAGCCGGCCTGGGCCAGCTGACGCACCTGGATGGCGGTCTCCACCGCATCCACGGTGTCGGTATTGGTCATGGATTGCACGCGCACGGGCGCATCGCCCCCCACGGTGACCACGTTGTTGCGCCACACCACACGGGCCTGGCGCGATTTGCGCGGCAGCGGGCTGGCGATGGCTATCGCCTGGCTGAGCTGCTGCGAGCTTTGAGAATCTTGCACTCTTGTTTACCTCGAACGGTTACTTCACCTCGAAGCGAGCCACATTGTCGCGTGTGCTCGAGATATCGAAGGGTTCGCCACGTACCGTCACCTGCGTGCCCTTGGCATTGCCCACAATCACCGACAGGGGCAACTGGCCTTCGGCAGTCGCAGATTCATCCTTGGACAGGGTCTTTTCCAGCACCACCTTGCCGGCCGCGTCCCTGACCTTGACCCAGGACTGGCCGGCATTCACCTTCAGCACCAGCAGGCCGCCTGCGCCGGTTGCGGGCGTGGCTGCCTCGGCGGCCGGTGTGGCTGCCTGGGCAGCGGCGGCAGGGGCAGTTCCGGCAGCCGCGCCCGTTACGCCGGCAGTCGCTGCAGCCGTCGCTGACTCGGTCGACGCGGCCGCTGTCGCGGCCGATCCGCCTTGAGCAGCCTCCTCGGCCTGGGCCGAGGACTCGGTCACAGGAGCACCCATCACGGTCGCCTCGCCAGACTCCGCCTGCGCGGGCATCTGGGCCTGGACGTCTGCCGTATCGGCGCCGTCAATCACCTGATGAAAGGGAACAAAGTACACGGCAGCCGCTGCCGCCAGCAGAATCAGCACGCCTGCCGCGATCTTGCGCGAGCTGCTGTTGCCGGAGTCCAGCGATGTCCCGGTGACCTTGAAGCTGCTGCGCACCTTCACGGCTTCGTTGATGCCGGGACCCGTGTTGGCCAGGCTTTTGATCTCGGTGCGCGGCAGCAGGGCCAGCACCGGATCGGCCTCGATATGCAAAGTCCGGCACATGCCCATGGCCAGGGCACGCATGAACACATGATCGGGAAAGGCCGCGTAGTCATCAGCCTCCAGCGCTTCCAGCTTGCGCTGCGGCACCTTCAATGTTGCCGCCATCACGGGCAGCTGCATGCGGGCCGCTTCCCGCGCCTGACGCAACAAGGCCCCCGCCGTGGTCTGTGCCGGAGTTGGCGCCTGCTCTTCGCTTTGCATAGTTTCCTCTTCCACCGCAGCCTCACTCATTGAAAGCTCCGCGCTCATAGGCCAGCCACTGACGCGATTGAGGAAAACGCTCGCGCAGCTGATCGGCCTGTTGACGCGCTCCAATGTCGTCGTGCAATGCCCTGTCTATTTTGATTCCCAGCCAGAGGCTTTCTGCGCTGGCCTGGTTGCTATTGTTATTCAAGCGCCGGATGTAGAACTGCGCTTTTTTCAGATCACCCTTGAGCCAGAGCACATTCGCCAGGTTGTAACCCGTAGCGGCGTTGCCCACATCCATCTCGTAGGCGCGGAACATGTTCTGGTAGGCCTGCTCCAGCTGGCCTGCCTGCTGGTAGCACATACCCTTGGCCAGCAGGGTCTTGGGCTGCTCGCGATAGCCCGGCGCCTGCAAGGCCCTGTCAAACCATTGCTGGGCTACATCGAAATGCTTTTGCTGGCATTGCATCCAGCCGTAATTGTGAATCTGGTTGCCGTCGCGCGGATTGAGGTCCACGGCCTTGCGCATGGCAACCTCGGCCTGTGTCCAGTCCTGGTTCTGCATGAGGATCAGGCCCAGCAGACCGTATGCATCGGCGTAATCGGGCTTGGCAGCCAAGGCCTGGCCCACCTCATCCATGGCCACGTCCAGGCGCCCGGCCTGAAAGTAGTTGGCCGCCAGTTCCAGACGGATCTGCGCACGGCGATTGGCATCGGCGACCTGGGTTGCGCCCGTGCTGACCACGGAAGCCTGGGGAACGGACGTAGAGGAAGTGGTGGTGGTCGTCGTCGAGGTACAGCCCACAAGTGCCGCGACCGCAACCGGTACCCCCCACCGGGCCAACAAGCCCCAATGTCGCCAAACCGGTCGCTGTGCCACTGCCCTCATTGATTGTCCTTTATTCAAAGCTCCGTCAAGACACCTGCTTGAGCGGGATGGTGCGCTGCTTGGCCATACGCTCGACAGCGCGGGTTCTATCCTTGACGTCACCAGCCAGCTGACCGCAGGCCGCGTCGATATCGTCGCCGCGGGTCTTGCGCACCGTGGTCACGATGCCGGCATTGCTGAGCATGGCGGCAAATTCGGTCACGCGCGCTGCAGACGAGCGCAGCAGCCCCGATGCCGGGAAGGGATTGAATGGAATCAGATTGAACTTGCACCAGCTCTTGCCGTCGCCGCGCGCGCGCACCAACTCTATCAGTTGACGCGCATGCTCCGGCTGATCATTAACGCCGTCGAGCATGCAATATTCAAAGGTGATGAAGTCGCGCGGTGCAAACTCCAGATAGCGCTCGCAGGCATCCAGCAGCTCAGCAATCGGGTATTTCTTGTTCAGCGGCACCAGGTTGTCGCGCAGCGGATCGTTGGGCGCATGCAGGGAAACGGCCAGCGCCACGGCGCAGTCCTGCGACAGGCGATCCATCATGGGCACCACGCCGGAGGTGGACACCGTCACGCGGCGGCGCGACAGGCCGTAGCCATGGTCGTCCAGCATCACGCGCAGGGCGGGCACTAGCGCACTGTAGTTCTGCAGCGGCTCGCCCATACCCATCATCACCACGTTGGAGATGATGCGATCTTCGGTACCGAAACGCTTGCGCAGCGAATGCTCGGCATACCAGAGCTGGGCAAGGATTTCGCCAGTATCGAGGTTGCGGCTGAAGCCCTGATGCCCCGTCGAGCAAAAGCGGCAGCCCACGGCGCAACCGGCCTGGGACGAGACACACAGCGTGCCACGGTCGTCCTCAGGAATGAAAACGGATTCGACGGCATTGCCGTCACCCACATCGAACAGCCACTTCACGGTGCCATCGGCAGAGACATGCTCGGTCACCACAGGCAAAGCGGTAATGTGGGCCCGGCTCTTGAGCTTTTCGCGCAGGGACTTGGCCAGATCGGTCATCTGGTCGAAATCGGATGCGCCACGCTGGTGAATCCAGCGGAACAGCTGCGTCGCACGGAAACGCTTCTCCCCGAGCTGCTCGCAATAAGCGGTCAGTCCTTCGAGGTCAAAATCAAGCAAATTAGTAGTCATATCGGCATGTGGCGAGGCGTCTTGCGAACGGTGTTTGCCACGCCGTGGCCAGCATCTTCAAGTGCTGACACCTGCTTCGCCCGGGCGAAGCGCTGGCGTCAGCGAGAGCATGCTGTAAAGCTAGCGTGGATTAACGCGAATACACGTTCATGCCGGGGAAGAAGAAGGCAACTTCCACTGCAGCGGTTTCAGCAGCGTCGGAGCCGTGCACGGCGTTGGCGTCGATGCTGTCGGCGAAGTCGGCGCGGATGGTGCCCTTCTCAGCCTTCTTGGGGTCGGTGGCGCCCATCAGTTCACGGTTCTTCAGGATGGCGTTCTCGCCTTCCAGAGCTTGAATCATCACGGGGCCGGAGACCATGAAGTCCACCAGATCCTTGAAGAAAGGACGGGCAGCGTGCACAGCGTAGAACTGCTCGGCTTCGCCGCGCGACAGGTGCACCAGCTTGGCAGCCACGATCTTCAGGCCAGCAGCTTCGAAGCGGGCGTAGATTTGGCCGATCACGTTCTTGGCAACTGCGTCGGGCTTGATGATGGAGAGGGTACGTTCGATAGCCATGATGATTATTTCCTAATCAGGGTTACTATGGGTTTTTGCCGAAAAAGCAAAACAATTGATTTTAGCGGTGCCGCCATAGACCTTGAAGTCCAGGCAGCACTCAAATCCTTACGGACGCCTTTTTAGCGGCCGCCGCGGCGACCGCCACCACCGCCGCCACCAGGGCGACGCTTGGCGTTCTGACGGGCACGCGACAGGCTGTCGCTGCCGATATAGCCCACCGAGGTACGCATGGGGTCGGGCTGACCGCCCCCCTGCGAGCGGCCCGAGCCACCGGAGCGGCCGCCGGACTTGTTGCGCGGGTTGTCACCCAGCATGCCGCTGGGTGCCGGACGATTGCCGTCCCACTCGCCACGGCGCTGACCACCGCCTTCACGGCGACCCTGGGGTGCGCGATCGGCATTCATGCCATTGCCGCGACCGCCGCTGCGGTTGTTGCGGCCGCCACGGTTGTTGGCACCACGGGCGCCACTGTTGTTGCGCTCGACGGGAGCACGCTCCTTGACGCCAGCTGCCGACATCAGCGCCTGGATATCGGCCTGATCGAGCTCCACCCAGGCGCCGCGCTTGAGACCGCGCGGCAGCATCATGGCACCATAGCGAATGCGGATCAGACGGCTGACGGCATGACCCACGGCCTCGAACATGCGACGCACTTCGCGGTTGCGGCCTTCGGAGATGGTCACGCGGTACCAGCAGTTGGCACCTTCGCCACCGCCATCTTCCACGGCACCAAAGCTGGCTTCGCCGTCTTCGAGCTGCACGCCGTCCAGCAGGCGCTGCTTTTCTTCCTTGCTCAGCGCGCCCAGCACGCGGGCCGCGTATTCACGCTCCAGGCCGAAGCGGGGGTGCATCAGCGAGTTTGCCAGCTCGCCCGAGCTGGTGAACAGCAGCAACCCTTCGGTGTTCAGGTCCAGGCGGCCCACCGACTGCCACTTGCCATGCTGCAGCTTGGGCAGCTTGCGGAACACCGTGGGGCGGTTCTGCGGATCGTCATGCGTCACCACTTCGCCCACGGGCTTGTGATAGGCAATCACGCGTGCGGGCGGCGGGTCGATACGGAAGCGAATGGGCTGGCCATTGACCTTGACGATATCGCCGAACTGAATGCGCTGGCCGACGTGGGCAGGCTCGTTGTTGACCGAGATGCGCCCTTCCAGGATCAGTTGTTCCATCTCCAGGCGCGAACCCATGCCGGCCTGGGCCAGCACCTTGTGCAGCTTGGGAGAATCAACCTGGGGCGCAAGCACGCGCTTGGCGGGCATGGCGCTGCCGTTCTCTTCCTCGTCGTCGAAGTCGCCCGAGATCACATCGGCAAAGTCGATGTTCTGACCCTTGCGCCCCTTGGACCCATGAGGAGCTGCAACGCGCTCCACAGCCACTTCGGCAGTAACGGCATCCGCTGCGTCATGGTCCTGATCTTGGTCCAGGGACTGAGCCTCCTGCTCGGCCACGGGCTGAACCAGCTCCTCGACGGCCACGGCTTCTTCGGCACGTGGCTTGGTCACACGCTTGCGCGCTGGCTTGGCCTCGGCAGCAGCGTCCTTTTTGACGCCGGCACGCTTGCGCGTTGCCGCTGGCTTCTTGGCCTCGGCAGCATCCTTGGCACCATCGGCCTTGGCTGCGCGGGGCTTGCGAGTCTTCTTCACCGGCTCGGCTTCGGGCGAAGCGGCTGCGGACTCGGGCATCGGGTTCGATGTCTCGTTGTTCATTCCAGTTTTCCTTCGGGGATGACGCCATCGTCACCCTCCACAATTCGTTGTTCTGCCGACCCGACGGCATCGTCGGCCCGCGCTTTCGTCTTTGCGTCCTCGGCCTCGTCGTCGCTGCCGTAGTCATCCTCGAGAAACGCCTTCAGGCCCACCCACTCGGTACGTCCGGCTTTCTTGGCCGCCGGTTTGGGCTCCGGCTCTGCCGCCTTGGCAGTCCTGGCGGGCCTGGCTGCCTTGTGCTTGCTCACGGACGGCGGCTCCTCGGTCGGCCCTGGCTCCAAATCCGGCAACTCAGTCGCTATCTCTTCAGTAGCAGCTTGCGCAATGCCATCCTTCGTTTGCTCCGGATATGAGTCCAACTCCGGTGTATCAGCCTCGGGCTGTAGCTCCGACACAAGCACTGCAGGCGCTTGCGCCACGAGGTCGACATCGGCATCCGGCAGCTCCTGCGCGCCATCTTCCTCATCCTGGGCCCGCAGGATCTCACTCTCCGCCGCATCGGACTCTGTCACGGCGTCTGCCGACTCTGCACCCTCCATGCCCTCCTGGAGCTTGGCCTCCTCCGCACCGGCCTCCGGCGCGGCGGCTGGTTCGCCTTCATCCCCATCCAGCGCCTTGAACAGACTTTGCTGGGCTTGGGTTTCCTCCAGCATGGGCAGTTGATCCAGCGACTGCAGACCCAGATCATCGAGAAACTGGCGCGTAGTGGCAAACAGAGCTGGCCGCCCCACGGTTTCGCGGTGACCGATGACCTCGATCCAGCCCCGGTCCTCCAGCTGCTTGATGATCAGACTGTTCACGGTCACGCCGCGAATATCCTCGATATCACCCCGCGTGACCGGCTGACGGTAGGCAATGATGGCCAGCGTCTCCAGCGTCGCCCGCGTGTACTTGGGCGGCTTCTCGGGATGAAGCTTGTCCAGGTAAACGCGCATTTCGGGCCGGCTCTGAAAGCGCCAGCCAGAAGCCACCTGCACCAGTTCCACGCCCTTGAGGGCCCAGTCCTTTTGCAGGTCCAGCAGCAAATCCTTAACCGTGTCCGAGCCCAGCACATCATCAAAGAGTGAGCGCAATTCCCGCAGCGTCACAGGCTGTGGGGCACAAATCAATGCTGTTTCAAGAACCCGCTTGGCATCTACCGTATTCATGGGCGCAGCGTTTCGGGAGCGGCTGTCGCACCGACTGCGGTGGGACGCCTGATTCTAAGAAGAGAGGGAAGCGCCCCAAAGATGCCATGCGAGTGATGGTCAGAGGCTTTCCGGCAGATTGTAACGCAGACCCCATAAATCCAGTGCACCGGCCATGTCTTGTGGCAGCGGTGCATGGTGGACCAGCGGCTTTTTCGTCACCGGGTGCTCGAAGACCAGTCTGAAGGCATGCAGCGCCTGGCGCTCCAGCCCTCCCTCGGGCTGACCTCCATACAGCGTATCGGCTATCAGCGGATGGCCGAGCGAAGCCATGTGCACCCGGATCTGGTGTGTGCGACCGGTGTGCAGCGTGCAGCGCACTAGGCTGTGCGCTGCATCGCCATCGAGCAGATCGAAGTCGGTACGTGCCTGCTTGCCGGGATGCAGATTCAGATCCACCACCGCCATGCGCAGGCGGTTGCGCGGGTCACGACCGATCGGCGCATCAACCTCGCGGCGCTTGCGGCTGCCCCATTGCTTGTGGGCAAGCGCCAGATACTGGCGGCTTACCTCCCGAGCAGCAATCATCTTGATGAGCGCATCCATGGTGCTGCGATTGCGCGCCACCACCATCAAGCCGCTGGTGTCCTTGTCCAGCCGGTGAACAATGCCTGCACGCGGCACCTGGCGTGCTTTTTCGTCACGCGCCAGCAGGCCGTTGAGCAGTGTGCCGGTCCAGTTGCCGGGCGCCGGATGCACCACCAGACCCGCAGGCTTGTTGATGACCAGCAGATCCTCGTCCTCATAGACCACCTGCAGATCCATGGCCTCAGGCTGAAAGGCCATGCTCTGCTGGGTGGGCCGCATTTCCACGCGCAGACGGTCACCCACGGCTACCTTGACCGAAGGCTTGAGCAGAACCTTGCCGTTGAGCGTGACCGCACCGTCGGCCAGCAACTGCTGCAGATAGCTGCGCGAGAACTCGGACACTCCCAGCGCCAGCACCTTGTCCACACGCTGACCATGATGCTCGGCGGCGACTGTGAGTTCGCGGTTCTCGACCTCGGCCGAGGCAATGCCGTCTTCGGCTGCCTCGTCCCAGCTCTGCTCGACCGCGTCAGAAGGCACAAGCCCCTGCGGAGCAGGGGCTTGTGCGGCTTGCTTGCGTTGCGAGGCCATGCTCAACGCGAGGGCAGATAGCGAGAAGGATCGACAGGCTTGCCCTGGCGACGCACCTCGAAGTGCAGCTTGACGCGATCGGCATCGGTGCTGCCCATCTCAGCGATCTTCTGACCCTTCTTCACGGCCTGATCTTCCTTGACCAGCAGCGACTGGTTGTGGGCGTAGGCGGTCAGATAGGTGTTGTTGTGCTTGAGGATGATGAGGTTGCCATAGCCACGCAGGCCGGCACCGGCATACACCACACGACCATCGGCCGCAGCCAGCACGGGATCTCCGGCCTTGCCGCTGATGTCGTAGCCCTTGTTGCGCTGCTCGTCAAAGCCGGCAATCAGCGAGCCGCTGGCGGGCCAGATGAAGTTCACATCATCGGCACCCTTGGCAACAGGCGCGGGGCTGGTTGCTGGTGTGGCCGGTGTAGCAGGCACGGGCGTTGCGGTTGCCGCCGGGGGAGTCACGGGCGTGGTCGTCGCTGCGGTGCTGCCACCACCCACGACCACGGGCGCGACACCGCGGCCCGAGCCGGACGATGCGGCGGGCGTGTCACGTCCGGGCGGCACCACGCGCACCACCTGACCGACTTCAATCACGTTGGGATTGTCCAGATTGCTCCAGCGAGCAATGTCCTTCCAGCTCTGGCCGTGCTCCAGACCAATCCTGATCAGAGTGTCGCCAGGCTTGATGGTGTAGTAACCGGGTTTGCCGGCATTTTCAGCGCCGGGCAGCGACTTGACGTCCACAGTTGAAGACGAGGAGGCCGACTGTCCGCGGTCCTCCACAGGAGCCCTGTTTGCCTGGGCAGCACAACCGGCCAGGATGACACCTGCCAGCACGGCCATTCCCCATGCACCAAGACTTCGCGATACCAACATAAGCTATTCCCTTCTAGGCGATCCCCGATTTTAGAGGGACAAAGTTGACTGCTTCCAAAACTGTCTGAGTAAAACCGTGTGAACTCTTGTCAATCACCAACAGTGCCTGCTTACCGGCGCCAACCACTACCGGAGCCACCAGACGTCCGCCCACAGCCAGCTGGTCGCACCACTCCTGCGGCACCACGTCACCGCCGGCAGCGGAGATGATGCCCGCATAGGGCGCGCCACTGGCAAAACCCACCATGCCGTCTCCGAGGATCAGATGCACATTGGACAGGCGCATGGGACGCAGATGGCTGCGTGCCTTCTCGTGCAGGCCGCGCAGCCGCTCTATCGAATAAACCTCTTTGGTGAGCATGGACAGCACCGCGGCCTGATAGCCACAACCGGTGCCGATTTCCAGCACGCGCCCTTGCCCGTTGCGAGCCGCATCGGAGTCGAGCAGCAGCTCGATCATGCGGGCCACGATGCTGGGCTTGGAGATGGTCTGACCCAGGCCGATAGGCAGACTGGTGTCTTCATAGGCCTGGTTGACCAGAGCACTGTCGACAAAGCGGTGGCGCTCCACCGTGGCCATGGCTTGCAGCACGGCGGGATTGCTGACGCCGGCCGCACCGATGCGCTGGGCCATGCGGGAGCGCACCGTGGAGGAATCCAGCCCCACCCCCACGGGCGAAGCGGCCACACGCAAGGGATTGATGGGCTTGGGAGCAACGGGCGGCCGCGCCGCACTGGTGCCTGTCTGCACGGAACGTGCAATCCAGCCCGGCACCTGAGGCGGACGACGCTCGCTCACGATACCGCCGTCGGTGGTGTGGACGAACCTGCCAGCTTGCTGGCTGTCTGCGCCCAGTAGCCCAGGTTTTCATGATCGGTGAGATCGACCTTGAGCGGCGTCATGGACACATGGCCATGGGCCGTGGCATGAAAATCCGTGCCTTCGGAATCATCCTTGGCAGCGCCGGCGCTGCCGATCCAGTACATGGTCTCGCCGCGCGGACTTTGCTGTTGAATGGCCTGCTCGGCCGCATGGCGGCGCCCCAGGCGGCACAGCTTGACGCTTTTGAGCGCATCCAGCGGCATATTGGGAATGTTCACATTGAGCAGCCACGGCAAGACACCAATCAGTTGCTGGGACTGCATCTCCTGGACCATCTGACGCGCCGTGGCGGCCGCCGCTTCCAGCTCGGCCCAGCCTTTGTCCACCTGCGAGAAGGCAATCGACGGAATGCCGAACAGATAGCCTTCCATGGCCGCCCCCACGGTGCCCGAGTAAATCGTGTCGTCGCCCATGTTGGCGCCGTTGTTGATGCCCGAGACCACCAGATCGGGCCGGTAGCCCAGCAAGCCGGTCAGCGCGATATGCACGCAGTCTGCAGGCGTGCCGTTCACGTAGCGAAAGCCGTTATAGGCCTGGTGCACATACAGCGGCGCGTTCAGCGTCAACGCATTGGACTTGGCGCTGTTGTTGTGCTCGGGCGCCACCACTTCGACGTCTGCCACGGTGCGCAGCGCATCGTGCAAAGCCACGATGCCTGGGGCCTGGAAGCCGTCGTCATTGCAAATAAGAATCTTCATGGATGAGGCGGATTGTAGGCGGCTCCAAGGTCACGACAGAGACACGCGGCATTCGCACCACACTTCTATCATCTGCGAGCCGATTCCCCCCAATCTCACCTCAAGAAGATCAGGAGACAAGATATGCACGCATGGCTTTGCACCACCCCCACCGGCGTCGAGACCCTGAAATGGACCGAGCAGCCCACACCACAGCCAGGCCCGGGCCAGGTGCTGCTGGAAGTCAAGGCAGCCAGCCTGAACTTTCCCGATCTGCTGATCGTGCAGAACAAATACCAGATCAAGCCGGCCCTGCCCTTTGTGCCGGGCTCGGAATATGCCGGCGTGGTGCAGGCCGTGGGCGAAGGCGTCAAACATCTCAAGGTGGGCCAGCATGTGGCCTGTCTTTCGGGCACGGGCGGGTTCGCCACGCATACGCTGGCACCAGCCGCCATGTGCATGCCGCTTCCGGTCGACTTCCCCTTTGTCGATGCCGCCGCCTTCATCATGACCTATGCCACCTCCCACCATGCGCTGATCGACCGCGGTCAGCTCAAGGCCGGCGAGACCGTGCTCGTGCTGGGCGCCGCGGGCGGCGTTGGCACGGCAGCCATACAGATCGCCAAGGCGGCCGGCGCACGGGTGATTGCAGCGGCCTCCACCGACGAGAAATGTGCGCTGTGCAAGGCGCAAGGTGCGGACGTCACCATCAACTACAGCCAGGGTGATCTGCGGGAAGCCATCAAGGCCGCGACCGACGGCAAGGGTCCCGACGTGATCTACGATCCCGTGGGCGGCGAGTTTGCCGAGCCGGCCTTCCGCTCCATTGCCTGGCGCGGCCGCTATCTGATCATCGGCTTTGCCTCCGGCCCCATCCCCTCGCTGCCGCTGAACCTGCCTCTGCTCAAGGGCGCTTCCCTGGTCGGCGTGTTCTGGGGCGACTTCGCCAAGCGCGAGCCTCAGAACAATGCAGCCATGATGCAGGAGCTGTCTCAATGGTGGGCCCAGGGCAGGATCAAGCCCGTGATCGACCGCACCATGCCCATGAGCGAGCTCTTCGCCGCCTATGAGCGCATGGGCTCGCGCCAGGTACAGGGCAAGCTGGTGCTGGTCAACGCGTAAAGCTGCGGTAAACCGCGGCGATGCCTGTGGAGTCGGGGAGATACTTCCAGCCACTGGCTACAAAAACCCCACACCACAGCATCGCCATGTTTTCTCGTCTTTACACGCCCGCGCCGGAGCGCCGGCGCTTTCTGATTGCCTCCAGCCTTGCCACGGCCGTGGGCGCCCTGCCAGCCTGGGCCCGTGCCACGGAATCGCTGGCCCACAACCCGTTCACCCTGGGGGTGGCCAGCGGCGACCCGGAGCCCGACAACATCCTGATCTGGACGCGGCTGACAGCACCTCTGGACTATCTGGGCACAGCGGCCGCCCCTGACCTGGCAGCACAGACCGTGCATTGGGAAGTGGCCCATGATGCCCAATTCCGCCAGACCGTGGCCCATGGGCAGACCCAGGCCAGTGGCGAATGGGGCCATGCCATCCATGTGCAGGTCAACGGCCTGAGCCCTGACCGCTGGTATTTCTACCGTTTCCGCTGTGGCGACGCCTTCAGCACCACCGCACGCTGCCGCACCGCCCCGGCGGCCGGAGCCGATGTGCGCAGGCTGCGCCTGGCCGTGGCCTCCTGCCAGCGCTGGGAGCATGGCTTCTACAGCGCCTGGGCCGATGCCGCGCAGGCCTCGCCCGATCTGGTGCTGTTTCTCGGCGACTACATCTATGAATATGCGCAACCGGCCAAGCCCGATGGACTGGCCCGTGCGCAGCCGCTGCGTACTGCCCAGACCTTGCAGGACTACCGGGACCGCTATGCACTGCACAAGAGCGACCCCCATCTGCAGGCCGCCCATGCCGTGTGCAACTGGTCTGTCATCTGGGACGATCACGAGGTTGAAAACGACTATGTGGCCCAGTACGGGCGCGGGGACAGCACTCACTTTCTGGCTAGGCGCATGGCGGCCTGGCAGGCTTTTTACGAAAACATGCCACTGCGTGACAACGCTTTGCAGCGCAACTTTCAAGGCCTGGCGCTGTACCGCAGTCTGCAGTGGGGCAAGCTCGCCAGACTGCATCTGCTGGACGGCCGCCAGTACCGCGATCTGCAGGCCTGCCGCCCCGAGGGCAAGGCCAGCACGGGCACCGTGGACCCGGCCGAATGCCCTGCCCTGCAAGATCCGGGGCGCAGCTTTCTGGGCTGGGACCAGGAGCGCTGGCTGGCCCGGCAGTTGCAGGATGATGCTCGCCAGAGGGCCGAGGCCACCCGCTGGAGCACCGTGGTGCAGACCACCTTGTTCGCGGCCCGCAGGCATCCCAATGGCCGGCAGTCAACCGACAGCTGGGACGGCTACCCTCAGGCCCGCCAGCGCCTGGTGCGCCAGATTGCCGAGAGCCAGCCACGCAACAGCGTGCTCCTCGGCGGAGACATTCACCAGAACTATGTCTGCGCCATTGCAGCCCAGGCCGATCAGGCTCCGGACAAGGCCAATCCGGTGATTGCCAGCGAATTCTGCGGCACCTCCATCAGCTCGCACAGCGGCACGACACAGGCCAGGGTCGACGCCATCGTGGCCCACAACCCCCAAGTGGTTTTCGCACGCTGCGAGGAGCGCGGCTACAGCCTCGTGGAGATCACGCCGCAGTCCATGACCACGGAGCTGCGCGCCGTGAGCAACCCGCTCCAGGCCGACAGCAATCTCTACACGCTGGCACGCTTTGTGGTGGAGGATCGCCGCGCCGGCCCAGTGAAGATCGCCTGATGCGCTGCGGCATACTCGGGTCATGCAAAACACACAGGCCTCGAGACCCGAAATTCCCCTGTGGCGCGGCACGGCGGCAACCCTGCTGATTGCAGGATTGCTTGCAGGCTGCGGCCTGCCGCCCATGCCGGATCGCACTGCCACACAGGCGCTGAGTGCCGAACAGGCCCTGCAAACCCGGCTCGGCCAGGCTCTCGAGCCGCTGCAGCAGGCGCATCCGGGGCAAAGCGGCATTCACATGCTGGCCGATGCCCATGACGCCTATGCTGCCCGCGCCCTGCTGGCCCGAGCCGCGCAGCGCACCCTCGATGTGCAGTACTACATCTGGCGCAACGACACCACAGGCCATCTGCTGCTCGACGAGCTGCTGCTTGCGGCAGACCGCGGCGTGCGTGTGCGCCTGCTGCTTGACGATGGCGGCACCGGCGGCATGGACGCCATGCTGGCAGCTCTGGACCAGCATCCGCAGATCGAGGTGAGGCTGTTCAATCCCTTCGCTGTGCGCACACCCAAGGTGATCGGCTATGTGACGGACTTCGCGCGCACCCAGCGGCGCATGCACAACAAGAGCTACACGGCCGACTCCACCGCCACCATCGTTGGCGGACGCAATATCGGTGACGAGTACTTTGCCGCCTCCGATGGCGTGCTGTTCGCCGACCTCGATGTGGTGGCCACAGGCTCGGTGGTGAGTGAGGTGGCAGCGGAATTCGACCGTTACTGGAACAGTCCCTCCGCTTACCCGGCAGCCAGCCTGCTGCCCGCCATGCCGCAGCAGGCCGTGGACAAAGTCTATGCAGGCCTGCACGCCGATGTGAATCGCCCGGAGTCCCAGGCCTATGTGCAGGCCGTAAGCCGCAGCCGCTTCAGCACCGACTTGCTGGCGGGTCGACTGCCGCTGCAATGGGCCGAGACCACCCTGGTCAGCGACGACCCGGCCAAGGTCCTGCGCGAAGCAGCGCCCGAGGACCTGCTGCTGTCCCAGCTCCAGCCGGTGATTGGCAAGCCGCAGCAGTTGCTGGAAGTGGTGTCACCCTATTTCGTGCCTACCCAGGCCGGGGTCGACGCCTTTGGACTCCTGCGCCAGCAAGGGGTGCGGGTGCGCATTCTGACCAACAGCCTGGAGGCGACCGATGTGGCCGTGGTGCATGCGGGCTACGAGAAATACCGCAAGCCGCTGCTGAAGATGGGCGTGGAACTCTACGAGATGCGCCGCCAGATCGATCTGCGCAGCCAGCCCGTAGCCACCGGGCCGGACAAGGCGCCAAGGAGCGAGCCTGCCGAAAAGGCTCCCAAGCGCGAAGCCCCGTCACCTGCCGCGCTGAGCGGCAGCTCCGCCACAACAGGCAGCTCCGGTGCCAGCCTGCATGCCAAAACCTTTGCAGTCGACGGCAAGCAGCTCTTTGTCGGCTCCTTCAACTTTGATCCGCGCTCGGCCATGCTCAATACCGAAATGGGCGTGGTCATCCAAGACCCGGCCCTGAGCCAGCAGGTCAGCACCAGCCTGGATCAGCATCTGCCGCGCATGGCCTACAAGGTGCAGCTGGACGCGCAGGGCCGGCTGAGCTGGACGGGCCAGAATCCGCAGCCGCCCCATGAAACCCAGGTTTTCAGTGCGGACCCCGGCACCAGCTGGTGGCAACGCTTCATGGTGCGGGTTCTGAGCTGGCTGCCCATCGAAGGGCTTTTGTAGCTCAGTCCAGACGGATGGAGGGACGCAGCCGCGCATTCATCAGATCGATCAGCCACAGCAGGCCGCCGCGCCAGAAGCCGTAAAGCCGCGCCTGATGCGAGCGGTACAGCATGATGTGGCTGAGCATGGCCATGCGGCCACGGATCACGCCGCCGTTGAACAGGCCGAACTTTCCAAGCGAGCCATAGGCGTCGTAATGCGCAAGGGACACCAAGGCGCCAAAGTCGCGGTAGGCGAAGCCCACGGGTTTGGCGCCGGGACGCTCCAGCACATGGGGCAGGGTCTCGATCAGATAGCGGGCCTGCTGGTGGGCCACCTGGGCTGTGGGAGGCAGGGCCTCCTGCTTGCCCGGCAAGGTATAGCTGGCGCAGTCGCCCAGGGCATAGATATCGGGGTCGCTGGTCTGCATCTCGTCATTGACCAGCAGCTGATTGCTGCGCGTGGTCTGCAGACCCAGCTGCATCAGGAATTCCGGCGCCTTGACCCCGGCTGCCCAGACACGCAGGCTGGCGGGAATCAACTCGCCATTGGCCAGCTCGAACCCCTGCTCGGTCGCACGGCTGACGCGGCCGCCGACGATCACGGAAACGCCCAGGGCCTGCAGCCGCACTCGCGTGGCTTCGGAGATTTCTTCGGGAAAGCTGGGCAGCAAGCGCGAGCCTGCCTCTATCAGCACGATGCGGAACTTGGCCGCCTCACCCAATGCGCCGTAGGCCGTGGCACTTTCTGCAAGCTGGACCAGCTCTGCCGCCAACTCAACCCCCGTGGCACCGCCGCCCACGATGGCGACCTGCAACTGCTCCCCGCTGGTCATGCAGCGCACCATGCGCAGCCGGATTTCCTGGTTGAAGGCATCGGCCTTGCGCCGCGAGTCGATCATGAAGCAATGCTCATGCACGCCGGGCGTGCCGAAGTCGTTGGCGCCGCTGCCCACCGCAATCACCAGCTTGTCATAGGCAAGACGCCGACCCGCTACCAGTTCGCGGCCATCGGGTGCATAGATGGGGGCCAGCAGAATTTCTCGCGCATCGCGGTCCAGGCCACACATCTCACCGGGCTGGTAGGCAAAGTCGGCATCAGTGGCCTGGGCAAGATAAGTGGTCTGCTGCTGAGCCAAGTCGCGGGTGCCGGCGGCAATCGTGTGCAGCATGGGCTTCCAGACATGGGCGGAGTCGCTGTCCACCAGCGTCACCGTGTCAATGCTCTCGCTCTTGAGCTTGCCCAGGGCAGTGGCCACCTCCAGCCCCGCCACACCACCGCCCACGACCACGATGCGGGCCCGGTGTCCATCGTGTGGAGGCTGAGGCTTTCGAGCTTGCGGCTCCTGGGATTCGGTGACGGGCTGCTCGCCCTGCTCTGCTTGATTGACTGCGTTTTCCATGAACGACCCTGACTCTGCGTCTGTTGTAACCGGACGCCAGAACATCTCAAGATGTCTGGCACGCATTGATTGTTCTTCAATTTTTATAGCAGGAAACTCAATATGGACAAGGCAAATAATGATGATATATATCTTTTATAAGACTTGAGCAGCATGGACGCAAGCCTGGCTTTAAAAGCTTTCAGTTTTCTGAACGCCCCAAGCTACAAGCAATGCCAATCAAGCGTGGCGCGCTATCAACTTCTTGAGCACCATGTCATTCGGAAGGGGCTTGAAACCCTGTGCGACGAACTGCGCCTGTCAAGCAGCGGCAAAACCGCTGCTTCAACCATGCAATTTGAGTTTGTCAATATACGAAACGTATACCAGCCTTATGATGCTCGGCCATGGGAATCGTCAAAATTTCAGACCAGTTGCACGACCAGATTCGTGTCTCCAGCGCGGCCCTCGGCCGCTCCATCAATGCCCAGGCCGAGCACTGGCTGCGTGTAGGCCAGTTGGCCGAGCATCACCCCCAGCTCAATTACGAAGGCATCTGCGCCCTGCTGCTGCAGCAAGCCAAGCGCGAGCTGCAGCCTGTCAGCGCGCATGAAGCCGACGCCGTCGTGCGCCGCCCTCGTCCAGTGCGCCTGGTGGGAGGCATGCAATGAAGCGCGGCAAGCAGAAAGTCGTGCCCATTCATGACGCGACCGACATCTACCTCTCGCGCAAGGCCGGCGGCCTGGCCGCCAAGGTGCTGGCCATGCTCACGCCCCATGTGCAGCCCGGCGTGAGCACCGAGGAGCTGGACAAGATCTGTCACGACTACATCGTCAACGAGCTGAAATGCACGCCCACCAATGTGGGCTATTACGGTTTTCCCAAGACCGTGTGCACTTCCGTCAACCACGTGGTCTGTCATGGCATCCCCGATGCCAAGCAAGTCCTCAAGGACGGAGACATCATCAATGTCGACGTCGCAGTGACCACACCCGAAGGCTGGATCGGCGACACCAGCCGCATGTACTACGTGGGCCAGCCAAGCAATCTGGCCAGGCGCCTGGTCAGTACCACCTATGAGGCCCTGGTGGCCGGCATCCGCGCCGTCAGGCCCGGAGCCACGCTGGGGGATGTGGGCCATGCCATCCAGACCGTGGCCCAGCGCGAGCGCTTTTCCATCGTGCGCGAGTACTGCGGTCACGGCATCGGCAAGGTCTATCACGACGAGCCTCAGGTGCTGCACTACGGCACGCCGGGGCAGGGACTGGTGCTGCAGCCCGGCATGATCTTCACCATCGAGCCCATGCTCAACGCAGGCAAGGCCGCCACACGCGAACTGTCTGACGGCTGGACCGTGATCACCAACGACAAATCGCTGTCCGCCCAGTGGGAGCATATGGTGCTGGTGACGGAGACCGGGTTCGAGGTGCTGACGCCCTGGCCCGAGGGTACCGGCGAGTACCCCGCCATCTGATCCGGCGTGCCCTGGGGTTGCACATTGCCCCAGGCGATGTGCGCACAGCCGCCGGATTTTGGCAATAACGGCCAGAAGCCGCCCGGGGTCTTGGAGCTGGCCTGGAAACAGTCCGGCTCCTGCCGCACTACAGTGCCCGGGATGACAAATTACCTGTATCTGGGCCTGGCCATCATCTGCGAGGTGATTGCCACCTCCTTCCTCGCCAGGTCGGACGGCTTCTCCAAGCTCGGCCCCACCGCTGTTGCCCTGGTGGGCTATGCGATTTCTTTCTATCTGCTGTCGCTGACGCTGCGCACCGTTCCCACGGGCGTGGCTTATGCGATCTGGTCCGGTGTGGGCATCGTGCTGGTCTCAGCCGTCGCCTATTTCTGGCAAGGCCAGAAGCTCGATGCCCCCGCCCTGGCCGGCATGGCCATGATTGTGGGCGGCGTGCTGGTGATCAATCTGTTTTCAAAGACTGCCGGTCACTGATCGCCTTCGCTTCCGAAGTCATCCACTGACTGCGTCAGATCCTGCAGCCACTGCATACTGGCACGCAGCTCCTCGGGCCGGATCTCATGGGCGCCCGGATACTCGTGATAGCTCAGCTGCAAAGGCAAGGAGGCCAGGCGGTCACGCACGGCATGAGCGCTGGTCAGCGGAATCACATTGTCATAAGTGCCGTGGCTGACCCAGGCCGACTTGCCCTCAAAGGCGGCAGCGGGCGCGTGCAGCGACGCGATCTCGGGCAACAGACGGCTGTGCCAGACCAGTGCGGCACGCAAGGTCTGGGGCTGCGTGAGCAGCTGGCTCAGGCTCATGATGCCCCCCTGGCTGAAGCCTCCCAGCACCACCCGCTCGGGCGGGATATCCAGTTGCTGCGCGGCCTGCTCCACCGTCTGCTGCAGCAAGATGCGCGCCTGCTGCTCCTGCGGCACATTGATATGGCGCGTGCCATCGGCATCCACGGTGAACTGGAACCAAGCGTAGGCGCCCATACCCATGGCAAAGGGCGCGCGCAGACTGAGCACATGAAACTGCGGCGGCACATAGGGCACCAGGCCGAACAGGTCCTGCTCATTGCTGCCCACGCCATGCATGAGCACCAGCAGCCAGGCAGGCCGGCCGGCGGCAAGCTGCGCGGGCCGCTCCAGATAAGTCAAAGGCAATGTGCTCATGGATAACTCCCGAAGGCAGCACGGAATTTGATAGGGAAACAGGCTGTAGCGCCTTTGCATTCTGCGACTGCAGCTATCAAAACAATATAGCGCAGACCCGCAGCCGGCTGAGGTGGCAGCCCGTATCCCGATGGAGCCAGCACAGGCTTTTTGATACAACTGAGCGGCCTGAGCGTCGCTTTGCCGCTACACAAGCTCAGTCATGCACCTTGCCGCGCAAGGCCTTGATGCCGGAGCGCAGGCTTTTGCCCTGCAAACGTCTTTGCTGCGAGCCCCAGGTCGGCTTGGTGGGTTTGCGCGGACGTGGCGGCCTGGCAACCGTGGCCACCAGCGCATTGAGGCGCTGCAGTGCATCCCACAGATTGTGTTCCTGGGTCCGGTATTTTTGCGCCTTGATGACCACCACCCCATCGGTGGTGATGCGCGAATCGCCCAGCGCCAGCAGGCGTTGCTGCACATCGGACGGCAGACGCGAGGCCCGGATGTCAAAGCGCAGATGCACGGCGCTGGCCACCTTGTTCACATTCTGGCCGCCCGGGCCTTGAGAGCGCACAGCGCTCCATTGCACATCGGACTCGGTCAGCTCAAGGGCGGCAGCATTGCTCACGGCAGAACCTCCAGCAGCGCGGCGCAGAATGCGGTCGGGTCCTCGTGCTGGGCCCAATGGCCCACGCCTCGCATCACCTGCCAGTCCAGTGCCCCCAGGCACTGGCGCTGCATCAGCAGTTGCAGCTCGGCCAGGCAGCCCGCATACAGCGGGTCATGCTCGCCATAGATCGCCGCCACCGGCACTTTGATACGGGTCAGAGCCCGGGCCAGCACATCGGTGCGCGACAGTCGTCTGCGCGGCAGCCGGTCACGAGCCACATTGAGTGCATGCAGCGCCAGCGTCTCCTCATCGATCAGCGCCGCGTCATGCAGCATAAGGGCCGCGATATTGTGGCGATGGGCCTGCATCTGCGCTTCCAGACCCGGCAGATGCCGCCAGCCCAGCAGACGCACGCTGCGTCCCTCGGTCATTCCCATGCCGGGAGCACCGACCACCACCAGCTTGCGGACCAGCTCCGGATGCTCGGCGGCCAGCAGACCGGCGGTCATGCCGCCAAAGGAGAAACCGACCAGATCGCAGACAGGGCCCGCACCGGCATTGCCCAGCAGTTGCCGGATGCCATGGGCCAGAGGCTCCAGCATGGTGTCCACATCCATGCCGCCGGGCACGCCATCGGATTCGCCAAAACCCGGCAGATCGGCCAGCCACAGGCTGTAGCCCGCCTCGGTCAGCGGCTCAATCACGCGCAACCAATGCGTCCAGCTGCCGCTGCCGCCATGCAGCAGCACCAGCGGCAAGTCACGCTGCGCCACCCCGGCCGGGGGCTGCCAGCCATGCCAGACCATCGAGCCGCTGTCGGCGGCTTCGCAAAGTCGGGTCTGCACGCGCTGCGCCGTGGCCTGCAGCCGGGCAATCGCTGGCGGTACGTCGACACCCAGCTCCTGCGAGACCTGGTCCAGGGAGCTGGCGGCTTCAACCGCCGATGTCACCACTGCGCCACCGCATCGATGGCCAGGCCGTAACCAGCCACGCCAAAACCGCACATCACGGCACGCGCCGTGGCTGACAGATAGGAATGATGGCGAAAGCTTTCGCGCGCATGGACATTGCTGATGTGCAGTTCCACCAGCGGCACGGCCGTGCCCTTGACGGCATCGAGAATCGCCACACTGGTATGGGTATAGGCTGCGGCGTTCATGATCAGGGCCTGCAACTCCCCCTTGGCGTGCAGCCGGCCTGCCTCGTGAATCCAGTCCACCAGCTCGCCCTCATGGTTGCTCTGACGGAACTCAAGCTTCAGGCCATGGCGCAGGCAAGCTTCCTCGCAGAGCTTCTGGACATCGGCCAGCGTGGCCGAGCCATAGATGGCAGGTTCGCGCATGCCCAGCAGATTGAGATTCGGGCCATTGAGGACATAGACGGTTTTCACGGAAGCACTCTCCTGATTTTTGAGGACTGCCCCGGATTATGCGAGCGCGGCACCCGGCCTGCAGACATAAAAAACGGCTGCCTGAGCAGCCGTCTGTGGTGCAGAGTCTTTCAAGGCTCTGCCATCGATGCCATCAACGATAGTGATGATGGTGATGACCACGCCAGCGCGGGCCGCCACCGTAGTAGATCGGGCCGGGCACGACCATCACGGGTGCGGGACGATACACGGGCGGCGGCGGCGCATAGTAGACCGGTGCCGGAGGCGCATAGTAGACGGGGCGTGGCGGCATATAGACCGGAGCCGGTGCCACATAGGGCGTGGCGTAAACGGGAGCGCCGACACCCACAGCCACGCCGGGCACGCCGATGCCGACCGACAGGCTGACGCCGCCATGCGCCTGGGCGCCTGCAGCAGCCATCAGGCCTGCCACAACGATAGAGCCAGCGGCAAGCAGCTTGGCCATGCGGGGGGAAGTTGTTCTGGACATCACAATCTCTCCTCTGTTTATGAGTCACCGAGGGCAAGCCTGCAGATCTGTGCAGCGCCTTCGGCCCTTGGGGATATAACGTTTCAGAGTCCCGTCAGGATGGCACGGTTCCTCAAAAACATTGTGTCCAAATGCACACGAGGCAAAGCTGCAGTGTCCGCAGATCGACATGAGGTCATGGCAGCCGGCCTAAAATGGTGCAATGAGCTCTGCTGACGCCTCCAAATCCAACAACTCCGCCCCTGAAGCGGTCAAGCCCACCAACTTCCTG
Organism: Comamonas sp. C24C; assembly: GCF_053345995.1. Classification (NCBI taxonomy): domain Bacteria; kingdom Pseudomonadati; phylum Pseudomonadota; class Betaproteobacteria; order Burkholderiales; family Comamonadaceae; genus Comamonas; species Comamonas sp. C24C. The sequence goes on along the minus strand of NZ_JBKFBC010000003.1, from coordinate 295,949 downwards.
CGCCAGATTATCGAATCGGATCTGGACAAAGGCACTTATGCCACCCGTCACTGGGGCGGCGCGCCCGGCGATGCCCAGCATCACCAGAGTGGCCAGGTCGACGAAGCCAAGATCCGCACCCGCTTTCCGCCGGAGCCCAACGGCTATCTGCACGTGGGTCATGCCAAGTCCATCTGCCTGAACTTCGGTCTGGCACGCGACTTCGGCGGCGTCTGCCATCTGCGCTTCGACGACACCAATCCGGAAAAGGAAGATCAGGAATATGTGGACGGCATCATCGATGCCGTGCGCTGGCTGGGCTTTGACTGGAAGGATGCCGACGGGCACGAGAACCTCTATTTCGCCAGCAATTACTTCGACTTCATGTACCGCTGCGCGGTCTACCTGATCGAGCAGGGTCTGGCCTATGTGGACGAGCAATCGGCCGACGAAATGAAGGCCAACCGCGGCGACTTCACCCGTCCCGGCGTGAACAGCCCCTTCCGCGACCGCTCCGTGGCCGAAAACCTGCAGCGCTTTGCCGACATGAAGGACGGCAAGCTTGCCGATGGCGCCGCCGTGCTGCGCGCCAAGATCGATATGACCGCGCCCAATATCAATCTGCGCGACCCGGCCATCTATCGTGTACGCCATGCCGAGCACCACAACACCGGCAACCAGTGGTGCATCTACCCGATGTATACCTTTGCGCACCCCATCGAGGATGCCTACGAGCACATCACCCACTCCATCTGCACACTGGAGTTCGAGGATCAGCGCCCCTTCTATGACTGGCTGCTGAACCATCTGCGCGAAGGCGGTCTGATCGACGCTCCCCAACCCCGCCAGTACGAGTTCTCGCGCCTGAACCTGACCTATGTGATCACCAGCAAGCGCAAGCTCAAGCATCTGGTGGACAACCAGTTCGTCACCGGCTGGGACGACCCGCGCATGCCCACCGTGGTCGGCCTGCGCCGCCGCGGCTACACGCCTGAGTCCATTCGCAACTTCTGCGAACGCATCGGCGTAACCAAGGACTACGCCTGGATCGACTACGGCACGCTGGACGGTTGCCTGCGCGAAGACCTGGAAAACAAGGCCCACCGCGCCATGGTCGTGCTGGACCCGGTCAAGCTCGAACTCAGCAACTGGGCCGAGGTGTTTGGCAGCGCCGAACATCTGGAGAACTGCCACCTGCCGGCCCTGCCCCACGCTGCAGAAGGTGAAACCGTGCCGGAGCGCCGTTTCACCCTTGGCCGTGAAGTGTGGATCGAGCGCGAAGACTTTGCTGAAGTGCCACCCAAGGGCTACAAGCGCCTGTTCCCCGGCAACAAGGTCCGTCTCAAGGGCGGCTATGTGATCGAATGCACGGGCGCCGAAAAGGATGCCGACGGCAATGTGACCAAGGTGCTGGCCACCGTGGTGCCCGACACCAAGAGCGGCACACCGGGCGCCGACAGCGTCAAGGTCAAGGCCGCCATCACCTGGGTGGGCGTGGCCGACGGCCTGCAGGCCGAAGTGCGCATGTACGACCGTCTGTTCACCGACCCGCAACCCGATGCCGGCGGCAAGGATTTCCTGAGCCTGCTGAACCCCGACAGCCTGAAGGTGGTCACCGCTTATGTGGAGCCTTCGCTCAAGGCGGCCCAGGCTGATGACAAGTTCCAGTTCGAGCGTTTTGGCTATTTTGTAGCCGACCGCAAGGATCACCGCAGCGACAAGCCCGTGTTCAACAAGATCACCGGGCTCAAGGACAGCTGGGGCAAGTAAACGCTCCAGCCAGTTTCAGCAAGGCTGCCAGGATTCACTGGCAGCCTTTTTTATTGCCCAAACCGCTGCGGCATTTATCCCGAGAACAGCCATTCGGTTCTCCGATCGGGAAATGGATGGCGCCCCAAATAATTGTTACATATTGAAATAAATACCGTCGGTATTGATTTTCAATACTCGATGAACATTTTCCTAAAATGTTCTGAAATTCAGAGCATTTGATTATTTTCTTTCTAGAATCCTGCTCACCGCAACATTACCAATCCGCAATTCATTCGCGGATTTTTTATTTTCATCAAAGGTCAAGAATGAACAGAAAAGCAGGAGCAGGCATTGCAGCGGCCGTCGCCGTGATCGTGGCAGGAACACTGGGCACCAGCTACTACATGGGCGGCAAGCTGCAGCAAAGCTTTACCGACGGCCTGGACAAGTGGAGCGAGCATGGCGTGAAGATTCAGGTCACCAGCTATGACCGCGGCGCTTTTTCTTCCACCGCCAAAACGGTATGGACCCTGGACAGCGGCGACGAGCCAGTCCAGTTCACCGCCGAGCACAAGATCAGCCACGGCCCGCTGCCCCTGGGCCATGCCGCCGAGATTCACACCAGCTTCAATCTGCCAGAGAATGCGGACCAGGAGCTGAAGACTGCGCTCAATGGACGCTCTCCGCTGGAAGTCGACACCAAGGTCGGCTGGGGCCGCAGCAGCTCCAACGTCATGACATCGCCGGCCGTGAGCAGCAAGATCAAGGACAGCGAAATGAACTGGGGCGGCATGAAGATCGTCTGGGACATGCCCGCCGACATGAAGGCCGCCAAGGGCACGGGCAGCTTCGCCGGCCTGCAGTTCAAGGACGAGGAAGGCAGCGTGACGCTGGACAAGGCCGATATGCGCTTCGACATGAAGCAGCCCCCGGGCCAGCAGTTCTGGACCGGCCCGTTTGCCATGACGATTGCCAAGATTGCTGCCACCAAGCAGGAAGAGGAAGGCAAGAGCTCTGCCAGCCACTTTGAGGGCATCACCATGGATTCGGACACCATCCTCAAAGGCGAGGTTGTGGAAATGACGCTCAAGACCGGCATCAAGACCGCCAAGCTCGAAGACAAACAGGCTGATGACCTGGTGCTGGACATGGCGTTCAACAATGTCGATGCCAACTGGATCAACCAGGTCGTGGAAATGAGCAAGCGCAAGAACCCGCTGCTCGGTGCCGCAGGCGAGGCCGGTGACGATGAAAGCGCTGACGAGCAGCAAAGCGGCGATCTGCGCGAGAAAATGCTCAAGTCGCTGACACAGGCGCTGGCACGCCAGCCCGCGATCGAACTCAAACGCCTGTCCATGCGCACCCCCGACGGCGTAAGCGAGTTCGCGGCTGCCATTCAGTATCTGGGCGATGGCGAGAAGATGGGCACTCTGCTGCAGGACCTGAAGGTCAGCCTCAAGGCCGATATGCCCAAGCCCTTCATGGAAAACATGATGCTCTCGCGCAGGCGCTCCAGCCTGCTGGCCGTGTTTGAAGGCGAGAGCGAGTACAAGCCCGAAGATATCGAGGAAGCCGCCAAAGCCCAGACTCAAGCCAGCCTGGACATGCTCAAGGAGCAAGGCATCTTCGAAGACAAGGACGGCAAGATGCGCACCGAGATCGTCTATGCCAAGGGTGAATTCCAGGTCAACGGCAAGCCGCTGGACGCCATGGGCACGAGCACACTCATGGGCACCATGACCGAATGATGTGACCGGCGTGCTGCGTCACGGATCGCTCCAGGGCCTGCCTCGCGCAGGCCTTTTTCATGGATAAAAGTCGCCCCGAACGTGGAGATACAGGCGAGAAACCGCCCTCTGCATGCTTTGCCCAAAGTTTTTGTTATTTCAGCCTTTAAGCCTTACCCACACTACGAAAGAAGCTATCAAAATCTACATTTCCTCTTGGAGCATGGCCTGCAGTCACTCGCTTTATTTGCTTACAACACTCTGTCAACAACGGCTCAAAACTGGCGTTAAAACAGCATCCGCCAAAGCACCGTGATTTGCACGGCGCGGCGCAAGGAGCGTCAGATGTCGCATTTCCCCAGGACCCGGCCCCAGCAGCCGGAACTGCAGCCAAACACGGTCGCCCGCCTATGGCATCCGGGCATGATTGCCCTGGCCGCCGCCATGGCGCTGAGCGCCTGCAACGACAAGGATTCGCCGATCAAGGCGGACAGTGCACCCTCGGCCGCCGCTCCGGCCGCCCTGTCCGATGCCCCACAGCCTCAGCCTGCAGCCTATGTGCCACCCGGTGCTGACGCGCTCTACCGGATGGTGGCGCCGATTGCGCTTTACCCGGACAAGCTGGTGGCCCAGATCCTGGCCGGTGCCACCTATCCAGACCAGATCAGCGCCGCCGAAACCTGGCTGGGGCAGAACCCCGGACTGCAGAAGACGGCGCTGAGCAACGCCGTCAACACCCAGAACTGGGACCCTTCCGTCAAATCACTGACCCAGTTTCCCAACGTGCTGGAACAGCTGGCTTCCAACCTGCCCTGGACCACGGCGCTCGGCAAAGCCTATTACAACGATCCCTCGGATGTGATGAACGCCATACAGGTCATGCGCAACCGGGCCTACAAGGCCGGCACGCTCAAGACCTCCAGCCAGCTCAAGGTCAACCTGGCGTCCACGCCTGCCGCCGTGGCCTATACGCCAGGAGCCGTGGTCACACCGCTGCCCGACCCTGTCATAGAGCCACCGGAGCAGTTCATTGAAATCAGCCCCTCCCAAGTTGATATGGTCTACGTTCCTCAGTACGACCCGGCTGCGGTCTACGGTGAGCCGCTGCCCGTATATGGCGGCTACCGCTATGTGGAGGTGCCGCCTCCGGCTCCCGTGGCCGGCGTGCCCGTGATGGCCGGCCTCATGGGCTTTGGCACCGCCATCGTGCTGGCCGGGTCCATGGACAGGCATCCGTCCTGGGGCTGGAATGCCTGGAACATGCACTGGGGCGATTCCGAAAGGCCCTGGCGTCACGGCGACCGCCCCCCGCCCCCGCAGGCCCGTCCGGCCGTGGTCTACAACAACACCACCTATATATCGCAGTCGCGAACCGTGGTGCAGAACATCCATCGCACGGACAACACCTATATCAACAGCATCCATGAAAATGCCACAGGCGAGCGCCGCGAGCCGGCCGGGCAGCCCCAGGCGGCAGGCGTCCTTGCTGGGCCGGGGACGATGGCTGCGGGCGCAGCGGCCGGCGCTGCCGCCGGTGCCGCCGCCATGGCAGCCGGTGGCCATGGCCTGAACCAGGGCCAGCCAGCACAGAGCCCCCTGGCTACACAGCTACCGGGCAGGCCGGGCTTTGCCCAGGGACCCAACCAGGCTCCAGGCGGGCCGCGCGCATCCAATGGCAATGCCTTGATGCCGCCTCAAGACCCGCATGATCGCCATCCACCGCAGGCACCGCAGATGCAGGCTGCCATGGCCGAGAAAGCCATGCAGCAACGTTCACAGGAGCCAACCCAACGCCAGCAAGCGATGCAGCAAGTCCGCGAGCAGCAGGAGCGCCAGCGACAAGCCCAGATGCAGCAGCAGCAGCAGCAGCGCGCCCAGGACCAGGCTCAACGCCAACAGCAAATGCAGCAAGGCCGTGATCAGCAAGAGCATCGGCAACAGGCACAAATGCAGCAGATGCAACAGCAGCACGCCCAGGAGCAGGCTCAACGCCAACAGCAAATGCAGCAAGCCCGTGATCAACAAGAGCATCGGCAGCAGGCACAAATGCAGCAGATGCAACAGATGCAACAGCAGCACGCCCAGGAGCAGGCTCAACGTCAACAGCAAATGCAGCAAGCCCGTGATCAGCAAGAGCATCGGCAGCAGGCACAAATGCAGCAGATGCAACAACAGCGCGCCCAAGAGCAGGCTCAGCGCCAACAGCAAATGCAGCAAGCCCGAGAGCAGCAGGAGCGCCAGCAGCAAGCCCAGATGCAACAGCAGCGTGCCCAGGAGCAGGCTCAGCGCCAGCAGCAGATGCAGCAAGAGCGCCAGCAGCAAGCCCAGATGCAGCAACAGCGGGCGCAGGAACAGGCCCAACGCCAGCAGCAAGCACAGATGCAGGCTCAACAGCACCAGGCCGAACAGCAGGCCCGCATGCAGGCGGCGCGCGCCGAGGGCCGCTCCCGCGGGGATCGCGAGCACCGCTGAAACGCCGCTCGCCCTCATGCCAGGCTGCCTGTCACGCAGGCGGCTTGTGAGTGCGCGGCCTGCACGGCTGTATAAACAAGGCCATGCGTTTTTGCGCCACTCACTGCAGCAGGTCTTCATGTACAACCCCAGCCATTTCAAGGTCGACGACCCCACCGCCCTGCATGCCCTAATCCAGGCTCACCCGCTGGGTTGCCTGGTCACCCAGTCCGACGCGGGGCTGGACGCCAATCACCTGCCGTTCGAGTTGCTGCAGGACGAGGATGGCCTGCTACGCCTGATCGCCCACGTGGCGCGCGCCAATCCTGTGTGGCAGCAGATCCGGGACGACAGCTCCGTGCTGGTGATCTTCCGTGCCGAGCAGGCCTATATCTCTCCCAGCTGGTATCCCAGCAAGCACGAGACCCACGAGCAGGTCCCGACCTGGAACTACCGTGTGGTCCATGCCCATGGCCGCATCAGCGTGCGCGACGATGAGAAGTTCGTGCGCGGCGTGGTGGGCCGGCTCACCCGCCGCCACGAGGCCAGCAACAATGCCCAGGCCCCATGGAAGATGAGCGACGCTGCGCCCGACTATCTGCAGCGCATGCTCGGCGCCATCGTGGGCCTGGAAATTAGCGTCGACCGCCTGGAAGCCAAGTTCAAGCTGAGCCAGAACAAGCAGCAGCGCGACCGGCTTGCTGCAGCCCAGGCCCTGGAGCAGCGGGGACAGCTGGACCTGGCCCGGAACATGCGCCAGCCCTGATCGCGCAGCCGGTCTTCAAGGCACAGCCAGCGTAAAGCTCACGTGTCTGTATCGCCTTTAGCTCCGCTATCGATAGCAATACAGCACAATGCCTGCACAACCCGATAAGCACCATGCCGACCGAAAAACTTACCAGCCCCTCTCTCCCGCCCGAACGCCGTCGCCTGCTGCAATGGATGGCGCAAACAGCGCTGTTTGCCGCAGCACCGGCCTGGGCAGCACGCAGCGCCAGCTCGGACAGCGCGCTCTGGCCGCAGGACAGCCGGGTTCCCGGTGGCGTCGCGCGCCTGTCGCTGGGCCCGGCTTCCGCACGACCCCTGGTCACAGCCGCAGAGTCCGAGGTTCTGGTGGTGGGCGACATGATCGAGTGGACCGCACTCGTGGGCATACCGCTTGCAACCACACCGGGTGAGCAAAGCGTTGGCGTGAAGACCGATGGCCGTTCGCGCAGCATGAGCTATACGGTGCGCGACAAACAGTATGTGGAGCAGCGCCTCAAGGTCTCGCCCAAGACGGTGGACCTGTCTGCCGAAGACAATGCCCGCTACGAACGCGAGGCCGCCCACCTGAAAACCGTGATGGCCACCTTCACCCAGCCGCCTTCCGGCAGCTTGCACATGCGCGTGCCGGTGCCGGGCCGCCGCTCCAGCAGCTTCGGCCTGCGCCGTGTCTTCAACGGCCAGTCACGCAATCCGCACAGCGGCATGGACATTGCCGCCCCTACGGGCACGCCGGTGCGCGCACCGCTGCCCGGCAAGGTGATCGATGTGGGCGACTATTTCTTCAACGGCGGCACGGTCTGGCTGGACCATGGCGGCGGCCTGCTCACCATGTACTGCCACCTGAGCCAGGTGGATTGCAAACCGGGCGACCAGTTGCAAACAGGCGACGCCTTTTGCAAGGTCGGAGCCACCGGCCGCGTGACCGGACCCCACCTGCACTGGAGCGTGATGCTGAACCGCGCCATGGTGGATCCGGCGCTGTTCATCTGAACGGATCTCGCCGACAAAAAAGCGGCTCCCCCGAGCCGCTTTTGACTATATTGCTATCAAATAAGGACCTCAAACGCATACCCATCAAGCGCTACAGGCCGATTTAATCGAAACTATGGCGCATCCTGATCCTGCTTCAGATAGTTCTCCACCAGCTCGAAAAAACTATCGTAGAAGCTGCGTTTGGAAATGGTCTCGCTGCCGACCTTGACCAGTGAATCGTTGCTGGAAGAAAAGGGCAGCGACAGCGACCCCAGAGCACTCACACCCACGCTGGCCGAGGTCGCGCTCTTCTTGAGCGAATAGCGATCCTGCAGCGCCGTCGCGAAACCCAGGCTGACCAGACCGTCGCTGGTCTGCGGCACACAGACCACCCGGAAATTGATTTCCAGGTTGGTCTCTGTATTGGGCTGGAAGTTCTTGCGCCCTTCGATCAGCTCCTGCGTCCTGGCCGTGGCGATATAGCCCTGGCTCAGCAAGGCGCGGCGCGCGGCCTCGCAGGTCTGTGCCGGTGTCGCATCAAAGCCGCGGGAGAAGGTGGAACTGGAGTCGAAAGCCTCCTGCACCGGCATCTGCTGCGGTGCAGTGGCCGAGCAGGCGCCCAGCAATCCTGCCAACATGCCAACAGCACCCAACCGCCCCCAATTCAGACCGAACAAAGCAACACCACCTAAGCGCACAGAAACTCCTTGATGCCCGGACCATATTCTCTTCCACAGCCCAAGCTTCGAAGCGTAGCAGCTTGGCAAAGGCTAATTTGACGAAGCGCTGTCTAGCCGTACGGATTTTTGCGATCTTTACCGGGCTTTCATCCTTCTAGTTTTTGCCACGCCCCTCAGCGAGCTGCATTTGTTGACACTCTGAAGCCATGGAACGTCAAAACAATGACCAAGGTTGGGTTAAGGTCAGATACAACCCGCAGGGAACTGATATGGTCAGCCAGACTCTTTTTGAGCTGACACGGTTTGCCGTATTCCTCCATTCCCCAAAAAGGAAACCCTATGAAATTTCGCTGGACCTGGTGCCTTCCCCTTGTTGCTTCCATGACGCTGGCCGCCTGCGGTACGACAGGCGGCGGCGGTGCAGGCAAGCCCGGCCCCTCCGGCCCTACAGGCCCCGCAGGTGATGCCGCATCGCTGACCGCCTATCACTGGAAGCTGCAGCAGGCCTACACGCCTGCCGGCAATGAGGACCAGAGCTGGTTCCTGAGCTCCAGCCAGGCCCCCATCGAGCTGGACTTTGTGGACCAGCGCGTCGTCGTCAAGAATCTGTGCAACGTCATCTCGTCGGCCTACAGCATCGAAGGCCAGCGCATCAATCTGCAACGCGGCATGAGCACCTTGCGTGCCTGCAACGACAACCAGCTGATGATGCTAGAGCAGCAGGTCGCGCGCATTCTGCCCACGGCCAAGCAGTGGAAAGTGCAGCTCGCTGGCTCCGCCGCAGAGCAGCCTCGCCTGACACTGCAGTTCATCGACGGCACGCGCTGGCAGCTCAACGGCAAGCCCACCGCCCAGACCCAGTACGGCAGCGCGCCCGAGCGCATCTTTCTGGAAGTGGCCCCCGAGCGCAAGGCCTGCAGCCACGGCGTGATCAAGGACTACCAATGCCTGCAGGTGCGTGAAATTCGCTATGGCGACAACGGCGTCAAGACCTATACCGGTCAGTGGGAAAACTTCTACAGCGAGATCGAAGGCTACAAGCATGAAGCCGGCGTGAGCAATGTGCTGCGCATCAACCGCTTCAAGCGCCAGAACGTGCCCGCCGACGCATCGAGCTATGTCTATGTGCTGGACATGGTGGTGTCTTCGGCCATCGCCGACAAGCGCAAATAAGCCAGCACCCTGGCACCGAAAAGCCGGCCATGGTGCCGGCTTTTTTGCATTCTCATGCGCCGATGTTTCACGCCCCGCGCGCATCCGGCACGGTTTGCTGCCGGATGCGATTTCCGTTTGGCCATAGCCACTTAGAGAGCATTGCCTGAACGCAACCGCTCGGCAAGCACGATGGCAGGTTATGCCCAGCGACTGTGGAGCCGCCTGTGGACAAACCTCGGGAAAACGGGGCAAAGCCGCACCGGTGCTAGCTTGGGCCGCAGCGATCAAAAAATACGCAGCGTCCGGTGGTCCTTAGATGTTTCACGGACAAAAAACCGACATCGTTCGGATGTCGGCAAGAGAGGAAGACACTGACCTCTCACACACTCTTTGCGCTGACCCCTGCCTGCGCTGCATGCCGGGCAGGAGCCGGCAGATTCAACGCAGGCGGAAGCGGCCTTCGACAAACATGGAGGAACGATGACCGGTTTCGCACTGGTTGTCGGCATAGGACCAGAAGGCCTGCACCGTGCCTTTGGCCGAATCGATAACCTGGCTTACCGTGAAGCCGGTTTTCTCGATCCAGTTCAGAAAGTGCAGATGGTCGCTGAGTTGCAGATAGCTGAGGTTCTCGCAGCCCTCGGAGATATGCCCCTGCGAGTCCACCACGCGCCAGCGCATCTGCCCGCTGGCGGTGTAGCGGACCTGGGCCTGACTGTCCGGGAATTCAATGACTGCTTCGCGGCCCAGAAGAGTTCCTGCGTATTGCATCGAAAGCATGGACATGATGTCACTCCTTGAGAGAAAGCTTCGCTATTCATAAAGCCAAACCGTTTGCGTGAAGCTATGATGAATCCGCGCCGTTTTTTTGCGTGTGGGAAAGTGACTCATGCCTTCGTCGGTAAACATTTTTTGACAAACAAGGCTTCTCTCCTGCACGGCTTGACGGCCAATCCGCAGCCTGCTTGCCGGATACGAACTGCAGCAGAAGTGAATGCTCATGGCGGCCACACGTTGTGCAGAAAACAAGGCGATCGCGCATACTCGGCCCTCTGACCTTTCAGGTCGCCGAGGCAGGAAGCCAGCCCAGGCCTTCCCCAGCCTCCCCGGCCGCATTCACGGATCTCACCTTGTCCAGCCCCGTCCCACCCAGCGCCCCCCAGGCCTCCACTGTTGCGCCCTTGCGCGACCCCGCTTTTGTCAATTTCGTGCTGGCACGCATGCTGGCCATGTTTGCCCAGCAGATGCAGGCCGTGGTGGTGGCCTGGCAGGTCTACGACATCACACGCGAGCCGCTGTCTCTGGCCTATGTGGGGCTGGCGCAGTTCCTGCCCATGGCGGGCCTGCTGATTCCCGCCGGTGATCTTAGTGACCGCATGAGCCGCAAACGCCTGCTCGGCATCAGCTGGCTGGTGGCCGCGGTGTGCTCGGGACTGCTGTGGCTGCTGGCCGAGAGCGGAGCGCACGATGTGCACTGGATCTACGCCGTGCTGGTGCTGTTTGGCTGCAGCCGCGCCTTCAGCGGACCGGCGCTGCAAAGCCTGCTGCCGCAGATCGTCGCCCGCGAGCAGCTGGCCAAGGCCCTGGCCACCAACAGCATGCTGATGCGCATCTCGGCGATTGCCGCCCCTGTGCTGGGCGGCCTGCTCTATGCACTCGGTGGCGGCGTGCTGACCTATGCGGTCTGCGGCATCGCCCTGATTCTGGGTGCGGTCCTGCTGAGCCAGGTCCCCGTGCGCTTTGCCAGCCCCATGATCGGTATCGACGGGCAAACCACCATGTGGCAGCGTTTTGCCGAAGGTCTGCATTTCATGCGCACCCGCCCCATCATCCTGGGCACCATCTCGCTCGATCTGTTTGCCGTGCTGCTGGGCGGCGTAGTGGCATTGCTGCCCGTCTATGCACACGAGGTGCTGCAGGTCGGCCCGCAAGGCCTGGGCCTGCTGCGCTCCTCCATGGCCGCGGGCGAGGTCTGCATGGGCCTGTGGCTGGCGTCTCGCCCCATCAACCGCCACGTGGGCAAGGTGATGTTTGCTGCCGTGGCCGTGTTCGGGCTGGCCAACCTGGTGTTTGCGCTATCGCACTGGTTTGTGCTGTCCATGCTGGCCTTGGCCGTGGCCGGTGCAGCCGATATGGTCAGCGTCTATATCCGAGGCGCACTGGTGCAGTTTTCCACACCCGACCATATGCGCGGCCGCGTGAATGCGGTGAACATGCTGTTCATCGGCTCTTCCAACGAGCTCGGCGAGTTCCGCGCGGGCAGCAGCGCCTCCTGGTTCGGTGCGGTTCCCGCCGCCATTCTGGGCAGTCTGTGCACCCTGGGCGTGGTGGCCGGCTGGATGACGCTGTTCAAGCCACTGCGCGACGTGGACAGGCTGGAGGATGCCGCACGCGTGAGCGGTGTCGCCGCCCCCGCAGCCACTTGAGCCAGCCTGGCTGACGGCGATTCATCGATCGGCGCTGCGGCCTGTTCCCATCCAAAAAGCCTCGCCGGTGTCGCGAGGCTTTTTCATGGCTGCAGGGGTTTACAGCAGCTCGGCGCGCAGTTGGTCGGCGCTCTTGGGCGAGAGCAGGCCGGGGGCCACGTCAAACACGGTCTTGCCGCCGTGCTGGCCGCTCTGGGCCATGCGGTGCACGGCACGGGCATAGGCCACCAGCACGCTGGAAGTGAACTCGGGGTTGCTGTCCAGCTGCAGACGGTATTCGATGACCTGCTTGTTCTCGGCACTGGTGTTGCCGCTGCGAATCACAAAGCCGCCATGGGGCATGCGGGCATGATCGCGAGCCAGTTCCTCGGCACTGATGAAATGGACCGTGGTGTCGTACTGGTCGAAGTAGTGAGGCATTTCCACGATGCTCTTGCGCACGGCCTCGGCATCGGCCCCCTGCTTGAGCACCACATGGCATTCACGCTGGTGCTTTTCGCGGGTGGACAGTTCGGGGCGCACGCCGGAGCGTACCTTGTCGACAGCCTCCTGCACGGGGATGGTGTACTGCACGCCGCCGGCCACGCCTTCCACGCGGCGGATGGCATCGGAATGGCCCTGGCTCAGGCCCTTGCCCCAGAAGGTGTGGGTGGCGCCGTCAGGCAGCAGGGCTTCGCCAAGCACGCGGTTGATGGAGAACATGCCCGGGTCCCAGCCCGCCGAGATCAGGGCCGTGCACTGTCCGCCCCGGGCAGCCTTGTCCACATTGGCAAAGTGCTCGGGGATGCGGGCATGGGTGTCAAAGCTGTCGACCAGATTGAAATGGGCCGCCAGCTCGGGCGCCTGCGTGGGCAGATCGTCCTTGGAGCCGCCGCAGAGAATCAGCACGTCGACCTGGCCTTTGTGCGACAGCAAGGCGTCCATGGAGTGCACGGACGTGCCGGCATCCAGGGGCTTGAGTCCGGAAGGGTCGCGACGGGTGTAAATCCCCTTGAGCTGCATATCGGGGTTCCTGGCGACAGCAGCTTCCACGCCGCGGCCCAGATTGCCGTAACCGACGATAGCAACGCGGATAGGGGATGGGGTCGATGCCATGACGAGCAGTTCCTTCAAAGAAAACAAAGTTTCCATTATTGCCCTGCGACGCACCAATCTGGGGCAACAACTCCGGCACTCTCAGTCCGATGTGTGTGAACGCCCACGCCATGAATGCAGCAGGCCGTCGAGGATCAGCAGGCCCACGGCGGCAAAGATCAGCGCGTAGCTGGTCTGCTGCTGCGGCTCCATGCTCTCGCCCAGCAGCCAGGCCACCACGACCAGCAAGACGGGTTCCACATAGGACAGCAGTCCGAACAGACCCAGCGGCAGCCAGCGACTGGCAATCATGTACAGCGCCAGCGCCACGGCGCTGACCATACCCAGCAAGAGCAGCAGGGCCCATAGCATCGGATGGCCCGCCACCAGCGGCCAGCTGCCGGGCGCGCGCAATGTGAAGCCGACCGCCACCGGCACCAGCAGGGCCATGTCGATCCAGTGACCGGCCAAGGTATCGGTCTGCAGCCAGCGACGCAGCGAGAAATACACCGTGTAACCCAACGCCACCACCCAGGTCTCCCAGGACATCCCGCCCGCCTGCCAGAACTCGTGTGCCACGCCCGCAGCCGCCACCAGCGTGGCCAGGCCCTGGCCGGGGGTCAGGCGCTCGGCAAACAGCAAGCGCCCGGCCACGACCATCACCAGCGGCAGCAGAAAATATCCAAGCGACACCGGCAACGCACGCCCGTTCATGGGTGCCCACATGAAAATCCAGAGCTGCACGCCCAGCAGCGCCGAGCTCAGCACCAGCAGCAGTCCAAAGCTGGGCTGGGCCAGGGCTCGCGCCAGCAAGGCGCGTACCGCCGCCACCTCCTTGAGAGCGAACAGAAGGGCCGTTGTGAAGGGCAGCGTCACCAACACGCGCCAGCCGAAGATCTGTTCGCCATCGAGCGGGGTGAGAAAAGGCGAGAGGTAATACAGCGAAGCGAACAGCACAGACGCGAGTACCGAAACCACCACGCCCTTGAACATCACAGACACAAGATCAAGCCTCCAAATGGCTGCCAGCCTTGATCCGTCATGCGCTGGCAGCAGTCTCCCCAAATGGGCCGGCGTCGAGCGGCCTGCACCGATTCTCGGCCACGGCGCGGCCTGCCGGCAGGCAGGCCCTGGTCAGCAAAGCTTTGCACTGTGCGCTAGAGTGCGGCTCGCCCTGTACTGCCTGCCCTCTTCATGCCCGACGCCGCCCACAATCCCTTTTTGCATATCCTCTGGCAGGACGAGCATCTGGTCGCGGTCTACAAACCCGCCGGCTGGCTGGTGCACCGCACAGGACTGGATGCGCACGAGACCCGCTTTGTCATGCAGACGCTGCGTGACCAGCTGGGCCGCCACGTCTGGCCCGTGCACCGGCTGGACAAGGGCACTTGCGGCGTGCTGCTCATGGCGCTGAACAAGGAAGCAGCCCAGGCCCTGGCGGCCCGCTTTGCAGCCCATGAAACCCGCAAGGAATATCGGGCCCTGGTGCGCGGCTGGCTGCCCGAAGCGGTGGAAGTCGATCATCCCCTCAAGCCCGACGATGCACCCGAGGATGCTCCGGTGCAGGAGGCGCACACGCGCCTGCGCTGTCTGGCACGCCTGTCCTGGCCCGAAAGCTGGGACGGCCGGCACCCCGAGACCCGCATCAGCCTGGTCGAAGCCCTGCCCACCACGGGCCGCCGGCACCAGATCCGCCGCCACCTCAAGCATGTGGCCCACCCCATCATCGGCGACGCCACCCACGGCAAGGGTCCGCTGAACCGCTGGTGGGCCGAGCGCCTGGGTCAGCAGCGGCTGTGGCTGCATGCCAGGGCACTGGAGATCGCCCACCCCGTGAGCGGCCAGCTCCTGCGCTTCGAGGCCGACTGGTCTGCCCTGCCCCAGGTGCAGGAAGCGCAGGACTGGCAAAAGCTGCTGGCCCTGCCGGGCTGGCAGCCCACCCCATAAAAATAGCTTTCAGCCCTTTTATATAAAGCGCTGAAAGCTATGATTTTTGAAATCAGACAGACTTGGGCGTGGCACGAACCCACTTGCCTTCCTCGTCGAACTGCAGGCTGGGTGCGGCCACAAACTCGTATTGCGCCTCGGGATCGGCCTTGAGCTCGCCCTGCAGCAATTCCACCAGACGCTCGTTGCCCATCTTGAAGCCACAAGCCTGGGCGTGACCGCCGCCTCCAAAGCTCTCGGCCAGAGGAATGCAGTTGAACTCCGAGCGCGAGCGCAGACCCACCTTGGTGCCCTTGTGATTGGCATGCCACATCAGGGCAAAGCTGCCGCTCTGGCGTGCCAGCAGGTCGCCCACCTGGCTGTGGAACATGCCGGGGCAGTTGACCATCAGGCCCTGCTGGCCGTTGAACACCAGCACCTGGGCGCCGTCGGCGATATCGGCGCAGAGCTTCTGGAATTTTTCGTCCATGGCACCGCCGCGGGCCATGTAGACGGCTTCCTGCTCAGGCGTGAAGGCCGCAATCTCGGCCCAGCGCTCGAAGCTGCGCACGGGCTCCATGTCCAGGGCAGCCAGAAAGGCCGCGCTTTCGGGGAACTCCCATTTCCAGATGTCGCGGTCCTCGATGTAGCGAATCAGGCCGGGCACGGGCTTGTCGGCCTGGAAAAACTCCCAGGCCAGGCGTGCGCCGGACTTGTTGATATCGAAATGGATCACGCCGCACTGGCACTGGTAGCCGCTGAGCTTCTCGGCCGCGCTCTTGTGGTGGTCCAGCACCACGAGCTTGGCCACGCGCGACTCGATCTCGGCCATCAGTGCGGGCTCGAAGGCAAAGTCCAGCACATAGACGGCGCGACCGGCCAGCTCGCCCAGATCGTCGGCCGTCTGAATCTCGCCGTGGTCCAGGCCGCGAAACTCGGCCTGGCCTTCATAGAACAGCCATGCCGCGAGCGCCGCGCCAAAACCGTCGGGGCAGCGACGGCCATGGTAGAGGATGAGGGGCTTGGGATCGTTGCGATCGGGACGCACCAGCAGTTGCTGGAACAGGGAAGTTTTGGCGTTCTGTGCGGTCATAAGCCCGTATTTTCGCCGTTTGCGCCGCAGCAAGCTGGTGCGCAGGACATTGCCGCTGCATCAGACCGCTGCCAGAGCCACTGCCCGGGCCCGCAAAAAACATGACTGACGAGACATTCGCCCCCGAGCGCCACAGAGATCGGGCCTGGTGAGTCACCGCTTGCTTTTTTCTCGGTTAGCACAAACGCTGAAATCCCTGATTTCGGTATCTACCTAAGCCCCCACTCCTCGCGTACGCCTATGATGGGGGTCTTGCTATTGAAATGCTGCGGTCACCGGCAGGCCCGCGACGCTTGCCTGCCACGACAGTTACAGCGCTGGGTGCTCCGCGGCCCCTGTATGCGATCTACACCCGATATCACTCCTCACCTCGGTACGCTGCTCAGTTTTCGCCGCGACCTGCATGCCAATCCTGAGCTCAAGTACGAAGAGCACCGCACCGGCGACAAGGTCGCCGCATACCTCACGGCCCTGGGCCTGACCGTGCATCGTGGCCTGGGCCAGACTGGCGTCGTCGCCAGCATCTACGGCAAGGGCCGCAGCAAGGACAACCCCGGTCGCAGCATCGGCATCCGCGCCGACATGGATGCTCTGCCCGTCACGGAAATCAACACCTTCGAGCACATCAGCCAGAACAAGGGCCGCATGCATGCCTGCGGCCACGACGGTCACACCACCATGCTGCTGGGAGCCGCCACCACGCTGGCGCAGCAGCCCGACTTTGACGGCACGGTGCACCTGATCTTCCAGCCCGGCGAAGAAGGCGGTGCCGGCGCCAAGGCCATGATGGATGACGGCCTGTTCGAGAAATTCCCCTGCGAGGCCGTGTTTGCGCTGCACAACTGGCCCTCGCTGCCGGCCGGCCAGATGGCCGTGCGTGTGGGCCCCATCATGGCCTCCACCCTGCGCTTCCAGATCAAGGTGCACGGCAAGGGCGGCCACGCAGCCATGCCCCACACCACGCTGGACCCGATTCCCGTGGCCTGCGCCATCGTCAGCCAGCTGCAGACCCTGGTCTCACGCAGCACCGACCCCCTGGATTCGGCCGTGCTCACCGTGGGCAAGATCACCAGCGGCACCGTGGAAAACATCATTCCCGATGACGCCATCATCGCCGGCACCGTGCGCACCCTGAAGAAGGAAACGCGCGAGATGTTCATCGAAGGCATCAAGCGCATCAGCGAGCATGTGGCCGCAGCCCACCTGTGCAGCGCCGAGTTCACCCTGCGCCCCGGCTCCTATCCCAACACCACCAACCATGCCCGCGAAGCCAAGTTCATGGCCGCCGTGATGCGCGAGGCCGTGGGTGAGGACAAGGCCTTTGACGACGTGTTGCCCGCCATGACCTCGGAAGACTTCGGCTTCATGCTTGAGGCCGTGCCCGGTGCCTATGGCTGGATCGGCAACGGTCCTACCAACGGCCAACCCGGCGTGAGCCTGCACAATCCGGCCTACGACTTCAACGATGACAACATCGGCCGCGGCTCCCGATTCTGGGATCTGCTGGCGCGTCGCTACTTCGAACAGCCGGCAGCCTGATCACGGCCAGCCACGGCATTCATCGCTGAAAGCCCTCAACCAGCAATGGTTGCGGGCTTTTTCACGTCTTGACATCCGTATCGGGCTCGCCCAGTACCTCGACCTGCCAGCGCTGCTGCGGTATGGGCATCCCGAGCAGCATGCCCTGCAGCACGATGTCCGGGTTCCATCGCGTCAGCTGCAGCGCCTGCTCGGACAGCTCCACGCCTTCGGCCACCACGCGCAGCTGCAAGCGGTGCGCCACCAGCAGCATGGCCTCCACCAGAGCCGCGTCCTTTTCGGAGCGATGGCTGCCGCTGACGAAGCTCCTGTCGATCTTGAGTTCCTGGATCGGCAGATGCTGCAGGCTGTACATGCTGGAATAGCCGGTGCCGAAGTCATCGAGAGAGATCTCAATCCCCAGGCCGCGCAGAGCCAGCATGCGCCGGCGCGCCTGGTCCAGATCCCGCAGCAAGGTGCCTTCAGTGATCTCCAGCGTCAGCTGGCGTGCATTGGCACCGGTCTCCCTCAGTATCTTGTCCAGCGTGGCCATGAAGTCCTCATGCCCGAACTGCTGGGCGCTGACGTTGACCGACAGACGCAGACCGCGCTCCGCCATTGCCGGTCTCGCCAGCAGCGTACAGGCCTGACGCAGCACCCAGTCACCCAGACGCACAATGAGCTCGGACTCCTCGGCCACCGGAATGAACTCTCCCGGACTGACCAGCCCCCATTCCGGATGCTGCCAGCGCACCAGCGCCTCGGCGCCCACACATCGACCGCGCGCATCGGTCTGGCTCTGCAGATACAGGCGCAGCTCGCCCTGGGAGATGCCGTGGTACAGATCCTTGGCAATGCGCACGCGCCGGTAAACATCCTGAGCCATGCGCGGCTCGAACAGGACCACGCTGCCCGGCCCGCCCTGCTTGGCCTCATGCAGGGCCACGCTGGCAAAGCGCAGCACGTCATGGCTGTTGCCGCCCTTGAGGGCCGGCTCCAGCACCGCACCGCCTATGCAGCAGCTGACAAACTCTGTCTCGATCCAGCTATTGAGGGAAAACGGCTTTTGCAAGGCCTTCTTCAAGGTCAGCGCGTACTGCTGCAGCTGCTCCTCCACGCCCTGGGCATGCTTGTGCAGGCTATCGAAGACGATGGCAAATTCCGCAGCCGCGATACGCGCAATCCAGGCATCGTCGGGCAGCGCCTCGACCAGTCTGGCCCCCATGGCCTGCACCAGCTCATCGCTGTGCTGCATGCCATGCACATCGTTGAAGACGGAAAAGCGATCCACATCCAGAAGCAGCAGGCCATGGCAGGCGTCCTGGCGGGCCAGGTTCAGCTCGCGCAGATGCAGGGTCAGCGAATGGCGGTTGGGCAGGCCCGTGAGCGGATCCAGATAGACCAGGTCATGGATGCGGCGCTCGGCCAGCACACGCTCGGAGAGATCGCGCTTGAGCTCCACATAATTGACGACCTCGCCCTGCGGCGTGCGAATCGGCGTCACCAGCACCGATTCGCGCAAGGCCTCGCCCTTGCTCGTGCGATTGGTCATCTCGCCGCGCCACAGCGTGCCCGTGGCCAGCTGCTTGAGCGCGCGCTGACGATGACTGCGATCCATGCCCATGGTGGAGACCAGCTCGGTCGACTGGCCGAGCACCTGCTCGCGCGCATAGCCCGAGCGGCTCAGAAAGGCCTCGTTGACATACACGACCTTCAGCTGGGGATCGGTGATGACGATGCTCTCCGGGTTCTGCTCGACCGCCCGGTAGAACTTGCGCAGCTCGTTCTGACTGGCCTCCAGCGCAGCCAGCGTTTCCATGCTTTTCTGAACGCGTCGTCCCAGGCTGGCCCTGGCCTGCAGGCAAATGATGAGCACCAGCATCATCATGCCCACCACATGGATCAGCGCCAGCAGGTGCTCGGTTGCCGAGAGCGCCGCAGCCGGCATGCCGATCTGGGGCGCCAGCCACCACAGAGCGGCGACGACCAAGGTGGACAGGCCCAGCATCGCCAGGGCGGCACGCGTGCCCTGCACCCAGACCGCAACCACCAGCCAGGCCGGGAAAGCCATCACGGCGGGCCCGTAAAGCCCTCCCGTGTGCCAGGCCCAGAGCAGGCTCAGCAGCCAGTTGCCCCAGACAAAACAGGACACGGCCCAGGCCCATTTCCTGGTCTTGGCCAGTCCCATGCACAGCAGCGACAGCAGCATGACGCCGCCGGACAGCGCCAGGTCCATGTCGTCCACCGCGGGTGCCAGCAACCAGACCAGACTCATCATGGCGCCCAGGACCCACATCCAGAGACAGCCCAGCCACACCATGCGACGCATGGGCAACCGGTATCTGGCCTCGACAAAATGACGCCGCATGCAAGCCCTTTAGCATTCAGACTGAATGATGAATGCTAGGGGTAGTTGCCAATAAGTTCAATCGCCCTGGCAAGTCTGATTCAGAAAATCTGCACGCCAGGCCTGCCCGATGCCATCTGCCTGCGCCGCCCGGGGCCGGGCGTTAGCCGCAAGCTCAGGGCTGCCGGCGGCGCGCGCTTCGGCGCGCCTTGGTCTGGGCGTCCTTCCTGGCCTGACGCTCCGCATCCTTTTGCTGGCCCTCGGCAAGCCAGGCTTCGAACTCGGTCGGAGTCTCCAGCGTGATGCGGCCAATACTCACATCGCGGAAGTCCGTCAGCACCAGCTCGGCCGCTTTCTGCAGATTCACACGGCCGCCGCTCATCACGGCACCGCGCTTCTTGCCGATCAGCGTCAGCAACTCGTCATCGTGCAGCGCCGCAATGTCTTCAGCCGAAATGCCCAGCTTGTAGCGCGCCTCCAGCATGGGGGCATAGTGCTTCTGCAGATACAAAAGCAGCTCCAGCGCCACCAGGTCTTCGTCATAGGCATTGCGCCCCACGGCGCCGCTGGCGGCCAGGTTGTAGCCGCTTTTCTCCACGATGATGCGCGGCCACAGCATGCCCGGCGTGTCCCAGAGGTAGAAATCGTCGGCCAGCACGATGCGCTGCTCCAGCTTGGTCACACCGGCCTCGTTGCCGGTCTTGGCCTGGGTCTTGCCGCTCATGGAGTTGATCAGCGTGGACTTGCCCACATTGGGCACGCCGCAGATCAGCACGCGCATGGGCTTGGCCAGACCGCCGCGCGAGGGCGCCAGCAGCTTGCACTGCTCGATCAGGCGCTTGGTGGGAGCCGGCTCCGAGGCGTCCAGCCCGATGGCGCGGGTCTCGCTCTGGGCGTTGTACCAGTCCATCCAGGCCTTGGTCTGGACGGGATCGGCCATGTCCTGCTTGTTGAGTATCTTCAGGCGCGGCTTGTGGCCCGTCATCTCCTGCAGCAGGGGATTGGCGCTGGAGCCAGGCAGGCGCGCATCCAGAACCTCGATGACCACATCGATTTCCTTGACGCGCTCCGTGATGGCCTGACGCGTCAGATGCATGTGACCGGGAAACCATTGGATGGCCATAGCGCAGATCTTTCTTGTTGTGCGGGGTGTAGGCACGCAATCGGCGCAAACACCCTTTTATGTCGGTGAATTCAGGCGCGCAAGGATAATCTGCCTCTGCTTTTCTGACCTGTCCGCTCGCTTATGCCCCTGCCATCCGCCCCCCAAAAGCCCAAATCCCGCAACGAAATCCTGATCAAAGGGCTGACGATTGCGCTGATCGGCATCATCATCTTGCTGGCTCCGGTGTTCAAGCCCGAAAGCGGCATCGCCCAGCTGTTTGCCCAGTCCCACATCGTGGGCTGGTTCGCGCTGGTGCTCGGTCTGGCATTCATAGCCCAGTTTCTCTGGGTTCGCTTCAAAAAATGAGCGATGCAGCCCTGCTGCAGCCGCTGACCCAGGCTCGCAGCCAGATCGCACTCTGGCAGCAGCGCGCCGCGGCAGCGGAGGTGACGCTGCGCCAGCCGCCACCCGAGCCCACGAGCTGCTGCG
The DNA here is from genome assembly GCF_053345995.1 of Comamonas sp. C24C. NCBI lineage: Bacteria > Pseudomonadati > Pseudomonadota > Betaproteobacteria > Burkholderiales > Comamonadaceae > Comamonas > Comamonas sp. C24C. Next base: position 274,487 of record NZ_JBKFBC010000003.1, on the reverse strand, counting down.
GGCGCGGCTGCAACGGCTGCGTCTGGGAAGGCTATTACGGTGCGCTGTCTTTCTGGCTGGAAGATGCGTCCGAAGCCCTGACCGCAGGCTGAAACCAGGCTGCCAAAACTTATGCCGTTTCGGCTTCCAGCGCAGGCAGGGTACGCGGACGAGCCTCATCTTTCATAGCATCATCATCGAAATCGATATCGATATCGACGATCTCGTTGCCCAGCGACTGGTAGCTGACCCGGAAACGCCCTGCCCCGGCCTCCAGTCGCTGCGCCTGATGGAATAGCTCGCGCGCCGCCGCACTGGACTCCGCCACCAGGCCGGCGTTCTGGCTGGTCATATGGTCCAGGGCCTGCACCGCCTCGCTGATCTGGGCAATGCCCTGGTTCTGCGCCTGGGCTGCCTCGGTGATCGATGCGATCAGACCGCTGACCGTGCGCACATCGCGCACGATATGTTCCATGCGCTGACCGGCCTGCAGCGCCAGCGTCTGGCCCGACTTCATCTGCCGGGTGGAATGGTCCATCAGCTGGCGGATCTGCTTGGCCGCTTCGGCACTGCGCAGGGCCAGCTCGCGTACCTCGGCTGCCACCACGGCAAAGCCGCGGCCCTGGGTGCCGGCCCGCGCCGCCTCCACGGCGGCATTCAGCGCCAGGATATTGGTCTGGAAGGCAATTCCGTCTATCACTCCCACAATGGCGGCCACCTGCTGGCTGCTCTGCGCCATGTGCTCCATGTTGCGCACCACCTCCTGCACCACGCTGCCGCCGCTGGCCGCCGCCTCGGCAGCGCTGCGCGCACTCTGGTCGGCATGGCGCGCACTGTCGGCCGAATGGGTGACCAGGGTGACCATGTTTTCTATGCTGCTGACCGTGGCCTTGAGCTGCTCTGCCGCATGGGCCGTGCGATCGGAGAGGTCGCTATTGTCCTGCGCCATCTGGCTGGATGCGGCGGCCACGGCCTCCACGCCGCCCTGCACCTCGCCCACCAGGCCCCGCAGCTGGCGCGTCATCAGCGCCAGCGACTGCATGAGCCGACCCAGCTCGTCGCTGCGCCCCGTTGACGGCGGCGAAAAACTCAGATCGCCTGCCGCAATGGTCTGCGCCAGCTGTACGGCCTCGCTCAGGGGAGTGGTGATGGAGCGAATCGTCGCCAGCGACAGCAGCGCCCCCACCAGCCCCATGAACAGGCCCACACCCACGGCCATGCGCTTGGCGACGGCGGTTTGCTCGCGCCCCTGCTGCTCGGCATCCAGGCGCTGCTGCTGCTGGGCCTCGATAAAGGCATCCTGGGCCTGGACATAGCGCCTGGAGGCCGGGATCAGTTGCTCGTCCACCAGCTTCTGCGCCTCCCAGGCCTTGCCCAGATCGCGCGCCTGATAGGCCTTTTCATAGATATCGAGCACGGCCTTGCGCTCCTGCTCCACCTTGGCCAGCCCGCCTCTATCCACCTCGGTCTGGGCATCGGCCTGTACCTGCTGCTGCAGACCTGCAGCCTGCTGCATCAGCCCTCGCGCTTTCTGCGAAAGCTGAGCGATCAGATGCTCCTCCGACGAGAGCACGCTGGCCAGCGCAGCCTCCACACTCTGCAGTGTCAGCGCCTGCCAGCGCAGCGCTAGATTGATGCGCTTGTCCGTGGCCTGAACGGCTGCGCTGACCCGCTGCTCCACATTCTGCAAATAGCTGAACAGGCCGCCTGCCACCAGCACATTGCACAGCAACAGCCCCAGGAACAAAGCCCACATCTTGCGAGCCACCGAAAGGTTCTGGAATTTCTTCAACAACATGAGCACACCGCCGATCAAGCGCGGAGCGCAGTGCCCCGCCGATCGTTACGATATGAAACACAGATGACGAGGCTGTGACACCACCGCCCGCGCAATGGGAAAAGCGCTTGCAACCCACAGGCCGCAAGCGCTTTCAGCGACTGAGCTCAGACAATCAGCGCAGGCTTGCAGGGTCCATATAGCGCTGGCGCCACTCTTCGAACGTCATGGTGTCGGCGGCCTCGATGGCCCGCTGCGCGACCACCGACTCCTGGCTCATCTGCTCGTAGCGCGCCTGCTGCTCGGCCGTCCAGGGCATGGCCAGCAAGGCATCGCGCGCCTTGGCGGACTGCGTGGTCATGAAGTCGATGAAATGGTTGTCGTAGGCGCCGGTAAGCTCCTGCAGCACATGGGCCGAGGGCGTGGACTGCGCGTCCTGCACGCGGGCCAGTGCCTGCTCCAGCGCGGCACTGTAGTCGCCCGTGCCATGCGCGGCATCCAGCGCCTGGGCATAGGGACGGCATTGCTCCAGCACTTCCTGCGCCCATTCGGTCAGCAGCACCTGCTGGCCGTTACGCACCAGCGTCAGGCCCGGCTCCCGGCCCTGCTCGGCGGCCAGATGCTGGTTGTGCTTGAGGTCGGCGATTTCCTGGGGCGTGTCATCGGGGCTGTCGCTGTGCAGGCAGTGCAGCAGGAAGACGTCGATCATGCGCATGGTGGCCGGGGCGATGCCCACGGTTTCATACGGATCGATGTCCATGAGCCGCACTTCCACATACTCCACGCCGCGCTCGCGCAGCGCGTGCAGCGGGCGCTCGCCACTCCTGACGGTGCGCTTGGGGCGGATGGTGCCGTAGAACTCGTTCTCGATCTGCAACAGACCCGTGCCCAGCTGGTTGTAGTCGCCCCCGGGGTTTCTCACGCCCAGCTGCTCGTAGGCCGGGTATGGACGGGTCAGTGCCTCATGCAGTGAATCCGCATAGCCCTCGAGTCCGTTGTAGCTGACATTGATGCTGGACTGCGCATCGCTCTGATAGCCCAGACGCCCCATGCGCAGCGATGTGGCATAGGGCAGATACAGTGCGTTCCTGCCGTCGCCCAGCGGCTGCAGGCGATGCTCGCGCCCTTCCACAAAGCAGGGACACAGCGCAGGAGAGGCACCGTACAGGTACAGCAGCACAAAGGCGTTGCGGCGGAAGTTGCGGATCAGCGCGAAGTACTGGTCGCTGCTCACTCCGGGCAGCGACCAGTTGTAATGAATCCCCGAGATGGTCTGCATGCGGCGGCCATAGCGGTGCCCCAGACCCATGCGGTAGACGCTCTTGGAACGACCCGAGTGCGAGCCGCCATAGCGGCCCAGCGGAATCGTCTCGTCCGTGGGCAGCCGGCAGGGCATGCTGGCGTTCCACATCAGCTCGCCGCTTTCGCTGAGGTTGCGCAGCACGAACTGATGGACTTCGGTGAGCTCGTCCAGGCATTCCTCGACACCCAGGCGCGCGCCGGTGATGAGTTCCAGCTGGGACTCGCTGTAATCGGTGGTGATGTGCGGGTGCGTGAGAGCCGAGCCCAGTTCCGCAGGGTGCGGCGTCAGGGCCAGCGAGCCCGTGGCCAGTGCCCGCAGTCCCTCTTTCTCGATGCCGCGACGAATGCCCAGCAGCCTTTCGGCGGTGGGCATATTCACGGCGGCCTGCGATGTCTTCATTGTTTTTACCTTCTTAGTGAAGACGCTGACGACAAACCTCGTCTGCCCAATCGCGCCCAGACGGCGAATGATAGAGAAACAAGGCACAACGCGAAGGCGGCTGGCCGCTTAACCACGTTTTTCGGCCTGTTGAGCTGCTACAAGCCCGTGGCCGCGCCAGAAATTTGTCAGGTTAACCGAAGCCCTGGCATGAGCACATGCTCACTCCCAAACAGAAAAAGCCCTCGCAAGAGGGCTTTTTTCAGCTGTGCTAATCGCAGCTGGCAGCCGTAGCCGCCGCCGGCACGGGCCAAAAAATGCCGCGAGCTTGGCTTTGATCAATGTCCATGTGCTTTCATGGCCTTGCCCACTTCCACCTGCCCCTGGACGGCACCGCTGGCCGGCACCTGCTGGCCCTCGCTGGCCGTGACTTCGGCCAGGCGCGCGGCCAGCTCCTCGGGAACGGTCTCGCCCATGCCCAGATAAATGCCCTCGGTCATGGTGATGTGCGCGGCCTCGAAGCCGCCGGCACCGGCGCAGACAATGGTGCGCGTGGGCGCGCTCTCGTGGGCCAGCACCAGCATGGCGGGCACCACGGCCTCCGGCTTCAAGGCTTCCAGCACCGGCTCGGGCAGCAGGCCCGCCGTCATGCGTGTGGCCGCCGTGGGGGCCAGTGCGTTGACCCGGATATTGTGCTTGGCGCCTTCGATGGCCAGCGTCTGCATCAGGCCCACCTGGGCCAGCTTGGCCGCGCCATAGTTGGCCTGGCCGAAATTGCCATAGAGGCCCGTGGACGAGGTCGTCATCACGATGCGGCCATAGTTCTGCTCCTGCATATAGGGCCAGACGGCCTTGCAGCAGTTGGCAGCGCCCATCAGGTGCACGTCGACCACCAGGCGGAAGTCGGCCATGTCCATCTTGGCAAAGCTCTTGTCGCGCAGAATGCCGGCGTTGTTGACCAGGATGTCCACGCGCCCCCAGGCCGTGATGGCCTGCTTGACCATGGCCTGCACGGCTTCGAAGTCGGTCACGGAGGCCGCGTTGGCAATCGCCTCGCCGCCCGCCGCACGGATTTCATCGACCACCTGCTGCGCCGCCGTGGCCGAGCCGCCCGAGCCGTCCACCGCGCCGCCCAGATCGTTGACCACCACCTTGGCGCCGCGCCTGGCCAGGGCCAGCGCGTGCAGACGCCCCAGACCGCCGCCCGCTCCCGTCACGATGGCCACACGACCTTGAAAATCCATTGCCATGATGTCTTGCTCCTTGCATGTGCATTGATGCAATCACTTTAAGCCCCCATGCTGCAGCGCAACGTAGCGTTTGCGACTGCCTGCGGGTAAGTCTGGAGAGTGCTATCAATCCGGAAGCTTTTACTACAATCAATCACTTGATTTCAATATCAAAACTATTCAAATTTCAATATTTGCAAGCGCTAGAAGCTCTTTTTTCAATAGCAAATATCAGTCATCCACAAGCGACGGGCTTTTCCCCAATTTTTCTCAACAAGCCTGTGGACAAGCCTGAATAGCTTTTGCAGCAATGTTTCAAATGATTGATTTTTCAGGATTTTTACAAAATGCCTGTTTTTTGATCAGACCACCGCCGACAGACGGCCACTTATCCCGTCCTACGCTGGACATCCTTGTGAACAACTGCAACTGCCCCATGAATAAGTCAGGCAAGTCGTTGATTTTTAACGTCACATTTATCAGTGCCGAAAAAACAGGCAATCCGCACCGGGCCCACGGCCTTGGCAAACCAGCTACAACAACGGGTTTTGCAAAGAATCACCACAGCGCCTCATGTCCAACGCCTCTGCTTTTGCCCCTCCCTTCTTCATCGCCAAGTGCGAGCCCAGCGGCCAGCAGGTCGACGCCTGGGCCGACCAGTCCCTGCTGGACTCGCTGGAGAGCGGCGGCGTGAACTGGCCCAGCTCCTGCCGCAACGGCACCTGCCGCACCTGCATGGGACAGCTGGTATCGGGCAGCGTGCACTACGACATCGAGTGGCCGGGCGTGACGACCGAGGAACAGGCCGAAGGCTATGTGCTGCCCTGCTGCGCCTATCCCGACAGCGATGTGGTGCTCAAGGATCATGAGTATCTGTAAGCCACTCTGAGCCGCCTTGCCGCTTCCCCCAAGGGGGACCGCATCCTCCAGGGCCGCTCTTGCCGGACGCCGCGCATTGGAACTGCGCCCGGTTCTTGCACTGCATCATGGTTTCAGGGTCGGCTCGCGCGCTCAAAGCCCGCTCTGCAATAGAATGAGCGCTTTCCGCAAGGCCTTGCCCTGCAGAAAGCGGCTCCGCCCAGGCGGCCCCCGCCTCACACGTTCTTTGGAAGTCCTGCCTGCGCCCGTGGCGGCGTCGGCAATGCCTCACTGGTGCGTGTCATGCGCCAGCCGCCGACTGCAGTGCATCGCATCCAGTTCACGTCCAAGAAGGCATTCCATGAACAGCTCCCTCCAACCCGTGCCCATCTCGCCCGTCGAAGAAATCGTGGCGGAAATGCGTGCCGGCCGCATGGTCGTTCTCGTTGACGAAGAGGACCGTGAGAACGAAGGCGATCTGGTTCTGGCGTCCGACCATGTCACGGCGGAGGCCATCAACTTCATGGCCCGCTTCGGCCGTGGCCTGATCTGCCTGACGCTGACCCGCGAGCGCTGCGAATTCCTCAAGCTGCCGCCCATGGCCGCGCGCAACGGCACCGTATACAGCACGGCCTTCACCATCTCCATCGAAGCCGCCGAAGGCGTGACCACCGGCATCTCGGCTGCCGACCGCGCGCGCACCATCCAGGTGGCCGTGAACAAGAACAGCCAGCCCAGCGATCTGGTTCAGCCCGGACATATCTTCCCGCTGCAGGCCGTGGACGGCGGCGTGCTCATGCGCGCCGGCCATACCGAAGCCGGTTGCGATCTGGCCGCGCTGGCAGGCTGCACGCCCTCGGCCGTGATCTGCGAGATCATGAAGGACGACGGCACCATGGCCCGCCTGCCCGATCTGCAGCTGTTCTGCGCCGAGCATGGCATCAAGATCGGCACGATTGCCGACCTCATCGAATACCGCAGCCGCAACGAATCCCTGCTGCAGAAAGTGGGCAGCCGCCCCATGCAGACGGCCCATGGCGAATTCATCGCCCATGCCTTCCGCGACGTGCCCAGCGGCTCCGTGCACCTGGCACTGGTCAAGGGCGAATGGCAGCCCGACACCACCGTGCCCGTGCGCGTGCACGAGCCGCTGTCGGTGCTCGATGCGCTCGAAACCGGCCGCAACCAGCATTCCTGGTGCCTGGACGAAAGCCTCAAGTACATCAACGGCAATGGCCAGGGCGTGGCCGTGCTGCTCAACTGCAGCGAGTCCGGCGAGCAGCTGCTGACCCAGTTCGAAGGCAAGGCCCGTTCGGCCCAGGCGCCTGAGCGCGGCCGCATGGACCTGCGCACCTATGGCGTGGGCGCGCAAATCCTGCGCGAGCTGGGCGTGAGCAAGATGCAGCTTATGGGCCAGCCCCGCCGCATGCCCAGCATGGCGGGCTACGGCCTGGAAATCACGGGTTACATCCCCAAGGAATAAGAGACGGAACACCAGATGCAAAACGCAGAAAAAGGCCAAGGCCAGAACCTCAACGGCGCCGGACTGAAGATCGGCATCGTGCAGGCACGCTTCAACGAAAGCATTACCAACACCCTGTTTGCCTCCTGCCGCGACGAGCTGCTGGCACTGGGTGTGAAGACCGAGAACATCGACCATGTCACCGTCCCCGGCGCACTCGAAGTGCCCGTGGCGCTGCAGACACTGGCCGACACCGATCAGTACGACGCCCTGGTGGCGCTGGGCTGCATCATCCGTGGGGAGACATACCACTTCGAGCTGGTAGCCAACGAATCGGGCGCAGGCGTGACACGCCTGAGCCTGGACTACCGGCTGCCGATCGCCAACGCGATCATCACCACTGAAAACATGGAGCAGGCCATCGCCCGCCAGGTCGAGAAGGGCCGCGACGCAGCCCGCGTCGCCGTGGAAATGGCCAATCTGCTCAACTCCTACGACGATCATGAGTGAAGAACAATCCAGCGAGTCCGGCTCGCGCCGCCCACCCCAGAAGCGCACCGGCCTGACCAGCACCGGCGCACGCAAGGCGGGCTCCAAGTCCAACCGCAGCCGCGCACGCGAATTCGCACTGCAAGGTCTGTATCAGCACATCGTGGGCCGCAATGCGGTGCTCGACATCGACCGCTTCACGCGCGATCTGGCCGGCTTTCACAAGGCCGACGTGGTGCACTACGACGCACTGCTGCGCGGCTGCGTGGAAAACGAAGTCTCCCTGGATGCACTGATCACGCCCAAGCTCGATCGCGGCCTGACAGAGATCTCGCCCATCGAACATGCCTGCATGTGGATTGGCGTGTACGAGTTCCAGAACTGCCCTGACGTGCCCTGGCGCGTGGTGCTCAACGAGTGCATCGAGCTGGCCAAGGAATTTGGCGGCACCGACGGTCACAAGTATGTCAACGCCGTGCTCAACGGGCTGGCACCCGAGCTGCGTGCCACCGAAGTGGCGCATGACCGCGCCAACAAGTCTGCCAGCTGAAGCGCTTGACCAGCAGCGCCGCGCCTGCGCGGCCCTGCTGCCGCTGCATGCATAGTCAAAGCAAACACTGCAACAGGGCCGCTGGTGCTATCGTGCACCCGCTGGCTGGTTGCAGTTTTTTTATGGGCGCAAAGCTGCTGCAGCGCACGCCCTGCAGTTGCCAGATTGCTCCCGAACGCTGATTGATTGAAAGAATAACGTCGTCCATGTCCGTCATCGAGCTTTCCCGCCGCGCCCAACGCATCGAGCCTTTCTACGTCATGGAAATGGCCAAGCACGCGCAGGAAGTGGCCCGCCAGTCCAGCGCCAGCGGCACGCCCATGATCTACCTGAACATCGGCGAGCCGGACTTCAGCGCCCCGCCTCTGGTGCAGGAAGCGGCTGAGCGCGCCATCCGCGGCGGCCGCACGCAATACACCCAGGCACCGGGCCTGCCCGAACTGCGCGAGCGCATCAGCGCCTGGTACGCCAGCCGTTTCGGCGTGGACGTGCCGGCGCGCCGCATCATCATCACGGCCGGCGCCTCGGCCGCGCTGCAGCTGGCCTGCCTGGCCCTGATCGACGAGGGCGACGAGGTGCTGATGCCCGATCCCAGCTACCCCTGCAACCGCCACTTTGTCTCGGCGGCCGAGGGCAAGCCGGTGCTGATCCCCTCTTCGGCTGCGGAGCGCTTCCAGCTCAGCGCCGCCAAGGTCGAAGCAGCCTGGGGCGAGCGCACACGCGGCGTGATGCTGGCCTCGCCTTCCAACCCCACGGGCACCTCGATTGCTCCCGACGAGCTGCGCCGCATCCACGACGTCGTGCGCGCCAAAGGCGGGCTGACCATCGTCGATGAAATCTACCTGGGCCTGTCCTACGACGAAGCCTTCGGCCAATCGGCCCTGCAGCTGGGCGATGACATCATCTCCATCAACAGCTTCAGCAAATACTTCAATATGACGGGCTGGCGCCTTGGCTGGATGGTGGTGCCCGAATCGCTGGTCGCGCCCATCGAGATGCTGGCCCAGCATCTGTTCATCTGCGCCAGCACCGTCTCGCAATATGCGGCCCTGGCCTGCTTCGAGCCCGAAAGCATCGCCGAATACGAACGCCGCCGCGCCGAGTTCAAGGCCCGCCGCGACTATTTCATCCCGGCTCTCGAATCGATCGGCCTGCCCGTGCCCGTCAAGCCCGACGGCGCCTTCTACGCCTGGGCCGACTGCCGCGCCGCGGCCGAAAAGCTCGGCGTGAAGGGCAGCTGGGACTTTGCCTATGCACTGATGAACCAGGCTCACCTGGCCATCACCCCCGGCCGCGACTTCGGTCAGGCCGAGACGGCGAACTATGTCCGCTTTTCCACCGCCAACTCGATGGAGCAGTTGCAGGAAGCCATTGCTCGCATGAAAAAGCTCTTCTGCTGAATCCGTGATGATGCAGAGCCAACCAGCGCCCTTGCCTGACGGGGCCGATGCCATGCAAGCCGCCGCAACCGGGGTGTTCACATTCCCGATGCGCGTTTACTGGGAAGACACCGACGCCGGCGGCGTCGTGTTCTATGCCAACTACCTCAAGTTCTTCGAGCGTGCCCGCACCGAGTGGTTGCGCTCGCTGGGCATCGCCCAGCAAAAGCTGCGGGAACAAACCGGCGGCATCTTTGTCGTAACGTCTGCGCAGCTTGAATATCTGCACCCGGCGCGACTCGATGACCAACTCTTTGTTACCGCTAGCTTGAAAAGTGCCGGCCGTGCTTCGCTCACAATCGAGCAGCAGGCGCTGCTGGTGCATTCCGACAGTCAGTCCCAAGAGTCCACGCCGCTGTGCACGGGCTCGATCCGAATTGGGTGGGTGGATGGCACGACCATGCGCCCCGCGAGAATTCCGAACCATATCCTGGAGCAACTTTCATGAACTCCCAAGACATGTCCATCCTCAGCCTCATCATGCAGGCCAGCTGGGTGGTGCAACTGGTCATGCTGATCCTGGTGATCGCATCCATAGCGAGCTGGGCCACCATTTTCCGCAAGGCCCAGACCTTGAAGCGCGTGCGCACGCTCAACGACAACTTCGAGCAGGACTTCTGGTCGGGCACCAGCCTCAACGACCTCTACGCCTCTGCGGCGCAGAATGCCAAGACCGGCGGCCCCATGGAGCGCATCTTTGCCAGCGGCATGCGTGAATACCAGAAGCTGCGCGAGCGCCGTATCGGCGATGTCGCCACGCTGATGGACGGCACGCGCCGTGCCATGCGCGCGAGCTTCCAGCGCGAACTCGACGAAATCGAATCCGGCCTGTCCTTCCTGGGCACGGTGGCCTCGGTCTCGCCCTATGTCGGCCTGTTCGGCACCGTGTGGGGCGTGATGCACGCCTTCACCGGCTTTGCCAATATGGAGCAGATCACGCTGGCCACCGTGGCCCCCGGCATTGCCGAAGCCCTGGTCGCCACCGCCATGGGTCTGTTTGCAGCCATCCCCGCCGTGACGGCCTACAACCGCTACGCCCACCACATCGACCGCATCGCCAGCCAGGAAGAGACCTTCATCGAGGAGTTCTCCAATATCCTGCAGCGCAATGTCGGCGCCACGGCCAGCGGCTCCGCCTCCGGCCATTGAGATGAAGCAGGCCCTGAGTCGCTTCGCGCCTGCTCCCTCCCTCTTCGGCAGGAGGGCGACAGCTTCGCTGGGGCAGCCCCTGCTGCGCGGCAGCCCTTGCCGGGTGTCTTGGGCCTGCGCTGAGCAGTCTATTTGTAAGGAGTGTGATCCATGCCAGCCATGAGTTCACGCGGTCGCAATCGCCGCACCGTCAACGAAATCAATATGGTGCCCTTCATCGACGTGATGCTGGTGCTGCTCATCATCTTCATGGTGACGGCGCCCATGCTCACGCCGGGCTCCATCAACGTGCCCAGCGCGGGCAAGTCCTCGCGCCCGCCGACCAAGAACATTGCCTATGTGCTGCTCGACAAGGACGGCAGCATCCAGTTCAAGAACGGCAGCAACACCCAGACCATCAAGCTCGACGACCTCAAGGGTCTGGCCCAGTCCTGGCAGCAAGGCCAGGGCGAGGACAGCGCCATCCAGATCATCGCCGACAAGGGTCTGCCTTTTGACGACGTCATGAAGGCGCACACCACGCTGTCCAAGGCCGGCGTCAAGCGCATTGCCTTCGGCGTCGTTTCCTCTTCCAGCAATTGATCCCCTACAGGAAGCTCTGCCTCCGGCCGCGACTTTGATGCATTGAAGCCGCAGCCCGCGCAGACCACCAATTCACCATGCCTAACCAGCAAGATCGCGATCAGTTTGCCCCGCCCCGCCCCAAAGGCCGGGCGCGCTCATGGTCGCTCGCCCTGGCCGCGCACGGGTTGCTGATCGCGGCCCTACTGTGGACGGTGCGCCCCCCCAAAGAAGCCGACGAAGCCATGGTCGAAGCCGAGGTCTGGAGCAGTTCCGCGCCCGCCTCTGCCGCCGCCGTGACACCGCCGCCCCCTGCCCCGGAGCCCACTCCGGAACCGCCCCCGGCACCCGAGCCGCCGCCACCTCCACCGGAGCCCGTGGTTGCGCCTCTGCCTCCTCCTGCTCCAGCCCCCAAGGTCCAGGCCCCTGACGACGATCATGAGGCCGAGATCGCCCTGGCCAAGAAGAAAAAGCAGGAGCAGCTGAAGAAGGAAAAGGCGGAGCAGGAAGCCCGCGAACAGCGGGAAAAAGAACGCAAGGAAAAAGCAGAGAAGGACAAGGCCGAGAAGGACAAGGCCGAGAAGGAAAAGGCCGAAAAGGCTCAGCTGGAAAAGCAGAAGGCTGAAAAGGCGGAGAAGGAACGCAAGGAAAAGCTCGAGCACGAGAAAAAGGAAAAGGCCGACAAGGCTGCCAAGGACAAGGCCGAGAAGGAAAAAGCGGAAAAGGCCGAAAAGGAAAAGGCCGACAAAGCCGCCAAGGACAAGGCTGCCAGGGAAAAAGCCGAGAAGGACAAGGCCGATAAGGAAAAGGCAGCCAAGGAAGCCAAGGAGAAGGCTGCCAGGGACGCCAAGGATGCCAAGGCAGCCGATGACCGCCGCAAGGCCGAGCTGGCACGCCTGCAAGGGCTGGCTGGCGGCTCCGGCGGCAGCGATCAGGCCGGCAGCGGCGGCAGCCGCACGGGTGGTGCGGGCAGCAGTGCCAGCGGCGGCCCCTCGGCGGGTTATGCGGCCAAGGTGGCAGCGCGCGTCAAGCCCAACATCGTCTACCCCGATGCGGTCAGCGGCAATCCGCGTGCCGAGGTTCGCGTGCGCACGGCACCGGACGGCACCATCACCAGCGCCACGATCTCCAAGTCCAGCGGCAACGCGGCCTGGGACGACGCCGTG
>NZ_JBKFBC010000003.1:208061-261927 GCF_053345995.1 Comamonas sp. C24C | reverse complement strand
CCACGACGGATTGCCCGCTTTCCCACTCACGCAAAGGAGAGAGCCATGTCCCAGACGACAAATCCCTTTGCAGTCGTGCCCGCCTAAAGCCTTCTAGCGCTTCCCGCCACGCTGCAGACCTCGCCCGGCCCATCAACGGTATGGAGTCAGGCCTTGCGCTGCGCGTGAATTCCCGGATGCCTCTCGGCCGAGCATGTCGCGACTGCCTATCGCTGATTTCATGCATTCGACCAAGGGCCATTCATGGGCAATTCTTTTTCGGACACCTATATCAAGGTGTTCGCCAACCGCAGCGTCTGGATCGAGGACGCTGCCATCCAGCAACTTCACACCACCGCCGCCAATCTGGACGGCATCCGCGCCGCCGTGGGTCTTCCCGACCTGCATCCGGGCCGGGGCTATCCGGTAGGCGCGGCATTCTTCTCGACAGGACGCTTCTACCCGGCCCTTGTCGGCGGCGACATAGGCTGCGGCATGTCCCTGTACGCAACCGAGCTGGCCGTGCACAAGACCTCGGGCACCAGGCTCGAAAAAGCCGTGGGCAATATCGACGGTCCTCTGCCTCAGGAGCTGCTGGAGACCGTGGACATGGAGCAGCTGCAGCAGATTGCGCAGACCAGCGGTGTCGCCGGTCTGGCCTATCTGCAGGAGAGTCTGGGCACCATCGGCGGCGGCAACCACTTTGCCGAGCTGCAGCAGGTCGAGACCCTCTACGAGGAAGGCGCGCTCGACAAAAAGCGCGTGCACCTCATGGTGCACAGCGGCTCGCGCGGCCTTGGCGGCGCCATACTGCGCGAGCATGTGCAGCGCTTCAGCCACGACGGCCTGGCCGCCGGCACCGAAGCCGCAAGGCAATACCTGCTGCAGCACGATGCCGCCATTGACTATGCGCGGCTCAACCGCAGCAGCATCGCCCAGCGCCTGCTGCGCGCGATCCGCACCCAGGGCGAGGCCGTGCTCGACATCACGCACAACCATGTGCTGCCCCACCACTGGCAGGGCCAGGACGGCTTTCTGCACCGCAAGGGCGCCACGCCGGCAGACCGGGGTCTGGTCGTCATTCCGGGCTCGCGCGGCGACTACAGCTATCTGGTGCGGCCCATCTCCGGCCGGCACGAGGCCCTGGATTCGCTGGCCCACGGCGCCGGCCGCAAATGGGCGCGCACGGACTGCGTGGGCCGGCTGCGGCCCCGCTTCACGCTGGAAGAGCTGCTGCGCACGCGCTTTGGCAGCGCCGTGGTCTGCGCCGACCGCGAGCTGGTCTACGAGGAGGCTCCCCAGGCCTACAAGGATGTGGACTCCGTGGTCGCCAGCCTGCAGCAAGCCGGCCTGGTGGAGCTGGTCGCGCGCCTCAAGCCCCTGCTGACCTACAAGAAGGGAGCCCTGCAATGCTGCTAATGCAACTGAGCTCGGCCCATGGTCCCGCAGAGTGCGAATACGCGCTGCAGCTGACGCTGCGCAAGCTGCTGCAGGCCTGCGCCGCCGAGGATCTCGCGGTCGAGGTGCTGGAGGAGTTCCGCACCCCGGCCGGCTACCGGTCGGTGCTGCTGCGCTGCGAGCGCGAGACGCCCGCCCTGCGCGAATGGCTGGGCACCATCCAGTGGATCTTCGCCAGCCCCTTTCGGCCCCGGCATCCGCGCAAGAACTGGTTCGTCGCCGTACAGCGCTGCGAGCCGCCGCGCCAGCTGGCCATGGACGGCGAGATCCAGTTCCAGTCCTGCAAGGCTTGCGGCAAGGGCGGCCAGCATGTCAACACCACGGACTCGGCCGTCCATGCCCTGCATGTGCCCAGCGGGATTGCCGTCAAAGTCATGAGCGAGCGCAGTCAGCATGCCAACAAGCGGTTGGCGCGCGAGCTGCTGGCCATCAAGCTGGCGCAGCACAATGCGCGCAGCGAGGGGCAGGCACAGCGCCTGCGCAGCCAGCAGCACTGGGAAGTCGAGCGCGGCCAGGCCGTCAAGGTTTTCCGCCTGTAGCCGTCCCGTGACGACATTGCCGCCCGCCTCGCGAACGCTGGGGCGCCGGCCATGTCGCTGCGGCCCCTGTCACTCAGAAGCACAGGTAGACCCCCAGGGCCAGCAGACTGAACATCAGCAGCTTTCTGAAAAGCTCGGGCGAGAGTTTTTCGCGCAGCAACTCGCCCCAGTGCATGCCGGCCAGCGCCGGAATCAGCATCAGGGCCGAAGCCAGCAGTCCCGGCCCCAGATCCTGCGCCTGCGCACCCAGGCCCTGACCCTGCCAGAGCAAACCGGCTCCCAGGGCCAGCGTGGAAGTGGTAAAGCACAGGCCCATGGCCTGCATGAGCGCGGGACGGGACAGGCCCAGCGACTGCAAAAAGGCCACGGCAGGCACGACAAAGACCCCGGTCACGGCCGTGATGGCGCCCGTCAGCAGGCCGCATGCCGCGCCCAGCCAGGCCTGGTGCGGCGCCGGCGTCTGCCAGCGCAGGCCTGACAGCCCCCACAGCGCATACATCGCCAGCGCCAGACCCAGCGCCGGCCTGGCTGCGGGCAGGCTGCCGACTCCGCCCCAGAGGGCCACACCGCCCAGCGTGCCCAGCACAATGCCCAGCTGCATCCAGCCCAGACGCTGCAGCAAGGGCCGCAAGCCCGCCACGGGCCGCATCTGCACCAGATTCGTCACCAGCGACGGCAACAGCAGCAAGGCCGCCGCCTGCGCGGGCGGCATGAACACCGCCAGCAGGGCCATGGAAACCGTGGGCAGGCCCAGACCCACCACGCCTTTGACACAACCCGCCAGGCCAAACACGGCAATGGCTGCCGCAGCCATCCAGCCTTCGTTCCACATCATCAATCCTTCGTATTATCCGAATCTTTAAACACCAGCAAGATCTATCTTTCTCTTGCTTAGCGCTGATAATCCTTCGACACAAGACTCTTTACCAACGGGATTATTCAAATCCAGACTTCGTATAAACCTTAGGCTTGAACCCCATGCGCTTTGACCTGACCGACCTCCAGCTGTTTGTGCACATCCTCGACAGCGGCACGCTGACGGCAGCGGCACAGCGCAGCCATCTCACGCTGGCCTCGGCCAGCGAGCGCGTGCGCGGCATGGAGCAGCTTCTGGGCACGGCGCTGCTCATCCGCAAGGCACGCGGTGTGCAGCCCACGGCTGCGGGCCACACCCTGGGCCAGCATGCACGCCAGGTGCTCAGCCAGATGCAGCTACTGCGTGGGGCCATGGGTGAATTCGGCGCCGGCCTGGCCGGCCAGATCCGGCTGCGCGGCAATACCTCGGCCGTGCGCGAGCATCTGCCGCTGGCCGTCAGCGGCTTTCTGCGCCAGCACCCGCAGATTGCGCTGGAGCTGCAGGAATGTCCCAGCAGCGAAGTGCTGGCCGGACTGCGCCAGGGCCTGTGCGATATTGGCGTGGCTGCCTGGGATGCCGAAGACGCGTCTGCGCTGGCAGGCCTGCACTGCCAGCCCTGGAGGCCGGACCCGCTGGCCGCTGCCTTGCCGCTGGGCCATGCGCTGGCCGCACGCCCGCAACTGAAACTGGCCGAGCTGCTGCACGAGAACTGGGTCGGCCTGCCGCGCGAATCCGCCCTGCAGCAGCTGCTGCAGAAACAGGCCTTGCGGATCAATGACCAGCTGCTGCGCATCCAGGTCCAGCTGCAGCATTTCGAGGGGCTGTGCCAGCTCGTGGGCCAGGGCGTCGGCATTGCCGTGCTGCCGCTGGCCGCCGTGCAGCGCCACGCCGCCGCCACCGGCGTGGTGGCTGTGCCGCTGTCCGACGCCTGGGCGCAGCGCCAGCTGCTGCTGTGCACGCCCGCCGCGACGGCCTCCCTCTCATTGCCCGCGCGGCAGTTGCACATGCAACTGCTACAGACCGCGTAGCCTTAGCAAGCCACGGTGAAAAGCGCTATGCGGGACAATAGCGCCATCATGACCCTCAAAGCCCCCGAACTGCTGCTGCCTGCCGGCTCGCTCGACAAGATGCGCGCCGCCTACGACTTTGGTGCCGACGCCGTCTACGCCGGCCAGCCGCGCTACAGCTTGCGCGCGCGCAACAACGAATTCCGCCTGGAGCAGATCGGCCAGGGCATTGCCGAGGCCCATGCACGCGGCAAGAAGTTCTTCCTGACCAGCAATCTGATTGCGCACAACGACAAGGTCCGCACCTATCTGCGCGACATCGAACCCATCATCGCCATGAAGCCCGACGCCATGATCATGGCCGACCCCGGGCTCATCATGATGGTCAAGGAAAAATGGCCCGAGCAGGAAATCCACCTGTCCGTACAGGCCAACACCACCAATCACGCCACCGTGAAGTTCTGGCAGAAGATGGGCGTCTCGCGCATCATCCTGTCGCGCGAGCTGAGCCTGGACGAGATCGAGAAGATCCGCCAGGAATGCCCCGACATGGAGCTGGAAGTGTTTGTGCACGGCGCACTGTGCATCGCCTACTCGGGCCGCTGCCTGCTGTCGGGCTACTTCAACCGCCGCGACCCCAACCAGGGCACCTGCACCAACGCCTGCCGCTGGGACTACAAGACGCATGACGCGGCCGTGGACCCCAACACCGGCGAGGCGCTGGGCCAGACCATGGAAAACGGCTTCAACTTCGAGGAAGCCAAGAACGATCTGGACAACCAGTTCACCAGCACCTGCGGCGACCAGCAGCGCCACCCCAAGGCCGATGCCATCTATCTGCTCGAGGAAAAAGGCCGCCCCGGCGAGTTGATGCCCATCATGGAAGATGAGCATGGCACCTACATCATGAACTCCAAGGACCTGCGCGCCGTGGAGCATGTCGAGCGCCTGACCAAGATCGGCGTGGACTCGCTCAAGATCGAAGGCCGCACCAAGAGCCTGTACTACGTGGCCCGCACCGCCCAGACCTACCGCCGCGCCATCGACGACGCCGTGGCCGGTCGCCCGTTCAACCCGCATCTGATCACCGAACTCGAAGGCCTGGCGAATCGCGGCTATACCGGCGGCCTGCTGGAGCGCCGCCCTGCCAACGACTACCAGAACTACGAAACCGGCCACAGCGTGCTGCAGCGCAGCCACTTCGTGGGCGCGGTGCGCGGTTATGCCGACGGCATGGCCGAGATTGAAACCATGAACCGTTTCGCCGTGGGCGACACCATCGAAGTGATTCATCCCCAGGGCAACCGCCAGGTCAAGCTGGAGAAGATGTTCAACCTCGAAGGCCAGCCCGTGGAAGTCGCACAAGGCAACCCCGTGCGCGTGCGCATTCCGCTGGAAGGCCCTGTGGAAGGTGCGCTGATTTCGCGACTGCTGTAAGCTCGACCGGCTTTGCTTTTCCAACGCCCCATTCGCTGGGGCGTTGCTCTTTTGTCTATAGCTGCTTTCGCTCGCCCCGTCTTGAATTCACATTGATTTCATGCTGAAAACGAATACCAACAAGCGCAAGCAGCTCCTCAATTTAAAGAACACACATGGAACTGAAGATTGACGAAGGCCTGAAGGCCTATATCGACCCTCTGACCCCGGACGAGCACGAATCGCTGGAGCGCAGCATCCTCGCCGAAGGCTGCCGCGACTCCCTGGTGGTCTGGGGCGATCTGCTCATCGACGGCCACAACCGCTACGGCATCTGCCAGAAGCACGGCCTGCCCTACAACACCGTGCAGGCCACGCAGTTCAAGAACATGGACGACGTGCATCTGTGGATGATCGACCAGCATCTGGGCCGCCGCTCGGTCTCCGACTTCCAGCGCGGTGTGCTGGCGCTGCGCAAGCGCGAGATCATTGCCGAGCGACGCGCTGCAGCAGCCGCTGCCGTGAACGCCGCCAAGGCCGCCCAGCCGGCCAGCGAGGAAGCCCCCTGGGAAGGCGAGACCGACCCCGTGGTGGCCCAGGCCCTGGCCAGCGTGGCCAAGGTGCCCGACGAGGCACTGGACACACGTGAAGCCCTGGCCCGCGCCGCCCGCCTGTCGGCCGGCCAGGTCAAGATGATCGAGACCATCCAGGAAAAGGCCGCGCCCGAAGTCGTGGCAGCGGTCAAGGCCGGTGAACTCTCGCTCAATGCCGCAGCCGTGGTCGCCACCCTGCCCGAGGAAGAGCAGCAGGCCGTGGCCGCCGAAGGCGCCGATGCGCTCAAGCAGGCCGCCAAGCGCGTGCGCGACGCCAAGAAAAAGCCCAAGGCCGCCAAGCCCGAAGCCGAAGAATCGGCAGAAGCCGCGCCAGCCGCCAGCCCCGAAGAGCTGCAGGCCCGCGTCACCGAGCTGGAGGCCGAGAACGAGCGCCTGCGCCTGCAGGTCAAGACCTTGCAGGACCTGCTGGCCGAACAGGGTTAAGTCGCGCCAGCTGCGATGGTCCCTGCCTGCCGCTCAGAATGCATCGAAACCATGGGCGCGCAGGCTTTTTCGCATGAGCTGCACGACCCTGGGCCGGCGTTCGTGCGGCATGCGATTTTCGGCGGCAGCCACGCTGCTCCCTGCCAGCACATCGCCGCTGGCGGTTTGACAGGACCGCGCCGGCCGCCAGGTCGGCGGCACGATCCCGAGACCACCGGACACGGTTGATCAGGCCTCGGCCGTGAAGCCCACCTGCTTGACGATGGGCGCCCACTTGGCCAGGTCTTCCCTGATCAGCGCCGCCAGCTCGGCGGGCGAGGACGACATGGCCTCCAGGCCGAACACGGCCAGGCTGTCGACCACATCGGGACTGGCCAGGGCCTGACGCATCTGGGCGTTGAGCCGCTCCACCTGATCGGGCTTGGCCTTGGCCGGCAGGAAGAAGCCGAACCACTCGCTGTGGGCCATGTTCTTGTAACCCTGCTCGGTATAGGTGGGCACCTTGGGCATGAAGCGGTTGCGCTTTGCGCCGCTCACGCCCAGCAGGCGCATCTTGCCGCTGGCCGCGTGCTGCATGGCATCGCCCACGGGGCAGCTCACCGCGGCGATGTTGCCGCCCATCATGTCCATGAGCGCGGGCTGCGAGCCGCGATAGCCCACGTGCTTGAACTCCACGCCCGCCTGCTGGCCCAGCAGGGCTCCGACGAAGTGCGGCGTGGAGCCCGCGGCGGGCGAACCAAAGCTGGCGCCGTCGGGATGCGTCTTGGCCCAGGCAAAGAACTCGGGGACGGTGGTCACGCTGGCCGGCACCATGGGGCCGACGGCAAAGCCGAAGTCGAAGATACAGCCCACGGTCACGGGCGTGAGATCGGCCACGGGGTCGTAGCCCAGCTTCTTGTAGATGTGCGGGTAAATGGTGAGCATGGAGGTGGGCGTCTGCAGCATCACCGAGCCATCGGCCGGGCGGCCCTTGACGTAGTTGATGGCGATCTGCCCGCCCGCGCCCGTGCGGTTCTCCACCACCACGGCCTTGGCATAGGCGGCGAGCTTGGTGCCCACGCGGCGGCAGATGGCGTCCGAGGTACCACCGGCCGCGAAGCCGGTGATGATGTTCAGATTCTCGAGCGGCGCCTGGGCCAGTGCCGGCAGGCCCAGACCCGAAAGCAGCGCTCCCGCGCTGCCCGAACCTGTGGCCTGCAGCCATTCACGGCGGTTGAAGTTCATATTGGTCTCCTTGGTGTTTTGAGTCGTCGTTGATTCTGTCCTTCAGGCCCTGGAGCGATTTCACCCTCCCGGGTCGCAGCCTTTGCCTCTGCGCGCATCACTTGCTGTCGCGCAGCCAGGTCACCGCCCCCGAATGCGTGACCGCGCCCTGGTGGGCCGGGCGTACGGTCAGCGCGTATTTCTCCAGCAGCCCGCCCAGGGGGCGCTGCTGCGCCCGGCTGGCCCTGGCGGCTTCCAGCCGCGCGGCGATGACGGCGGACTCCAGCTCCACCGTGATGCTGCGCGCGCCGGCCCGCGCATCGATGGCGATGATGTCGCCGTCCTGCAGTGCGGCAATCGGCCCGCCGTCAGCGGCCTCCGGCCCCGCGTAGCCTATGCACAGGCCGCGCGTGGCGCCCGAGAAGCGCCCGTCGGTGAGCAGCGCCACCTTGTCGCCCATGCCCTGGCCGTAGAGCAAGGCAGTGATGCCCAGCATCTCGCGCATGCCGGGGCTGCCCTTGGGGCCTTCGTTGCGTATCACCAGCACATCCCCGCTCTCGTAGGCCATGGCCTGCACGGCGTCCTGTGCCTGTTCCTCGGAGTCGAAGACGCGGGCCGGGCCGCGGTGCACCAGTGTCTTGAGCCCTGCGGTCTTGAGCAGGGCACCGTCCGGGCACAGATTGCCCTTGAGCACCGTGAGCCCGCCGTCCGCCGAGATCGGGTTGCCGGCCTTGCGCACCACTTCGCCGTCGGGCTCGGCGGCATCGGCCAGTTCCTCGGCCAGCGTGCGGCCCGTGAAGGTGAGCGCATCGCCATGCAGCAGCCCCTGCTCCAGCAGGGTGCGCAGGATGACGGCCGCACCGCCGATGTAGTAGACATCACG
This sequence comes from Comamonas sp. C24C, assembly GCF_053345995.1. Lineage (NCBI taxonomy): Bacteria > Pseudomonadati > Pseudomonadota > Betaproteobacteria > Burkholderiales > Comamonadaceae > Comamonas > Comamonas sp. C24C. The sequence continues at coordinate 253,549 of NZ_JBKFBC010000003.1, read as the reverse complement.
TGCCAGGAAGCGGCCCCCGGGCTTGAGGTCTGCGATCAGCGGCGTGCGCGCGAAGATCTCGGCCACGTCGTCGAGGTGAAAGCGTATGCCGGCCTCGTGTGCGATCGCCGGCAGGTGCAGGGCCGCATTCGTGGAGCCCCCCGTGGCGCAGACCACGGCGCAGGCGTTTTCCAGGGCCTTGCGCGTGACAATGTCGCGCGGCAGCACGGCCTCGCCCCTGGCGCTGGCCCAGACCATTTCCATGAGCTGGCGGCCAGCGCGGCGCATCAGCGGCGCGCGTTCGCTGAACACGGCCGGCACCATGCTGGAGCCAATGGGCGCCAGGCCCAGAGCCTCGCTGACCATGCCCATGGTGTTGGCTGTGAACTGCCCGGCGCAGGCCCCGGCCGAGGGCAGGCAGGAGCGTGTGACGGTGTCCAGCTCCTGCAGGGTGGAGGTGCCGGCCAGCACCTTGCCTATGGTCTCGTAGGTGTCGACCACGTTGAGGTCACGCCCCGAGACGCTGCCCGGCATCTGCCCGGGCAGGGCCGAGCCGCCATGCACGAAGACGCTGGGCACATTGCAGCGCACCATGGCCATCATCAGGCCCGGCAGGTTCTTGTCGCAGGCACCCACGGCAAAGATGCCGTCCCACTGGTGGCCGCGCACCGAGGCCTCCACGCTATCGGCGATCAGCTCGCGCGAGATCAGCGAAAAGCGCATGCCCGAATGCGCCATGGTCAGGCCGTCGCTGACCGAGACCACGGGGCACTCGTGCGGCATGCCGCCGCCCGCGTAGATGCCGGTCTTGGCATGCTGGGCCTGGTCGCGGAGATTCATATTGCAGGGACTCATCTCCCCGCCCGTATGGAATACGCCCACATGCGGGCGTGCAATCTCCTCATCGTCCTGGCCCAGCGCATGCAGAAAGCTGCGCGCGCTGGCGCGCAAGGTGCCGCGGTGCACGATGGCCGAGCGCAGGCCCGGGGCGGAGGATGGCACAGAGGAGTCGGAGGGTTCAGCGTGGCCGCTGGCAGCGGCCTGGGGATCGGTGGAGCGGGAATCGTTCATGGGGCGCGAAGCGGAAGCGGGATGAAGTCCAGCGGCTGCAGGAATGTGCCGGAACTTCGCCGCATGTTTATGAACGATAACGGTCAGCCCCGGTCCTGAACATTGGCGTTTCACCTTGCCGCCGCCCGCCTTGCCACAGGAAAAAGCCCGCAGGCGCAGCATTGCGCGGAGACATCTGCCGAACGCCCGCGACCGCAGGCTTTACTGCGGCCAGGCATGTCAGGCCAGCAGCTGCGCTGCCGCAACTGCCCAGTCTGCAGGAGCTGCTGCCCGAACAGGGTCAAGCCCCTCTCCTGGCAGCGCCCACACGCAGCGCCCCCGGGCGGCCAGACTGCCGAACGGAGAGACTGCTATTTGTGTATCAACATAACCACAAACAGCCAAATGACAGGCATTCTCATTAATATCTGCGCCTGCCAATAAACGCCACATAGCCCCCTCCGGCCCCGACTGAAGACAAGAGATGCCGCCAGCGCAAGGCTGGCGCAGCGCGCTGTTCATGCCAGCCTGGTGCTGTGTGCCCTCCCCTACAACACCTATGGCTAACCTCCATCTTTCCGACTCCCCCGCTTTTCGCCTGAGCAGCGCCGCCGCTGCCGTTGCCACAGCCCTTGGCGTGCTCGCCAGCCCCGTTCATGCACAGACGGCCAACACCGCCGCTACCGAAGCCGCCCTCGACTCGGTCACCGTCACCGGCAACTGGCTGGACGGCGACATGTCCAGCGCCGAGAAGGTGCTGGAGCATCCTGGCGCCCGCACCATCGTCGAGCGCGAGCGTATTCAGGAAAGCGGCGCAGCCACCTTGCGCGAAGCGCTGCGTCTGGTGCCCGGTGTGCAGGTTCAGGACAGCAACGGCACGGGCGGCAGCGATATCTCTCTGAACCTGAGCGTGCGCGGCCTGACCGCGCGCCTGTCGCCACGCTCCTATGTGCTGCAGGACGGCGTGCCCGTTTCCTACGCCCCCTACGGTCAGCCCCAGTTGTCGCTGGCGCCCGTGGCGCTGGGCAATCTGGACTCCATCGACGTGGTGCGCGGCGCAGGTTCGGTGCGCTACGGCCCGCAGAACGTGGGCGGCATCATCAACTTCACGACGCGCGCCATTCCCAAGACCTTTGCGGCCGAAGCTTCCATCGGCACCGAGATCTACAGCCACGGCGGCAATGTGAAGACCACGCCCAGCTTCTTTGTGGGCGGCACCAACGAGTCGGGCCTGGGTCTGGCCGTGCTGTATTCGGGCACGCACGGCAAAGGCTGGCGCAGCAGCAACGACAAGACCGACATCGACGACCTGCTGGTCAAGGGCAGCTACAAGCTCAGCAACAACAGCAGCATTTCCGCTTCGCTGCACCATTTCGAGGGCAAGGGCCAGATGCCCGGCGGCCTGACCACGGCGCAGTACGCCGCCGACCCGTTCCAGAGCACGCGCAACTACGACCAGTTCACAGGCCGCCGCACCGACGGCTCGCTCAAGTACAGCTACAAGGACGGCCGCAACAACTTCGAAGTGCTCAGCTACTACGTGGACTCCTTCCGCGGCAGCTATATCGAACGCGACGCCACTGGCGCCAATGCCGGCAAGCGCAGCCTCACGGCCGCACCGCGCGACTACAGCTACTACGGCGTGGAGCCGCGCTACTCGCGCATTTTCGAGACCGGCTCCGTGGTGCAGGAGGTCAGCGTGGGCTATCGCTACCTGAAGGAAAAGAGCTCTGAAACGGCGCTGGCCACTTCGGGCTTCTATGTGCCCGGCCAGGTCGATGCCATGGCTCTGCCGCTGAACACCACCCAGACCAGCCAGGGCGGCACCACGGCCAATGCCTTCTATATCGACAACCGCATCGATGTGGGCAACTGGACCATCACGCCCGGCGTGCGCTACGAGCGCATCCGCTCCTTCAACAACGTGGTGGACTACAAGGGCGCGACCGCAGCAGCCATCTACCCGACGGCGGCCGCCAACGAACTGCTGCCCACGCTGTCGGTGCTCTACCGCGTCGACAGCCACTGGTCGGTGTTCGCGAATGCCGGCAAGTCCTTCGGGCCCCAGCAGTACGCACAGCTGGCCCAGTCGTCCAACAACCAGCTCTATCCCGAATCGGCCAAGACCTATGAGCTGGGCACGCACTACAAGAGCGACACCTGGAACGGCGAGCTGACGCTGTTCAACATCGACTTCAACAAGGAGCTGTTCCTGGACCGCCCGGGTGACGGCACCGGCAACGGCATCTGGACCGATCTGGGCGCCACACGCCACCGTGGTCTGGAATCGGCGCTGCGCTATGACTTCGGCAAGAACTATCCGGCACTCAAGGGCCTGTCGCTGGGCATGAGCTATACCTTCACCCAGGCCACCAGCCAGGCCGGCCCCTTCGCAGGCCGCGACCTGCCGCTTTATTCGCGCCACACGGCCGGCCTGTCGGCACGTTATGCAATGGAGCGCTGGACCTTCAATGCCGACCTGAACGCCCAGTCCAAGCAGCGCTCGCCCGGCACGCCCGGCACCAGCGCCAAGCCCAACTCCTACATCACGCAGGAAGATGCCAACGGCAATCTGGGCGATATCCCGGGCTTTGCCATCCTCGGCCTGCGCACCAGCTACCAGGCAGGCAAGGAGCTGAACAATCTGCGCCTGACCGTGGGCATGAAGAACGTGTTTGACCGCCGCTACTTCACCCGCTCCACCGACAACAACGGCGGCGGCAAATACGTGGGCATGCCACGCACCCTGTACGTTCAGGCCACCCTGCCGTTCTAAGCGGCGCACCCCGCGAGTCCACCCTCAAGGCCGGTCTCGCGGGACATCACACCATCACGCGCAATGACTTCGCTCCGTTCTCTGTGGCTGCGCTTGCATCGCTGGTTCGCCCTGGGCCTGGGCTGGATTCTGATTCTGGCCGGGCTCACCGGCACCCTGCTCATCATCGGCCAGCCGCTGGACCGCATGGCGCACCCCGAACTGTTCCAGGCCCGCACTACGAATGCGCAGCAGGCCCGGCAGGCCGCCGCGCTGACGCCGATACTGGCAAGAGCCCATGAGGAATTCGGCAGCAAGGCCACTTTGCGCTTCCGGCTGCCGCAGCAGGCTCAGGACAGCCTGTGGCTGCGTGTTCAGGCGGCAGACTGGCGCGGCACCATTTACCTGGATCCCGTGACCGGCCAGGAGCAGGGCCGGCGCGGCGAGACCGAGGGCTTTGTCAACACACTGTTCAAGCTGCACAGCACCTTGCTGCTCGACGCCAATGGCAAGGCCATACTGGCCTGGACCACGCTGGCCTACGTGCTGCTGCTGACGGGCGTCATTCTCTGGTGGCCCAAGCGCTGGCCGGGCAACTGGCGCATAGAACTCAACAAGAGTCTGGTGCGCGCCCTGTTCGACATGCACCGCATCGGCGGCATGATCATGGGCCTGCTGATCGCGGTCTCGGTCGTCACCGGTGCCTATATGGCATGGCGGCCGCTGGGCGACTGGCTCAATGTGCTCGCCAGCAGCACGGCAGTCAAGCCCCCCAAACTGCCCACACTGGCTGCGCAAGGCTCCGCCCAACCGCTACCCGCCGATGTGGACGCCATGCTGGCCTCGGCCCGTGCGGCCATGCCCGATGCTCAGGCCAGCTTTGTGCAGTTGCCGCCCAATGCCAAACAGCCCGTACGCATCCGCTTTCGCGCCCCCGGCGAACCGCACCCCAACGGCATCAGCTCGGTATGGCTGGACCCGCGCAACGGGGCGGTGCTGGACGTCAGGCGCTGGAATGAACTCGACCCCGGCGCTGCGGCGGTGGCCGTGGCCTATCCACTGCACACGGGCGAGCTGGGTGGCGTGCCGATGGAAGTCCTGGCCGGTCTCAACGGCCTGGTGCTGGGCGGCCTGGGCATCAGCGGAATCTGGCTCTGGTGGCACCGCCGCAAGGCCAGAAAGCTGGCTGCCCGGAGAAAGTCCTGAGCGAGCCGGACTCGGATATCCCCGTTCAGGGTCGGGTCCGCTTGCATCACAGCCTCTACGGCCTCAGCATCTGGACTTCCACCGATGAGCAGACAAGGAGCTGGAGATGGCTATGAATCCCGTTGGCTGGTTCGAGATCTACGTGCAGGACATGTCACGCGCCAGGAGCTTCTACGAAGCCGTGCTGGGCTGTCAACTGCAAGCGCTGGCCATGCCGGAAGGCGGCGAGCACCCCGATATGGAAATGTGGGCCTTTCCAGGGCAGCCGGATAACGCTGGCGCCACCGGGGCGCTGGTCCGCATGCCGGAATGCCCCTCTGGCGGCGGCGGCACGCTGGTCTATTTTGTCTGTGAAGACTGCGCCGAGCAGGCCGCACGCGTCGCGCAGAACGGCGGCAGCCTGCACCGCGACAAGGTCTCCATAGGCCCCTATGGCTTTATTGCACTGGCCATCGACACCGAAGGCAATATGTTTGGCCTGCACTCGATGAAATAGGGCTTGCACCGGTCCACGAAAAAGGCCTGCCTCCGAGGAGAGCAGGCCTTTTGACTTGGCAAGCGGGCGCAATCAGGCCAGCAGCTGCCTCAGCACATAGGGCAGGATGCCGCCATGGCGGTAGTAGTCCACCTCGATGGGGGTGTCGATGCGCAGCTTCACGGTCACGGTTTTCTTGCTGCCGTCGGGCCTGGTGATCACCAGCTGGGCATCGCTTTGCGGCGCCAGGTCGGTGGCCGGGATCACATCGATGAACTCCTCGCCCGTCAGGCCCAGGCTTTGCCAGCTGTCATTGCCCTTGAACTGCAGCGGCAACACGCCCATGCCCACCAGATTGGAGCGGTGAATGCGCTCGAAGCTGCGCGCCACCACGGCCTTGATGCCCAGCAGCTGCGTGCCCTTGGCCGCCCAGTCGCGGCTGGAGCCCGTGCCGTATTCCTCGCCGGCCAGCACCACCGTGGCGCGGCCCGCGGCCTGGTACTTCATGGCCGCGTCGTAAATGGCCATCTTCTCGGCCCGGCCATGGTCGTCGCGGAACAGGGTGACGCCGCCCTCCTCGCGCGAGCCGTCGGCTGCGGCAGGAATCATCAGGTTCTTGATACGCACGTTGGCAAAAGTGCCGCGCATCATCACCTCATGGTTGCCCCGGCGCGAGCCATAGCTGTTGAAGTCGGCCTTTTGCACGCCATGCTCGAGCAACCACTTGCCTGCCGGCGAAGACTCCTTGATGGAGCCTGCAGGCGAGATATGGTCGGTAGTGATGGAGTCACCGAACAAGGCCATGACGCGGGCACCGTGCACCGCGCTGGAGTTTGAGCCTTTTTGACCTGCAGCGCTTTCTCCGTCTGCGGATGGCGCTTTCAAATCCAGAGCAAAGTCGGCAAAGAACGGCGGCTCGGCGATATAGGTGCTCTCGGGCCAGGTGTAGGTGGAGCCCGTCACCCCCCGAATCTTTTCCCAGAGCTTGCCCGGCTCGCTGGCCACCTGCTCGTAATTGCTGCGGAAGGCCTTGCCGTTCATGGCGAACTTGAGCAGCTCCTGAATCTCCTCGCTGCTGGGCCAGATGTCGCCCAGATACACGTCCTTGCCGCCCTTGCCCTTGCCCACGGGCTCGGTCATCAGGTCCTTGCGCACCGTACCGGCAATCGCGTAAGCCACCACCAGCGGAGGGCTGGCCAGGAAGTTGGCCTTGATATTGGGGTGAATGCGGGCCTCGAAATTGCGGTTGCCCGAGAGCACGGCCGCGCAGACCAGATTGTTCTGCGTGATGACGGCATTGATCTCGGGAGTGAGATCACCGGCATTGCCGATGCAGGTGGTGCAGCCGTAGCCGGCCAGTGCAAAGCCCAGCTTTTCCAGATAGGGCAGCAAGCCCGCCTCGGTCAGATAACGGGTCACGAGGCGGGAGCCCGGCGCCAGCGAGGTCTTGATATGCGGCTTGACCTTGAGGCCGGCCTGCACTGCCTTCTTGGCCAGCAGGCCCGCCGCCAGCATGACGCTGGGGTTGGAGGTATTGGTGCAGCTGGTGATGGCGGCAATCAGCACATCGCCGCTGCCAATATCGAAGCTTCTGTTTGGCTCGGCCAGGGCCTGGCTGGCTTCGACCGCAATCGCGCTGGCCTCGACCTTGCCGGTCTCGGGCGTGTTGCTCACCATCTCGACCTTGTTGCGCTCCGCATCGGCGGGCAGGGGCTTGCTCTCGGGCTTCAAGGCCTCGGGGCCGTCGGGACTCACCAGATGACGGCGCACCAGCTGATCGGCAGGGAGATTGAAACCATTCTGGGCCACGGGAGCGCTGAACAGCTCGTCGAACTGCCCGGCCACATGGCCGATCTCGATGCGGTCCTGCGGACGCTTGGGACCGGCCAGACTCGGCGCCACCTTGCCCAGATCCAGCTTGACCACATGCGAGTAATCGATCTCGCCGGCCTGGGGCACGCCAAACAGCTGCTGGGCCTTGAAATAGGCTTCGAAGGCCTGGATCTCGCTCTTGGTGCGCCCGGTTCCCTTGAAGTACTCGATGGTCTTTTCGTCGACCGGGAAGAAACCCATGGTCGCCCCATATTCAGGAGCCATATTGCCGATGGTGGCGCGGTCCGGCAGCGAAAGGCTGCGCGTGCCCTCGCCAAAGAACTCGACGAATTTGCCGACCACTTTTTCCTTGCGCAGCAGCTCCGTGACCGTGAGCACCAGATCGGTGGCCGTCACGCCCTCGCGCAACTGGCCGGTCAGCTCGAACCCAACCACATCGGGTGTGAGGAAGTACACAGGCTGGCCCAGCATGGCCGCCTCGGCCTCGATGCCGCCCACACCCCAGGCCACCACGCCGATGCCGTTGATCATGGTGGTATGGCTGTCGGTGCCGACCAGGGTGTCAGGGTAGTACACCGCCTCGCCCTTGCCGCTCCTGGCCTTGTGCACGCCGCGCGCCAGGTATTCCAGATTGACCTGGTGCACGATGCCGAAGCCCGGCGGCACGACGCCGAAGGTGTCGAAGGCCTGCATGCCCCATTTCATGAACTGGTAGCGCTCCTGGTTGCGCTGGAACTCCAGCTTCATGTTCAGGTCCAGCGCCTTCTTGGTGCCGAAGTAGTCCACCATGATGGAGTGGTCCACCACCAGGTCCACGGGCACCAGCGGCTCGATGGACTTGGGCTTCTTGCCCAGCTTGGCAGCCGTGCTGCGCATGGCGGCCAGGTCGGCCAGCAGGGGCACGCCGGTGAAATCCTGCAGCACCACGCGTGCGACGACAAACGGAATCTCGTCGACACGCTCGGCCCTGGGCTGCCAGCGCGCCAGCTGCGCCACATGCTCCTCGGTGATCTTGTTGCCATCGCAGTTGCGCAGCACCGACTCCAGCACGATGCGGATCGAGACCGGCAGTCGCTTGATTTCGGGAAACTGCTTGGCAAGTGCAGGCAGCGAATAGAACTTGGCTTTCTTGCCTTCGGCCAGCTCAAAGGACTTCAGGGTTTTGGCAAAAGCATGCGACATCGTGAGACTCTCCATGGACAGAACACAGGGGTAACGCTTTTACATTCCATTGTGCACACAATGCCCGTGAAAAGGGTGGGACAGGGCGCCGGCCATGCGAACCTGGCTCACATGGGCGCCAAAAAAGGAAAGCCCGCGCAGGGCGGGCTGGTGTCGCTGTGAAACAAGCTCAGGCGCCGGCGTCCGGCAGAAAATCCTGCCCCTCGCTCAAAGGGGCGAAGCGGTAGCTGGCCGGCGTGCGGCCGAGCTTGACCGGAGCGCCCAGCCCCTGGTACTGGTCCATGGTCACCACCATCTCACGGTGCGCCGTATGTGGATGTTCAAGCGCCTGGGCGACGTCCAGCACCGGCGCGGCGGGCACGCCTATGGTCATCAGCTCGTCGGCCAGCTTCAGGCCGTCCAGCGCCGCAAACGCCTGCTGCAGCAAGGGCTTGAGCTCGGCGCGATGGACGGAGCGCTGGCCTGCAGTGGCAAAGCGCTCGTCCTGCGCCAGCTCGGGCCGGCCGACATGGCTGCACAGCAGCCGGAACTGCCGGTCATTGCCCACGGCCAGAAAGATGGGAGCACCGCCGGTGCTGAGCACGTCATAGGGATAGATATTGGGATGGGCATTGCCCGAACGCTGCGGCACCTTGCGCCCCATGAACCAGTTGGCGGCATGGGGGTGGAGCAGCGACAGGCCGGAGTCGTAAAGCGAGGCATCCACCAGCTGGCCCAGCCCGCTGCGCCCCCGCTCGTGCAGGGCCAGCAGAACGCCTATGGTGGCATTCAGCCCGGTCACCATGTCCACCACCGGCAGGCCCACGCGCAGCGGGTCTCCGTCGGCCTCGCCATTGATGCTCATGATGCCGGCCATGGCCTGGATGGCGGCGTCATAGCCGGGCAGGCTGCCCAGAGGGCCGTCGGCACCGAAGCCCGTGACGCGGCACCAGATCAGATGCGGCAGCTGCTCGCGCATCTGCTCAAAGCCTATGCCCCATTTCTCCATGGTGCCGACCTTGAAGTTCTCCACCACCACATCGGCCTGGGCCATCAACTCGCGCACACGCTGCTGGCCTTCGGGCGAGGACAGATCGAGAAACTGGATGCGCTTGTTGCGGTTCAGGCCGAAGTAGTAGGAGGCCACGCCGTCGCGAAACGGGGGCCCCCAGGTGCGCGTGTCGTCTCCCTGCGGTGGCTCCACCTTGAGCACATCGGCGCCATGGTCACCCAGGATCTGCCCGCAGAGCGGCCCGCCGAGGATGCGTGACAGATCGAGAACCTTGATGCCCTGCAAGGCTCCGGCGCCGATCGTGGCTGGATTGTGCATGTTTCAATTCCCTACAGAATGCGGGCCCTGGGCCCGCGTATAGCTCAAAATGTGGCTCAGAAATTCTTTGCGGTTGACCGCATCAGGCCAGGGGCGTGCGGCCTACGCTGCGCACCAGTGCACTCAGGCGCTGATGGATGGCAGCAAAGCTCTGGTCTGCCTCGGCCTGCGAGGTCACAGGCTGCCGGATATGCTTGCCCTCCAGCTCCAGTCGGCTGCGGATGTCCTGGTTCACCAGTGCCCGCCCTATGGCGCCACGCAACGCCGCCACGCGATCGGCGGGCGTGCCTTTCTTCACGAAGTAGCCTGCGCTGACCGTGTATTCGAAGTCCGGGCTGAGGCGGCTTTGCGATATCAGCGGCACATGGGCCAGGTCCTTGGGCAGGGTCTTGGAGAAACTGGTCAGTATCTTCAGCCTTCCCTGCTTGGCCATGGCTTCGAAGCTGGCCTGATAAGGCAGGATGGCGAAGTCCACCTGTCCTCCTGCCAGGTCCTGCAGGGCCGGCGCGGCGCCCTTGTAAGGCACGTGCAGAAACGGCAGCTTCAGTCTGGCGGCCAGCGCATCGCCCATCAGGTTGTACATGGAATCCACGCCCACCGTGCCATAGGTCAGCGGGCCCTTCTTGCCGGCGCGCGCATATTCGATGAAGGCGTCATAGCTGTCGACAGGCAAGCCGCTCTTGACCATGAGCACGATGGGCGACTCCGTCGTGGGAGCCGCCAGCGTGAAGTCGCCCGGCTTGTAGCGCGCTGCCGTATTGAGCATGGGCGCCAGGAAGATCTCGTTGGCCGAGCCATGGAAGAACATATAGCCGTCGGCCGGTGTGTTGAGCACCTTGGCCGCAGCAATCAGTCCCGTGCCGCCGCCCAGGTTCTCCACCACCACCTGCTGCCCGAGGCTGCGGCCTATGGATTCGGCAAAGATGCGTGCCGCCACATCGCTGGCTCCGCCAGCGGGAAAAGGCACCATGAGAATCAGAGGCTTGGCCGGAAAGCTTTCTGCAGCCCGGACCCCGTTCGAAGCTGCCGCCAAGGCAACCGTCTGCCACAGTGTGTGCCGCATAAAGCCGCGGCGGTTCCATGTCCCCATCTCCTGCCTCCCTCTTCGATATACGGCCGCTCAGGCCAGATAGCTTTGCACCAGTTGCGTCCAGAAGGCCGCACCGATGTGCAAGGCCTTGTCATTGAAGTCATACAGCGGGTTGTGCACCATGCAACCGCCATCCTCGCCCACGCCGTTGCCCAGCCGGATATAGGCGCCGGGACGCTTTTGCAGCATGTAGGCAAAGTCCTCGCTGCCCATGGTGGGCGTGCGCTCGCCCACCTTGTCCTCGCCCAGCAGGCTGATTGCCACCTGGCGCGCGTACTCGGTCTGGGCTGCGCAGTTCACGAGCACCGGGTATTTGTGCACATAGTCGATCTCGCAACCGAGCTGGTAACTCTCGGCCTGGGCCTGCACAAAGGCCTTGATGCGCTTCTCCACCCAGCTGCGCACATCCGGATGCAGGGCACGCACGCCGATCTTGAGCACTGCGCTCTCGGGCACGATGTTGAAGACCTCACCAGCCTGGATGGAGCCCACCGTGATCACAGCTGCCTGCTGGGCATCGAGCTCGCGCGTGATGATGGACTGCAGGCCCAGCACGATGCTGGCTGCACACTGCATGCTGTCTATGCCATGGTGCGGCATGGCGCCATGGGCGCTGCGCCCGCGCAGCGTGACGGTCACGCGATCGAACGAGGCCATGGCCGGCCCCGGGCTGATCGCCATCCGACCCACGGGCAGGCCCGGCGCGTTGTGCAGCGCGTAGATCTCGTCGCAGGGAAACAGCTCGAACAGGCCCTCGTCCACCATGCGCATGGCTCCTCCCTCGTTTTCCTCGGCCGGCTGGAAGATCAGGTTCAGCGTGCCGTCGAAATCGAGCTTCTCGGCGATGTACTTTGCAGCGCACAACAGGATGGCTGTATGTCCGTCATGGCCGCAGGCATGCATTTTCCCGGGCAGGCGGCTGGCGTAGTCCAGACCTGTTCTTTCGAGAATGGGCAAGGCGTCCATGTCGGCGCGTATGCCCAGCGACTTGCTGCCCGAGCCTTTCTTGAGCACGCCGACCACGCCGGTCACGCCCAGGCCGCGATGCACCGCATAACCCCAGCGGGCCAGGGACTCGGCCACCATGTCGCTGGTGCGCGTCTCTTCGAAAGCAAGCTCGGGATGGGCATGGATGCTGCGGCGGACCTCGACGAACTCGGCAGCGACCGCCTGCAGTTGCGCAAGCAGAGGGGATGGGCTTGAAAATGTCATGGCGATGGATAGTTGAAGAGCCCGGGCCCCTGTCTTGCATGGGCCCGCAGGCAGTGGCTGGAGGTGCTGAACAGTTTCCCCTCGCAACCCATGCAAGAGGTTTCGAAAAGTTCTAACACGACCAGCCTTCAAAGGCACGCGTTTGCTTGCATCCAAGCAACTGCACCGTCAGTCCAGCGTGACGCCGGCCTTTTGCACCACCTCGCTCCATTTGCCGAGTTCGCTCTTCACAAAGCCGGCCAGATAGGCAGGTTTGGTATCCGCACCACGCTCCAGGCCCTGGGCCGCAAAGGCCTTCTTCACGTTGTCGGAATCCAGCGCCTTGGCATAGGCCTGATTGAGCAGCGCGACCCGATCCGCGGCCATGCCCTTGGGGCCGACCACACCGAAGAACACGCTCACGTCATAGTCGGGCAGCCCCTGCTCGGCAATGGTGGGAATCAGCGGCATGGCGCTGGAGCGCTTGGCCGTGGCCACGCCCAGGGCCTTGACCTTGCCGGCCTTGATATAGGGCATGGCCGTGAGGATGTCGGTGAAGGTCATCTCCACCTGACCCGCCAGCAGGTCGTTGAGTGCCGGCCCCGTGCCCTTGTAGGGCACATGTTGCAGCTCGGTACCGGCCATGCCGTTGAACAGCACGCCCGCCAGATGGGACGAGGCGCCGTTGCCGGAGGAGGCGAAATTGAGCCGGCCAGGCTTGCTCTTGTCCAGCTCGATCAGTTCCTTGACGTTGTTCACCCCCAGGTTGGGCCGCACCACCAGCACATTGGGCAGATAGCCCACATAGATGATGGGCGAAAAGCTGGTGCGTGGGTCGTAGTTGATGGACTTGTACAGCGGCTTGTTGATGGCCAGCGGGCCCGATGTACCGAACATCAGCGTATAGCCATCGGGCTTGGCGCGGGCCACGAAGTCGGCACCGATATTGCCTCCGGCTCCAGCCTTGTTCTCCACGATCACGCTCTGACCCAGTTCCTTGGTCAGCTCGGTGGCCAGAATGCGCGCCATGGCATCGGTGGGGCCGCCAGGCGGAAACGGCACGATGAACGTGATGGGTCGCTCGGGAAATTTCTCGGCGGCCTGGACATTCAAAGAGAGGCCCAGGCACATAGCGGCGCTGGCGAGCGCGACCGATCCGGCCAGCAAACGGCGATTGATATTCATGACTTGTCTCCTTGGGTTGTTCGCCAATCGGTGTTGGCTTTCAAAATGCATAGCTGCCGGCGCTTGTCTGTATTGCGCCGACGCTGCTTTATGTGTCAATTCACTTTTGCCATTCCAGCGGCACTTCGGTCGCCGCCAGCGGATCGCGCGGCAGCACGCGGTGCAGCAACACCAGCTGCGACAGGCGCAGGCGCTCGGCGGAGCCCGTCTGCCTGGCTTCCCAGGCCATGGCGATAGCCGTGGTGCAGTTGTAGAGCGCGGTGGCAGCCTGGCGGGCCAGCACGTCGCCTCCATCCAGGGCCGCTCTCTCGGCCAGGGCGCTGGCGCGCTCCAATGCCTGCTCCAGGGCCTGGCGGTAGCCGGGCACCAGCAGGGCCTGATCCAGCAATGCGTGCAGATACTGCTGCAGCACCGGCAGCGAGCCTTCGCGCTTGATGGCGCGGATCACGTCCAGCGCCACGATATTGCTCGTGCCTTCCCAGATCGAGCCCAGATGCGCGTCGCGCACCAGCCGTGGGTCGCTCCACTCCTCGATATAGCCGCAGCCGCCACGCACCTCCATCGCGTCGCCGGTAACCTTGCGCGCATCGCGGCAGGCACGAAACTTGATCAGCGGCGTGAGAATGCGCAGCAGCGGGTATGCCCCCTCTTCGCCCGCATCCGAACGCATCAGCGTCTGTGCGGTCTGGAACACCATGGTGCGCGCCTGCTCGGCAGGCACGCGCAGCTTGTCGAGCTGGCGCTGCATCAGCGGCATGTCTTCGAGGCGCTTGCCGAAGGCGATGCGCTCGTGGGCGATGAACTCGGCTTCGGCCACGGCGCGGCGCATCATGCCGGCCGAGCGCACGCCATTGGAAAGGCGCGAGTTGTTCACCATGTCGGCAATCTGGACAAAGCCCCGGCCCTGCTCGCCCACCAGATAGGCGGTGGCGCCTTCCATGCGGATCTCCCCGCTGGCCATGGACTTGGTGCCCATCTTGTCCTTGAGACGGATGATGCGGTAGTGGTTGTCGCTGCCATCGTCAAGCGTGCGCGGCAGCAGGAACAGCGAGATGCCCTTCATACCCGCCGGTGCCCCGTCAACACGCGCCAGCGCCATGGCGAACTCGGCATCGGGGTTGGAGCAGAACCACTTGTCGCCGGTCAGACGCCAGGAGCCGTCGATCTGCGGGTAGGCCATGGTCTGCGTGTTGGCGATGTCGGAGCCGGCAGCCTGCTCGGTCATGAACATGGCGCCCTGGGCCTGGTTGTCCCAGTCCAGCGACAGCAGCTGCGGCAGGTATTTGTCCACCAACTCGGACGTGCCGAACTTCTTGAGCGTACGTGTCAGCGAATCGGTCATGGACAACGGGCAGCACAGACCGAACTCGGACTGCACGAACAGATAGGTCAGCGCGTACTTGACGGCCGGCGGCATCTTGCCCTGCCAGCCCAGCATGTCGTCGCGGTGCGAGATGGCCTGCAGGCCGAACTCGCCGTAGGCGATGCGCTCGAGCTCTTCATAGGCGGGGTGCTTGATGATGCGCTGGCTGTCCTGGCCGGAGCGGCTGCGATGCTCGAGCGTGGGTGGGTTCCTGTCGGCAATGCCGGCCAGTTCGTCGATGCGCCCGCCGGCCAGCTCGCCCATGCGCTGCAGATGCGGCTGCAGGTGGGACAGCAAATCCTCCGGCAGATAGAGTCTGAGCAGCGACTGCAGCTCGGAGTCGGTGCTGTAGAAATTGGCACCGTGGCGGTCAGGAACGGGATGGGCTGCAGCGCTGGCAGCCTGGGCCACGGCATGCATCTGGCTCTTGTCGTTGGCGGACATGAAGGTCTCCTGCTGAATTCGAATACACCCTTGGGGCGCGGCGCGCCCGCCTCCTGGATGGGATGACAACCGCGCTGCGGGACGGCCCGGCCGTCTGGACCCTTGCTCTCGGCCTCCGGGAAGGCGGCGATGGATTCATGCGCTGTGCGTCACACAAAGAGCCGGGGACTGCTGCGAATTTCAGCACCCTGATATATTCGCGTCAAATATTATTAAAATCTTTTCCAATACTTTTTATATATAGATAACAGCATGGAACTGCGGCTGCTGCATTACTTCGTCACCCTGGCCGAAGAACTTCACTTCAGCCGTGCGGCTCAGCGGCTGTCCATCTCCCAGCCCCCTCTGTCGGTGGCCATCAAGCAGCTGGAGCAGGAGCTGCAGGCCCAGCTTTTCGAGCGCAGCAGCAAGGGCGTACGGCTCACGGCTGCCGGCGAACATCTGCTGGGCAAGGCGCGCCAGCTGCTGGCTCTGAGTCAGCAGGCCGCACAGGAAACGCGCGACGTGGCCCAGGGCACGCGCGGCCATCTGCGCCTGGGCTTCGTGGGGTCCAGCCTCTACCGGGGCCTGCCGCAGGCGCTGGAGCAGTTCCAGCACAGCCACCCCCAGGTGCGCGTGGACATGCTGGAAGCCAATAGCGCGGAACAGATCCTCGGTCTGCAGCAGATGCGGCTGGACATGGCCCTGGTCCACTCCATGCAGCCCCCGAAAGGCATTGACAGCCAGTTGCTGGTGGAAGAGCCTTTCGTGGTCTGCCTGCCCGAACAGCACCCGCTTCACGCCAGTGCCGCCATCGATCTGGCCGAGCTCAGGAACGACCGCCTGATCCTGTTCTCCAGCCTGGTTTCGCCGACTTATCACCAGCGCATCTACGAGATGTGCCTGACCCATGGCTTTGCCCCCGAGGTGCGCCACGAGGTAAGACACTGGCTGTCGGTGATCTCTCTGGTTTCGCTGGGCCAGGGCGTGGCCCTGGTGCCCGAGGCGCTGGCTCGCGTGGGCATGCCGCGCCTGGTATTCCGGGCGCTCAGGGGCACCCATCCATCATCGGAGATGCTGGCCATGTGGCGTCGCGCGCCCGCCAATCCGCTGGTGGCCCGCCTGCTTGCCTGCCTGCGCGCGGCCGCCGAGTCGCTGAACACCCCTGCCGACTCCATCTGACTGTTTCAGCCATACAGATCACTGCGCACCGCCTGCTGGTAATGCGCATCGAGTTCCGCAATGCTGGAATGCTCGCCGTCCGTGGCCTCAGGGCCCGCCTGAAGTGCGGCGAAGCCGACCAGCATCTGGCCGATGCTGGGCAGCTCGCTGCGCTGCGGCCGGGCCGCCGGCTCCCACAACCGCGCCCGATTGATGGCCTTGCCGCAGTGAAACAGCACTTCGTCAACGCGCACCACCGTGGCGGTTTTCGGCGTTTTCTCGCCTTCACGCAGCTCCTGCAGCAACTCGGTGGCCGCACTGACGCGAGCGCGGCCGTTGATGCGCAGAAACACCTCTAGGCCGGGGAACAGGAACAGCATGGCGACCCGCTCATCGTGCTGGAGATTTCGCAGCGATTCGATGCGGTTGTTGCCCGGCCAGTCGGCGAAGACGAGGGTCTTGTCGTCGAGCACATGGACAAAGCCGGGCGGCCCGCCGCGTGGCGAAGCATCCATGCCGGCCGGACCGGCCGTGGCCAGGCAGAAAAAACTCGCCTGCTGCAGATACTGCCGATGAAAATCGACCAAATGGTCGAGCACCGCCTTCTGTATGCGCTCGCTCGGCGGCGCATACAGGGCGTCGAGCTCCACCTGCTTCGGTGTCCGGGTCTCTGACATCTGGACTACTCCTTCTAAAGAGCAGCGAGCCTAAGGCAGAGCCCTCTGGCGGCTATAGAATTGTTCAGCCATTGAATAGCGGAAATCCGCCAAACTGATTGGCTGCCTGCCATCCATCTCGCAATGTCCGACCTGCTGGAATTACTGCAACCTCATCTGGATGACGACGCCGGCCCGGTCATCATCGCGGCCACTCGCTGGCAGGAGCAGGAGCTGTCCTCCGAAGCGCATCAGCATGCGCGCGGCCAGCTGTTTGGCTCCCTGCGCGGCCTGATCTCGGTGACCGTGGAAGACGGCGTCTGGATCGTTCCCGCCATCCACGCCGTCTGGCTGCCGCCCCACCACAGGCACTCAGGCCGATCGTTCGGGCCCTACCACGGCTGGAGCGCCTATATCGCCCAGCATGCCTGCGCCGATCTGCCCGCCAGGCCTTGCACCTTGCGTGTCTCCGGCCTGCTGCGCGAAGCAGTGTTGCGCCTGGCGGCCAGCTGGACTCACCCGGCACAGCCGTTGCGCTCGCCCGAGCTCGACAACGTATCTAGTGTGGTGCTCGACGAAATCCGCCACCTGCCCAGGCAAGCCCTGGGCCTGCCCCTGCCCAGCGATTGGCGCGTGCAGCGCATTGCCCAGGCAATGATCCAGAACCCGGCCGATGCCCGGGATCTGACGGCCTGGGCCGACTGGGGAGCGCTGAGCACCCGCACGCTGAGCCGCCGCTTTGTGGCGGAAACCGGCTACAGTTTCAGCGCCTGGCGCCAGCGCCTTCGCCTGCTGCGCTCCCTGGAGCTGCTGGCCGAAGGCGTGCCGGTCAGCCATATCGCACTCGATCTGGGCTGGGCCAGCCCCAGTGCCTTTATCCAGTTGTTCAAGCGCGAGTTCGGAGAAACACCCGGCATTTA
The DNA here is from genome assembly GCF_053345995.1 of Comamonas sp. C24C. Taxonomy (NCBI): domain Bacteria; kingdom Pseudomonadati; phylum Pseudomonadota; class Betaproteobacteria; order Burkholderiales; family Comamonadaceae; genus Comamonas; species Comamonas sp. C24C. Next base: position 235,771 of record NZ_JBKFBC010000003.1, on the reverse strand, counting down.
CCGCGCACGGCTGGGATCCTGAACCCCGGAAAGCGGCGCGTGCGTCACGGCTGCGCCATGGGCAGCGCGGCCACCAGGGCTTCAGACACTTCAGACGAAAGAGCTTCGCGAAACCGGGCTCATGCCATGGGCGTCCCAACCATCCGCCTTGCAGGATTCAGCGCCCTGCGTATTGCCTGCGCGACTTCGACAAAACTTCCTGCTGACCAAATGGTTGTATCATGCAACCATTTGGAGATATCTATGGCAAACGAACCGTCTCTAGTCGAGCAGATACGCGCTTACTCACGCTCCATGGCGCGTGATTGGGGCTTCATGGGTGAAAGCATTGCAGGCGCAGACCTCTCCCCGTCCGCCGTGCATGCGCTTCTTGAAATTGAAGAAGGCAATGTCAACGCCAAGGATCTTGGGGCAATGCTTCGACTGGAAAAATCCAGCGTCAGCCGGATGCTGCGCAAACTGGTGGAAGCCGGCGATATCAGCGAGTCACCGGACCTCCACGACAGCCGGCTCAAGCAGCTGTCGCTGACCCCTGCGGGCAGGTTACGCGTCGAATCCATTCATGCACATGCTCGCGCACAGGTCACGCATGCCCTGGAACGATTGAACCCGGGACAGAAGCACACCGTCTCGAAGGGATTGCAGCTTTACAGCGCTGCACTGTCGTCCCGGATTCAAGGCGACAAGGAAAAGCCGGTCGTGGAGCTCGCAAGCGGCTATCAGCCGGGAATCATTGCTCGCATCACCCAGATGCATGCGCAGTACTACTCTCGTGAAGCCGGGTTGGGCCAGCGTTTTGAATCCGTTGTTGCCGCGGGCCTGGCCGAGTTCTCAAATCGCTTGAACCACTCACGGAACCGGATCTGGACGGCCATCCATGAAGGAGAAATCATTGGCTCGGTCGCCATTGACGGCGAAGACCTCGAACCCGGCATTGCACACCTGAGGTGGTTTATCGTCGATGACAGCGTGAGGGGCAGCGGTGCGGGGAGACGACTGCTGAATGCTGCGCTCGAATTTGTCGACCAGCAGAAGTTTCGCGAAACCCAGCTTTGGACGTTCAGCGGGCTCTCTGCGGCTCGCCATCTGTATGAGTCATATGGCTTCAAGTGTGTTGAAGAGTGGGTGGGCGATCAGTGGGGAAAACAGATGCTGGAGCAGCGATTCTCCAGAGTCGGCTCCGGCAACTAGGACTGTTGTCCTGATCCGAGCGCGCTTTGGTCAGCCGCTTTGGCACCTGAACTGCAGCCGCGATCATGCCGATGGCTGAAATGGACAGCTGTGAGCCTACCGAGCCTATCCAAAGCGCTCCGCCAGCGCAGGGCGCTGATTGGAGATCAAACACCGGCCAAGCAGACGCTGTTGCGGCCTTTTCGTTTGGCTTCATACAAGGCCCTGTCCGCCATGTCGATGAGGCTGGAGCAGGAGGAATCCAGTGCAGCACCACTTGCGCATGCGACTCCCACGCTGATGGTGATCTGCACCAATCCGGTTTGCTCATTGCCTAGCGACAGGGCCTCGACCTGTTGCCGGATGAATTCGGCGAGCCTGGCCGCGCCGGACAGACCGGTGCCAGGCAACAAAATGGCGAATTCCTCGCCCCCATAACGGGAAACCAGGCTACCTGCGCGCTGGACGCAGTGCGCCAGCAGGCCGGCGAAACACTTGAGCACCTCATCGCCGAACGGGTGCCCAAAGCTGTCGTTGAGCTGCTTGAAATGGTCGACATCCAACAGAAGCAGCGAAAGTGCGGTCTCCGACCGATGTGCTCTGCGCCACTCCGACTCCAGCACCTCATCGAACCGTCTGCGGTTCACCAAGCCTGTCAAAGCATCCTTCACGGCCAGGGACTCCAGGTGCAAGGTCAGCTGCCTCAGCTCTTCCTGCTGCCGCCGTGACGCGGTGATGTCGACATGCGAAAAAAAGCTGCAACCGTTGGCCTGGGTCCCGCGCAGCTCCACCACGCGCACCCAGCGGTCCTGAGGCAGGGCCAGCACATAAGGAGCCCCTGAAAACCGTTGCCGCTCCGTGAGAACCGAAAGCCCTGTTGCATAGTCCGTGGTCGGCTGCTCGTGCGCCCATGACTGCGCATAGATATCTTCAAACATGCGCGCGCCAAGACACTCGATGTCCGTCAAGCCATAGAGCACCAGAAAGGAGTGATTGGCCCAGACCGCCCTGTCCTGCTCATCGACCATCAGGATGCCATCCGCCAGACTTTCCAGGGCCAGTGCCGTATCCTCCGAAATCTGCCGAGGCCGTCGCGCCTGCTTGGGATTGATCCGGTCCTGCATCCCCGTGAGCAAGGGAGCGGTCTTGCGCCACAGTCTGATCCGGCCCAGAGGCCCCAGGGCAAGAGAGGCGGCCCGGACGCGATAGTCATGGTGGTCGAACTCGAACGCACGCTGCTGGTTGTGATGTCGCTGGATGCCCTCTTCGATGTAGCGCTCCATGCATGGCAGCTCCTGCGCCGAAAGCCTTTGCAGATAGAAACGCCGCAGATTCTCGCTATAGGCTTCACCGGCATATACATGCCCGGCATGCTCGGGGAAGAACTGCAGAAAGGTATCGTTCCACAGCTGGGTTCTGTCGTTCGCATCAAAGACGCAAACCGCCACTTCCAGCTGGTCCAGGGCCAGCGCTACGACGCGGAGAATCGAGATCAAGATTCGCTACACAGACAGGGTTGACCGAGCAGGTTTGTCGTTTCGGGCCCGCAACAGCCCCCTGCAAACCCAGGTAAGAATGAGATTTGCACGCCGCGAGGCACCTGCCGGTCTCTCGATGCAAGCTTTGGCAAGGCAGCCAGACTGGAGCAGCCGCTGCGCCCGCCAGCGGTGACCAGAGCCATGGGCACAGACGCCGCAGGGCAGTCCTTCATGGGCGAACCTCGGGAGGAATTTTCTCATTATTTGAAATAACGACCGCCAGCCGCAAGTACTGGGCCGACTCGACCATCTCCCGCCGCCTGCGCCAGCGATCGCAGGCACGCATTACCTAGAAGGCCTGGCCGGGATGCGGGGCCTCGTTGACAAAGCCCGTCTTGTCCTTTGGGGAAATGGCCCGAAGAACCTTGCAGGGAATGCCTGCGGCCACAACCCCTGCAGGAATATCGGAGGTCAGCACACTGCCCGAGCCGATGATGGAATCGTCACCGATCGTCACGCCGGGATTGATATGCACCCCAGCGCCTATCCACACGCGGTTGCCGATCGTCACGGGTTTTGCAAAACAGCCGCCCGCCGCACGTTCGGCCGGATCGATGGCATGGTTGGAGGTATAGATGCCAACACGTGGTGCCAGCAGAACATCGTTGCCGATGAAGATTCCTCCGCCATCCAGCATGATGCAATCGAAGTTGGCATAGAAGTTATTGCCAATGTGGATGTTCCGGCCAAACTCGCAACGAAAGCGCGGTTCGAAATGCACGTTCAGGCCTGCGGAACCCAGAAGGCGGCGAAGTATCGCCTCACGCACAGGCGCAGGTTCCGAGAAGGAGTCGTTGTACTCGTTGCTCAGCAGCACCGCATGCTGCCGTGCGCCCACCAGCTCCGGCGTCAGATCGTTGTACATCTTTCCGGTGCGAATGTGATCAAGCTGTGTTTCGAGACTGGACATGGGGGCAGGCTTTGCAAAGTCGACAACCTTACCCCATTGCTGATGCCGTGGACGGCTTGGGTCGGCTCGCGTTACCAGGAGCCTGGCAACTGGCAGGCGACCTCGGGCCGAACCTGCCTGCTCTCCAGGCAGGTTCCTATTGCGCCTTGAAGGTGATCCATGCACTCCAGAACAGGCTTGAGAAAAAGCGCAGCGGATTGACGAAGCCCGCGTTGGCCAGCATCGCTTCCACTGCGGCCTCGGAAAGCGGCGGTACGGCTCCCTGGCGGATTTTGCCCAGCCTTGCGACGACCTCCGCCTCATCGGCACCGGCCATGCGCCAGCGTGCAGCCCAGGCTTCAAGGAACAGCGGCTGGGATTCGTAGGGGCACCGGTTGCAGGCCAGGATCAGCGGCCCGCCCGGTTTCAAGCGGCGGCCGAGCTCTCGCAAGAGCGCGTCCTTGCGATCCTGCTCGGGAATGTGATGCAGTACTCCGACCAGGGTTGCGGCATCGAAGCCATCGCCATCGGGAAGCTCCTCGACCGTACCGTGGAAGACTGTGGTGCGTCCGGACAGGCCTGCGGCCTCGATGCCTGTCATCGCCTGTTCGAGCATTGCGACAGCCGGATCGGCGGCCACAAAGGTCCAGGCCGGCTCCAGTTTTGCGGCGCACAGGATTTCCTGACCTGTTCCCCCGGCTCCCGCGACAAGAACCGACTTTGCATCGTGGCCCAGGTGGGCCGAAAGCAGGCAGGCGGCAAGCTCGTGGCAGGCGTCGTAGCCGGCAAGGGCAATACGACTTTGCGTTGCATATTCAATGGATCTGGAGAGATCAAACTTGGCGCTGGAGCTTGTGGAAGTCATGCCGGCCATTGTGAGGAGTGTGCACAGGCGCCAGAAGCATTCCTTTGTGCAGGCCATCGTCTGCTTTGGCGGCATATTGAAAATGCAGGTCTGGCCTTCTCGCCGGTGACCCGGGGCGGAGATCACGCACAAGGGCTTGCGGGCAAATGGGGCCTGCACGGTGTCAGCAATGCGAATGCATCTGCTTACAGCCCGCATCCAGAGCGCTTGCGCTCGGGAATTGATAGCTGACTTTGATTCCCGAGGCCGGTCGCGGGATACTCCAAGCTTCGCAAATTCACCGAGAACAACAAATATGCAAGGCCATCCCGACGTCGTCGACTACCTCAAGGACCTGCTGCGCGGCGAGCTCGCAGCGCGCGACCAGTACTTCGCACACTCGCGCATCTATGAAGACCAGGGCTTTGCCAAGCTGTTCACGCGTCTGGACCATGAGATGCAGGAGGAAACCCAGCACGCCGACGCGCTGCTGCGCCGCATTCTGATGCTGGGCGGCCGCCCCGACATGCGCCCCAAGGAATTCACGCCTGGCGAAACCGTGCCCGAGATGCTGCGCAAGGATCTGGACACCGAATACGAGGTGCGCGCCGGCCTGCAGCAAGGCGTGGCGCTGTGCGAGCAGCACCGCGACTATGTGAGCCGCGACATCCTGCTGACCCAGTTGCACGATACCGAGGAAGACCACGCCTACTGGCTGGAAAAGCAGCTGGGTCTGATCGACAAGATCGGGCTGCAGAACTATCTGCAGAGCCAGACCTGAGCCTCTGCGGCGCTGCGCGCAGAAAGACAAAGGCCGTCCTTGAAGACGGCCTTTTTCATGGGCAGGAGACGAGCTCGGCGACGATCACCACCGCCCATGGCGGGCGGCAGCCAAAGCCGGCAAGCCGGGCTCACTCGAAGGGCTGGGGCCGCTTGGTGGCATCGCTGGAAGGCGGCAGTATGGGCAGCACCAGCTTGGGCTGCTCGCCGGTCAGCGACTTCAGGAACGCGACGATGTCGGCGTTCTCGCTCTTGCTGAACTTCTTGCCCAGCTGGATGCGGCCCATGGTGTCCACTGCCTGTGCCAGGGTGTCAGCCGCACCGTCGTGGAAGTAGGGATAGGTCAGCTCCACATTGCGCAGCGTCGGAACCTTGAAGCTGAAGCGCTCCGCATCGTTGCCCGTGACGGCAGCGCGCCCCTCTGCCGGATTGTCGGTCTTGTAGGGTTCGACCAGACCCATCTTCTGAAACGAGGCCCCCCCAAAGTTCACGCCGTTGTGGCAGGCCACGCAACCCGAGTTCTTGAACAGCTGATAGCCGCGCAGCTCCTGGGCGCTGATGGCTTTCGTATCGCCCTCAAGCCATCGGTCGAAGCGCGCATGGGGCGTGACCAGCGTTTCCTCGAAGGCCGCAATCGCTGCGGTCACCTCCTCTATGGTCAGCTTGTTGCTGCCGAACACGCTCTTGAATTCGGCCACATATTGCGGAATGGAGCGCAGCATGTCCACGGCCAGATCATGCGTGAAGGCCATTTCGCCGGGGTTGGCGATAGGGCCGCCCGCCTGCTCGCGCAGGTTCTTGGCACGCCCGTCCCAGAACTGGGCAAGGTTCAGGCTGGAGTTGAGCACCGTCGGCGAATTGATGGGGCCTTTTTGCCATTTGTCGCCGATCGAGGTCTTGATATTGTCCGAACCGCCCATGCTCAGGTTGTGGCATGAGTTGCAGGAGATGAAGCCGGAGCGCGACAGCCGTGGATCGAAGAAGAGCTTCTTGCCGAGTTCGACCTTGGCGGGCTCCGTGACCCGGTGCACCTTGATGGGCTGCACGGGTTCCTGAGCCGATGCGAGAGTGCCGGCCATCATGGCGGCAGCGGATACGGCACCCAGCACGAATCTCCTGAAGTGCTGGCTGGAGGTGGGCTTGTTTTTCATCGGGAACTCCTTTTCTTGCGCAGCCTGCTGAGGGACGCGATACCGCTGAGCCCTCAGCACCGGCACATCAAAGACATGCACCAATGCCGGCTGCATGGTTATTCTTAAGGAGTACCCCTATTGACTCGTTGACCAAACACAAGATCCAAGTGCAAGCCGCATCGGATAGGTCAACCCCAGGCGGGACAGCCCCGGGCGGGACAACCCGGGGGGTTCGAGACTCTCATGGGCGCAAGATGCGGCCCTGCGTCAAACAGGGCAATGGACAGTCGACCAAGGCCGACTGCCCGCAACCCGCTCAGCGCATCGCCGCTGCGGGCGCGACCTGCACCTTCATGCTGCGCACGATGGCCGCCAGCACCACGCCATAGGCGGGAACAAACAGCAGCAGGCTCACGCCCAGCTTGATGACATAGTCGACCATGGCGATTTCCACCCAGTTGGCCGCCATGAAGGCATCGGAGCTATTCCAGAAGGCGATGGAGAAAAAGGCCGCGGTGTCCAGCACCTGGCCGAACACCGACGCGGCCGCAGGAGCCAGCCACCAGGAATGGCTTTTCTGGCGGATGCGGTCGAAGACCTGAATATCCAGCAACTGACCCAGCACATAGGCGGCAAAGCTGGCCAGTGCGATGCGGAACACAAAGCCGTTGAAGCTTTGCAGCGCCTCCCAGCCATTGAAGCGGCCTTCGTGGAACAGCACGCCCACCACATAGGACACCACCAGCGCGGGCAGCATGGCACGCATGATGACGCGCCGCGCCGCGGTCTTGCCGATCAGGCGCACCGTCAGGTCGGTGGCCAGAAAGATGAAGGGGAAGCTGAAGGCGCCCCAGGTGCTGTGAAAGCCCAGCAGCGTGATGGGCAGTTGCACCAGGTAGTTGCTGGCGATGACCAGCGCGATATGGAACGCTACGAGAACGGAGAGGTAAAACGGCACGCGCGACGCTTGCGTCTGCACGGCATGAGCGGATGTCATGACAGTCCTTTTTGGTCGATGGGGGCGAGGGAACCCATGGTTGCGAAGAGTACGCCAGCGCGGCGCAACCGTGAATTTTACGCGGTACGGAATTATCTCTGCCTCCCTCGGCCCGCTTATCCGCCCGGACACATGGCGGATATAACGAAAAGCATAGCTTGTAGCGCCTGCCAATCCATGTTTTCAGCAACGAATCAGCCTACATTCAATAAATCACAGGCGCTAGGCGCTATCTTTTTCTGCACCACTCAAAGCACAAGCTGCGCCTCCTGCCGGGCCTGATGGCGCGTGGCACGCAGCCCTGCCCACTGCAGATCGGCCAGGACCAGCACCACGATCGCCTGCGCCGCCACCCAGGCCAGCCCCCAGGCACTGAGCGCCAGGCCGGAGCCAAACACCAGGACCGCGCAGCCCAGTGCCCAGCCCAGATTGCCGAGAGCCACCAGACCGATCAGCGTGCGCGGCAGGGGCTGGCGACGCGCCATCCAGGCAGCGGCCGATGCATAGGCCAGCAAGAAAAGGCCTGTTGCCGTCAGCAGCAAAGGCGGCAGCCCCGTCAGATCGGCCAGCGGTCGCTGCAGGGCCAGTTGCAGTGCGCCCGTGGCGGCACAGGAGGCCGTATCGGCCCACATCACAAGACGCAGAAAACGGGGAGAAGCAAAGAGGGACATGGAAGACTCCTGTTCTGAAAGCAAGTTCTTGCGGCCGGCCCTGTGCCGGCTGCTGGGGTCCATGATTGCCAGCCGCGCGCACAGCGTCGATAACCTCGCAGGTCATGGCCGCATGTGCGGCCTGCCACTACGATGCGACCATGACTTCCAGCACCGCCCCCTCTTCTTTTCATGCCGCTCACCTGCCGCCCGGCGCACGCGCGCCGTTCGGCGAACACCTGCGCCACTGGCGCCAGCACCGTCGGCTGAGCCAGCAAGGGCTGGCGCTGGAGGCCGAGATCTCGACGCGCCACCTGAGCTATGTGGAAACAGGGCGCGCCCAGCCCAGCCGCGAGATGGTGCTGCGCCTGGCCGAGCGCCTGTCGGTGCCGCTGCGCGAGCGCAATGCATTGCTGGTGGCGGCGGGCTTTGCGCCCATGTACCAGGCCCGCCCGCTGGACCACCCCGATCTGGCCGCCGCGCGCCAGGCCGTGGAGCTGGTGCTCAAGGGCCACGAGCCCAGCCCGGCGCTGGCCGTGGACAGACACTGGAACCTGGTGGCCGCCAATGCCGTCGTGCCGCTGCTGCTGGATGGCGTGGCGCCCTGGCTGCTGGAGCCTCCGGTGAATGTGTTGCGCCTGAGCCTGCACCCCGAGGGACTGGGCCCGCGTCTGGCCAATGCCGGTCAATGGCGAGCCCATCTGCTGCATCGCCTGCAGCAGCAGATATCGGCCTCTGCGGACGGCGAGCTGCAGGCGCTTCATGACGAGATTGCGGCCTACCCGTTCGCGGCCCATGGCGCTGCTGCCAGCCCGGTCGCCAGCCATATCGCCGTGCCTTTCGAGCTGCACACCGATCTGGGCACTCTGAGCTTCATCAGCACCATCACCATCTTCGGCACGCCCGTGGACGTGACGCTGCAGGAGCTGGCCGTCGAATCGTTCTTTCCCGCAAATGCCGAGACACAGCAGGCGCTGCAGCGGCTGCAGGCCCGGCGCACGGCCTGAAAAGCAAAAAGCCCGCAGGACTTGCATCCTGCGGGCTTTGGGGGCGGGCCCCTGAAGGCCCTGTCATCTGGCGCCAGAGCGCTTAGATCTTGGCCGCCACTTCAGCGTACTCGGCGATTTCGTTGAAGTTCATGTAGCGGTAGACGGAGGCCTTGTCGGCATCGATCACGCCCATTTCCTTCAGGTACTCTTCCTTGGAAGGCAGGTAGCCCAGACGCGAAGCGATGGCTGCCAGCTCGGCCGAGCCCAGATACACGTTGGTGTTCTTGCCCAGACGGTTGGGGAAGTTACGAGTGGAAGTCGAGATGACAGTCGCACCTTCACGCACTTGAGCCTGGTTACCCATGCACAGCGAGCAGCCGGGCATTTCGGTACGTGCACCAGCAGTACCGAAGGCAGAGTAGTGACCTTCCTTGATCAGCTCGTCCTGGTCCATCTTGGTGGGAGGAGCCACCCACAGCTTGACGGGGATGTCACGCTGGCCGCCCAGCAGCTTGGCTGCAGCGCGGAAGTGACCGATGTTGGTCATGCAGGAACCGATGAAGGCTTCGTCGATCTTGGCGCCGGCCACGTCAGACAGGGTCTTGGCATCATCAGGATCGTTCGGGCAGCAAACGATGGGTTCCTTGATCTCGGACATGTCGATTTCGATGACGTGAGCGTACTCAGCGTTCTTGTCGGCTTCCAGCAGATCGGGCTTGGCCAGCCAGGCTTCGACCTTTTCGATACGGCGCTGCAGAGTCTTGGCATCGGAGTAACCGTCAGCGATCATGTTCTTCATCAGAACGATGTTCGATGTCAGGTATTCCTTGATGGGCTCAGGGTTCAGCTTGATCGTGCAACCGGCGGCAGAGCGCTCGGCAGAAGCGTCAGACAGCTCGAACGCTTGTTCAACCTTCAGATCTGGCAGACCTTCGATTTCCAGGATGCGACCCGAGAATTCGTTGATCTTGCCGGCCTTGGCAACGGTCAGCAGACCTTGCTTGATACCGTACAGAGGAATTGCGTGCACCAGATCGCGCAGGGTCACGCCAGGCTGCATCTCGCCCTTGAAGCGCACCAGCACGGATTCGGGCATGTCCAGAGGCATCACGCCGGTAGCGGCACCGAAGGCCACCAGACCGGAGCCTGCGGGGAAGGAGATGCCGATGGGGAAACGGGTGTGCGAGTCGCCACCGGTACCCACGGTGTCGGGCAGCAGCAGACGGTTGAGCCAGCTGTGGATCACGCCGTCACCAGGACGCAGGGCCACGCCGCCGCGGTTGCTGATGAAGTTGGGCAGTTCACGGTGGGTCTTCACGTCCACGGGCTTGGGATAAGCCGCTGTGTGGCAGAAGGACTGCATCACCATATCGGCGGAGAAGCCCAGGCAGGCCAGATCCTTGAGCTCGTCGCGAGTCATGGGGCCGGTGGTGTCCTGCGAACCGACGGTGGTCATGCGAGGCTCGCAGTAAGTACCGGGGCGCACGCCCTGGCCTTCGGGCAGACCGCAGGCGCGGCCGACCATCTTCTGAGCCAGCGTGAAGCCAGCGTTAGAAGCAGCAGGAGCCTGGGGCAGGCGGAACTCGGTGGATGCGGGCAGACCCAGGGCTTCGCGAGCCTTGGCGGTCAGCGAACGGCCGATGATCAGGTTGATACGGCCGCCGGCTTGCACTTCGTCCAGCAGCACGTCGGACTTGAGCTGGAAGTCAGCCACGGTTTCGCCGTTCTTGACGATCTTGCCGGCGTAGGGCAGCACGTCGATCACGTCGCCCATTTCCAGCTTGGAGACATCGACTTCGATGGGCAGAGCGCCGGAGTCTTCCTGCGTGTTGAAGAAGATGGGAGCGATCTTGCCGCCCAGCGTCACGCCGCCAAAGCGCTTGTTGGGAACAAAGGGAATGTCCACGCCCGTACCCCAGATGATGGAGTTGGTGGCGGACTTGCGCGAAGAACCGGTACCGACCACGTCACCCACGTAGGCAACCAGGTGGCCCTTCTTCTTCAGGTCTTCGATGAACTGCATGGGGCCGCGCTTGCCGTCTTCTTCGGGCTTGAACGCCGCGTCGGGACGCGTGTTCTTGAGCATGGCCAGGTAGTGCAGAGGAATGTCGGGACGGCTCCAGGCATCGGGAGCGGGCGACAGGTCGTCGGTGTTGGTCTCGCCAGGCACCTTGAAGACGGTGACGGTGATCTTTTCCTCGACCTTGGGACGCGAAGTAAACCACTCGGCATCGGCCCAGCTTTGCATCACTTCCTTGGCCTTGGCATTGCCGGCCTTGGCCTTGTCGGCCACGTCGTTGAAGAAGTCGAACATCAGCAGTGTCTTCTTCAACGCATCGGCAGCCACGCCAGCCACTTCGGCATCGTCCAGCAGCTCGATCAGGGGGTGCACGTTGTAGCCACCCACCATGGTGCCCAGCAGCTCGGTGGCCTTGGCCTTGGAGATGAGACCCACCTTCAGGTCACCGTGAGCCACGGCAGCCAGGAAGGAAGCCTTGACCTTGGCTGCATCATCCACACCGGGCGGCACGCGATGGGTCAGCAGATCCATCAGGAACGCGTCTTCACCAGCGGGTGGGTTCTTGATCAGCTCGATCAGCTCGGCGACCTGCTTGGCATCCAGGGGCAACGGGGGGATGCCCAGTGCGGCGCGTTCTGCCACATGGTCACGGTAGGCTTTCAACATGGGTTCTCTCCAATGGTTTTTTAAAAAAGGCTGCGCGTGGAGCGCGAATTACAGGGCTGGCGCATGTGCGATACGCCAGCCCTCAGCCTCGCCAGACTTATTTGCTGTCCAGCAGGCTGGGAGGTGGGTTCTTGCGGATCGCTTCGGCCACTTGCTGCTGCTCGGGGCTCATGCATTCATCCGCAAGACGCTGACCGGCCTTCTGGTTCATCAGCATGGACTTGTTGGCGATCTGCAGCCACACGGCACCGGCCGCCTTGTCTTCCAGGCGCACCGTGCCCGTGGAAGTCTTGACGGGAGCCATGTGGTACTTGAAGCCGCGGCCGTCCACGATGAAGTAACCGGGGTTGGCGGTGTCGGCGTTCACATTCACATAGGCACCGAGCTCGCAGGCAATGCGGCCCTTGTGCACGCGCTCGGCCACGGCCAGCTCTTCCGTGCCCAGGGCTGCGGAAGCCGGGCCGGCGGCCACGGCAGCAGCGCCCGCGCCAGCGGCAGCCGCAGCGGCGGCCTTGCCCTTGGCAGGTGCCTTCTTGGCAGCGGGAGCCTTCTTGGCAGCGGCGGCCTTGGCCTTGGGAGCGGTTTGTGCCACAGCGGAGTGGCTGATTGCGACCAGGGGAGCGGCAATCATCAAAGTGGCGATCAGGGTCTTCATAGGATTTAGCTCCTGCAGACTTGTTATGAGTTCAATGGGTTGGAGCCAGGGCAAACCAGGGTTGAACCTCAACCGGCAAGACCTGCCCCGTCTGGTGAGCGCGCTCCAGCAACTGCCAGAAATAGCGGTAGCTCGCGCGGTCGTGTAGTACACCACCAAAACTGATGGGCGCCCAATTCTGCACCGCTGCAGAGGTAAGTATTTGTGCCGCCTGCCTGACTTCATCCTCGGCAGGAGAAAAAGCACGCAGGATAGGTCGAATCTGGTCGGGATGGATACTCCACATGCGTGTGTAGCCAAGCTCCCGCGAGGCTTTTTGCGCACAAGCCTGCAAAGCTTCAGGATTCTTGAATTCGGTGACCACGCAGTGCGACGGCACCTTGCCGTGGGCATGGCAGGCCGCCGCGATCTCGAGCTTGGCGCGCACTACCAGCGGATGCTCGAACTGGCCCTGGGCCGTCATGGCCGAGGCAGGAATGGCGCCGCCATGGGCCGAGACAAAGTCCATCAGGCCGAAGGAGATGCTCTGCACGGCCCGATGTGCGGCGATGTCGAAGGCCTGCTGCACGGCAGCGGGCGACTCTATCAGGGCATGCAGCGGCACAGGCTTGTCTGTCGCACGCTGCAGCGCTGCTTCAGCCTTGATGACGTCATCCACCGACTCCACCTTGGGAATCATGATGTGGCAGAGCCGGCCTGCGGCTCCACCGGCGATGATGTCCATGTCAGCCTGAAAATGTGCATGGTCCACCGCATGCACCCGGGCGGCCACACGCGCGCCTGCCGCAGCGCCGTTCGCCAGCTCGACGACCAGGGCGGCATGCGCGGCCTCCTGGCCGACGGGAGCGCCGTCCTCGCAGTCCAGTGTCACGTCGAACACGCAGGTGCCGAACTCCTGCATCATCTCGGCCTGCAGCTGCAGGCTTTTGCGCATGCGTGCTTCCACGCCGCTGTAGTGGTCGCAGATCGGCAGACGCTGCGCGCCACCCTGAGCATCGAGCAGCACGGTGGCGGGATGAACCAGTTCTTTCGTCATGACTTGCGCTGAGCCACCATGAAAAGTCGGGGGAAAGCCAGCAGACGCTTGCCGTCGGCTCGCTCCGGATAAGCCGCATCGATGCGGTTTTGATACTCAGTCAGATACTCAGCCTGCAGCTCCTGGGGCAAACCTTCCACGAAAGGCTTGAGGCCCGTGCTGCTGAGCCACTGCACAATCGCTGCTGCCGAGTCCATGGGATGCTGGTAGACGGTGTGCCACACATCGACGCTCGCAGCCTCATTGGTGGGAGCTGCCGGCTGGGGCGCTGCCAGCAGGTCGTAATAGACCCCTATGGGCAAAATCTCGGTACGCACCTTGCTTGCATTCCCGATGTGCGCCGCGAACCGGGGCAGCTGCGCGACTTCGCGCATGTTTCGGTGCGAGGGTTCCTGACGATTGTCAGGCATCTGCACTGCCAGCACGCCACCGGGCGCCAGCAGCGAAAACAGACGGGGAATCAGGCTCTCATGCTCGCCCACCCACTGGATGGAGGCATTTGCATAAATCAGATCAGGCGCTGGCTCACCTTCAGCAGGTGCCCAGGAGGCAATGTCACCGGCCTCGAACCTGGCCTGCGGCAACTGCTTTCGCGCAGTCTCCAGCATGGCTTCGGAATTGTCGACACCGAGCACATCGGCGCCGGGAAAACGCTCCACCAGAAGTTCGGTGGAGTTGCCCGGCCCGCAGCCCAGATCCACGATGTGGAGGCTGCGAGCGGGTGAATGCAAGCTGGAAGGTACTCTTGCCAGCAGTTCTGCCGCAGGGCGGGTGCGCTCATTGGCAAAGCACAGATACAGCGCAGGGTTCCAGTCTTGCATAGTTTTTGCGCTGATTACAGCAGGTGCTTGACGCCGTCTTGCTCGCCTTGCAGCTCAGCCAGAGTCTTGTTGATGCACTCTTGCGAGAAGGCATCGATTTCCAGACCTTCGACGATCTTGTATTCGCCGTCAGCCGTGGTGGTCACGGGGAAACCGAACACGATACCGGCAGGGATGCCGTACTCGCCGTTGGAAGGCACGCCCATGGTGACCCATTCGCCGTTGGAGCCCAGGGCCCAGTCACGCATGTGGTCGATGGCAGCGTTGGCAGCCGAAGCAGCCGACGACAGACCGCGAGCAGCGATGATGGCAGCGCCACGCTTGCCCACGGTGGGCAGGAACACGTTCGCATTCCATTCCTGGTCGTTGATGGCTTCCTTCACGGACTTGCCGTCCACGGTGGCGAAGCGGTAGTCGGCGTACATGGTGGGCGAGTGGTTGCCCCACACGGTCAGCTTCCTGATGTCGCCAACCTTGAAGCCGCCCTTGGCAGCCAGTTGGGAAGCAGCGCGGTTGTGGTCCAGGCGCAGCATAGCGGTGAAGTTCTTGGCGGGCAGATCGGGAGCCGACTTCATGGCGATGTAGGCATTGGTGTTGGCGGGGTTGCCCACCACCAGAACCTTGACATTGCGCGAAGCCACGGCGTTCAGAGCCTTGCCCTGGGCGGTGAAGATCTGGGCGTTGGCAGCCAGCAGGTCAGCACGTTCCATGCCGGGGCCACGAGGACGGGCGCCCACCAGCAGAGCGTAGTCGGTGTCCTTGAAGGCGGTCATGGGGTCGGCGTGGGCTTCGATGCCGGCCAGCAGGGGGAAGGCGCAGTCTTCCAGCTCCATGATCACGCCCTTCAGAGCGTTTTGAGCCTTTTCGTCGGGGATTTCCAGCAGTTGCAGAATAACGGGCTGATCTTTACCCAGCATTTCGCCGGAGGCGATGCGGAACAACAGGGCGTAACCGATTTGGCCAGCTGCGCCGGTAACGGCGACACGGACGGGCTTCTTGCTCATGGTGAAACTCCAAGATTGGAAAAAAGTGAGATGTTATGGGCGCCAGGTTGCACCAGCGTAACCACCAGTAGCGCAAGCTCCGCAAACATGCGGCAAGTGTACTGCTGAAATCAAAGCCCGGTCAATTTGTCTTATGTCTTATATAAGATATGATCTTCACTTAGCGACCAGAGTCAAATCGACTGTTTTTGTGCATCGCATCGCGGAGGCGATACCTTCAAAACCAACTATGCCGACCCCTCACAACACAGCCCCGGACAACAACGCCAGCCATAGCGGTGGCGCCGGCGTCTCCACCCCAGCCTTCAGCCCTCTGTACCAGCAGATCAAGGGCCTGATCCTGCAAAGCCTGGAAGCTGGCGAATGGCGCCCCGGAGAACTGATTCCCAGTGAAATGGAGCTGGCAGCCCGCTTCAAGGTCAGCCAGGGCACGGTGCGCAAGGCAATCGATGAACTGGCAGCCGAAAATCTGGTCATGCGCCGCCAGGGCAAGGGCACGTTTGTGGCCACTCACGCCGCCCAGCAGGTGCAGTACCGCTTTCTGAATCTGCGCCCCGATGCCGGCGACCTGCAGGGCGAAGGCCGCGCAGAGCGCCACATCCTGGAGTGCCGCCGCCTGCGCGCGCCCGCCGAAGTGGCCCGCGCCCTGGCCCTGCGCACCGGCGACGCCGTGATGCATGTGCGCCGCACCCTGTCCTTTGCCGCAATCCCGACTATTTTGGAGGACATCTGGCTGCCTGGCAACGCCTTCAAGGGGCTGACGGCCGAGCAGATGTCCGGCTACCAGGGCCCCACCTACGCCATGTTCGAGCTGGTCTATGGCGTTCGCATGGTGCGGGCCGACGAAAAAATTCGCGCCGTTCTGCCGGATGCCGAGCAAGCCCAGTTGCTGAACATTCCCAGCACCACGCCGCTGCTCAGCGTGGAGCGAACTGCTTACACATACAACGATGTTCCCATGGAGTTACGGCGCGGCCTGTACCGCACCGACACCCATCATTACCGCAATGCATTGAACTGAATCCCCTCGTAAAAGCGTTGATTGCAACAGAGCCCAATCCTCTGCTATGCAAATTCGGCTAACGGATTCTGCTGCATTGCAATAGAATTTTGTGTCGCTTCGCACTAGCGATTACAACGCAGTTACATCCACGAAAGTACCCTGCCATGACAGAGCAAAAAGCAAAACAGCGGCCAGAGTTCCGCAATATCAACTTCTTCTCGGACCTACCGACCTATCGACTGCCCCTGGCAGGCATCGTGTCCATCCTGCACCGCGTCAGCGGTCTGCTGATGGCGATCCTGCTGCCGTTCATCATCTGGATGTTCGACCACTCGATCTCGTCGGAAATTTCGTTTGATTCCTTCACGTCGGTATTCGCAGGTCCCTTTGGCTGGTTTGCCAAGCTCGTCTGCCTGGCTCTGATCTGGGCCTATCTGCACCACTTCTGCGCAGGTGTCCGCCATCTGGTGATGGATGTGAACCACCATGCCGTGAACAAGCAGACCGGCAAGTCCACCGCCGCAGTCGTGCTGTGCATCAGCGTTGCCCTGACCGTGGTGCTTGGCGCCAAGCTGTTTGGTCTGTACTGATCAGCGCCCAGTCAATAACACCTCACGATAAGGAAACAACCATGTCCGTGAATTACGGCTCCAAGCGCACCGTTGTCGGCGCGCACTATGGCACCCGCGACTTTCTCGCTCAACGCTCTACCGCCGTTCTGATGGCGTTGTACACCGTTGTGCTGCTGGTGCGCTTTCTGACGGTCAGCGGCCCCGTGGGCTACGAGCAGTGGGCCGGCATTTTTTCGCCCCAGTGGATGAAGTTCCTGACCCTGGCCCTCTTCGTGGCTCTGGGCTGGCATGCCTGGATCGGCGTGCGTGACATCTGGATGGACTACGTCAAGCCCGTGGGCCTGCGCCTTGCACTGCAAGTGGTCACCATTGTCT
Organism: Comamonas sp. C24C; assembly: GCF_053345995.1. Lineage (NCBI taxonomy): Bacteria > Pseudomonadati > Pseudomonadota > Betaproteobacteria > Burkholderiales > Comamonadaceae > Comamonas > Comamonas sp. C24C. Next base: position 218,629 of record NZ_JBKFBC010000003.1, on the reverse strand, counting down.
GGCTGGTCGGCTGCATCGGCTGGGGCATCCAGGTTCTGTGGCGTCTCTGATTGAGACACAGTCTCCACGATTGAAGGTTAAGAATGAGCTACTCCAAAGCAAATATCACCAAGCGCAAGTTTGACGTCGTGATCGTCGGTGCCGGCGGCTCCGGCCTGCGCGCTGCGCTGGAACTGTCGCGCGCCGGTCTGTCCGTCGCCTCGCTGTCCAAGGTTTTCCCCACTCGCTCGCACACTGTGGCTGCCCAAGGCGGCGTGTCCGCTTCGCTGGGCAATATGTCCGAGGACAACTGGCACTATCACTTCTACGACACCATCAAGGGCTCCGACTGGCTGGGCGACCAGGACGCCATCGAGTTCATGTGCCGTGAAGCGCCAAACGTCGTGATCGAGCTCGAGCACTTCGGCATGCCTTTCGACCGCAATGCCGACGGCACCATCTACCAGCGTCCCTTCGGCGGCCACACCGCCAACTACGGCGAAAAGCCCGTGCAGCGCGCCTGCGCCGCTGCTGACCGTACCGGTCACGCCATGCTGCACACGCTGTACCAGCAGAACGTCAAGTCCAAGACCAACTTCTTCGTGGAGTGGATGGCGCTGGACCTGATCCGCAACACCCAGGGCGATGTGGTCGGCGTGACCGCACTGGAACTGGAAACCGGCGACCTGTACGAGCTGCACGCCAAGGCGGTGCTGCTGGCTACCGGCGGTGCCGGCCGTATCTTCCAGGCTTCGACCAACGCATTCATCAACACCGGTGACGGTCTGGGCATGGCTGCCCGCGCCGGCATTCCTCTGCAGGACATGGAGTTCTGGCAGTTCCACCCCACCGGCGTGGCCGGTGCCGGCGTGCTGCTGACCGAAGGCTGCCGCGGCGAAGGCGCTATTCTCTTGAACAGCGAAGGCGAGCGCTTCATGGAGCGTTACGCTCCCACGCTGAAGGATCTGGCACCACGTGACTTCGTGTCGCGTTCGATGGACCAGGAAATCAAGGAAGGTCGCGGCTGTGGTCCCAACAAGGACTACATCCTGATGAAGCTGGACCACCTGGGTGCCGAAACCATCCGCAAGCGTCTGCCTTCCGTGGAAGAAATCGGCCACAACTTCGCCAACGTGGACATCACCAAGGAACCCATCCCCGTGGTTCCCACCATCCACTACCAGATGGGCGGCATCCCCACCAACATCAACGGCCAGGTCGTGGTCTGGGACGGCCAGCAGAACAATGTGGTCAACGGCCTCTACGCCGTGGGCGAATGCTCGTGCGTGTCCGTGCACGGCGCCAACCGCCTGGGCACCAACTCGCTGCTGGACCTGCTGGTCTTCGGCAAGTCTGCCGGCAAGCACATCGTGGAATTCGTCAACGGCTTCGGCGCTCACCACGAAGTGCCAGCCGACGGCGCCGACCGCACCCTGGCTCGTCTGAACCAGCTGCAGGACTCCAAGGAAGGCACTTACGCCCAGGACGTCGCCGGCGACATCCGTCAGTCCATGCAGACGCATGCTGGCGTGTTCCGTACGCAAAAGAGCATGGACGAAGGCGTCGCCAAGATCAACGCGATCCGCGACAAGGTCAGCTCCGTGACCCTGAAGGACAAGTCCATGGTGTGGAACACCGCTCGCATGGAAGCCCTGGAAGTGGACAACCTGATCGAAGTGGCGCAAGCCACCATGACCTCGGCCGCAGCCCGCAAGGAATGCCGTGGCGCACACACCGTGTACGACTACGAGCACCCTGCCGACCACGCCGAATTCCCGCTGGGCCGCAACGACAAGGAATGGCTCAAGCACACCCTGTGGGACAGCGCCACCAACAGCCTGTCCTACAAGCCTGTGAACCTCAAGCCCCTGACCGTTGCCAGCGTTCCTCCCAAGGTCCGCACGTTCTAATTCAGCAGCCCACGAGAGAAGATCAAAATGAAGCGCACATTCAAAATCTACCGCTACGATCCGGACAAAGACGCCAAGCCCTACATGCAAACCGTGCAAGTGGAGCTGGACGGCCACGAGCGCATGCTGCTGGACGCTCTGGTCAAGCTCAAGGCCATGGACCCCTCCATTGCCTTCCGTCGCTCCTGCCGCGAAGGTGTTTGCGGCTCCGACGCCATGAACATCAACGGCAAGAACGGTCTGGCCTGCCTGACGAACATGAACACCCTCAAGGGCGACATCGTTCTCAAGCCCCTGCCCGGCCTGCCCGTCATCCGCGATCTGATCGTGGACATGACCCAGTTCTTCAAGCAGTACCACTCGATCAAGCCCTACCTGCAAAGCGATGTCTACGCCTCGCCCAGCAAGGAGCGCCTGCAGTCGCCCGAAGAGCGCGAAGAGCTCAACGGCCTGTACGAGTGCATTCTGTGTGCCAGCTGCTCCACCAGCTGCCCCTCGTTCTGGTGGAACCCCGACAAGTTCGTGGGCCCGGCCGGTCTGCTGCAGGCTTACCGCTTCATCGCGGACAGCCGCGACACAGCCACGGGCGAGCGCCTTGACAATCTGGAAGATCCTTACCGCCTCTTCCGCTGCCATACCATCATGAACTGCGTGGACGTGTGCCCCAAGCACCTGAACCCCACTGCAGCCATTGGCAAGATCAAGGAGCTGATGGTTCGTCGAACCGTCTGATGCTGATGACGAATACTCTGCTCGACGAACGTGAGCGCGACCTGCTGAGGTGGCGCAGCCGCCGTGGTCTGGTTGAGAACGATCTGTTCATCGAGCAGTTCTTCGCCACCTACGGAAGCCAGCTCACGCGGAGACACGCGACTGGCCTGTCTGCCTTGATGGATCTGGCAGACAACGACCTGATGGATCTTTTCTTGCGTCGCAAGGAACCTGAAGGACAACTCGATACCCAAGAAGTCAGGGAAGTGCTGGAGATGGTGCGCAAGCGCCAGCCCGGTAACTGTCCCCAGTAGGCTAGGCAAACTAGAGAAGGAAGTTTGGAAATGAAACTCGCTGACAACAAAGCAACGCTGTCTTTCAGCAATGGCGCTCCCAGTGTGGAAATGCCGGTGTACCAGGGCAATATCGGCCCGGATGTGATCGACATCCGCAAGCTCTACGCCCAGACTGGCATGTTCACGTATGACCCGGGCTTCCTCTCTACCGCTGCCTGCCAATCCGCCATCACCTACATCGATGGCGACAAGGGCGAGCTGCTGTACCGCGGCTACCCCATCGAACAACTGGCCAAGAACTGCAACTTCCTGGAAACCTGCTACCTGCTGCTGTACGGGGAGCTGCCCAACGAAAAGGAAAAGGCCGACTTCGAAGAGCTGGTGACCAAGCACACCATGGTCAACGAGCAGATGCAGTTCTTCCTGCGCGGCTTCCGTCGTGATGCTCACCCCATGGCCGTGCTGACCGGCCTGGTGGGCGGCATGTCGGCCTTCTACCACGACAGCACCGACATCACCAACCCAGAGCACCGCAACATCGCCGCGATCCGTCTGATCGCCAAGATGCCTACTCTGGTCGCCATGGCATACAAGTACGGTATGGGCCAGCCCTACATGTACCCCAAGAACGACCTGTCGTATGCCGGCAACTTCATGCGCATGATGTTCGGCAACCCTTGCGAAGAGTACAAGGTCAACCCCGTGGTTGAGCGCGCTCTGGACCGCATCTTCATCCTGCACGCAGACCACGAGCAGAACGCTTCGACCTCCACCGTGCGTCTGTGCGGTTCGTCCGGCACCAACCCCTTCGCGGCCATCTCCGCTGGCGTGGCCTGTCTGTGGGGCCCTGCCCACGGCGGCGCCAACGAAGCCTGCCTGAACATGCTGGAAGGCATCCAGGCCAACGGCGGCATCGAAAAGGTCGGCGAGTTCATGGAACAGGTCAAGGACAAGACCAGCGGCGTGAAGCTGATGGGTTTTGGCCACCGCGTCTACAAGAACTACGACCCCCGCGCCAAGCTGATGCAGGAAACCTGCAACGAAATCCTGGCCGAACTGGGTCTGGAAAACGATCCCCTGTTCGCCCTGGCCAAGAAGCTGGAAAAGATTGCCCTGGAAGACGACTACTTCGTCCAGCGCAAGCTCTACCCCAACGTGGACTTCTACTCCGGCATCGTGCAGCGCGCCATCGGTATCCCCGTCAACCTGTTCACCGGCATCTTCGCTCTGGCCCGCACCGTGGGCTGGATCGCCCAGCTCAATGAACAGATGGCCGACCCCGAGTACAAGATCGGTCGTCCCCGCCAGCTGTTCACCGGCTCCGTGTCGCGCGACGTCAAGCCTATCGCTCAGCGTTGATCGGCACATTCAGGCCCGGCTTGCCGGGTCTGACGCTGACCCAAAGCCCGCAGACTGCAAAGCCTGCGGGCTTTTTTACGTGAGCTTGCAATCTCGGCATCTGACAAAAAACATAGCTTCTTGCGCATTCTCCATATAGATTTCAGATTGAAATCACCATGAAATCTGTTAATAGCATGCGCTATCTGCTATAAAAATTCATGAGTCGATCCGAGTCAGAGATACCGAGCAAACCCGGAATCGGCTCTTCTATACTGCTCTTCATGCATGCAAAACGACAACGCAATCTGGAGCTGGCCCACGCCGTGCTGGACTGGAACCAGCGCCACCTGAACCACCACACGACACTGAGCCGCGAGCAGGTCGCCGAGTGCTTTGCCGAGCAATTCGTGGTCGAGCCCAATGGCCGCCACTATGCGGCCAACCTCGAGAGCTATCGCGAGTTTCTCGAAGGCATGAAGCAGGACATGCAAGGCATTCGCTACGACATCCGGCACGCCACGGCCGATGAGGACTCGGTGGTCTTTTCCATGGATGTCTGCATCATCAAGACCGATGACAGCACCCAGCACTTTGTCGCCATGCTGCTCATGCGCTTTGACGAACACGAAAAAGTCAGCCTGTGGCGCGAGGTCTATCTGCCACGCCCGCAAGCCGGCGCGCAATAAGACCTCACCACAGACCATCCCCGTCAGGGCACGAGCAAGATGGGCTGCTGGGCGCCATGCGCCTCCAGTTGCCGGTGGGCCTGCGCGGCATCGGCCAGCGCAAACTCCTGCGGCTCGCCCATGCGGAAATGCTTTTTGCGCAGCGCCTCGAACAGGCGCGCGGCCATGGCATCGCGCTCTCTGGGCTTTTTGACGAAGTGAAACACCATGGGCCGGCACACGCTGTTCGACTTGGCGGCCAGACGCGCAATCTCCAGCGGCGGCACCGGGCCGGAAGACTGTCCGTACATCACCAGCTGGCCGCCGATGCCCAGACTGGCCAGCGAACCATCAAAGCTGTCTTTGCCCACACCGTCATAGGCCACATCCACGCCTTCGCCGCCGGTCAGCTGCTGTACACGCGCGGCCACATCCTGGGCGCCCGCGCCGCGATAGCGGATCACCTCCACACAACCTGCCTGATCGGCTTTCCTGGCCGTGGCATCGCTGCCTGCCGTGCCGATCACCATGGCCCCCAGCTGCGTGGCCCACTGGCTCAGAATCTGCCCCATGCCACCACCGGCGGCCTGGACCAGAACCCGCGATCCCTGGCTTACCCGGGCCACCCGGTGCAGCAGCACATCGGCCGTCAGCCCGCGCAGCAGGCTGGATGCGACCAGCGCGTCGCTGAGGTCATCGGGCACGGCAATCAGCTCGTCGCCCGCAATCACGCGCTCGGCGGCGTAGATGGAATAGGCGCCAGAGACATAGCAGACCCGGTCGCCGGGCCTGAAGCGAGTCACGCCCTCCCCCACTTCGGCCACCACTCCCACGGCTTCGATGCCGGGCGTGCCCGGCAGCGCCAGCGTCTTGTACAGCCCGGAGCGCACATAGATATCGTGGAAGTTCACGCCAATGCGCGTGTGCCGCACGCGCACCTGTCCAGCCGTCAGCGGCGGCGAAGCGACCGAGGCGATCTGCAGGACCTCGGGGCCTCCGTATTCCGTCATGACAATGGCTTGATGCGTGATCTGACTCATGGCTGGTGCTCCTTGCGGGTTGTAATCCTCCGAATGTAGCCTGCCGCCGCGCTTGTCCCTGCGCCTCGCTGCGACGCGGCAATTCCCGCACAATGCGCCTCCTGCACACCGCTATTGATTCTTCTATGTCTTTTGCCCCCCTAGGCCTGCGCGCCGAGCTTCTGGATGCCACACTCGATCTGGGTCTGCGCGACGCGACGCCGATTCAGACCGAGGCCATCCCCGCCGTGCTGGCCGGGCGCGATCTCTGGGCCTGCGCGCCCACAGGCTCGGGCAAGACCATGGCCTACCTGTTGCCGCTGCTGCAGGCCTGGCTGGCGCAAAAGCGCGGCCAGACCGGCTTTGTGCGACCGTTGGCCACCCTGATTCTGGTGCCCACGCGCGAGCTGGCCCTGCAGGTTCATGAAAGCCTGAGCGACATCACGCGCCAGTTGCGTGAGCAACCACGCAGCCGCGTGGTCTATGGCGGTGTCTCCATCAACCCGCAGATGATGCAGTTGCGCGGCAGCGCCGACTTTCTGGTCGCCACGCCGGGCCGCCTGCTGGATCTGGTGGAGAACAACGCCGTGCGCCTGAATACCGTGCAGCATCTGGTGCTGGACGAAGCCGACCGCCTGCTGGACCAGGGCTTTGCCGAAGAACTCAACCGCGTGCTGGCCCTGCTGCCCGCGAAGCGCCAGACCCTGCTGTTCTCGGCCACCTTCCCGCAGAACGTGGAAGCGCTGGCGGCCCATCTGCTGCACGACCCCGTTCGTGTGCAGGTCGATGCCGACCAGGCCGCCGAGCATTCGGCCAGCCCGGAGAACATCAGCCAGCGCGCCATTGCCGTGGACAGCACCCGTCGCACCCAGCTGCTGCGCCAGCTCGTCAAGCAAGGCGAGAACCAACCCGAATGGGAGCGAGCCCTGGTCTTTGTCGCCAAGCGCCACACCGCCGAAATGCTGGCCGACAAGCTCTACAAGGCGGGCATCTACGCCACCACCTTCCACGGAGATATGAGCCAGGGCGCGCGCAAGGATGTGCTCGACCAGTTCAAGGCCAAGCGCTGGCAGCTGCTCATCACCACCGATCTGGCCGCGCGCGGCATCGACATCGCACAGCTGCCCACCGTCATCAACTACGACCTGCCTCGCTCGCCCGCCGACTATATTCATAGAATTGGCCGCACGGGTCGCGCAGGACATGCGGGTTGCGCCATCACCTTTGTAAGTCCCGCCGACACTGCTCACTGGCAACTGATCTGCAAGCGCAATCAGCTGGAGATCGATCTGGAGCAAATCCAGGGCTTTGAGCCCACCGAGGCCCTGCCGCCGCCACCGGTTGCGCAGGACGGCAATGGCGGCATCAAGGGCCGCAGACCCAGCAAGAAGGACAAGCTGCGCGCCGCAGCTGCAGCCGCAAAGCAGCAGCCAGGCGATTAAGCTCCGCCAACGAGGCCAGGATTGCCTCGCCTCAGCTCATCAAAAGGCCGCCCATGCGGCCTTTTTTGCGTCTGACAGAGAGCGCCTTCAACCAGGCCGGACGCAGCCGCGCCCCTCCTTCCGTTTTTTCGACAAAGAAAAATCCAATTTTTTATAAACCAAATTGGAATTTGGTCACCAATAGATAAGAGCTATTCCTACACCAACCAAATTGATAGTCAAAGACATTAAGAAACATGGCTTACATGAATTTTTTAAATAGAAATCGGTAAGCCAGGTCCCTTGGCAACACGGTGAACGCCAGCCAAGGATGTCAATGACCTGTCTGCATGCGCCTGAGAAGCGACGCGGGGGAACGGCAATGAAATCGTTAAAAGCACTGGCAGGACTGACCATCGTCATTACCTGTTCCGCAGCCCTGGCCGACGAATCCAACCCGACTGTCGAGGCCAATGCGCCTGCCGAAGCCACTCAGCCCGCCGAGGTCAATCAACCTGCCCCGGCCAGCCAGCCAACGGGCGCCTGGCATATCAATCTGCACACCGTCAGCCACCACTTCAGCGAACGGAAGCATGGCAAGACATGGAACGAGGAAAACCTGGGCCTCGGTATCAGACGCGAGTTCTCCAGCGATTTTTCCGTGCAGGCGGGCTTCTATCGCAACAGCATCAACCGCTGGAGCACCTACGCCATAGGCGAATACACGCCACTGGCCTTTGGAAATTTCCACTCCGGTGTGTATGCCGGCTTGCGCACCAACTACTCTCGCCCCGTCATGGCGGCCGCAGGGGCCCTGGTGCGCTGGCAGGGGGAGCGCTATAGCGTCACCGTGCGCGCTGCCCCCAAGATCTGCGGCCAGTGCTCGGCATTCATTGCGCTGGAGCTTGGCTGGAAACTGTGATCTCCGCGCAAAACAAGTCATGCGTCAGCAGCCCCGGCCTGCCTGCCGCGACCTGTCGAAACACCACCAAGGCAATATGCTGGAAGCCACAGCAAGTGTGAAGTTTTATCAAAACCAGGACAATCGGCGCTAGATAGAAGAAATTAAATGAAAAATAAGGAGGAATAGAGAAGTTTGAAAGTCGGATGCTAGAGAAAGTGAACAGGACAGATGTCGATCTGGTTGCCCCGCAACTTGCACCAGCCAGGATCGCAACCCCTTCAAGCGCAGACAGGCGCACCCCACCCCAGCTTGAGCAACATGCAGCGGAGATATCGTGTGAAGCGGCTGCCGAGGCAGCATCCATGCGAGCCCGCAGGCGCCTGTACCTGCCCCTTCAGGCAAAGTTCGCGATAGCCCTGGCAGCCAGCGTCCTGTGGGCGCTGATGGCGGCCACCGTGGCACAACGCTGGATTCAGGACCTGTCGCTGATCGTCGGCCCGGTGCTTTCCCATCTCATTGTCTGGGGCATCGCTGTCATTCCCGGATTCATGAATGCCTTTCTGGTCGTCAGCCTGCTGATGGACCGGCGTCCTGCATTCACCTTGCAGTCCTACGAAAAGCGCCTTCCAGCCATCACCATCCTGGTGGCCGCCTATAACGAGGAAGCCAGTATTCTGTCGACGCTGGCCAGCATCGACGGGCAGAACTACCCGGGCGAGCTCTCCGTCATCGTTGTCGATGACGGATCCACCGACGGCACGTTGAGGAAGCTGGAAACCGTTGCCTATCCATGGCTGCAGGTTCTTCGCATGCCGCAGAACGTGGGCAAGGCACGCGCCCTGAGCAAGGCACTCGAGCTGGTCAGAACAGATATCACGCTGACGGTGGATGGCGACTCCTATCTCTACAAGAACGCGCTGGCCAACCTGATCCGCCGCTATATCAGCGACCCGCCGAACACCCGTGCCGTGGCCGGAGCCGTGCTGACACGCAACTCCCGCAGCAATTTTGTGACCAAGATCCAGGAGTGGGACTACTTCCACGGCATTGCCGCCATCAAACGGCTGCAGAGCATGTACCACGGAACACTGGTCGCCCAAGGCGCGTTTTCCGCTTATGACACCCGGCTGCTCAGGGAACTGGGGGGCTGGCCGCATACGGTGGGCGAGGACATCGTGCTGACCTGGGGCATTCTGGAAGCAGGCTACCGCGTCGGGTTTGCCGAGAACGCCTGCCTGTTCACCAATGTCCCTGAAACCTGGACCCAATTCATCCGCCAGCGCCAGCGCTGGTCGCGCGGCCTGATCGAGGCCTTCAAAAGTCACTGGCGGCTGCTGTTCAAGCCGAGGATGACGACCCTCTTCATCTGGTGGAACCTTCTGTTCCCCTATATGGATCTGGTTTTCACCTTCGCATTCCTGCCGGGCCTGATCCTGGCCTGCTTCGGCATTTACTGGATTGCGGGCCCCATGACGCTGCTGGTGCTGCCGCTGGCCATGCTGGTGAACTATCTGATGTTTCACATTCAGTCCCATATGTTTCGCAGCCAGCACCTGCGCGTGCGACGCAACATCGTCGGCTTTGTGGCCTATGCGCTGTTCTACAGCGTGGTGTTGCAGCCCGCGTGCGTCTGGGGCTACCTCAAAGAATTAGTCAGTCGAACCAAGAACTGGGGAACCAAATGAACAAGCACGCTCGCACCTGCGGACTGCTGACGGGCATGCTGCTGCTTGCCTGCAATATCCAGGCCCAGCCTTCCGATACCGCGTCAGGCTATGTACTAGGCGGCCTGGACGCCAGCAATGACTCGGACGGATTCAACGAATTCAAGCCCTGGGCGCAGTACGAAGCAGCCAATGGCTGGGGACTGCGAGCCGGCTGGCAGCGCTATCGGATGGACAGCTGGTCTGCCACGGGCCAAAGCCTCTTTGCCACCCACAGCCAGAAGAACAAAAGCTGGTCTTCTCAGGCCCGCCTGGGCGTGAACAGCAGCGCCGGGCACGACAATCTGGTCGGAGCATGGGATGCCAACTACCAGCTGGTGCCGTCCACAGCCGTGGGCCTGAGCGCGGAGCGCGACATCGTCAATTCGCGCCGCGGCATACAGCAAGGCCTGACTTCGACCAGTCTGCTCGGCGTGCTGGATCACCAGTTCCTGCCGCGCCTGTCCGTGGGCGCAGCATTCGGCAGTACCTGGTTTTCCGACGACAACCGCAGAGACATCCTCAGAACCCGATGGACCCTCACGCTCAGCGAGGACCAGGGCTGGTATCTGTACGCACTCACCCGCCACTATCGCAACAGCCAGCCTTATGGCGGCAA
>NZ_JBKFBC010000003.1:148114-208051 GCF_053345995.1 Comamonas sp. C24C | reverse complement strand
TTCGCGAGGCTGCCCTGGGCGTGATGTGGAAGAAGGCGATCACCGATGGCGTGGTGCTCAGCGTCAATGCAGACGCCGGACGCCAGTACATTGATGGCGAAGGCCAGCAGCTCTGGCATGCCGGCCTGTACCTGTCTTCTCCGCATCGGGCAGCGGTTCAGTGGAAAGTGGGCCTGACCAGCAGCCAGGACCATGCATCGGCGCTTTCCAGCGGCGGCAGCGGCTATCGCTACACCAGTCTGGTTGCCTTCATGCGCCTTCCGTTCTAGAGAGCGCAAGATGACGGGCCTGCGCGCACCTGCTTCGCAGGCTGTTTTCCCAGTACAGTGAGCGGCTACTGATTGATCTGGGAAATCCATGTCCGCCAATGTGAATCACGGCGCAGTCGCAGACGCTACCGAATCCATGCCTGACGAGGCCGCAGCGCCCATCGCCCGCCAACTCGAAAAAAGCCGCCAGGCACTGCTGGACCTGTCCACACGCAACCGTCTCCTGAGCCTGCCTCAGGCCGCCACGGCACGCGTGCTGCATTTCGCGGATGAGCGCACGGACGAGGTCTATCGCCTGCTGGCGGGCGAAAGCAAGTCCATGAGCTTTGCGCCGGCCAAGGCCGATGAGGAGCAAGTAGCCGCCGACCCGGCCGAGGAACAAGAGACACCGGCCACCCCCGCCCTGCCCCAGCCCGAGGAAGGCGTCGACGAGCAGCTCGATGCGCGCGGTGTGGCCCAGCGCCATCGTGACCTGAAGCTGCAGACGCGCCTGTCCAGCGAGAAGCTGCAGCGCCGCCTGCTGGACATGTACTCCGACGCCCGCACCTTCATCGAGGAACAGGGCGTCAACATCCTTTTTCTGGCCCTGGGTCAGCTGCAATGGTTTGACCGCAATGCGCCCGAAAAGCCGCGATTTGCGCCGCTGATTCTGCTGCCCGTGGCACTGGAGCGCAAAAGCGCAGCCGAGCGCTTCACCCTGTCCTGGTTGCAGGAGGATGCGGCAGAGAACCTGTCGCTGGCGGCCAAGCTCAAGGCCGACTTTGGCCTGGAGCTGCCCGAATTCAATGCCGGCGACGACTTCGATCCCGCCGCCTATCTGGCCTCGGTCACAACCATGGCTGCCGCCCAGCCCGGCTGGCAGGTGCTGCCCGATGCCATGACGCTGGGCTTCTTCAGCTTTGCCAAATTCCTGATGTACCGCGATCTGGATGCTGCGACCTGGCCGCCGGAAAAGCGACTCGACCGGCAGGCACTGATTGCCGCCACGCTGCGGCAGGGCTTCGAGGCTCGCGAACATCTGTTCCCCGAAGACGCCGATATCGACCAGTTGATCCCCGTGGACAGCCAGCGCCATGTGGTCGATGCGGACAGCTCGCAGTCACTGGCCATAGAAGCAGTGCGCCGAGGCGAGAACCTCGTCATCCAGGGCCCGCCGGGCACGGGCAAGTCCCAGACCATCACGAACGTGATTGCAGCAGCGATTGCCGATGGCAAGAAAGTGCTGTTCATCTCCGAGAAGATGGCCGCGCTGGAGGTGGTGAACCGGCGCCTCAAATCCGTGGGCCTGGGACCCGCCTGCCTGGAACTGCACAGCCACCACACCCACAAGCGCAAGGTGCTGGAAGAGCTCAAGGCAACGCGCGATCTGGGCAAGCCGCGTGTGGAGCACCGCGAGCAAATCATCCACGAGCTGAGCAGCGTGCAGCAGCAGCTCAACGCGCACAGCCGGACCATGCATCAGGCGCTGGCGCCCTGCGCACTCACGCCCTACCAGATCCTGGGCCAGCTGGCGCGGCTGGATGCGGTGCAGATCGCGCATCTGCCCGATCTGCTGCAAGACGCACAGAACTGGTCGCCCGAGGGCTTTCGTTCACGCCAGCAGATTGCCGAAGCGCTGCGCCAGGCGGCGTCCAAGGTGAGCCCGGTGACCGGGCACGCATGGCGCGGCGTTTGCCACCCGGCACTGCTCAAGCTCGATGCGCAACGTTTCGCCCAGCAACTGCCCACGCTGCAGGCAATACTGGCCCGGTTGCAGCACGATAGTGCGCTGTTGGCGCAATCCCTGAGCACGCCGGCCGCACAGACCCTGCAGACTCTGCATGAGCAGATCGCGCTGGCGCAGCAGCTCGCCAGTGCCCCGTCCCTAGACCGGCAGGCCGTCGCCAGCAGCATCTGGGATCAGGGCCTGGGCCACCTGCACAAGCTGGTCGAATGCGGCGCCCAGTTCAGCCGGCAGGCGCAGAGCCTGCGCGGCAGCTTTGCAGAATCCGCCTGGACGGCGGACTGGAACGCCCCGCGCCAAAGCATCGCCGCACATGGCGACTCGCTGTTTCGCATTTTCAACAGCGGCTACCGCGCAGCGATGGCCAGCCTCAAGGGCCAGCTGAAAACGACATTGCCGAGCTCACGGGCAGAGCGTCTGAACCTGCTCGACAGCCTGATCGGAGCCCAGCAGCTGCGCCAGAGCCTGGGCCAGCAGCAGACCCTGGGGGCAGATGCCTTTGGCAGCCTGTGGCTGGGCGAGCAAAGCGACTGGGCGCAATTGCAGGCCGTGCTGGGCTGGATGGCCGGCCCCGACGGACGGGGCCGCAGTGCTGCCTTTCGCCAGCTCTATGCCCAGCTGCCATCACCCGCACATTGCGCGGAGCTGGCCGCCAGGGCCGATGCATCGCGGCAGGCATTCGAGAATGCTGCGCAAGGCGTGCTGAGCGGCTACCAGCTCGATACGCAGGAAGCTTTTGACGCCGCCGACCTGGCCCGTATCCCGCTGACGGATTTCGGCGAGCGACTCGGGCAATGGCTCGCCGAGCCGGACGCCTTGCTGGACTGGACCTCCTACCACGCCACCCGGGAGCAGGCGCGCGCAGCCGGCATGGCCGCCCTGGTGCAGCAGCTCGAGAATGCATCCATTGCACAAGATGCCCTGCCCGCCAGCCTGGAGCGAGCCTATTACGAGTCTCTGCTGCGTCAGGCCACCCAGGCTCACCCCGAGCTGGTCGCCTTCAACGGCGATCAGCACAGCCAGAAGGTGCGCCAGTTCCGGGCGCTGGATCTGGAGCGCATAGAGCTCGCGCGCGCCCAGTCGGCACTCTCGCATTACGAGCAGGTGCCCCGCAGCGCATCCGGCATGGGCCCGCTTGGCGTGCTCAATGGCGAGATTGCGCGCAAGCGCGGCCATATGCCGCTGCGCAAGCTGTTCAAGCTCGCAGGTGAGGCCGTCCAGGCCATCAAGCCCGTGTTCATGATGAGCCCGCTGTCCGTGGCCCAGTTTCTGGAGCCAGGCGCGGTCGAGTTCGACCTGCTGGTGATCGACGAGGCCAGCCAGATAGAGCCCGTGGATGCGCTCGGCGCCATCGCCCGCTGCAGGCAGCTGGTGGTGGTGGGCGATGACCGGCAGTTGCCGCCCACGCGATTTTTCTCGCGCATGACCAGCGAGCAGGAGGACTTCGACGACGAGGACGTGAACGGGGACGTCAGCCAGCTCATCGCCGGAGCAGCCGATGTGGAGAGCATTCTGAGCCTGTGCTTGGCCAAGGGCATGCCCCAGCTCATGCTGCGCTGGCACTACCGCAGCCGCCACCAGTCGCTGATAGCGGTGTCCAACCAGCAGTTCTACAACAGCGGCCTTTACGTCGTGCCCAGCCCCTATACCACTCGCTCGGGCATGGGGCTGCGCTTTCACCATCTGCCCGAAGGCCGCTTTGACAGCGGCGCCAGCCGCATCAACCGTGTCGAGGCACAGACCATTGCGCGCGCGATCATGCAGCACGCACTGCAGTCGCCACAGCTCAGCCTGGGCGTGGCCGCTTTCTCGCTGCAGCAGAAAGTCGCCATCCAGGACGAGCTGGAACTGCTGCGTCGCCAGCAGCCCGAGGCCGAGCCCTTTTTTGTCGCCCATCCCAACGAGCCCTTCTTCATCAAGAACCTGGAAAACGTGCAGGGCGACGAGCGCGATGTGATCTTTATTTCTGTGGCCTATGCGCGCAATGCGCAAGGCTATCTGCCAATGCGCTTCGGCCCGGTGAGCGCCGATGGAGGCGAGCGCCGGCTGAACGTGCTGATCTCGCGCGCCAAGCAGCGCTGTGAGGTGTTTTCATCCATCACCGCCGACGACATCGATCTGGAACGCGGAAAAGGCAAGGGCGTGGCTGCGCTCAAGGTATTCCTGCAATACGCGGCCACCGGCCAGTTGGCCCTGGCCAGTGTCAGCGGACGCGATCTGGAGTCGCCGCTTGAAGAAGATGTGTACGAGGCGCTGACGGCCCAGGGTCTGCAGCTGCAGACGCAGATCGGCATTGCGGGCTTTTTCATCGACCTGGCCGTGGTCGACCCCGAGCAGCCAGGGCGCTATCTGCTCGGCATCGAGTGCGACGGCATGAGCTATCACCACAGCCGCAGCGCGCGCGACCGTGACCGCTTGCGCCAGTCGGTGCTGGAGAGCCAGGGCTGGACACTGCTGCGCATCTGGGGCTGCGACTGGTTCCGCCAGCCGCGCGCCCAGACCGAGCGCGTGCTGGCTGCCGTCGAAGCGGCCAGACAATCCAGGGATTTGGCAGAGAATCAGCCTCCAGCCCTTATGTACCAAGCGCAGGCCGCTACAGAAGTCATAGAGCGCGCAGCACTGTCCGATGCCGGCAGCGCCGACACCGAGCTGGCCGCCGCCCATGACGGCAGCCTTTATCAGGAAGCCCGCTTTGCCGTTCCGACCGGAGAGCTGCATCAGCAATCCACCACGCAGCTGGCCCAGCTGATGCGCCGCGCGGTGGAGCTGGAAGGACCGATTCATTTTGACGAGCTGGTCACCCGCATGCGTACGCTCTGGGGTCTGCAACGCGCGGGCAGCCGCGTGCGCGATGCGCTGGAGCAGGCGCGGCAATCGCTGCTGGCCGATGAGGCGCTGGCCGTCGACGGGGAGTTTCTCGATCTGCCGGGACGGGCGGTGCGGGTACGCAATCGCTCCGAGGTCGGCTCGGCCAATCTGCGCCGCATCGACTGCCTGCCGCCAGCCGAGATCCGTGCAGCGATTGCCCAGGCCCTCAGATCCAGCCTGGGTGGTCAGCGCGACGAGTTGCCCGCCGCCGTGGCCCGGCTGCTGGGCCTGAGCGCCGTCACCGCGCCCGTGCGCGAACTCGTGCTGACGCAGCTCGATGCACTACATGGCAGCGGCGCCGTGGCATTCAACGGAACGCTGTACCGGCTGCCGGCCTGACTCCTGGGCCGACCTCGAAAACGCCCTGAAGCAGTTCAGGGCGTTTTTCGTTTCGCAGCGCTGCCTCTGACCGCCGGGCACATTCCTGTCAGTGCTCGTCGCTGACCTTGTGGTCTTCGCTCTTGGCCTGCTGCATCGCTTCAGGCTCCAGCTCTTCCGCCGAGCGGTTCAGGTGCACGAACACGCCCCATCCCGCGAGCAGGACGCCCACGGAAACCAGCAAGGCTGCGGGATACAGCATCTGCTCGGGGGTTTCCTGCGCCTTGAAGGTCGCCACCAGGCCCTCGATCGCCAGGGCCACCACCAGCACCACCATGAAACGTGACAGAAAGCGGCGTACCCGCGTCGGCCCGCTGATATGGGCCTCGCGCACCACTTCCTCCTCCACCATGGTCTGCGAGATCTGCAATGCCACCACGCCCGAGGCCAGAATTCCCAGCGCCTCCACCGCATGCAGCGTGGACTCCGGCTGCAAGCCTCCCACGATGACGCCCCAGGCCTTGGTCACGGCAATCCACACCAGGCTCAGCGCGGCAAAACCGAACAGCAGGGCAATCAGGGAATGGGTGACGGCGTAAATCAGGTGAACAAGCTTCATGGCGCAACCTCCGGATATGCCGCCAATGCTCGCAGACCTCGGGTGGGCGCCCCGTAGGACAGACATGGAACTGGTCCGCGCTACGTACCCGGCGCGCCCGTCCCGAACACCCTTGCCGCTGGTCATCGGTTACAGGCCAGCACCCGGTTTTGCTCATTTCGACCGCCAAATCGAAATACCATTGCGCAATGCCCCGCCAGAACACCAGTCCCGCAGACTTTCCGCCAGCCATCCTGGCACAGATCGAAGAACTTGCCCAAGGCATCGTGGCGCAGCGCAAGCAACGGGGCGAAACACAGGCGCAGTGGGCGGCCAAGCTCGGCATCTCCCAACCGACCATGGCGCGCATCGAGCGCGGCGATCCCTCCGTGGCCATGGCAACCTATGTGTCCTGCCTGTGGCAGCTCAACCCTGCGCTGGATCTGACCCGGCTGCTCGCCCCTGCGGCAACGCAGGCCAGGACGCCAGCACTGGCACCGGCATGCCGTGCGGAGGCGCCTAGCCTCGACAGGAAAAGAAATGCCGTGCCAAAGAAGGCGAAACCCGCCGCCGAGCCTGTCATCAAGACCGTGAACCACGATGAGCAGCAGGCGCAGATCGAGCGCAATTTTGCAGCCGCCAAGGCTGCTCTGGATTTCTTCAAGAGCCCTCTGTTCTGATCGGCTGGCCGAAAAAACGGCTGCTTCCGACAGAATGCCGCAAGCCCATCAGTCTCCGAACCGCTCCCGATAGGCCACGGGTGTGATGCCCAGCTTGCGCACGAACAGATGCCGCAGCGCCTGCTCTGAGCCGAGGCCGACCTTGGCGGCCACGGTCTTGAGCGGCAGGGAGCCCAGATTCTCCAGCAACTGCTTGGCGCGCTCCAGGCGGGCGTTCTCCACAAAGCTGCTGGGGCTGCAGCCGGTCTCCTGCTGAAAGACGCGGCGAAAGTTGCGCTCGCTCATCGCGGCCTTGTCCGCCAGCAGCGCCAGCGGCATGGGCTGGTCCAGATGCTCCAGCACCCACTGCTGGGCGGCCTGCACGGCGCTGTGCTGCGTGGCCTGTGCGGCCAGGGAAACGCTGAACTGCGACTGACCGCCGGGGCGCTTGAGATACATGACCAGATCGCGCGCCACCTGCAGCGCCAGCGCATGGCCGAAGTCATGCTCCACCACCGCCAGCGCCAGATCGATACCGGCGGTGACGCCAGCCGAAGTCCAGAGCTGACGCATGCCGTCGCTGTCCTTGATTTCGTCGCACACGTAGATCGCATCGGCATCCACCTGCACCCGCGGATAACGCTGGGCAAGCGCCCCGGCCACACTCCAGTGCGTGGCCGCGCGGCGCTCATCGAGCAGACCGGCTGCTGCCAGAAAAAAGCTGCCACTGCACAACGCAATCATGCGCCCGACCCCTGGCGCCACTCGCGCCACCCAGTCCACCAGCTCGGGCGAGGCCGCCAGCACCTGCTCGATATGGCGCGCCCCCACCAGCAGCACCGTGCACCCCGTGCCCTCGGCCTCGACCTGCGCCAGGGTATGGCTGGCCTGCAAGCCCATCAAAGTGTCCGAGGGCACCAGACCGGCCTGCGACGCCACCACCCGCACCATATATCCGTCAGGCAGGCCCTTCTGCCGCAGATGCACATTGGCATAGTCAAACACGGACATGGGACCAATGGCTTCCAGCGCCTTGAAGCCGGGGTAGACAACCAGATCGACGCGGTGGGCGCCAGCGTGATGGTGTTCCATACAAAAATCAGAGCAGTTCAAGCATATAAAACCAGCGCTGCAGGCACTTGCAGCGCACAAGCCTCGACTATACGCAAGCCCTCTTGGCACCTCGGACCGGCCGACTCATCCACTGCTAAAGTCCGGGGCTTCTACCCCTTTGCCCGCCCATGATTCCCGGACCTCTTTTCACACTGCCCATGCTGTTGCTGCTGCTCGCTCCCCTGGTGGCAGCCGGCCTGAGCCTGTGGCTGCTGCTGCGCGGGCTGTTCTGGTGGCAGCGCCATCGGCACGCACCCAGCTCCAAGCGCCCGCCGTTCTGGCACTGGCCCGTCGTGGTGGTGGCGATACTGGCCCTGGTCGGCGATCTCTGGGGCCTGGTGCTGGCGCGCAAGCTGGTGCAGATTGAAGAGGCCGTGACGCTGCGGGCCCACTATCGAGAAAGCCGACAGCGCTTTGTACTGCCCGAGGACTTCCGCTATGGCGAGCAGCTATTCCCCAAAGGCACCTTGATCAATCGCTACGACGCCTTTGACAACGGCGAGCGCCAGCGCCCGCTTGGTCTGCGAGGCCTGAGTACGGCGCGCTTCGCACAGCCGGTGCAGATCGCAGGCGCCTGGGTCATCGCCATCGGCAACTACACGGTGGAACTGGCCCGCGACCAGCGCCTCGGTCCGGTGTTCCACTTCGATCCCGACGTCAACCCGGGTTATGGCGCCTGGGTGGTCGACCCGAAGCGACCTTTTCTGGAATGCCGCGAGGGCGATATCGCCAGCCTGCATGTGCCCTTGATCGACTATGACATTCAGGCCGAGTTTCTGGTCGGAGCCCCCGATGGCCCCGAGGCGCGTTACCGCCCCAGTCAATGGGGGTACATCGACTGCCAAGCAGGCAAGACCGCGATTGAAGTGCAGCCGGCCTATGATGGCCCGGCGCCGTCAGGCGCACACCTGCCGGTATGGGGGACGCTGATACCGAATGAGGATTGAGCTGGAGACGCTAAGCGCGCCAATACTCTGTGCTGCCCGCGATGATCCGACTTGGGTGTGACGACCAGGTCCTCCACGATCAATGCTGCGACGCATGCTGCCCGAACCGCCAGCAAGAACGCGGTCAAGTTGCTGATGATGTTCAAGGGCCCGCCAGCGGCAGGATGGACGCTGGCTATGCCGTCCCTATGATGGCGGCCTCAGCCGGAGTGCAAAGCGGCTGATCAGGATTCATGGAATCGCCAGTCGGCGGAAGACGATCCCGCGAACCGTGTGACATTCGGCCAAAGAGCCGCCATCTGCGGCCACGAATTTCCCTAGGGCGACGGGATCGCCTACATTCACACTTCACACCCGGTGCGCCCGGCCCGGCCCAGACGCCGCCTCGGGCAACCACCGCATCCTCAGCCTTCCAAGAAAGACCTGCCCATGAAATCCCGCGCCGCCGTAGCCTTCAAAGCCGGAGAACCCCTGCAAATCGTCGAAATCGACGTCGCGCCGCCCAAGGCTGGCGAGGTGCTGGTCAAGATCACCCATACCGGCGTCTGTCACACCGACGCCTTCACCCTGAGCGGCGACGATCCCGAAGGCATCTTCCCCGCCGTGCTGGGCCACGAAGGCGCGGGCATCGTGGTGGAAGTGGGCGAAGGCGTGACCAGCGTCCAGCCCGGCGATCATGTGATTCCGCTGTACACCGCTGAGTGCGGCGAATGCCTGTTCTGCAAGAGCGGCAAGACCAATCTGTGCGTGGCAGTGCGCGCCACCCAGGGCAAGGGCGTGATGCCCGACGGCACGACACGCTTCAGCTACAAGGGCGAGCCCATCTATCACTACATGGGCTGCTCGACCTTCAGCGAATACACCGTGGTTGCCGCCGTCTCGCTGGCCAAGGTCAACCCCGATGCCAACCCCGAGCAGGTCTGCCTGCTGGGCTGCGGCGTGACCACCGGTCTGGGCGCCGTCAAGAACACCGCCAAGGTGCAGGAAGGCGACACCGTGGCCGTGTTCGGCCTGGGCGGCATCGGCCTGGCCGTGATCCAGGGTGCCAAGCTGGCCAAGGCCGGCCGCATCATCGCCGTCGACACCAACCCCGGCAAGTTCGACCTGGCCAGGACCTTCGGCGCCACCGACTGCGTGAACCCCAAGGACTTCGACAAGCCCATCCAGCAAGTGATCGTCGAGATGACGGGCTGGGGCGTGGACCACAGCTTCGAATGCATCGGCAATGTGGAGGTGATGCGCGCGGCGCTGGAATGCGCCCACCGCGGCTGGGGCCAGTCGGTCATCATCGGCGTGGCCGGTGCCGGTCAGGAGATCAAGACCCGCCCCTTCCAGCTGGTGACCGGCCGCAAGTGGCTGGGTACGGCCTTTGGCGGCGTCAAGGGCCGCAGCGAGCTGCCCGGCATGGTGGAAGATGCTATGGCCGGCAAGATTCAGCTCGAACCCTTCGTGACCCACACCATGGGCCTGAAGCACATCAACGAAGCCTTCGAGCTGATGCACGAAGGCAAGTCGATTCGCTCGGTGGTCAACTACGCCGACGCTTCGTAACTCCCTGAGGCGCTTCGCCTGGGCGGCCCTGCGCCTTCCCCCTTTCTCGCTTCGCGGAAGGGGGACGACACCCTCGGTGCGCGGCGGCGCTTCCTCGGTGTCTCATCGATGGGCCGCGCCAGTTTTGAAGAACCACCCAGTGCTTTGAATTTCATAGCTGCTTGCGCATGCTTTGATTCATATTTAGATATAAAACAGCTGCAAACGCTTGATTGACGAGCGCAAGCAGCTTTTCTTTTAGGAGTGACTGCCATGGAACTCAAGAACGCCCATGCCTGCTTTGGTGGTGCCCAGCGCTATTACGAACACCATAGTTCCGAGACCGGCCTCGCCATGAAGTTCTCGGTCTATCTGCCGCCCAAGGCCGTGATGGGTGAGAAGGTGCCGGCCCTGCTCTATCTGGCCGGCCTGACCTGTACCGAAGAAACCTTCATGATCAAGGCCGGCGCCCAGCGCCTGGCCTCCGAACTCAATATCGCCCTGATCTGCCCCGATACCAGCCCACGCGGCGCTGGCCTGGCGGGCGAGGCCGACAGCTGGGACTTTGGCGTGGGCGCCGGCTTCTACCTGGATGCGACCACCCGGCCCTGGGCGCTGCACTGGCGCATGGAGAGCTACATCCTCAATGACCTGCTGCCCCAGGTCGGCAGCAAGCTGCCCGTGGACCTGCAGCGTCTGGGCATCTTCGGCCACAGCATGGGCGGCCACGGCGCGCTGACCCTGGCATTGCGCCACCCCGGCCGGTTCAGGTCGGTCTCGGCCTTTGCACCGATTGCCAACCCGCTCAACTGCCCCTGGGGCCACAAGGCTTTCAGCGGCTATCTGGGCGAAGACAAGGCCGAATGGGCCAGGCATGACGCCAGCGAGCTGATGAGCGCGCAGACCGCAGCACCCTACCCCGCAGGCATCCTCGTCGACCAGGGCCTGGCCGACAAGTTCCTGATCGAAAAGCAATTGCTGCCCGAAGCCTTCGAAGCCGCCTGCGCCAAGGCTGGCCAACCGCTCACGCTGCGCCGGCATGCGGGCTACGACCATGGCTACTATTTCATCCAGAGCTTTGTCGACGACCATCTGCGCCACCATGCGCAGCAGCTGGGAGCCTGATTCTGCGGGCGTGGCCCGGCCAATGGCGCCGGGCCCTTCTGCCAGGCCTCAGGCCAGGCCGTAGTTCGATTGGTTTCCATCCGCTACGACCGCCCGGTGTCCGGCCTGCCGCTTGGCGGCGTACAAGGCCTGATCCGCGCGGCGCATGATGTCCTCCAGGCTGCTGTCGGTCGGCAGGAAATGCGCAATCCCGACGCTGAGCGTGGGCACGGGATCGGTCGTGGCATACAGTTGCAGCGCCTGTCGCCCCACATCCAGCAGCCCTCGCGCCAGGGTGGTGATCTCGGCAATGCTGCGGCCGCCGCACAGCACGGCGAATTCATTGGCACCCAGGCGACCGAACACATGCTCTGGAGCCAGCAGAGGACTCACGGCGGCGGCCAGATCGCGCAGCGCTTGATCCCCTGCGGTATGGCCCAACCCCTCATTGATGGCTCTGAAGTAATCCACATCAAAGCTCAGGAGACAGGCCGGCAAGCCTTGCTGCCTGTGGACCGTATAGGCCTGAGCCAGCTCGCGCATAAAGCCCCGGCGATTGCGCAGCCCCGTCAACTCATCGGTCAGGCTCTGCTCCTGCAGCTGTTGCTGCAGGCGCTTGTTGGCCGTGATGTTGCCCGCCACCCAGACCACGGCCTGTTCACCCCAGAACAGCTCCTCCAGGGCACTGATGCGACCTTCGAACCAGGTCGCCTCGGCAGGCCCGCCCTGGGGAAGCCCCAACAGATCGGCTGCGCCCAGCTCGTACTCCACCACCAGCACCCGCTGGCTGCTCAGCGCCTCCCGGATCTGCTGCAGAAACCAGAGCGCCTTGGAGGGAGCCAGCACATCGGCAATGAACCGGCCGACCAGCGCCGTGGCGTCAGGGCGGCAGCGCTGATGCTCGCCACCGAGGACTGCGGCATAACGTCCCGACTCAGTGAAGACGAAGGTGGGGTCCGGCAGGCCGTTGCAGAGGCTTTTGTACTGGCGGGCAGTGAAAAATGGGGTGTCGGGCATGAGCGCAAGCAGAGCAGGATCGGGAAATTCGCGAAGAATCGTTTTTTCGACCGCCGGCAGTGAAACGGGCGTACCTCATGCGAAGATAACCGCCTGATGGCGGCTGTTCTTTCATCTAGATCAAACTATGAGTGGTGTGCTCACTTTCACTCAATCCTCGGAGCGCTCCGCTCTTTTCGCGCGCCGCTGCTGCTCGCGCTCATCGGCACGCTGGGTCTGCACATACAGCTGCTCTACCTGTTCGCGCGCCCAGGGCGTCTTGCGCAGAAACTTAAGGCTCGAGGAGATGCTGGGGTCCAGATTGAAGCAGCGCACGGGCACGCGGCGCCCTAGCTCGCGCCAGCCGTAATAATCCACCAGATCGGTAACGATGCGCTCAAGCGTCAGCCCATGCAGGGGGTTGCGCGGTTGTTCTTGGGAAGTCATGGGCGCATTGTCGGGGAATCACCCTCCAGGCGTCTGCTCCGGGGACAAGCGCCAGGCCGTGCAGGCCGCAGCGCCTCTCCCCGCCCAGCAGGGAACATGGGAAATGTGCCACGCCGAAAACATGGGTTTGGCTTTCCTGGGCAACGACAAGAGATCACACTTTTGCCAATCGGCCTGACAGGCGGCCCGCCGCAGCGGGCGCGAACGCAGCTTGCCTCAATGGCCTTGACGAGGCGCGAAGGAGCATCGAATGTCCAACCAACAGCAAGTCCCCGAAACCCGGGGGGTGGCAGTGCAAATGCTGGCCACGCTCGACCTGGGCCCCGAGATCGAAGGCATGGAGGGGCGCCAGCTTCGCATGCGCCTGGTGACCATGGCGCCAGGCGGCGTCTTCGGCCCGGTTCACGATCACAAAGACCGACCCGGCATGGTCTACATCCTCGAAGGATGCATTACCGACCACAGAAACGGCGTGGCCACCGACTATGGCCCGGGCGTGGGCTGGCCCGAAGACAGAAACACCACGCACTGGCTGGAAAACCGCTGCGCCGTGACGGCGGTGGAAATTTCGGTCGACATCATCAAGCTGCAGCAGGCTCCAGGCTAGGTGCCGTCAATCCAGGTGCCCTCAAGCGGCGGCCACAGCCGGGCGGCATACAGCTCAGGTGGCGCGCGGGGCCTGGACCTCGTACAGGCGCAGATCCCGCTGCCCGATCCCCAGCTCCGGCCAGGCGGCACGCCAGGCATGGATATGCGCGGAGGCGAAATGTGCATCCAGCGCCGCCTGATCGGCCCACAGCTCCTTCACATGGATCAGCCCCGGCACCAGCACATCCTCGGCATAGCCGTATTCAAGACAGCCCGGCTCGGCACGCGAGGCTTCCACCATGGCACGCATGGCAGGTCGCGCAAGCGCCAGGTTTTCGGATGGCAAACGCACGGTACCGACGATCAACAGCATGCCTTCTCCTCTTAAGCACAAGCAAACATCGTAGCAAGCGGCGCTCACTCGCTCTGCCCCGGGCGCAAAAAAGGGAGGGCAATGCCCTCCCTGAAACACCTTCCAGGCGTTGATGCTGATCAGCAGTCCTTGGCCATGGGCTCTCAGGCCCGCATGAAGGACTCGAAATAGGCGCTCAGTGCAGCGTGGTCGCCCAAGGGCAGAACCTGGGCCACATACTGGTCGGGACGCACCACCACCAGAGCACCCTGCTGGCGGTCGATGCCGCGCAGCTCGAAGATGTCCTGACCGGCATTCTTCAGATCAGGGCTGAACACCTTTTCATAGTCGATCATTCCCAACTGGCCCTTAGGGGGCAGCAGCAAGGCAGGCAGTGTCTCCAGCGCCACCTCGGTATAAGCCTGCGGGAACACGGCACGCAGATCAAAGATGCTGTCGATATCCTGGCCGGCCGGCGTGAAGCGGCGCAGCGGCGATGCCGCGTCGCTCTCCAGGAAGCGACACAGCGCCAGCAGGCCGGACTCGGGCTGCGCCAGGTCGTTCTGCCCTGCAAACGCATACAGGCGCCAGCGGCCATCGGCCTTGCCGCAGTGGCCCAGCTGCAAGGGCTTGGCGTCGGAGACGCGCACCACCGGTGCGGAATGGAAACGCATGCCCACCGTGAAGCCGCTGGCCAGTGCCTGATGCGTGGCCTGCCCCGTCAGCACGGAGGGCGCATAGTGCGTGCCCACGCCAGCCGTGAAGCGGCCATGCTGCTCGAAGTACTTCTGGAACTCTTTGGGGTCCACACCGCCCTGACCACCTTCCTTGGCCGGGTCGCTGAACATCTTGGCCCATTCGCGGTCGAAGTCGATCAGTTGCTGGGCCACGACCTGGCGCTCGGACGAATAGGTGTGCAGCAGCTCGGGCGCACATTGCTTGCGCAGCACGGCGGCCAGCTTCCAGCCCAGGTTGAAGCTGTCCTGCATGGAGAAATTCATGCCCTGGCCGGCCTTGGGGCTGTGGGTGTGGCAGGCATCGCCGGCGATGAAGACGCGCGGCAGGGGCGAGTCCGGCGTGGGCACGGCATCGACCACATCGTCATATTTGGCGCAGATGCGCTGGCCGATTTCATACACCGACCACCAGGGCACATTCTTGACGTCAAGCTTGTAGGGATGGAGCACGCGCTGGGCGGTTGCAATCAGCTGCTCCACCGTGATGTTGCGGCTGGCCACACGCTCGTCGGCATCGAGCTTGTCCATCTCCACATAAAAGCGCACCAGGTGGCCGCCTTCGCGCGGAATGATGAGCACATTACCCTGCTCGGACTGAATGGCCACCTTGTAGCGCACATCGGGAAAATCCGTCACGGCCAGCACATCCATCACGCCCCAGGCCTGATTGGCCGAGTCGCCGACCAGCTGGCGGCCGATGGCCCGGCGCACATTGCTGCGCGCGCCGTCGCAGCCCACCACATAGCGGGCCTGCACGGTTTCGATCTGACCGGCATGGGCGGCGTCGCAGCGCTCCAGCGTCACGGTGACCGGATAGTCCGCTGCGCCATGGTCGATCTTCACATCCAGCACGCGGCGGGCGTAGTGCGGCTCCAGACGGCTGGGCGAGTTGCGCATGCGCTCCAGATAGTGGTCGTGCACGCGCGCCTGATTCAGGATGACGTGAGGGAACTCGGACAGACCGTCTTCCGTATCCTGCACGCGGCCATGGCGGGCGATCCGGCCGGGCTGGCCGGGGTCTGGCTTCCAGAAGGTGACGTCGTTGATCCAGCAGGCCTCCTTGAGGATGGAGTCTGCAAACTCGAAGGCTTCGAACATTTCCATGGTGCGGCAGGCAATGCCGTCAGCCTGGCCCAGCTCCATCGGGCCTTCCTTTTGCTCCACGATGCAGGTACGGATATCCGGGAAGGCCGCCAGCTGCGCGGCCAGCGTCAGGCCGGCGGGGCCGCAACCCACGATCAGCACGTCGACCTGCGACGGAACGGCCTCGGTATGGGCAGGGGCCAGCGGCGAAGCCGGAGCGATCAAGGGGTTGCCGGGACGAAAACCGTTCAAATGAAACTGCATGGAGGCCTCAAGTTCTTCAAGTACGCAGACGCCAGTGTCTGCCCAATCAGTCCGCACACAAATAGTATGTATGCATACCAAATGCATGCATCGTATTATTCGAACCTTGAAATGCCAACCCCACCTAGGGAAAACCATGATTAACTCTGCACTGCCAAACGCTGCCTCAGACAGCGCCAGCAGCCCCTCCTTGTTTCCACGCCTGGAGGTGGAAACCTTTCCCGGCCACGGCATACGTCGCCTGCAGCAAGTGGCCGTGGCCGTGTTCAGCCAGGCCACGGAAGCCTGGGGTGTGACGCCACTGCAATTTGCCGTGCTGCAGAAACTGGTGCATCTGCCGGGCATAGACCAGCGCACGCTGAGCATGGAAGTGGGCTTTGACAAATCCACCATCGGCGGCGTGATCGACCGCCTGGAAGCACGTGGTCTGCTGCAGCGCCAGCACACGGCCAAGGATCGCCGCGTGCGCCTGCTGTCCCTGACGCCCGAGGGCCAGGCCCTGCTGACCGACGCCGGCCCGTCCGTGCTGCAAGCCCAGCAGCAGATGCTGGACCCGCTGAGCGAGACCGAGCGCGAGCTCTTCACACAGCTGATGCGCAAGGTCATCGAGCATCACGAGCAGCTCGCCCCCGAAGCGCAGACGCCCGCAGGTTGAGCCCCAACCGCAGAAAAAAGCCCCAGGCCGTCAGACCTGGGGCTTGGCTGTTCAGGGCCGGGCTTGCAACCGGGTCTGCAAGCTCCCGAACCGAGTCCTAGAACGGCATTTTTCCGGCACGCATCTCGGCCGCGATCTGCACCAGTACAGCCGGCAGATCGGCCACGCTGCGCACCACGTAATGGGCTCCGGCCTTTTTGAGCTTGGCTTCGGCCACGGCGACACGGGCCTCGACCTCTTGCTCGAGCGCACTGGCAAACTCCTGCACGCTATAGCCGACCTCGTTGCCCGACAGGCTCAGGCCCACGGTCCACATGCCTGCGCGCAGACCCTCCTCAATGCCGGGCACGGTGTCGTCCACCTTCACGCAGGCACGCACATCGCCAATGCCCAGCGCCAGCACATTCGCCAGTGCCATGAAGGGCCCGGGGCGGCCACCGGCTTCCAGCTCGTCGCCCGCCACCACATAGTCGGGCTTGAGGCCTGCGCCCTCGGCCTGCGGCAGCAACTGGTTGAGCACTTCGCGCGGGTAGCCCGAGCAGGAGCCGACCTTCAGGCCCTGGGCGCGCAGCCATTGCAGCGTCTGCACAGCGCCTGCTATGGGGGCAGAAAACTCGCCCACCTTGGCAATCTGCAAAGGCATGAAGCGCGCGTAGATGGCGTCCACATCCTCATCGGTCGGTGTCCGGCCAAAAGCGGTCTGCCACTGGGCAGCAATGCTTTCATCCTGCAGCAACTGGTGGATATGGTCCCATTTGGACAGGCCCATGGGCCCGCGCGCCTGGGCCAGGGTGATGGTGATGCCGAAGCTGGCAAAGGCTTCGACAAAAATCTGCGTGGGTGCGAGCGAACCAAAGTCCACCAGCGTGCCGGCCCAGTCAAAGATGACGGCTTGCAGCGGCGACAGATCGGCGGCGGGCTGGGACAGGGCCTGGGTTTCAGCTTGAGCGATGGAGTTCATGGTTTTCAGTGGTGGCGTCAAGGGGATGGAAAGCGGAAACCGGTTCAGGTTCCGGGACTCAGTTCAGAGAGCGAATGAAGTTACGGCCGCGCGGGCCATTGGCCGCTTTTTGCACCATGGCGCTCCAGGCGTCTGGCTGCACGCCATAGTGGGCCGGGTCGGTGGCAACGCCCAGACCTTGCAGAACGCTGCGCAGACACTCGATGGCTGAGGCAGGCGTGCTGGCATCGAAGATGGAGAGCAAGGCCGCATCGGCCGCCGCGTCTGCACCCAGCGCCATCTCCAGTACCAGCGGCAGGCTGAACGAGCAGGCCAGACCGTGCGGCACGCCATGCTGCAGCGTGATGTCGTAGGACAGCGAATGCGCCAGTGCGGTCTTGGTGTTGGAAAAAGCCAGGCCGGCCATCAGCGCTGCCTCGGCCATCTCGCTGCGCAGCTGCGCGCTGCCCAGATCCTGCATCAGCGCGGGCAGCGTGGCCAGGGTGCGGCGGGCCGACTGCACGGCCAGAGCCATGGAAACCGGGTTGCGGTTCACGTTCCAGATGGATTCCAGCGCATGCGACAGCGCATCCAGCCCCGAGGCCAGCGTGGCGCCGGCCGGCAGG
Source organism: Comamonas sp. C24C (assembly GCF_053345995.1). Lineage (NCBI taxonomy): Bacteria > Pseudomonadati > Pseudomonadota > Betaproteobacteria > Burkholderiales > Comamonadaceae > Comamonas > Comamonas sp. C24C. The sequence goes on along the minus strand of NZ_JBKFBC010000003.1, from coordinate 190,234 downwards.
CTGGTCATCAGCTCGGCATCGATCACCGCCGCCTCGGGCCAGGTGCAGGACTGGTGCAGCGAATACTTCTGGCCGGCGGCCTGATCCCAGATCGTGGCCCAGGGCGTGACTTCGCTGCCTGTTCCAGCCGTGGTGGGGATGGCGATCAAGGCCTTGTGCCCTCCCGCCCCCAACTGGCCGCCCTGCTTGAGCAGCGCCAGCAGGTCGGCAAACCGGCCACCGGGCGTATGGCAGATCAGGGCCTTGGCCGAGTCGATGGCGCTGCCGCCGCCCAGGGCCACGATCACAGGCACCTCGGCATGGTCACGCTGCACCTGCTCGTACAGCGGCGCCAGCCACTGCACATCGGGATTGGGAGCAATGCTGTCGATCACGCCGCGCAGCTGCGCACCCAGCAGCTGGCGCATGCGCTGCACCAGACCCAGGCTTTCGGCTTCGGGAAAAGTGACCAGCAGGCAGCTTCGCCCGGCCAGCAAGGCCGGCAGCTGATCGAGACTGTGGCGACCCACGCTGATGTGCACGGGGTTGTGATAGGTCCACACGAGAAAGCCTTTTGACGTTTTTTGAGCGAAATCAGCCCTTAGCGCTTATGTACCAAGCGCTGATAGCTCATATTTTTGATTTATACAAGGACTGCGGCGCACACCGGCACCGCAGCGGGATCAGTGGCGAGCGCCCTGCTGTATGCGGCTGCGCAGCCAGTTTGATGCCATGTCGGCGGCAATCACCATCACCGTGATGACGATGATGCAGGTCGCGGTTTCCTGGTAGCGGAACAGCTTGAGGCTGCTGACCAGCTCGAAGCCCAGACCGCCCGCACCCACCATGCCCAGCACGGTGGCCGAACGCAGATTGACCTCGAAGCGGTAGAGCACCACGGCAATCCAGGCGGTGATGACCTGGGGCACCACGCCGAAGGCGATGATCTGCAGCTGGCTGGCACCGGCGCTGCGCAAGGCCTGCAGCGGGCCGTCGTCGATCTCCTCGATCGCCTCGGCAAAGAACTTGGCCAGCATGCCCATGCCGTGCAGGGCCAGGGCCAGCACGCCGGGGAAGGGCCCCAGGCCCACGGCCGAGACAAACACCAGCGCCAGAATCAGCTCGTTGATGCTGCGGATCACATTGAGAAACTGGCGCGTGATGCGGCGCAGCCAATGCCAGCCGTGCAGATTGCCGGCCGCCACAAAGGACAGCGGCAGCGCCAGGATCACGCTGAGCAAAGTGCCCCAGATGGCGATCTGAATCGTCTCCAGCGCCGGTGCCCACAGGCGCGGCAGCATGCTCCAGTCCGGCGGCACCGAGCGCGAGAGAAAGTCCCCAATCTGCGGCATGCCGCCTGCCAGCTCGCTCCAGCTCATCTGCGCGCCCGCAGCGCTCCAGTGCAGCACCCAGCCGATGACCAGGGCCAGCGCGGCATAACCGAGCCAACCGCCCCGGCCTTGCGGGCGTGCGGCCGTCCATTGCCAGCGGTCTGGCTGCTTCAGGCTTTCGCTGCTCATGGCAGACCTCCTGCGGCTGCGGCTGGCGACATCGCCCCGGGCAGCCAGTTGCCGGCTGCGGTGCTGCTGACATGCAGCGCACCGCCCTGCCCTGCGGCATGTCCGGCGGGCTGCGGCTCGCCGCTGTAGATGGCGTTGAGCGCGGCCTCGTCCAGCATCGCCGGCACGCCGTCAAACACCATGCGCCCCTGCGACAGGCCGACGATGCGATCGCCAAACTCCCGGGCGTAATCGACCTGGTGCAGATTGCAGACCACGGCAATGCCCAGCTCGCGCGTGGCATCGCGCAGATACTGCAGCACGCTGCGCGCGGTCTTGGGGTCCAGGCTGGCCACGGGCTCGTCGGCCAGAATCACCTGCGGCTGCTGCGCCAGCGCACGGGCAATGCCCACGCGCTGCATCTGTCCGCCCGAGAGTGCCTCGGTGCGCTCGTCGGCCTTGTGGGCCAGGCCCACGCGCTGCAGGCATGCGTCGGCCAGTGCGATATCGCTTTGCTTGAATAGCTGCAGCACCGAGGCCAGCGTGCCGACCTGGCCCAGCCGCCCCGTGAGCACGTTCTTGCGCACCGACAGGCGCTGCACCAGGTTGTGGTGCTGGAAGACCATGGCCACATGGCGGGCCAGCTCACGGCGCGAGTGCCTGCGCATCAGGTCGATGCCGCCCACCTGCAACTGGCCGCTGTCGGGCTGGTTCAGCCCGTTCATGCAGCGCAGCAAGGTGGACTTGCCCGCACCCGACAGGCCCAGCATGACCACGAACTCGCCGGCCTTCACATCCATGTCGATGCCGTGCAGCACATGGTTGCTGCCATAGCTTTTGCGCAGATTGCGGATGCTGATCATTTCATCTTCCCGAGGTCCAGATTCAGCGCCTTGGCGGTCTGGCGCACCACGTCATAGGCCTGATCGTTGGTGGGCGCAAACCCGTTGAGCTCGCCACGGTCGCCCCAGGGCAGGCCCTTGATCTCGGCCAGTGCCGCAGCCACTTTCTTCTTGGTGGCTTCGTCCAGATTCTTGCGCCAGGCCATGGGCGACTCGGGGATGTCCTTGGAGCGCCAGATGACCTGGAAGTCCTCGGCCTTCACATGGCCCTTGGCGACAGCCGTCTGGAAGATGGGATCGGCCACGGCCGCCGCGTCCACCTTGCCGTTGGCCACGGCCATGATGCTGGCGTCATGCGAGCCCGAGAAGATCACGCGGGAGAAATACTTGTCGGTATCGATGCCCTCGCCCTTGAGGCCGGCCTTGGGAAACAGATGGCCCGATGCCGAGCTGGGATCGACAAACGCAAAGGTCTTGCCCTGCAGCTGGGGCACGGTGCTCAGGCCCTTGTCCTTCTTGCTGATGATGATGCTGTTGTACGAGCTCTTGCCGGACTTCTTGGCCACGGGGATGGCGAAGGCCTCGGCATTCGCCAGCTGGCTGGCCAGCACATAGGAGAAGGGGCCGAAATAGGCCACGTCGATCTTGCCCGAGCGCATGGCCTCGATCACGCCGTTGTAGTCATTGGCCACAAAGGGCTTGATCTTCAGGCCGGTCTTGGCGGCCAGCTGATCCATCACCTGCTGGCTGGCGCGCATCATGGCCTGGGCGTCCTCGGAAGGAATCAGGCCCACGCGCAGCTCGGTGGGCTGCTGCGCCATGACGCCGGTGGTGGCGGCAAGCGTCAGGCTGGCGGCTGCGGCTTTCAGCCAGGTTTTGCGGGTCATCGTCATGAAGTTCATCCTTTGCAAGTGCGTCTGTAGGGTGCGGCTGGGCTTCCGCCATCGCACCGTCACTGCAGTGCGTTGATGCAAATATTAGGGACGACATATGACTGTCATGTGAAGGTTTCAGAATCAGTTTTGACAGCTTCCATAGATCAAACCTTGAGATGAAATTTGCATGAGCACCGCCCGCTACCGAGCCTTTATCGCCGTGGCCCAGCAAGGCAGCCTGAGCGCAGCCGCCCGCGCCCTGGGCGTGAGCCAGCCCACGATCTCCAGCCAGATCGCCACGCTGGAGAGGCAAAGCCAGATCGAACTCTTCCATCGCCAGGGCTATCGCATGACGCTCACCGGCGCCGGCCACAAGCTCATGACGCTGGCGCAGAAGCTGCTCGCGCTGGAGTCGGAAACCGAGTTCTTTCTGCGTGACTCGGGCCAGCTCAACCAGGGCGAACTCAAGATCGGCGCCGTGGGGCCCTTCCATGTGATCGAGATGGTGGCGGCCTACAGCGCCCGCCATCCCGGCATGAAGCTGTCGATACGCATGGGCAACTCGCAGCAGGTGCTGCACGATCTGGAGAACTACACCACCGACGTGGCCGTGCTGGCCGGTCTGTATGACAGGCCCGAGCTGCTGGCGCGCGAATATGCGCGCCACGCCATCATCCTGTTTGCCCATGTCGACCATCCGCTGGCAAGGCGCGAGCAGGTCGAGCTGGGCGAGCTGCACGGCCTGCCGCTCTTGCTGCGCGAGCAAGGCTCGACCACGCGCACCGCCATCGAGAAAGCGCTGCAGGCCGCCGACGTGAAGCCCCGCACCCAGCTGGAGATCGGCAGCCGCGAAGCCATACGCGAGGCCGTGGCGCGCGGCCTGGGCATCGGCGCCGTGTCCGAGGCCGAATTCATTGCCGACCCGCGCTTTCGGCCCGTGCGCATTGCCGGCGACCCGGCCAGCACCACCACCTACGTCTATTGCATGAAGGAACGCAGCGAAAGCCTGCTGGTGCGCTCCTTCCTCAAGGCCATTGAAGGCAGCGCGGCGCCCGACCTGCCCGTACTGCTGACCGCTCCAAAACCCTTGATCGCTCCAACGGCCAAGAAGCTGGCGTAATTCGTCAAACCCTCTGCCCCCCTTGCGCCGAGAATTTTTTGACAGTGCGGCCCGGTGCACTGGCAAAGCGGTGGCTGCCGGGCAGTCAAGAAACAGAGGAGACGATGATGAAACAAAGCAAGCTCTGGAGGGTCGTGGCCCTGACAACCGGCCTGAGCCTCAGTGCAGCGGCCATGGCGCAGCAGGCCCCCTGGCCCGTCAAGCCCATACGCCTGGTGGTCGGCGGCCCGGCCGGCGGCAATGCCGATTCGCTGGCACGCCTGCTCGCCGATGGCATGCAAAAACAGCTGGGCAAGCCGGTGATTGTCGAATCCAAGCCCGGCGCGGCCGGCGTACTGGCCGTCAACGACCTGCTTGCCAACGGCAAGGACGCCCACACGTTCTTGCTGATCCAGGGCGGCATCGTCAGCGAAACGCCACTGGCCTACAAGGTCAGCTATCAGCCGTTCAAGGACCTGAAGCCGCTGGCCCAGCTCAGCCGCAACGGCCTGGTACTGATTGCCAACAAGGACTTCCCGGCCGGCAATCTGCAACAGCTGGCCGACTACGGCAAAAAGCAGCCTGACGGGCTGGACTTCGCCTCCTATGCCACGGGCATGCGCGGCCATACCTCGGGCATGCTGCTCGGGCAGTTGCTCAATATCAAGATGAAGCACCTGGGCTACAAGGGCTCTCCCCCGGCGCTTAGCGATCTCATGGGCGGCCATGTGCCGCTGATGATGGACGGTCTCACCACCTCCCTGCCGCTGATCAAGGCCGGCAAGGTCAAGGCACTGGCCGTGAACTACCCCACGCGCATGGTGCAACTGCCCGATGTGCCCACCTTCAAGGAGCTGGGCTATCCGCAGCTGGCCGAGGTGAGCTGGTTCGGCGTCTGGTCGCGCCCCGATATTCCGGCCGATGTGCAGGCCAGGGTCAGAGAGATTGCGCTGCAGTATTTCAAGCAGCCCCAGGTCGAGGCCAGGCTCAGGGACATGGGCATGGAATCGGGCACCGACGCCAGCTCGCAAGCGCTGATGAGCGAGCTGCAAAAGGCCTACCAGCACCAGCAGGCCCTGCTCAAGTCCATCGATTACCAGCCCCAGTAAGCAGCCGCAAAGCCAAGGCCGGCGCCGGGGTCAGACCCTGCCCTGCACACGCCTGCTGCCACTGCGGTCGATGATCACAGCCCCCCTCTTCCGCTATGGCAGTTGCATGGCGGCTCAAACCCTGCCCGATCAGCGGAACTGCCAGGCGGGTGTACTGGCCCGATGACATCTGGGCAGGGGCAGCCACACCCTCTGCGTTTGCGGCCTTGCCTGCAGCCATCCGCCCCAGGATATGCGTCCCAGGTCAGAACACCGGCCCGGTCGCGAGGCTCCAGTGCACGCAGCGGCCGAAACGCCAGCTTTTTCAGTTGACGCTTCAACCGCTGCAGCAAGGATCGGTGGCCGCCCACCTGAAAGGCTGGCTCGCGATGCGCCCCATCACGGCAATACCGCATGCCTGCCCGCGTCCCGCGAAGGCGCCGGCAATCACGGCACATGCAACCACAGCCTTGGCAACCCAGGCCCGGCACAGGTGCCGGCCTGCGGGAGACGAAGATGGATAAAAAGACAAAGTCTCATGGATGGGGCTCCTTGTATCGTTACAAGCCAGTGCAATGCGCTGGCAGTTCTCGCCGTCAGCTCTGCCCGGCAGCTGCGGCACTGCAGGTCTTTCGGCGCTGACCTGATTCGGCGGGGCATCGACTGGCGGTTCTAGGCCCTCTCCAGCTGCTTCATCAGATACCGGCGCATCAGCTCGGCCATCTGCTCTGCCAACTCGCCATCCACACGCCAGAGGCCTTGGCTGGTGATGATTTCAAAGCCGCTTCGCATGGCGGGCACATGACGGCTCAGGCTGTAGCCGATCAGCTGTGCTTCAAGGCTGGCAGCTAGCGCCTGCGGCACAGGTGCCGGCGACGGCGTGGGGTCTGGGTCGGGGTCGACCTCTGCTTCCAGCGCAGAGTCATGGCCTTCCCCGAACTGCTCGAAGAGACTTGTTTTCATATCAGAGCCCTATTTGGGCGCTGTGCCATGGAGTGGCGCGTACTGCGGCAGAAATGCCATCTATGCCAGATGACGCTGCTGCAGCTCCCGCAAGGAACGGTTTATTGCAAAGCTTTTTGCAAATGCGAATTCCGGGTACCCGCCTTCCACGGCTCAGGCCGGTCAGGGATACACCACCGTCACCGTGGCCTGAGCCCCCAGCACTCCAGTAGGAAGAGTGCCCGTCACTCCCGGCGCACGCACATACTGCGCATAGAAATCATGCACAAAATTCGAGCCCGCCATGGTGTTGCTGTTGCTCACGGCTGGTGGATTGGCCGGCAGCCCGCTGCCCGTGGGTGGGGGACCATATTGCACGGGCGTGCTGTTGCTGCCCTGATAGAGCCTGAGATTGACCTGGCCTGACAGCGAACCGCTGGAGCTATTGAGGTAATCCTTGATCGCACCGGCAGCAGCAGTGTCGGTGAAGTAAATGGCGTAATTGCTGTTTGCACCGCAGTTGACCGCATTGATATTGAATCGCGTCTCGCTTGTTGCCCCCGCTGTGCGTGCAGCGCCATTGGCAGGCACATTGCCAGTCGTAGAGAAATTGAGCCCAACGGTCTGATTCAAGTCACCGATCGGAAACTGGCAGGTAGGCGTCGGCGGCTTGGGCAGCTCAGGCAACGAGATGGATCCCCCAACACCCAGCGCCTGTGCGAAGCCGGAAAGAACGGGAGTACATGACTGGTTGGTAGGTGATGCGGTATTGTCCCTGACAGTCGGCATGATCTGTATGCCGTTCAGTATTGTTTCGCGGGTAAAGTCACCGGTACCGCCGGCATACGCCCTGACATCGGTCACTACCAGTTCGAACTTCCATTTGTGCTTGTACTGCTTGGTGGAGACATTCGTGGTGAACGTCGTGTTGAGAAAGTTCGATGTACTGGTGGTGACAACCTTGCCGATCGGCGGAAGCAGGCTGGTGTTCACCGCTGCATTGGAAACGTCGTCATAGCCTGCATAGCTCCATCGCAGGCCCAGACCCGGAAACGTGGCCAGAGGAATGGTCTGGTATGCGCCTAGTTGAGTAGGCCTCACGACCGTGACCAGCATCGCGTAGTTCTGCAAAGTACTGGTGGCAGTGACACTCTGGCTAAAAGTTGTTTCTGCGACCGTCACACCGTTCGCAATGCCACCAAGGCTGGTCACAATAGTCCACGGCCCTTCGGATTGGATTCCACTTGCAAAGCATGCCTGACCACCTCCTGCGATAGCATTGGGCGCATGCAGCACACTGGCGGTTACGGCACAGGCTGCCAATGCCTTGGTAAACCAGACCCAGCGCGGAGAAGAAGAACGAGAAAGTGTTTTCATGGATCGAATTCCTTGTTAAGTGCAACGAACTTGGTCGTTGACAACGTGATCAAGAGCCCTGCTTGGACGCCAGATCGGGATCGGTAGCCTGGGCCACGCCGGATCCGTTTTTGCTTGGGGAGGAAGGTACGGGCTTGACTTCGGTACAGCTCAGTGCAACACGCTGGTAGTTCTCGCCCTGCGCCTTGGCCGGGAGCTCATAGGCAACACGGCACTCCTGCTCTTCCCAGATGACGCGCAACTGGCCCTGCTCCTGGTCCTGCTCCAGCATGGTCAGCACACGGCCACGCGGGTCGGTAATACCGAGTCGCTGCCCATTGGCGCCTTCCACAATCGCGCCAAACGGCATGGGCGAGCCATCGGGCTGGGTCAGTTCGAACTGGACGCGGCGGCCCTCTTCGCTCTTGAAGGTGACCAGCGGCACGGCACCGCGGCGCGGTACGACCTGCTCCATACCGCCCTCGATCTCGACGTCGGCACTCAGGCCCTTGCCGTCAATGGCAATCCAGTTGGCACGATACGGAACGGCATTGGGCACGACGGCATACCCGTTGTTACCCGTTGCCACGCCGCTATAGCTGGACACCCGCACGCCAGGCACCGCTGGCGAGACCTGGGCCAGTGCAAAGGTTTCGCCCAGGGGCTGGCCGAGGTTGACGCCGCCCTGGTGCGCAACGATGGAGCCATTGGCCTGCAGCGACGCGGTGTTCGAGCGGTTACCGTAGGAATAACCGGCATTGAGCACGGCCACCGAGGTCGCAGCACCCAGGAAGGCGGAGGCCGAAGCGTCGCCGTTGACGTCGCGCTGCCCCATCACCGAGTAGCTGATGTCGCGGTCGTTGGGAAGCCTGCCGTTGATACCCGTCTGCACAGTGGTGCCGGCCTTCTGGTGGCCCACATTGGTGTACATATTGGGAGCATTGCCGCCCTTGCCCAGCGGGAAGGTCACGGACAGAAAGACCCCGGTGTCGCTATAGCGGCCGCCCGCATACTGCGCACTCGCGACATTGCGCGAATGCGTCAGGCTCAGGTTGAAAGACGCAGGCCCCAGGGAGTTGCTATAGCCTGCGGAGACACTGCTGGACTTGGAGCCATCCCAGTTGCGACCCGCAGATGCACTGGTATAGACGCTGCCGTAGCGTGTGCCGACGCCGAGGGTCTGGCTCAGATACATACTCAGTTGGGTTCGCGGCAGTATGGAGCGAAAACTCTGCCCGCTTGCATCGCCAACCCAGTTCCTGGCCTGGACATGGTCGTTCAGATTGCGAAAGCCTTCGTTCAGGCTTTCCTGGGCCGTGAAGGAAACCTGGGTGGCGGTGCTTTCGAAGAACTTGCGATAGATAAAACGCAGGCGGGTGCCGGCATCAGAGTCGCCGTTGACGCTGCTGCGCGAGTGCGAAGCATCGAGCGAAAAGGCACCAGCTTCGGTGTTCAAGCCCGCGCCCCCCGAGAAGATCTGATAACCCGGCGCCGCCTGCAAGCCGCCAGCCAGCGTGATATTGCTGGTCAGACCGTAGAGGACCGAGGTGCTGCCAAAAGCCGGCGTGCTGCCGCCGTTGTAGTTGTTGCGAAACTGACCAACCGTGGCGTCGTACTTCAGGCGCCCCTCACGCACCATCAGCGGCGGCGCGGAAAATGCCTGAACCGATACGCGGCGCCTGCCGTCGGCCTCGACCACGGTGATTTCGAGATTGCCGTTCGTGCCCGAGGGCGCCAGATCGGTGATCTCGAATGGGCCCGGAGCCACATTGGTGGTGTAGATCAGAAATCCGTTCTGGCGCACTTCGATGGTCGCGTTCGACTCGGCATTGCCGCGAATCACGGGCGCATAGCCCTGCATGCTGTCGGGCAGCATGGCGTCGTCGGACGCCATCTGCACGCCACGAAAGCGCACGCTATCGAACAACGGCGACGAGGTATAGGTTTCGCCCAACCAGAGCTGGCTGCGCAGATCGGTCAGATCGCGCTGAATATAGGTGTTCTGGCTGCGGAACTGGGTCGATTGCTGCGAGCCGCTGCTGAGGTAGGAATTGTTGCGGAAATGCCAGGGGCCGATATTGACACCCATGCTCAGGCCCAAATTGGTCGTACGCTGGTCAGGCATGCCGCCCGAGTTGTTGGTAAAACGCGAGCTGAAGTTGTAATTGGCAAAGGCCACGGGCACGCCGTCGCTCCACTGCGACGGCTCCACATAGCCGCGCCGTGCCTGGCTCATATAGGCCTGGGGAATGTTCACATTCAGACGCAGGCGTGCTGCATCGAATTGCGCGGTGGCTTGCGGAATCAGCTCGGGCAGGCGCAGGCAGGACGAATCCTGACCGGCAGCCTGATCCAAGTCGATCTTGGACATGTCCACGCCAGCCTGCATGAGTATGTCTTTGGTAAAGCAGGGCTCGACCTCGCCGGTCTTGGCGTTCAGCGAGAACAGCATGTCGATACGGCTGGACTGCAGCGTGTTGACAAAAAGGTCAACACGGTAGTTGCCGGCAATAATCTCGCTGCTGGACAGCAGGGTCTTGACGTCAACACTAGCCCCCAGCCCTTGCAGGAAGGCCGTGCTGAAACCCTTCATCACACCCTGGCTCAGGGCGGCATGATCGAGCGCGGCCACATCCAAGGCAGCCACCTGCACGGGCGCTTTCTGATCGGCGTTGCCGCCAGACTGCACGGCCTTGCGCTCAGCCGTGGACGACGGAGCCATTTGCGCTACGGTCTGCGATGCTTCTGGAGCCGCCGCCGAGACTTCTTGCGCAAAGGCCCAATAGGGCAGAAACACACCCAGCGAACCAAACAGAATCTGGTACAGCGGGTTCAGACGAAACGACGTACTGCTACCGCGAGACGGTGCAAAGGGAACCTTGGACTTCAGCTTGCTCATGATTGAACACTTGGGGATAGAGAATTTCAGACAAAAGCCCCCTCCGCCCGGGATCGCCTCAGGCGATCCAGACTTACGAGTCTTCTCGGTTGTAGGGTCTTGCGACAGGGCGCGCGCGAAGCGCCTAGTTTGGGCTGCGCTCGATAACTGGGTTCGGGCTGACCTGCGCGGGCAATGTACCGGCGATGGGTGCCTGATACGACTCGGAGCCGCCGTAGTCGTTGATGGCAGTGAAGCTCACCGCTGAAGTGGAAGCGGCAGAGCTCTTGAGAGCGAAGGTCCTGCTCTCACCCGGCGCAATCATGACGGCCTCGCTGATGCGCTGCTTGTCGGCACCAGAGCCCGTATCGATGCCCGTGGTGGAGACGTGGAACGCTGTCGGGTTCTGCACTTTCAGGACCTGCTTGCCGTCGGCGATGTCCAAGCTCCAGCGCAGGGCTGCAGGCGCTTCTGCAGCAGAGCCGGGCAGACCGACGGGCCGGAAAAACATCTTGATGCGCTGGCGCACTGCGATCTGCAAGGAGTTTTCCGATTCGGCCTGTTGTGGAATTTCCTGCACGTTGACCCACAGCACCGATTCGCGATCCGAAGGCATGGCATTGGCACCGCCGGCATAGAGCACGCGCAGCAGTTGCTGGCCGTTGACCTGCATTCTGGCCAGCGCCGGGGTGATGGCAAAAGGCAGCTCGCCCTTGTCGTCCGGCGTATTGCTTTCGAGCCAGGACTGGATCAGCACGGGATTGGCGCCATTGCGCACAATCAGGCTGGCTTCCTTGTTCTTGCCGTCGAAAATGACGCGGGTGGTGTTCAGTGAAATATCGGCATGTGCGCCAACAGCGCCCGTGAACATCAGGGCCAGCAGCACGCGCCGAGCGAAGGTATGAATACGAGAGATGGTCACGGTGTAGGGCCTTCCATGTAAGCCCCTCCGCAGGACTGAACATGCAGCCCACGAAAGGGAAACTGATTTAGTTGTAAGACAGAACGTAGGCGGCAGAGCCATTTGCGGTACCAGTCACTACATCACTGACGGTCTTGCCGGCTTGCAGCGTGTAGTAGGCATTCAGGACAATGTGGGCACTACCGCTACTCGGCGTGGCGAACAAGGTTGCGGAGCCGTTGGTGAAGTCCAACGCGGTCGTTCCTTGCATCAGCATAATCTGCACGTTTGTGGCTCCGCCGGTCACTCCGATGCCTCTACCGCTGCGCGCTGTGGGGGTCAGCTTCAGTTCAAGCGAAGTGGCGTTGGAACATGCCAGCAGCAGATCCACAACCACAGGCGAGGTGGGACCGCTACCCGAGACCGTGGGCACGGCTTCGGTACCCAGCGCGCTCGCTGACACAGTTCCCATGCTATAGCTAAGGTCACCCATGGCACGGGTGCCTGTGCCGTTGCCGTTGCCCTGACTAGCATCTCTCACGGAGCAAGTTTCTGCATTGAGCCCACCGGCGAAGGAAATAATGCCATTGGGGCCCAGGCTGGGGACAGCACCAGAAACAGTCGAGAAACCCAGAGCGGACAAAACGGCGATGCTGAGGACTGCTTTTTTCATTTCCGTTAAAACCTATGAGGCGAGGGAGAGACGATCGCTGGCGCAGGTTGCATATACATCCCGGTTGACGGCTCTGTCATGACTAGACTTGCGCAGTCTTAACAAGCCCTGTGTTTCTTCAAGCGGTGTCAGCAAATGCCATTCATGCAGCAGAGGATCTGCATAAATCTGTTTAAGATCTACCCTCTTGAGTAGAAGCTACCAAATTGGTCTGCCAAAAGTACCGAGGCGATGCAGACTGCATGGCATAAGCCAATCAGAGAATTGCCGATGCCCCGGTTGCTTTTGGTTCGACTTCCTGCGCAGGCCTTTCAGCCTGTGCAGGAACAGCCGATTTAGTTGTACGACAGCACGTAAGCAGCAGAAGCGTTGGCAGTACCAGCGTCCACATCGGTAACAGCCTTACCGGACTTGAGCGTGTAGTAAGCGGTCAGGGGAACGCTAGCCACGCCATTGACCAGGGGAGCATTCAGAGTCACGGAGCCGGCAGTGAAGTCCAGAGCCTGACCTGCTTGCATCAGCATGATCTGCACGTTGGTGGCAGCACCAGCTACGGGTGCCAAACCAATACCCTTGCCCGAGGCAACGGTGGGAGTCAGCTTCAGGTCAACCGAAGTACCGCTCGAGCATTCCAGCGCCAGGTTCATGGCAACGGGCAAGGTGCTGCTGCTGCCAGCCGAAGCATTGGGAGTTGCTTCGGTACCCAGGGCGGTCTTGGAAACCACGCCCATGTCATACGTCAGGTTGGCACCGCCGGCGCTACCAGCACCGTTGGAGTGAGCCACGCAGGAGTCAGCATTGATCGAACCGTTGAAGTTGATCATGCCGGTAGCACCGACAGTGGCAGCGTGAGAAACGGCGGAGAAGCCCAGAGCGGACAGAACGGCGATGCTGAGAATAGCTTTTTTCATTTCAAGAACTCTAAAGTGAAGGTTAGTGATGGATGGAGCCAGTTACGCACATATCGCGGTTGGTAGCTCTATCGCAGCCATGTGCCAACGGGTCAGCACATAGGAACGAAGTTTAGGAAGAGCCCCCCCTCACAGGTCTCGGACGATTCCTAATCGCCAGCCAAAATAGCCAAACAATGTCAAGCAATGTCAACTAGGGAAAGCGCGAAATTCTTTAGCTTGAATTAACCCACCTAAGAGAGCTTCGTATCTGCCTGAAGGAGGATCCCGAGCCGCCAACGTCTATAGGATGAGAGAGATCAATGGCCAGATATCTGCGCCTGGCGAAGACTCAGTGCGTTGCCTGACGTGCAATCCAGGCGTGGCGATGTGTCGGTTCCTTGCGGTGGCCAACAGCAGGTCGACCGCCCTTGAAAGATAGCCCGGAAGATGGAGCGCGGCACGTTGCATGCACCTGCTGCCGTGTCGGTGCAGGTCATGGGCGCATATATAGGGCATGTTCTGGCCCTGCACTCAGCACCGAAAGACTCGGCTGCAGGGTTTGATGCCGCTTTGACAAGCGCAGAGCCTGCAGCGGTGGCCGCTCGGTGCTTTCGCCGAGAAATGGGACGCGGGGAAACGGGGAAACGACGCACACCTGCACTGAGTTGCAGTGCAATCCAATGCCGCGACCCGGCTTTGTGCCCAGCCGGAAACGCATACAGCTCATCGGCATGCCAAGCCCGAAGCTGCTCACGCACAAAACACTATCGACAGGGAGCCGCAATCGCTCGGCGCTTGCGCACTCCTGGCTAGCGCGATAACTATTGAAGCCAGCCGATCTGGTCAACAAGTTCAAACATTTTGGTACTCATTAGATTCAGATTCATCTGAACCGCAAGAGGGCACTCGCTTCATAGCATTTGCCTATGCATCGACTGCCCCTCAAGCCCATCACAAAAAATGCCGCGACGGCCACGCGCCTGCCCACGGTATTGCTGTATGCGCTTGCGGCTTCCTCGCTGCTTTGTATCGTCACCATGGCATTGCTCTACAGCTTCTGGTCGATCAACGAAAGTGTTTCGGGCTACCGGCGCCAGATGAATGCTGCCGCCTACAACGCGCAGCTTTTCTTTGATCAGCGCGAGCAGTTGCTACGCGCCACGGCCGCCTCTGCTGTCCGCAGTCTCAAACCATTTCCGGCGACCGAAACACTGGGCTTGTCCGGCCTCGCCAGGCAACTCGAGATCTATCCGTTGCCAGAAGGCGAGAGTCGCCACGAGTGGGCCTTGGCTCTGACTCCACGGGATGTTCATGACAACAGCCGTATCAAGACGACGCTTGTCTACACGTCCAAGAGCAGTGGCGCCACCGTGCCGGTATTGGGCGACAAGGCCTCGGCAACGCCTGATATTTCGCCGCAAACCCAGAAGTGGATTGCCAGCGCGCTGCTGCGCGAGAACCCCAAGGTCGGAATCTCGGGCAGCTCGCCGCTGGTATGGCTGAATCCCCCCACCGACGATGGTGAAAGACTGTTCCTCTATACCCCCATCGACGGAACCGACACCGCCAGCGGGTGGCTGGGCATCACCTTCGACGATATCGGCTCGGCCCTGGACCTGACCAGCATGGCAGGGGGCAGCTATGTCCTCTACGACCCCAATGGTCACGCAACACTGCGAGGTGCCAACGCACCAGATATGGACAAGGACTCGCTGCACATCACGCGCACTGACAACTTCGGCATCGTCTGGGAGGGCAGCATTCCCAGATACCTGGCACTGAGCAAGTCCGTAGGCCACGCAGGCTGGCGCCTGAAGTACTACATGCCCGTCAGGCAATTGCTCAAGGACAACGCGGCCAAGCTCTACGGTGCACTGACTCTTTGCGCAGCGCTCGCGGTCGTTCTGCTGCTGGCCTCTTTCTATATCCACCGCAAGCAGCTGACTCCCGCGAGATCCAACTTTCTGGCACTGATGGACAGCGTGACCCTGAACAGAAAGCTGTTGAAGACCGCCCCCGTCGGTCTGGCCCTGCTGCGGCAGGGCGACCGCGACCCCCTGCTCTCCAACGAGTTGGCGCAGGCCTGGCTGAAAGCCGAGCACCAATGGAAGCACATCGTCGAGTCCCCCGACCTGAGCGGCGTTGACGAAGACCTGGAACTTGAAGACGGCCGCGTGGTCCAGCGCACCTTCACGCCAATGACCTATTGCGGCGGTCCAGCCATGCTGTGCACCATCAACGATGTCACCCAACTCAAGCAGACGGAGTTGTCGCTGGTCAATGCCATGCAGGCGGCCGAAGCGGCAAACCAGGCCAAGACGCTGTTTCTCACGACCATGAGCCACGAGATCCGTACGCCGCTGTACGGCATTCTCGGCACGCTGGAGTTGCTGTCGCTCACCGGGGCCACCGAGCAGCAACAGCAGTACCTGGACACGCTGCGCCACTCGTCCACCGTCCTGCTGTCGACCTTGAACGACACTCTGGATCTGTCGCGCATCGAGGCAGGCTATATGACACTCGAGCGTAGGCCGCTGGCTCTGCTGGAGGTGCTGGACAATGTGGTTTCCACCTTCTGTGTGCGCGCAGAACGCAAGAATCTTAGGCTCTACTCCACGGCTTCCGTCAATACGCCATTGCAGGTGCTCGGAGACGTCACGCGGCTGCGTCAGATTCTGGACAACCTGGTCAGCAACGCCATCAAGTTCACGGTGAGCGGACATATCGTGCTGCGCCTTCGCTCGACACCGGTCGACGATTTCCATGTGCAGCTGGAGTTCGAGGTTGCCGATACCGGCATCGGCATCGCTGCCGAGCATCTGCCGCAGCTGTTCCAGCCCTACTTCCGCACCGACTCCGATATCGACCAGCTCATCCAGGGCACGGGACTGGGCCTGTCCATCTGCTCGCGCCTGTCGCAGATGATGGGCGGTGAACTTGCCGCGACCAGCGAACTGGGTATCGGCACACGCATCTCGTTCAAGGTGACGCTGCCGATCGCCGTGGAGTCCGGACCGGACAACCTGCCCAGGCTGTCGCCCCAGAAGATCTACGTGCGCAGTGCAATCCCGGAAGTCGTGAGAAACCTGTGCGGCTGGCTGCGCCTCTGGGGCGCAATGGCGATGCCCTACCGCGAGCATCACTCCTCCATGGATACGCAGTCAGTGCTGATCGAGGCCTGGCCCTGGGCAATGCCTCTTGCGCAATGGCAGCACCGGCGCATCGTCATGCACCCGCCTGGCGCCAGGCATGGCATCACCGCAGACCGCCACACCTTGCTGATCAGTGCCCACGGCATCCTGGGCCTGGGCCGCGCGATAAATGGAATGCAGCAAGGGCACGGCCTGGTCACTCCCACCGGCCAGGTCGACCTCGACCTGATCAATATGAACCTGCTGGTTGTCGAGGACAACCCGATCAGCCAGCTGATATTGCGCGAACAGCTGCAGCACCTGGGCTGCACCGTGGCGGTTGCAACGAATGGGCAGATGGCCCTGAACCGACCCGACATCCAGGACTTCGACGCCATCCTGACCGATCTGCACATGCCGATGCTGAACGGGTACGAGCTGGCCTTTGCGCTGCGGGAACGTGGCTACACGCGCCCGATCCTCGGTCTGACCGCCAATGCGTTTCCCGAGGAGCAACGGCGTGGCCTTACCTCCGGCATCAACGTTTTGCTGATCAAGCCGCTTGCGATAGACCAACTGCGAAAAATCCTGAACTCGATCAAAGCCGAGGGGAGTTAACCATCATGCTTTCCAAATACAGAATCCTTGTCCTGGACGACCACGAGTTTTCCTGCGCGCGCATCTGCTCCATACTCGCGGATGCCGGATTCATTCACGTCAAGGCCGCGCAAACCGGCGAACAGGCCTTGAAGATGATGCACGCGGAGCACTTTGAAATCGTCATCATGGACATCAGAATGCCGGACATGGACGGCCTGCAGTTCATCAGCCGGCTCGCAAGCGAAAACCTGACGCCGATGCTGGCGATCTCCAGTTCCTGCTCGCGCCGCATCATGAACAGCGTCAGCCTGATGGCCAAGGAAGTCGGGCTGTTCGTGCTGGATGCCTTCTCCAAGCCGTTCGACCCCTGCTATGCCCACAAGATCATCGGCAAGCTGCGTCACCGCGTAGCGACGCAGACCTCCAGCCCGGATCTACGCTTTGGCCAGCCCCTGGTGTTCGACAAATCGGCCATAGAGACCGCACTGAGCACCCGCAAGATACAGGCGTGGTTTCAGCCGAAGATGGCACTACGCACCGGTGAGATCGTCGGCGCTGAGGCGCTTGCCCGCTGGGATCACCCCGAGCACGGCTTCATGCTGCCGGGCTCGTTTCTGGCTGCCATCCACCATTGCAAACTCGAGCGGCAGTTGCTCCAGCGCATGCTCGAGGATGCACTGACCGCGCATCGACAGTGGCGCGACATCGGCTATACGATTCCCGTATCCGTCAATCTTCCGGTCCCTCTTCTGGAGAACCCGGATCTGCCGGACGAACTGGAGCAGACCGCTCGCAAATGGGAGGTTCCCCCAGGCAACATCAATTTTGAGTTGCTTGAAGACGAGACAACCGCTGCGCCTGCGCACTACTATATGGGTGCAAGTCGGCTGAGGCTGAAGGGCTTTGGCCTTGCCCAGGATGATTTCGGTAAAGGATACAGTTCCATGTACAACCTGATCTCGATGCCGTTCACGGAACTCAAGATCGATCGCGCATTCGTGACCGGCGCCACCGATGATGCGACCCGCGGGACAGCGCTGACGTCCGCAGTACAACTGGGCAAGCAGCTGGGCCTGACCGTCACCGCCGAAGGCGTCGAAACCGTCACGGACCTTGAATTTCTGCGCCGCATCGGCTGCGACTGCGTACAAGGTTTTCTGATTTCTTCCGCGTTGAAATCCAGCGACTTCGCCATGCTGCTGAACAACGATCAACGCAGACAGTTTTTTCCTGCGGAGGCTGCGTAGTCATCGCTGATATGCAGAACACGCCAATCCATCGAATCACGCGCACGTCGCGCCGGCAAAACTGGCTGCTGTTCGGCATACTTCCCATAGTCGTCGCTCTGGTGAGCGCACTGCTCTGGGGAGGACAGCGCATCATTGACCGGGAGCGCGACCGACTGCTGGTCGACTTCAGCACCTTGGTTGGCTATATCAAGGAACAAGAGATCTTCCTGAGCCAGCTTCGTGCCCAGAGCCAGGACCTGGAAGCCATCCCTTACTCCAGGGTCACCAGCTTCCATGAAGTGGATGCACCTGCGGACTGGAGGGCTCGCCTGTTCCTGGGCCAGGAATCGGTGGTGGATATGCCGTTTTCGCTGGCCTGCGCCCTGCCCGCCAAGTGCTCTGCCGCTCCTGGAACACTATTCCAGCTGGGCAGTTATCTGTCCGATTTCTATTCAACGTTCTGGGCCTCCTCCTATTTTCCGGCTGCTGCCGTCTTTTTCGTGAATCCGGCAGACAGCACCAGCATCAGCGTGCCGGCGATCAATACCTATGCCGGCTATGAAGCCATCAGCATGGACATGTTCCGGACCGCGGTTTCTGCGATTCAGGAAAACCTGACGGCACGGCCGGGTCCCGCCACGCAAGCACCAGGCAAGCGGCTGCCGTCGTTCAATCCCAACGAAGTGCACTGGTTCAAGGCTGCGGCCTTGCCCAACAAGATGATAGGCTGGGTCCCGGCGGGATTCCCGTCCGGCCTGTGGGGCCCGTCCGGCCCCTCCCAGAACATCTATGCAGCCACGCTGCTCAGCCGCGAGCGCATCAACGTGCTCGAGAGAAGCACTGCCAGCGGACTGCCCTTTCAATTCTGGCTGAAGCATCAAGATGTCACTCTGATGGGAGGCGGCTCCGAGCCAGTGGTCACCAAACTTGGTCTGTCCTTTACAAGCGCCGGGCTGGTGTGGAAGGCGTTGGATGCTAGCGGCAACTGGAGCGGCACCTATCTGATCAGCTATGCCAGCTTTTTCAGAGGCCATATGGGGCTGCTCGTCGGTGCGGCCATCTTTGTGGTTCTGAGCATGCTGGCCGGCCTGAGCTACACGTATTGGTACAAGCGCCGGGTCATGGAGCCTGCCGTGGACGCCCAGCGCAAGATTGACGAACGCGATGCGTTCAATCGCACCTTGATCCAGACCGCCCCCGTCGCGCTATGCGTGATCAGCAAGGCAAGCGGTGAACTGGTTTTCAGCAACTCCATTGCCTTGGACTGGCTGGGCGGCGAGCCTGGCCATGCGCAGCCGCTGCAGGCCAACGCCGTCCAGCTCCTGCGCTCCCTGCGCGCTGTCGACCAGTCCGGCAGCATGGACAACCTGTATATAGACAACGAGCGCACGCTGTCGGTTTCCTACACCCCGGCGCGCTATATGGATGAGGACGCCGTCCTGTGCGCGTTTACCGACATCAGCACGCGCGTCGAGATAGAGCGCGCGCTGGAGCGTGCACGCCGCGCGGCAGACGAGGCCAGCGAAGCGAAATCCACCTTTCTGTCCACGATGAGCCACGAGATCCGTACGCCGCTATATGGCGTGCTGGGCACGCTGGAGCTTTTGACGGCCACGCGACTGGACGGGCAGCAACGTCAGTATGTCAACCGCATTGAAGGCTCTTCGCAAATCCTGCTTCAGCTGATCAGCGACATCCTGGACGTCAGCAAGATAGAAGCCGGACAGCTCAAACTGGAGCGCCTGGCCTTCAACCCACGCGAACTCGTGCAGGATTGCACCGGCTCCTATGCAGCCATGGCACAACAGAAAGGACTGCTGCTTTTCTCTGCCGTTGACACCAGGATTCCCGATTCGGTGCTCGGCGACCCCGTGCGCGTGCGCCAGATTCTCAACAACCTGATCAGCAACGCGATCAAGTTCACCAATGTCGGCAGCATCATCGTCCGATGCCTGGTTCTGGATCACACTCCTGGCCACGTGACACTACAGATCGAAGTCGCCGACAGCGGCGTAGGTATCGACCGTGAAGACCAGAATCGCCTTTTCACGCCGTTCTACGTCGTCGATGGCAGCCGACATGTCGTGCGTGGTGCGGGTCTGGGTCTGTCGATCTGTGCACGACTGGCCGAACTTATGGGCAGTTCCATGCAGGTCAAGAGTGAGAAACAGGTGGGCAGCGTCTTTTCCATTGCGTTGACACTGGATGTGGACAATCAGACCATCACCGACTTCCCCGACCTTTCCGACACCCAAATTGCCGTGCGTACACCGCACCCGGAGCTGACGGAGAACATCTGCGCCTGGCTGACCCGCTGGCACGCACAGGCCGAGCCGCTTGCCCAACCCACCTCTGCCCACACCTCGCGTGCCCTGCTGCTGGATGTGCTGTCGGGCTGCACCACTGCGCCTTCCGACTGGAAGGGGCACTACGTCAGCATCTCTCCCCAGCTGCAGGAGTCGACCCATCCTGAGATCGATGCTCAAGATGTGCTCAGCATCGGCCGGGGCATCCAGCGCATACTGCACAACCAGCAACTGATAGTCCCGCCGGAACCCGTCATGCCACGGTTCTCGATACGCATCCTGGTTGCCGAGGACAACCCCATCAACCAGACCACCATACTGGATCAGCTCGAACGACTGGGATGTCAGGTCACCTTGGCCGAGGACGGCGAGGATGCCCTGGCGCTATGGGACGTGCAGCCGCATGACTTCGTGCTGACCGACGTGAACATGCCGCTCATGAACGGCTATGAGCTGGCCCGCACGCTCCGCTCGGAAGGTGTGATGTGCCCCATCATCGGAATTACCGCCAATGCCATGCTGGACGAACAGCGGCGCTGCGTCAGCGCTGGCATGAATACCTGGATGGTCAAGCCGATTGGCCTCAATACGCTGATACAGATGCTGCGTGAGTACGCGCCTCACTCCGAAATCGGAGCCCATGACACGGCTGCGCCCAGGCTACCCGACATCGCACCAGTGCACATACCCGAAGGGCCTGCCCAAGTGCCCGCAAAGTATCGTGATCTGTTTCTAAGGACCATGCACGAGGACGTCCTCAAGCTGGAGCGGTCCAAGCAGAACAGGCGTGTGGACGACATCATCCTCACCTTGCACCGCATCAGCGGTGCTCTGGTCGACGTCAATCATTTCTCCCTGGCGCAACGAATGCAAAAGCTCGAAAAGCACTTGCACTTCGACAGCTTGAACGACGACACTGAGGCCGAACTGAGCTTCATGATTGAAGACCTGAAGAATTTCCTGGCGGAGGTGTAGTTCCCGGAGCCGTTGTCAGATTCGACACTTAAAGAGCAATAACATGGAAAAAATCCGCATAGTGCTGGCCGACGATCATCCTTTGACGCTTGTCGGCATTCAGGATCTGCTGGAACGCGATATGAACATCGCCGTGACAGCGTCCGTCTCAACGTCTACCGCACTGGTGGAGCAACTGAATTCGTCGTTGCCGGACATCATCATCACGGACTACACCATGCCTGGCGACAGCGTGTATGGCGATGGCATCCGATTCGTGGACTACCTGATCCGCACCTACCCCGGCCCCAAACTGCTGGTGCTGACAATGATCTCGAACCCGATGATCATCTCCTCGCTTTACGACGCTGGTGTATGGGGTGTGGTGCTGAAGCACGACAAGCTGACGGAGATTCTTTCAGCCATCAACAGCCTGAGGCTGGGGAACAAGTATTTCCCCACGAACTATCAGCAGAACGTCACCCGTGAGCAGAGAAACACCTCTGTCGCCGATCGCATCAAGCTGCTGTCTCCACGCGAGTTCGAAGTGCTTCGCCACTTCGTACGTGGCGACAGCGTCGTACAGATCGCCGCCAATCTCAAACGCAGCGTCAAGACGGTCAGCACGCAAAAGACATCTGCCATGGAAAAGCTGAACGTTCAATCCAACCAGGAGCTCATCACGTTCTGCGTCGAAAATGGTCTGTTTGAATAGCCTCAGCGTGATGCCCACGAGAGGCCGAAGCCTTGCCTCAAGGGCTGATCAGACAGCGGGTTTCCATCCCACGCGCAACAAGCTGTCGTCGCTGACCGATGAGCTCTGACGCATGAGGGGCGTCGGACTCATATTCCGAGAACCTGTAGCGTCGGATTCAGATCAACAGCGGCTTCTACGGTTGCCCATCGCCCGTATCACGCCCTCTTGACCAGGGCAAGTGCGAAGTCAATCCGCACTGACGGAGTGCGAGATGACTTGGCAGTTTGCGGCACAGCATTGACAATACCCGCAACGCACCAAATTGGTGCCTTCTTCTCGAATGCCTTGGCCCGGACAACACCGTTGCCCGGGCTTTTGTCCGTTTGCGCTACGCAAAAGCGCCGACCACACCATCTTTCAAGGGAGTTACTACATGGAGCGCAAGCCCAATATCACTCTGTCCTCCTTGGACCTGGATCGCATTGAATCGCTGCTGGAAAAGAACAATAGCCAGTTTCCCGGCCGCGATGCGCTGGAGGCGGAACTGGACCGAGCAGATGTGCTCGATCCCGCCGAAATGCCCGCCAACGTGGTGACGATGAACTCCACCGTGCGCTTCACCATGCTCGAGAGTGGCAAGAGCAGCACGCTGACACTGGTCTACCCCAAGGATATGGATGGCAGCGCCGACAGAGTCTCCATCTTTGCGCCAGTGGGCATCGCCCTGCTGGGCCTGTCCGTAGGTGACGAGTTCAAGATGCCCAGCCCTACTGGCCAGGTGACCGTGCGCGTGGATGACATCGAGTTCCAGCCCGAACGCGCGGGCGAGCTCCATCGCTGAACCTGCTCGCTCCATAAAAAAAAGCAGCTCACCCGAGCTGCTTTTTTTGTTGCTAGGCTCTGGCTCAGCGCAAGCCCGCCACCATGGTGGTCAGCAGTCCGGCCCCGATCAGGCCAGCCTGCCAGCGCAAAGCCTGACTCCAAGAGGAGACATGGCGCTCCACCAACTGATACAGGGCATAGCCAGCGGTCAACGACAGCACAAAGGCAAACGGAATGCCCACCACAGCGGCAGTGACCGATCCGTGCCAGAAATGGTTGACCACCGCATTGACCAGCAGACAGATCGAAAAGTGAATCAGGAACACCGAGTAGGAGATCTCTCCCAAGCGACGCAGCGGAGCCAGACCCTGCCAGCGAGCAATGGCCTCGGTACGCATGCAGACGATCAGCAGCATCGCGGTCACGCCGGCGAGAAAAATGCGGTCGCGCCACTCATAGACCAGCGCACCGATGATCAGTGCAGCAATCAGCATGCCCCAGCTCCAGGTCGTCAGGCGCTTGTCTGCCGCTACGGCCCAGAAAGCCATCATGCCGACGCCATAGGCGCCCATGAAGTAAATCGCCCAGACATCAAGCTCCGCATCAAGGTTGAAGCTCAGCAGCGAAGCCGCTGTCCCCAGAACTACCAGTGCCTGCATGCCGCTCACGGCCCAGGGCCACCAGCGCTTCATGGCCGCGTCGCCCCAGCGTGCTAGCGCCCATTGCTGCAGCCAGCGCACACCGGCCAGCAGCAGCACGGTGCCCGCAAAAAGCTGAAAATCTATGGACACATACCAGACGCCAGCCGACAGCGACTCTTCGCCCACGATGCCTTGCAACAGCAAGGCATGGGCCATGAGCTGCCATAGATCGGGATCGGCAGACACGGACTCGTGATCGAACCACGGTCGAATCGCGGCAGACACCACAATCGTCACCACCAGCGCCACGGCATAAGGCACGACCAGGCGTACAAAGCGCTTGCCGATCTTGGACCAGGGCGAATCAAAGCGCGCCAGACCTTGAGGGGCCAGACTGGCAGCAGCCAGAAAACCACCGATCACCAGGAAGATCTGCACGGCCATGCGAGCGTACTCATAGAGCCAGTCCAGCAGATTAGGCATGACAGGATGAGCCACATCGGACATGGGGCCGTAAAACGCCAGGTGATGCCAGACGATGGCTGCGCAAGCCAGGCCTTTGGTGCAGTCGATCAGCGCGCTGCGGGAATGAGAGGAAATAGAACTTTGAGCCATCTGATCACGGCCGCTTGCAGCCCATGGGCTGCCCAGCGTCAGGGTGAGTTTGCCCGGCAACAGGCAACGTAAAAAAACCGACTTAAAACAGGATGGCGATTTTGCGCTCATTCCCAACAATTTGCTGACAGCATTGCAAGTTTTACGAAACATATCTGCGCGGACCTCTGGCGGCTATGCATGAAAAACCAGGGCTATTGCAGTCCGGCTTGATCCCCCAGCTCCACTGAGAACCCCGGGCAAAGGCACAATGGAGGCCATGACGCAAGCCAAACCACTGTCGGAGCTGAGCCGACAATTTGTTTCGCATTTCGGCGAGATGGGCAGCCGCTGGGGCATCAATCGCACCGTGGGGCAGATCTATGCCCTGCTGTTCATTTCGCCCGAACCGCTGAACGCAGACCAGATTGCCGACACGCTGGAGTTCTCACGCTCCAATGTGAGCATGGGACTCAAGGAGCTTCAGGCCTGGCGTCTGGTTCAGCTGCGTCACCAGCCCGGCGACCGGCGCGAATACTTCCAGGCGCCCGAGGATGTCTGGGAAATCTTCAAGCGACTGGCCGAAGAGCGCCGCCGCCGCGAGATCGAGCCTACGCAATCCATGCTGCGTGCAGCCATGATGGAGGAAGCCAGCACCGACGAAGAGCGCTACGCTCAGCAGCGCATGCGTGACATGCACGAACTGATCGACAAGTTGATGAGCTGGTTTGACGATGTGCAGCGTCTGTCTCCCGAGACCGCCATGCAGCTCATGGGCATGGGCTCAGCCGTGACGCGTCTGCTGGACCTGAAGGACAAGATTACCGGGCGAGGCAAGTCAGGCACGGAAGCCTGACGCCGACAACTCAGGTGCTGGCCCTGGGCACCAGCCTGAAGCCCAGATCCACACTGGCTTGCCTGACGCTATCGCCAGCCAGCAATTGCAGCAGCATACTGGCGGCTTTGCTGCCCACCTCATCCCGGGGCGTTCGGATGGTTGTCAGCGGCGGCACCATCTGATCACTGCCAGGAAGGTCGTTGAACCCTGCGATCGCCACCTGCTGTGGCACTCTGACTCCCATGCGGTTGGCCTCCAGCAGCGCTCCTTGCGCAATGTCGTCATTGCAGAAAAAGATGGCATCAACCGTGGTCTTGGCCTTGAGAAGTGTCTCAAACTGCCTTGCACCCAACGCCAGCGATGAGCGCTCGGGATTGAGAATCTCCAGGCTCTGGTCATACAGGCCAGCCTGTTTGAGCACCTGCCGATAACCCTCCAGGCGCTGCATGACACGTGCGTCGAGCTGGGCTCCGCAAAATGCGATGCGTCTGTATCCCTTGTCCAGCAAATGGCGGGTCATTTCGGCGCCCGCCGCAATCTGCGAGAAGCCCACGCTGTAGCAATCGGTGCCGCTACCGGGCGCGCGCAACTCCATGAGATGCACGCGCGGCACGGGATTGGCGGCCAGCAGTTTCCGCGACTCTTCACTATGGTCGAACCCGGTCAGCAGCAGACCGGCAGGCCGCATGGGCAGATAGGCCCGCAGCAACTGCTCTTCTTCCGCCGGGTCGTAGTGAGTCACGCCGATCAGCATGTGATAGCCCTGGGCAAACAATACCTTGTGCACCGCCTCCAGGACCTCCACAAACAAGGTGTTGGAGAGCATGGGCACGAGCACCAGCACCTGGGTGCTTTTTTGCGAGGCCAGTGCGCGGGCCGCCAGATCGGGCACATAGCCCAGAGAAGCCGCAACCTCGCGCACTTTGTCGACCAGGGTCGGAGCTACTCTGCGCTCTCCGCGCAAGGCTCTGGAGACCGTCATCGGGCTCACGCCCGCAGCCTGTGCCACATCGCTGAGGGTGACACGCCCGCTGGCGCGAGATCGCCTTGGAGAAGCACTGTCTGCCGGGGTTTCACTCTTGGTACGGGTCTCGGGAGGCAAGGGAATCTCCTAATCAGATGCCTGAGGTTTTTTGATTATGATAGCGCTATCCAGACTTGAAATGAAGTCTGTGGAAGCAGCTTGATGAAAGCACTGACTTGCCTTCGACCAAGGTCTGAAGCCCATCTCAGAAAGCAGCAGGCTGCTCATTTTTTAACCATATCGGATAGCGCTATCCAAACATGATTCAAAGCAAGATCCAGCCTCCTGGCACCATGTCGGCACTCGTCGTCATGGGTGTTTCCGGCTGCGGCAAATCGAGCGCAGGAGAAGCCATCGCGCAGCAGCTGGGGTGGACACTGGTGGAAGGAGACAGCTACCACTCCCCACAGAGCGTGGCCAAGATGCAGGCCGGCATTGCCCTGACGGATGCCGACCGCGAAGGCTGGCTCGAACGCCTGGCGCAGCGACTGGCTCAGGCAGATGCCGAACACGGCCTGGTGCTGACCTGCTCGGCGCTCAAGCGCAAGTACCGCGACCAGTTGCGCAGCGCCCAGCAACTGGGCTTTGTGTTTCTCGACCTCGACTACGCCACGGCCCTGGAACGCGTCCAGACCCGACCCGGGCATTTCTTCTCGCCCGACCTGGTCGCCAATCAGTTCACGACGCTGGAAGACCCGCGTCAGGAGCCTGATGTGCTGACCGTCAGCGCCACCATGAACCTCAACGATATCGCGCTCGCGGCCCGGCAATGGGCAAGGCGCGAATCCCAAGCATAAAAACAGCAGGAGACAGCCAATGTCTGAAGATCGCAAAGAGGCACAAGGCCGCAAGCCATGGCTCAAGCGCCTGGCCGAAGGCCTGATGGTGCTGGCTCTGGCCGGCATGGTGATTGCCGTTTTCGTCAACGTGGTGCTGCGCTACGTTTTCCACACCAGCATCGTCTCCTATGAGGAGATCTCGCGCCTGCTGTTTGTGTGGCTGGTGGCCATCGGCGCCATCGTGGCGGCTTTTGAAGGCGCCCACCTGGGCTTCGACATGGTGACATCACGGGTCGGCCCAGCCACACGCAAAGTCCTGTTCTGGGTCTCGCAGCTGCTGATCGGTGCCTGCATGGCCTTGCTGCTGTGGGGCTCCTGGGAGCAGGTCGTTGCCGGCTGGAGCAGCTACAGCACCGTGCTGGGCTATCCCCTGGCCCTGGGCGCAGCGGCGACGCTGGTGCTGGCCATAGGCATGTTGCTGGTTGTGGTGCGCGACATGTTGCGCGGCACCCCGACCGAGTCTTCTGAAACCAGCGTGGAGTAAGGCGCCATGATCGTCACCCTGATTTTTCTCGCCGTGCTGATCGGCGGCATGGTGATCGGCATGCCGATTGCCCATGCACTGATACTCACCGGCGTCGCCCTGATGTGGCACCTGGACTTTTTCGACACCCAGCTGCTTGCACAGAATCTGCAGGCCGGGTTTGACAACTTCCCGCTGCTGGCCGTGCCCTTCTTCATCCTCGCGGGCGAGCTGATGAATGCCGGCGGCCTGTCGCGCCGCATCATCGATCTGGCCCGCGCCTTTGTCGGTCATATTCCGGGCGGCCTGGGCTATGTGGCCATCGGTGCGGCCGTGCTGCTGGCCTCGATGAGCGGCTCGGCCATTGCCGACACCGCCGCGCTGGCCACCATCCTGCTGCCGATGATGCGCGACCAGAAGTATCCCGAC
Source organism: Comamonas sp. C24C (assembly GCF_053345995.1). Classification (NCBI taxonomy): domain Bacteria; kingdom Pseudomonadati; phylum Pseudomonadota; class Betaproteobacteria; order Burkholderiales; family Comamonadaceae; genus Comamonas; species Comamonas sp. C24C. The sequence goes on along the minus strand of NZ_JBKFBC010000003.1, from coordinate 162,642 downwards.
AGCTACAGCGCCGGCCTGCTGGCTTCGGGCGGCATTATCGCCCCCATCATTCCGCCCTCGATGCCGTTCGTGATCTACGGTGTCACCACCAACACCTCCATCAGCAAGCTGTTTCTCTCGGGCGTCGTACCCGGCCTGTTCATGGGCGGCTTTCTGATTGCCGCCTGGTGGTTCATCGCTCGCAAATACCAGCTGACCTCGGGTGAGCGCGTGAGCTGGGGCCTGCGCCTCAAGGCACTGGCCAAGAGCTTCTGGGCCATGATGATGCCGGTCATCATCCTGGGCGGCCTCAAGGGCGGCGTGTTCACGCCGACCGAAGCCGCCGTGGTGGCCGCGGTCTATGCGCTGTTTGTCTCCATGGTGGTCTACAGGGAGATGAGCTGGGCCCGGCTCTACGAAGTCTTCCTAGGTGCCTCCAAGACTACCGCCGTGGTGATGTTCCTCTGCGGCGCGGCCACTGTGACCGCCTACATGATCACGCTCGCCGACCTGCCCAATATGCTGGCCGACAGCTTCTCGGGCCTGCTGGATCAGCCCCTGCTCTTCATGGCCGTGATGATGCTCTTCCTGCTCGTGGTCGGTACCGCCATGGATCTGACCCCCACCATTCTGATCTTCGGTCCGGTCTGCGCACCGCTGGCCGTCAAGGCCGGCATCGATCCGGTGTACTTCGGCTTCATGTTCATCTATGTGGGCTGTATCGGTCTGATCACCCCTCCGGTTGGCACGGTACAGAACGTGGTGGCCGGCGTGGGCAGACTGCGCATGGAGACCGTGATCAAGGGCACCAATCCCTTCCTGATGGTCTATGTGCTGCTGGCCGCCTTGTTCGTGCTCTTCCCGCAGCTGGTGACCGCGCCACTCAAGTGGATGCATTGAAAGCCAGGCCATGACGATCTCGAAAACTCTCAAATCAATAGCTATCAACGCTTACCACATAAGCGCTAAAGGTCAATTTCACTTCAACCAAAGGGCCCAGGCCCAAACAAGCAAGGAGACGGGTATGCGTATCAAATTTGCAGTCGCAGGACTCACGGCAATGCTGCTGGCCGCCGGCGCCGTTCAGGCGCAGGACTTCAAACCCCGCCTGGTGCGGTTCGGCTATGGCCTGGTGGAAGACTCCAACCAGGGTCGAGCAGTGCGCATGTTCGCCAAGGAAGTGGAAAAGGCCAGCGGCGGCAAGATGAAGGTCCGCGCCATCGGTAACGCCTCCCTGGGCTCGGACACCCAGATGCAGCAGGCCCTGATCGGCGGCGCCCAGGAAATGATGGTCGGCTCCACCGCCACGCTGGTGGGACTGTCGCCCGAGATGGCGATCTGGGACACCCCTTTCCTGTTTGCCAACACCAAGGAGGCCGATGCCGTGCTGGACGGCCCCGTGGGAGAGAAGGTCAAGGCGACTCTGGAGCCCAAGGGCATGGTGGGTCTGGTCTATTGGGAAAACGGCTTTCGCAATCTGACCAACAACAAGCGCCCCATCACCAAGCTGGAAGATCTGCAGGATGTGAAGCTGCGCGTGATGCAGAACAACGTCTTCCTAGACAGCTTCAAGACACTGGGCGCCAATGCCGTTCCCCTGCCCTTCTCCGAGCTGTTCACGGCGCTGGAAACCAAGGCCGTGGACGGTCAGGAAAATCCCTTCAACACGGTGCTGTCGAGCAAGTTCTATGAAGTGCAGAAGTACCTGACCGTCTCCAACCATGTCTACAGCCCCTGGATCGTGACGGTCAGTAAGAAATGGTGGGACACACTGAGCCCTGCCGAGAAGAAGGTGCTGCAGGACGCGGCGATCAAGAGCCGTGAATTCGAGCGCAAGGACACGCGCGAAGAAGCCGCCAAGGCTTTGGCCGAGATCAAGACCAAGGGCATGCAGGTCAACGAACTGCCGGCCGCCGAAGCAAGCCGCATGCGCGACAAGCTCGGTGCCGTCAATGCCGGCATTGCCAAATCCGTGGGTCAAGGCACCTGGGATTCCGTGCAGACCGCCGTCAAGCAAGCTCGCGCCAAATAAGCGCGCAACCATGAAGCCATGCCCCGGGGGCATGGCTCTCACTCATTCCAAGACAATGCCTGCGCCCGAAGCACAGGCATTGCTGCCCAAGGACTTTCATCATGGCACTTCACCCCGTTCTGGACCAGGTGACGCGGCGCATCCAGGAGCGCAGCCGCGCCAGCCGCTCCGACTATCTGGCACAGGTCGATGCCATGGCCGCGCGCCCTCCACAAGTACGCACCATGGGCTGCGCCAATGTGGCCCATGCCTTTGCGGCTCTGCCCGGCTCGGACAAGATTCGCATCGTTGAGGAAAAAGGCCCCAATGTCGGCATTGTCACGGCCTATAACGATGTGCTCTCCGCCCATGCGCCGTTTGCGCACTACCCCGATATTCTGAAAGACGAGGCCAGACGCAACGGGGCCACGGCCCAGGTCGCCGGCGGTGTGCCCGCCATGTGCGACGGCGTGACCCAGGGCATGCCGGGCATGGAGCTGAGCCTGTTCAGCCGCGACACGATTGCCATGTCCACCGCCGTGGCTCTCACGCATGACACTTTCGATGCGGCCCTGATGCTGGGCGTCTGCGACAAGATCGTTCCCGGCCTGCTCATCGGTGCCCTGCATTTCGGCCACCTGCCCATGGTGTTCGTGCCTGCCGGCCCCATGACTTCAGGCCTGTCCAACAGCGACAAGGCCAAGGTACGCGAGCAGGCGGCGCAGGGCCTAGTCGGCCGGCAGGAGCTGCTGGCGGCAGAAAACGCGGCCTACCATGACCAGGGCACCTGCACCTTCTACGGCACGGCCAACAGCAATCAGATGCTGCTCGAAGCCATGGGCCTGCATGTTCCCGGTACAGCCTTCATCAACCCCGCCGACGCGGAGCGTGAACTGCTCACGCGCGAAGCGATGCGAACCGTGCTGTCCATCACCCGGGGCCGGCGCTTTGCCCCCATTGGGCATGTCGTGGACGAGCGCTGCATCGTCAACGCCATGGTGGCCCTGCTGGCCACAGGCGGCTCCACCAATCACCTGATCCACTGGGTCGCCGTGGCCCGTGCCGCCGGCATCGTCATCGACTGGGATGATTTCGAGCAGCTGTCCGCGGTGGTTCCCCTGCTGGCCCGCGTCTACCCCAATGGCAGCGCCGATGTGAATCAGTTCCAGGCCGCAGGCGGCCCCGGCTACGTGATCGCCCAGCTGCTGCAGGCCGGACTCATGCATGGCGATGTGCTTACGGTTAGGCCCGAGGGGCTGGCTGCCTTTGGGCGCATCCCCCGTGTCGAAAACCATCAGCTGCAATGGCAGGATGCGGGCATCTCCGGCGATGACACCGTTCTGCGCCCTGCCAGCCGCCCCTTCAGCCCTACGGGCGGCTTGAAGCTGCTCAAAGGCAATCTGGGCCGCAGTGTCATCAAGATCAGCGCCGTACCCGAAGATCGCCACGCACTGCGGGCACCGGCATGGGTCTTTGATTCTCAGGATGAGCTGCAGGCGGCCTTCAAATCCGGTGCGCTGGAGCAGGCCTGCCAGACCAATGGCTTCAATGGCGTCGTCTGCGTAGTGCGCTGGCAGGGTCCGCAGGCCAATGGCATGCCCGAGCTGCACAAGCTCACCCCTCCGCTGGCCGTTCTGCAAGGCAAGGGCTATGTCGTGGCCCTGGTCACCGACGGCCGCATGAGCGGTGCATCGGGCAAGGTGCCAGCCGCCATCCATGTCAGTCCCGAAGCACTGGCAGGCGGCCCGCTGGCCAAGGTGCAAAGTGGCGACATCATCGTGCTCGATGCCCCCGCAGGTCTGCTGCAGGCCGAACTGACAGAGGCCGAATGGCAGGCCAGACCGCTGGCCACCATGCCCACCGAGCTGGAGCACTCCAACCACCGCGGCATGGGCCGTGAACTGTTTGCCGGTTTCCGGCGCAATGCGCTGAGCGCAGAAGAAGGAGCTTGCACATGGCTGCTCAAATGACCGCCTTGTCCATCATGCAGGATGCACCGGTGATTCCGGTCATCGTGCTGCACAAAACGGAACATGCAGTCCCCATGGCCGAAGCATTGCTGGCCGGCGGCATCAGGGTTCTGGAGGTCACGCTGCGCACGCCTCAGGGCCTGGCCTGCATAGAGGCCATCGCCAAACGGCTGCCCGAGGCCATCGTCGGTGCTGGCACCGTGCGCAATGCGGCCGATGCCGCGGCGGCAGCTCGAGCCGGCGCAAGGTTTGCTGTCAGCCCCGGCTACACCGACAAGCTGGGCCAGGCCTGCCGCGATCTGGACCTGCCGCTGCTGCCCGGCGTCGCAACCAGCAGCGAAATCATGATGGCTCAGGAAGACGGTTTTACCGAGCTCAAGTTTTTCCCCGCCGTGCAGTCGGGCGGCATCCAGATGCTGAAGGCCTGGCAAGGTCCGTTCGGGGAGCTGCGTTTCTGCCCCACGGGCGGCATCTCGCCCGGCAACGCGGCGGAGTTTCTCGCGCTGTCCAATGTGGTCTGCGTGGGCGGTTCCTGGCTGGTCCCCGCCAGCGCCGTGGAGAGTGGCAACTGGTCGCTCATCACCGAGCTGGCTCGGGCCACGCAGGCATTGAGAAGCTCCCGCACGGCCTGAGCAGAACAAGGCCTGATCCATGAAAAAAGCCCGGTCAGCGCAAGCCGACCGGGCTTTTCCACGTCTTGGCGACTCAGGCGTCGGGCAGCGAATTGGTTCGCTCCAGAAGCTTGCGACGCGTTGCCTCGTCATCCATCAACTCAAACCAGATCGCATTGAGCACGGCAAAGGCTGCGGCAAGCGGCAGACCCAGCAACCAGGAGAAATACCACATAAGTTTCCTTTCATTCAGCCCATCCATGGGATGAGCCCACCAGTTTTAGACTGTCCCCGAAGATCGCAGCACAGCGTCCCGGGGGCATCCCGTCTCAATACGAATGGCCCTGGCCGGTCACGATGGCCTTCACGTCCACCTTGCCGCGCAGCACCGAGTACACCCAGCTGGTATAGGCCAGGATCAAGGGCAGGAAGATCAGCACGCAGACCAGCATGATGAACAGCACGACATGGCTGGACGAGGAGTCCCAGACCGTCAGGCTGAAGCGCGGATCGATGCTGGAGGGCAGGATCATGGGGAACATGGCTGCACCCACGGTCAGGATGATTCCGGCAATCGCAAGGCCGCTGGCCAGCAGCGCCAGCCATTCGCGACGGCTGCGCAGGCCGATGGCCACGACCAGCGGCATGAGCAGGCCAATGCCGGGCACCAGCCAGAGCCAGGGATAGGACTTGAAGTTGGCCATCCATGCACCGGCAGCCACGGCTGCGGTCTTGTTCAAGGGGTTGGAGGGACCGACGGGGTTGATCTCGCTGGTAATCACATAGCCGTTGATGCCCGTAGCCAGCCACAGGCCAGCGGCCGCAAACAGCAAGGTGGTCAGCACGGCAAACAGGCTGCCATAGCGGGCCGCGCGGCTCGCGACTTCGCCATCGGTCTTGAACATCAGCCAGGCCGCACCATGCATGAGCAGCATGGACAGCGAGACCAGACCGCAGAGCAGCGCAAAAGGCGTCAGCAGGCCGAAGAAGCTGCCGTCGTAGTAAATGCGCATATCGTCGCCCAGACGAAACGGCACGCCGAGAATCACATTGCCCACGGCTACGCCGAACAGCAGTGCAGGCACCAGACCCGTGATGCACAGTACCCAGTCCCAGCGGTTGCGCCAGGCTGCATCTTCATGCTTGCTGCGGAACTTGAACGCCACGGGACGCAGGATCAGCGGCACCAGCACGGCAAACATGGCCAGGTAAAAGCCCGAGAAGGACACGGCGTAAAGCTGGGGCCAGGCCGCAAAGATGGCGCCACCGCCCAGAATCAGCCACACCTGATTGCCTTCCCACACGGGGCCGACGGAGTTGATGGCCGTGCGGCGCTCGACATCGGTCTTGGCCGTGGCCCGCAACAGGCCCATGGCGCCGAGGTCAAAGCCGTCGGTGACGGCAAAGCCCACCAGCAGCACGCCTAGCAGCAGCCACCAGATGAGGCGCAGCACGTCATATGAAATCAGTTCATGCAAGATCATTTGGTTGCTCCTCTCAGCTTTGGCCGCGTGCCAGCTTCTTGATCATGGGTTCGTAGAGGCTGAGGTGGGGCTCGCTCTCATGCTCGGGGCCCTTCTTGATGGCCTTGACCATCAGCTTGAGCTCGATCACCAGCAGTACGGTATAGATCAGCACGAAGCCGGCAATGGTCAGCAACAGCGTCTTCGCGCCCAGATTGGAAACCGCCATGGCCGTGGGCAGCACGCCTTCGATGATCCAGGGCTGACGACCCAGCTCGGCCACCACCCAGCCGCATTCGGCGGCAATCCAGGGCAGCGGAATCGAGAACACGGCGACCTTGAGCAGCCAGGGGTAGGCATCAAGCCTGTGGCGGGCGGCCAGCCAGAAGAAGGTGCCGGTCAGCACGATGAAGAACATGCCCAGGGCCACCATGATGCGGAAGGTCCAGAACAGCGGCCCAACCGGCGGCACGGTATCCATTGCCGCCTGATGGATCTGCGCCTCGGTCGCCTTGCGGGGATCATCCACATAACGCATCAGCAGCAGGGCGTAACCCAGATTGGCGCCATTGTTCTCAAAGCGCAGGCGTGCTTCGGCAGGAATCTCGGCATCGGTCTTGGCCTTGCGAATGGTCTGCAACGCATCGTAGGCGTCGATGCCGTTGCGGATATTGCCCTCGGCACTCTTGACCAGTTCGTTGATGCCGGGAATCGGGGTGTCCAGAGAACGCGTGCCGATCAGGCCCATGACCCATGGGATATGCACGGCAAAATGGGTCTCGCGTGCCTCGCGGTCGGGAAAGCCAAAGGCTGTGAAGGAAGCCGGTGCGGGCTCGGTCTCCCACATGGCTTCGATAGACGCCAGCTTCATCTTCTGGTGTTCCGAGGACAGGTAGCCGGACTCGTCGCCCAGCACCACCACCGACAGCGAAGCGGCCAGACCAAAGGATGCAGCCACCGTCATCGAGCGCTTGGCCAGATGGATGTGACGGCCCTTGAGCAAATACCAGGCCGAAATGCCCAACACGAACAGCGAGGCCATGACATAGCCGGCCGACACCGTGTGCACGAACTTGGCCTGCGCCACTGGATTGGTGAGCACGGCAAAGAAGTCATTCACTTCCATGCGCATGGTCTGAGGGTTGAAGCTCGCCCCCACAGGGTTCTGCATCCAGCCATTGGCCACCAGAATCCATAGGGCCGAGAAGTTGGTGCCTATCGCCATCAGACAGGTGACGATCAGGTGCTTGACCTTGGAGAGTCGATCCCAGCCAAAGAAGAACAGGCCGACAAAGGTCGCTTCAAGGAAGAAGGCCATCAAACCCTCGATCGCCAGCGGCGCACCAAAGATGTCGCCCACATAGTGGCTGTAGTAGCTCCAGTTCATGCCGAACTGAAACTCCATCACCACGCCGGTGGCCACACCCATGGCAAAGTTGATGCCGAACAGCACGCCCCAGAACTTGGTCATGTCGCGCCAGATGGCACGGCCGGTCATCACATACACCGTCTCCATGATGGCGATGAGTATGGACAGGCCCAGTGTCAGCGGCACAAACAGAAAGTGGTAGAGCGCCGTTATCGCAAACTGCAGTCGCGATAAATCGACGATATCGAGGTCCATGGTCAGGTCCTTTCTCTCGGTACTTCAAAAATCAATCGGAAAAACATATGTCCTGTGGTGCAACGGCCCCCAGGGCATCGGGTCTCAGTCTCGCCATCAGCCGCACGAACTCAGGTGTGCCGCGCAGGGCCTGCGCTCTCACCTGTCCGGCCTGCAGATACACGATGCGATCGGCAAGGCGCGCCTCGCGCTGCCAATGCGTAGCAAAAATCAGCGTTCGCGCGCCGCACTCAGCAGCCTGTTCCAGGCGCTGCAAAACGTCAGCAGCGGTGACGGCATCCAGTCCCTCGCACACCTCATCGAGCAGCCAGCAACGATCAGGGCTCAGCAGCAGCCTGGCCAGTGCCAGCCGGCGCGACTGGCCTCCGGACAGGCCCAGGCCGCCCTCACCCAGCATGGTGTCCAGCCCCTGTGGCAAGGCCATGACGTCGCTTCTGAGGCCTGCAGCCTGCAGGGCGGCCCACAATTGCTCATCGCCGGCCTTGGCATCGGCAAGCCTCAGGTTGTTGCGCAGACTGTCCTGGAAGAGCTCGGTTCTCTGTGTCATCCAGCTGCAACTGCGGGCCTGAACCACGCCCTCGTCCGGCTGCTGCTCACCCGCCATCAAATGCAGCAAACTGGTCTTGCCTGCACCACTGCTGCCAATCAGTGCCACGCGCTCGCCCTGGCGTACGTTCAGATCGACAGGGCCCAAATGACGAAGCCGGACAGACTGCAGGCTGACGGCCATCGTCTGCACGGGCTGCGGCAGGCTCTCTGCCGCTTCGGCCTCGGCCATCAGCGCGGGAGCCAGCCTGCGCAGCGCCAGCCAGGTACGCCCGGCCTGCTCAGCCCCTCTGCGCAGGGCGGCAAACGGCTCCAGTGCGGATAGTGCCAGCAAAATACCCAGCGCAGCAACCGCAGCGCTGATACGGCCCTGCTCCATCAGCCAGGCCATCAGCAGCACGGATGCGCTCAAGGTCATGGCAGACACCGCACCATAAGCCTTCGCTGCAGCCGCCTCGAATTGATAAAGCCGCTCATCAGCCCCCGCACAGCGCGCATCACTGTGCAGCACCTGTTGCAGCTGGGCAGGCAACTGGCCAGCCATCAGCAGCTCGGTCTGGCCGGCAACCAGATCCACGGTCTGGGCACGCATGGCCTCCAGTGCCATGGCACGGCGCACGGCGGCCTTGCGGCTGCGCAAACCATGCCACAGGGCAATGCCCCAGCCAGTCAGCAGCAGCCACGCCAGGGTCAACAGGCCCAGCCACCAGCTCATGAATCCGTAGGCCAGAGCTGCCAGCAAGGCCGCGCCCAGCGCCGCGACGGCAGGCACCAGCAGGCGCAGATAAAGATTGTCCAGCGCGTCCACATCGGAGGTCAGGCGCTGCAACAGCCTGGCCGGACGCTGCAGCAGCAGACGGGCAGCCTGAGGGCGAGCCCAGCTCAGAAACAGTCTCTGGCGCAGAGCGGCCAGCACGGCCAGCGTAGCGTCGTGGGTCACCAGGCGCTCGGCGTAGCGGGCGCCAGTGCGGCCCACGGCCAGCAGCCGAATGCCGGCCGACGGCATGAACACATCGAACACCAAAGCGGTAGCAGGCACCAGACCGGCCAGCGCCGTGGCTGTGATGAACCAGCCGGACAACCCCAGCAAGGCCATGCCCATCAGCACCGTGAGTGCAGCCAGCGCGGCGCCGCCCAGCCAGAGCTTGCGCGGCGCCATCCGGCCCAGCAGCTTCAGCATTTCGCGCATTGGAATGGCTCGCATCTTCATGACTGCGACTCCTGCGCCCGCCGCAGCAGCGGCAGTTCGATCACGCGATCCATGGCAGCGGCCAGTTGCGCGTCGTGGGTGGCAACCAACATGGTGCGCCCCTTGGCCAGATGGCGCAGAGACTGCGTGATCTGGGCTGCTGTCTCGGGGTCCAGATGAGCAGTGGGTTCATCGACCAGCAGCAGTCCGGCTTCCGTCTGCGCGGCCATGCGTGCCAGGGCCAGTCTCACCACCTCGCCTCCGGAAAGCCCTGCACCGCCCTCGCCCAGGCTCGCGCCGGGGCGATGCGCCAGGGTCTCCTCAAGTGCCGCCTGCTGCGTGGCCTGGGCAATCTGCTCGGGCTCTACCGAGCTGCGCCCCAGTGCGATATTGCGCGCAACCGAACCGGCAAAGACATGCGGTAGCTGACCCAGCCAGGCCATGCGCCGACGCAGCTGCGTTGCGCTGCAGGCATCGAGCGCTTGCCGGTCAACTTCGATGCGGCCTTGCCGTACCGGCAAAAGGCCGGCAATCTGCGCCAGCAGCACGGACTTGCCACTGCCGCTGGGACTCCACAGCGCCACATGTTCGCCGGCCTGTATGTGCAAAGTCAGCGGTGCGAGGCTGGAGTCGCTGCCTGGAGCCTGAACCTCGAGCCCGCAGACGCTTACGGACACAGGCTTTCCAGGCGATAGCCGCTCCTTGACCGAAGATGCTTCGGCAGCATGCTGCGCGCCCACAATCTGTACGGACTGTGTCTGCATGTTCTGCAAGGTCTGCAGCGCTGCCTCGCCTGCGGCTCTGTCATGCCAGACGGCCGAGAGATCGCGCAAAGGCTCGAAAAACGCCGGCGCCAGCAAGAGCACGAACATGGCCTGACCCAAACCGAGTTTGTCGCCCCAGGCGCCGAAGTTCAGCGTGCCCAGCAGGTGAAAGCCTATATAGACGGCCACCATAGCCACACCCAGCGCCGAGAAAAGCTCCAGCACCGCAGAAGACAGAAAGGCAATGCGCAGCACGCGCATGGTGCGGGCGCGCAGATCTTCGGCATGGTCGCGCAGCCGCTGGCCTGTCAGATCGACGGCATGCAGAGCGCGCAGCGTGCTCAGACCGCGCAGACGGTCCAGCAAGAAAGCGTTCATATGGCCCAGTTGCAGCATCTGCTCCTCGCTGGCCGCCTTGGCACGCCAGCCCACTATCGCCATGAAGAGCGGAATCAGCGGCGCGGCCACTATCAGAATCAGGGCCACCACCCAAGACTGCCAGGCCACGGTTGCCAGAATCACCAAAGGCAGCAGGCGCACACGCCACATCGCACTCTGATAACGCGCCAGCCAGGGAACAATGGCCTCGGCCTGCTCGACCATGGCGCTGGCCGCCTGACCCGAAGCGGGGCGGCTCTTGTCCAGCGGCGATGCCTGGGCCAGCGACTGCAGCACCAGAGCGCGCAAGCTGCTCAGCTGTATACGCGCGGCACGGTTGGCCAGCAGGCCGCCATGGCCTTCTGCCCAGGCGCGCAACAGACCCAGCATGAGCACGCCCGTCGCCATGGGCCAGACGGTCGCCACGCCCTGCCCGTCGGCCATGAGCTGTACAGCCCAGGCAAGCAAGGCGGCCTGCGGCAGCCAGATCAGTCCGGCAAACACCTGCCATACCGCGCCCGCACTGGGGCGACGGATGACGCTCGCCAGTGCGGTATGCGTCGCATCGGTCTGATTGTCTGTTGAGGAAGAAGGTGTTTGCTGCATTTCTTAATTTTCAGCAATTACTGAAATTAACGGAATACTACTCTTCTTTTGACAATCATCATGACTTGATATGCAAAAGCCAATTGCAGGACCAGGCCTACATTGATGTTCATCAACTTCACATTGATTTATCAAGGGTTAACCCTTGCTTCAGTCGCACTTGAGCAACATCAAACGAGCAAGACGCCCATGAAAAACGGCGTCCGAAGACGCCGTTGGCACAGGAGAGTCGCAAATCTGTTTCAGGCTGCCAGCAAGCTGGCCTTGGCTTCGGCATATTCATGCTTGAGGCGGGCCACCAGCTCGGCCGTGGGCTGCACCTTGTCGACGGCGCCGATGCCCTGGCCGCAACCCCAGATGTCTTTCCAGGCTTTTTGCGCACCGCCGCCAAAATTCATCTTGCTGGGGTCGGACTCGGGCAGGTTCTCCGGATCCAGACCGGCCGCACGAATCGAGGGCGCCAGATAGTTTCCATGCACGCCAGTAAACAGATTGCTGTAGACCACGTCGTCGGAGTTGCCCTCGACAATCGCCTGCTTGTAGGCTTCCACGGCTCGCGCCTCGTCGGTGGCGATGAAGGCCGAGCCGATATAGGCAAAGTCCGCCCCCATCGCCTGGGCCGCAAGAACCGCCCCCCCCGTGGCAATCGAGCCGGACAGCGCCAGCGGGCCGTCAAACCATTGGCGAATTTCCTGTACCAGGGCAAACGGACTCTTCACACCCGCATGGCCGCCTGCGCCGGCCGCCACAGCGATCAGGCCGTCGGCACCTTTTTCAATGGCCTTGCGCGCAAACTTGTTGTTGATGATGTCGTGCAGCACCACTCCACCCCAGCTATGCACGGCCTGGTTCACATCCTCACGCGCTCCCAGGCTGGTGATGATAATGGGCACTTTGTACTTGGCGCATACCTGCATGTCGTGCTCAAGGCGGTCATTGCTCTTGTGCACGATCTGGTTGATGGCGAATGGAGCCGAAGGGCGATCGGGATGGGCCTTGTCCCAGGCTGCCAAAGTCTCGGTGATCTCTGCCAGCCAGTCTTCCAGCTGCTCGGCTGGGCGGGCGTTGAGCGAAGGCATGGAGCCGACGATGCCGGCCTTGCACTGCTCGATGACAAGCTTGGGATTGCTGATGATGAAAAGCGGTGAGCCGATGACAGGCAAAGCCAGCTTTTTAAGAACGGGTGGCAGCTTGGACATATGTTGTCTCCTTCTTCGTTTTGTATGTAAAAGGGCTGTAGCGCTTTCTCTATATACGTTGACAGCTCTTATTTCAGAAGCAGTTCGTTGAACGATCCACTTTTTGCACTCCTGTGCCGACAGCGGCCTCGTCCGACTAGCCGATGGCCAGTTTCGCCTGCCGTTGCGCCGCCTCCTGTCCCCTGGGCAACAGTTTCTGCATCTGTTTTGCACGGCGGATCATCGTGATGGAGGTGGCTGCAAAAAAGGCCTGAACGCGATGCGTGTCAGGCCTTGGTTTCTTACTGCGTCACACGTCCTGCGGCGTTGACGATGGACAGGTCCACATATTTGGAACCCACTTGCCCGGGCTTGAAGTTCACCCAGTAGCCGCCCAAGTCAAAAGACTCCAGTCCACGCAGGGCGGCGCTCATCTTTTCAGGCGTTACCGGCTGGCTGCGACGCATGGCCTCCACGATGACCTTGGCATTCACATAGCCTTCCATCATGGCAAAGCTCACCGGCACGTCCAGCGACTTGCCGGCTGCAATCGTCGCATCGCGGAACTCCTTGTTGAGCTTGCCCGAGACCTTGTAAGGACTGGGCACCACCTGGGCAATCGACAGACCGCTCATGTACTCCACAGGCAGGCGCTTGGCCAGCTGCTCGATATCCGCCTCGGCCGTGGCATAGATCTGGGCCGTACCGCCCTCCATGCGATAAGCCTCGACAAAGGCCGCCGTGGCGGGGCTGGAAGCCACCAGCAAAATGGCCTGGGGCGAAGCCTTGGAAGCCTGCAGTTCCTGCACAGCCTTGTCCGAGCCGCTTCTGCTCTTGAGCATGGCCGAGGTCACCAGCTTGGCCCCACTGGGATTCACGGCCTTGGTGACCAGGGCCGTCAGTTCCTGGGCGTCGGGGCGTTCCTCAAACACCAGGGCCAGGCGCGTGATGCCGACAGTGGCCAGATGGGTGGAAATCTTTGCAACCTGCTCTACCAGTCCTGCGCGCGTGGAGAACATATGCGACGACGCCAGCACACGAGTGTCCGTGCTCTGATAACCCACCAGCGGAATCTGCGAGCCATCCAGTGACTTGCTCTCCAGCAAGGCCGAAAGATTGCGATTGCCGAAATAGCCGGCCAGCACCACGGGCCTGGACTCGCTCAGCAGCTTGCGGGTCTTTGCCACGGTCTCTTCGGGATGACCCAGATCATCAAGCGAAGCCAGCTCCACAGGTTGGCCCTGCACACCACCGGCCTTGTTGACCTGGTCAAAGTACAGACGCATGCCCTGCGCATAGGCGCGCCCCTGACTGGCTTCAGCCCCCGACATCGGGGCCACCTGCCCCACCGTCCAGGCCTGCGCCGCCAAAGCGGCACCCGCACACAGCGCGACCAAACCGGCTCGCGCCAACACCCAATGCTTGCGATTCATCAGAGTCTCCCTCTCCATCAATGCAGTGGGTCTGAAACGCCCATGCAGCTGCCGAATTATTGTTGATGTCCTGATCTGTGCGAGCCAGACTCTCATGGAAAAAGAGGGGCTTGAAGCCCCTCTTTTGATGTGCGCCAAATTACAGCGCCTTGACCAATTCAGGCACGGCGGTGAACAGATCTGCTTCCAGACCGTAATCAGCCACCGAGAAGATCGGTGCCTCGGGGTCCTTGTTGATCGCCACGATCACCTTGGAGTCCTTCATGCCCGCCAGATGCTGGATCGCGCCAGAAATGCCGCAGGCAATGTACAGCTGCGGTGCCACGATCTTGCCGGTCTGGCCCACCTGCAGGTCGTTGGGGGCGTAGCCCGCGTCGACAGCAGCGCGGCTGGCACCGATGGCGGCACCCAGCTTGTCGGCCAGCGGCGACATGACTTCCTGGAACTTCTCGGCCGAGCCCAGCGCGCGACCGCCGGAGACGATGATCTTGGCGGCCGTCAGCTCGGGACGCTCGCTCTTGGTCACTTCGCGGCCCACAAAGCTGCTCTTGCCGCCGTCGGCCACGGCCGCTGCGCTTTCCACGGCAGCAGAGCCGCCAGTGGCAGCCGCTGCGTCAAAGCCCGTGGTACGCACGGTGATGACCTTGACGGCATCGGCGGACTGCACGGTGGCAATGGCGTTGCCCGCGTAGATGGGGCGCTCGAAGGTGTCAGCGGAGTCGACCTTGGTGATGTCGCTGATCTGGGCCACGTCCAGCTTGGCGGCCACGCGGGGC
>NZ_JBKFBC010000003.1:125265-147871 GCF_053345995.1 Comamonas sp. C24C | reverse complement strand
TCACCGCCGCAGGCCTTGGCAGCCGTCACGGTGTTCAGGGTCGCGGTCTTGATCGAAGCGTTGTCGTGTTCTGCAATAACGAGAGAAGTCATTTGTCGTTCTTCCTTTAGATCACTTTGGCTTCATTTTTCAGCTTGTCGACCAGAGCGGCCACATCGGCCACCTTGACGCCAGCGCCGCGCTTAGCAGGCTCGGAGACCTTCACGGTCTTCAGGCGAGGCGTCACGTCCACGCCCAGGTCCTCGGGCTTGAAGGTGTCCAGCTGCTTCTTCTTGGCCTTCATGATGTTGGGCAAGGTGACGTAGCGGGGCTCGTTCAGGCGCAGGTCGGTGGTGATGACAGCAGGCGTGGACAGGGCCACGGTTTCCAGGCCGCCGTCGACTTCGCGGGTCACGTTGACCTTGTCGCCAGCGACTTCAACCTTGGAGGCGAAGGTGGCCTGGGGCAGGTCGGCCAGGGCCGCCAGCATCTGGCCGGTCTGGTTGGCATCGTCGTCGATGGCCTGCTTGCCGCAGATGACCAGACCGGGTTGCTCCTTGTCCACCAGGGCCTTGAGCAGCTTGGCCACGGCCAGGGGCTGCAGCTCGACATCGGTCTCGACCAGAATGCCGCGGTCGGCACCGATGGCCATGGCCGTGCGCAGGGTTTCCTGGCACTGGGCCACGCCGCAGGAGACGGCGATGACTTCGGTGACCACGCCTTTTTCCTTCAGGCGCACGGCTTCTTCGACGGCGATTTCGTCAAAGGGGTTCATGCTCATCTTGACGTTGGCGATGTCCACACCCGTGCCGTCCGACTTCACGCGGACCTTGACGTTGTAGTCCACCACGCGCTTGACAGGGACCAATACCTTCATTGCTGCGGCTCCTTAATGATTACTGCATTGACGTTTACGTAAACTGGATTCATTTTATGCGGCACTGCAACACTCTCTGCACAATTTTCCAGACAATCTGCCCGGAGAACTGTGCAGCAACCTTCGCAGGCGGACTGACACAAAAAGAACGACCGTTCTATTTTATGCACAAGCCATGCGAAATCATGGGTATCAGATGAGCCCAATCAGGGTAATACCTAGGAATTGAGCCCATCAACGCCATGCCTGCATTCAGACAAGTGTCACGGTAACACCGCCTGAAAGCAGCCTCGTCGTTCAAATGGACGGGCCTGAAGCACAAGACCGAGATGCACGGCTGCAACATCCATGCAGATCAGTCAGCCCGGCGGACGATGGCATAGGCTTCAAGACCAGCCAGGCTTGCGCTTCTCGAGAAAAGCCTGGGCGCCTTCCTGTGCGTCGGCATCCAGCATATTGGTGGCCATGGTCTGGCCCGCCAGCTGATAGGCCGACTCCAGGCCCATCTCCCGCTGGCGATAGACCAGCTCCTTGCCCATTCTGATGGCCGTACGAGGCTTGCTCACAATGGCCCCCACCAGTTTCTCCACGGCAGCATCGAGCCGCTCGGGCTCGCTCACACGATTGAGCAGGCCGTAGTGCAGAGCCGTCTGCGCATCGATGAACTCGCCCGTCAGCAGCATCTCCATGGACTGCTTGATGGGCATGTTGCGCACCAGGGGCACACTGGGCGTGGAGCAGAACAGGCCGTACTGAATACCGCTGGTGGCGAAGCGGGCATCGCTGCTGGCCACGGCCAGATCGCACTGAGCCACCAGTTGGCAGCCTGCAGCCGTTGCAATACCCTGCACTCTTGCAATGACGGGCACCGGCAGCTTCTGTATCGACAGCATCATGCGGCTGCACTGGGCGAACAGTTGCTGGTAGTAAGCCAGCTCCGTGAGCCTCGCCATATCCTTGAGGTTATGCCCTGCGCAAAAGGCCCGGCCCTCGGCCGCCAGCACCACCACACGCACCTGCTCATCCCTGGCCACGGCATCCAGCGCCAGCTGCAGGGCGGCGAGCATTTCGCTGCTCAAGGCGTTGAAGCGCTGCGGATCGCTCAAAGTGATGCGAGCCACGCCGCGCTCGTCCTGGCTCAGCTGCACTAAGGAATCGCTCATCGCTGTCTCCCTGCTTTCGGACTAGATATCGGCCAGTACGCGCAGATGCGCCTCCACGCTACGCGCCAGCGGGTCCATCACATAACCGCCTTCAAGGCAGGAAACAATGCGGCCCTTGGAAAAGCGCCGTGCGATGTCCTTGATTCGCGTGGTGATCCAGGCAAAGTCGTTTTCGGTCATGCCAAGCTGACCCATATCGTCTTCGCGGTGTGCATCAAAGCCGGCACTGATGAAGATCATCTCGGGCTTGAATGCTTCGAGGCGCGGAATCCACATCATCTCGATGATCTCGCGAATGTCCATGCCCTTGGTGTATGCGGCCACAGGCACATTCAGCATGTTGGAGGCCGGATCCTTGTCGCCGCTGAACGGATAGAACGGGTGCTGGAAGATGCCGCACATCAACACACGCGGATCACCGGCCAAGATGTCTTCCGTGCCATTGCCGTGATGTACATCAAAGTCGATCACGGCCACGCGCTTGAGATGGTGACGCTCCAGCGCATACTTGACGCCCACGGCCACATTGTTGAAAAAGCAAAAGCCCATGGCCTGGTTGCGCGTGGCATGGTGTCCGGGCGGACGCACGCTGCAAAAGGCGTTTTCCAGTTCTCCGGCCAGCACGGCATCGGTAGCCGCCAGTGTGGCGCCCGCAGCGCGCAAGGCGGCCTTGAAGGTGTGGCGGTTGATGGAGGTATCGGTATCGAGCTGCCTGTACTCAGGCCCGCCGGCGGCCAGTTCCTGCTCCAGCCTGTCTGTCAGGCCCTGCAAGGCGGCAATATGCATGGGATCATGCGCCAGCTCAATCTCGGCCAATGAGGCCAGCGGCACATTGCAGCGCTCCAGCGCATCGCCCACGCCACTGACCAGCAGCCTGTCTTCTATCGCATCCAGCCGCGCCGGGCATTCAGGGTGGCCCGGCCCCATCTCGTGCAACCAGCAATCCCGGTGGGTGAAATAACCTGTCTTGCCCACAGTCATGTCTCCGCTATCGCTTATTTAGGATATGTTTCTGCCATGCATGCACAGAACACAATTAATGCGCTTTTGAGTCAGCTTAACACGGTGATGGAGGGCAAGCCGGATCAGGTCAGAGACGGTGTCGCCTGTTTGCTGGCAGGCGGTCACTTGCTGATCGAAGACGTTCCCGGTGTAGGCAAGACCACCCTGGCCCATGCGCTGGCACGCAGTTTTGGCCTGCAGTTCTCGCGTGTGCAGTTCACTGCCGACCTCATGCCCAGCGACCTCACGGGCGTCTCCATCTACGACCGCGGCCAAGAGGCTTTTGTGTTCCACCCCGGGCCGGTGTTTGCCCAGGTGTTGCTGGCCGATGAAATCAACCGGGCCAGCCCCAAGACCCAAAGTGCGCTGCTGGAAGCCATGGAGGAACGCCAGGTCACCACCGAGGGCAAGACCCACAGCCTGCCCGCCCCCTTCTTTGTGATTGCCACCCAGAACCCGCTGGAGCAACTGGGCACCTTTGCGCTGCCGGAAAGCCAGCTGGACCGATTTCTCATGCGCATAAGCCTGGGCTACCCCTCGCGCGACGCCGAACGCAAGCTGCTCGCGGGCAACGGCCGCCGCGCCGCTGCCGATGCGCTGCTGCCCGTCATCTCCCAGCAGGAGCTGCAGCAGTTGCAGGCTGCGGCACTGGCCGTGCACGCCAGCGAGGCCCTGCTCGACTATGTACAGGATCTGATTGCCGCCACACGCAACGGCCAGTGGTTTGCCCAGGGCCTGTCTCCACGCGCAGGCATCGCGCTGCTGCGTGCGGCCAAGACCATCGCGCTGATGGAGGGCCGCGACTATGTGGCGCCAGACGATGTACAGGCCATACTGCCCCAGGTGATTGCTCACCGTCTGGTTCCCGTAGGCCATGCCGGTCGTGGTGCCGTGGAGCAGGTGCGCGCCATGATGCAGGCTGTTGCGCTGTCTTGATGCCGATGGACTTCGCCATGAATTTCACAGCATGAAGCGCCCGACATCAAAGGGCAAACAGCCAGAAGCATTCAATATCCGCCAGCGGTTCTCTCCCCGCGCCAGGGTGCGCGAGTGGATGTTTGCACGTCTGCCGCGCAGCGACCAGCTCACGCTGACCCAGGGCAATGTCTACATCCTGCCCTCGCGCGCGGGCTGGGCCATGCTGACCACGCTGATCGTGCTCTTGATAGCAGCCATCAACTACCAGCTCAATCTGGGCTATCTGCTCACGTTTCTGTTAGCAGGCAGCGCTGCCGCCAGCATGGTTGTGGGCCATGGCAATCTGCGCGGTCTGCAACTGAGCCTCGGCGGCGCAGGTTCGCAAGGCAACGCATCGGGCGGCTGTTTTGCCCACGCACCCTGCCCTATGCATATCAGTCTGCACAATGCCCGCCGCTCGCGCCGCTGGGGCATAGGCCTCGCCTTGCACCAACCCCGGCAAAGCGCTGATCACTCTGATGCCTGGACCTGGGTCGATATCCCCGAGCAGGGCAGCAGCGCCGTGCAGCTGAGCTTCATGCCCACGCGCCGCGGCCGGCAGGAGCTGCCCGCCGTCTCCATACTCACTCGCTACCCGCTGGGCGCATTTCGCGTCTGGGCTCTATGGAGGCCCCAAACCGAAGTCTGGGTCTACCCCGCACCTGAAACCCATGCCCCGCCGCTGCCAGCCGCCAGTCCCGAAGCCGGCGGCCGCAGCAGTGCCCAGGTGCGCAGCGGTGATGAATTCGATGGCGTGCGCAGCTATCAGAATGGCGACCCGCTCAAGCTGGTGGTGTGGAAGAAAGCGGCTCAGTCCTTTGCAGCAGGCGGTCACCAATTGGTCAGCCGCGACCGCCCCATGGCCCACCATCACCGGCTTTGGCTTGATGCGCGCCATACCGGCCTGGCCGACCATGAGGCGCGTCTATCCCGCCTTGCCGCCTGGGTGCTGATGGCTCAGCAGCAAGGCCGCACCTGGGGCCTGCGCCTGCCGGGCGGCCAGGAGATCGCACCGGCCAGCGGTGCACAGCACACCACGCGCTGCCTCGAGGCATTGGCCGCCTGCCCATGAAAAAACACAGCACCCACGCTCTCCGCGGCGAGTGGTCACTGCCCGTCCGCAAGACCAATCCTCATCCCGAGGGAGCCCGGCGATGAAGAACACCGCAACCTTCGGCCGGCCCATACAGGGCAGCTGGCGACAGCGCCTGACGGCCCTGCCGCGCGATGCACGAGACACCCTGTTTCTGCTCGCCGTCATCGCCTGGATCATGCTGCCGCAGATCCAGCACACCGCCTGGTGGACCTGCACCTTTGCCGCAGCCCTGTTGCTATGGCGAGCACGCCTGGCACTGACGGGCGCCCCCCTACCCGGCCGCTGGGTGCTGGCGGGCACGCTGGCCGTTGCCATTGCAGCCACCTGGGCCACGCACAAGACCATTGTGGGCCGCGATGCCGGTGTGACCCTGATCGTCATGCTGCTGGCGCTCAAGACGCTGGAACTGCGCGCCCGGCGCGATGCCATGGTGGTGTTCTTTCTGGGCTTCTTCGTGTTGCTCAGCAATTTTTTCTATTCCCAGTCTCTGCCCACCGCCGTGGCCATGGTCCTGGGACTGATGGGCCTGCTCACGGCCCTGGTCAACGCCCATATGACGGCGGGCAAGCCGCCATTGATGCAGGCACTGCGCACCGCGAGCTGGCTTGCACTCTGGGGCGCGCCCGTGATGGTGGCGCTGTTTCTGTTCTTTCCGCGCATGGCTCCGCTATGGGGCGTACCGTCCGACGATATGGCAGGCCGCTCGGGCCTGTCCGAAAACATGCGTGTGGGCGAAGTCGCCGCGCTGGCTCTGGACGATAGCGTGGCCCTGCGCATCCGATTCGATACTCCTGGAGGCCAGGAGCCGCCCGCCAGCACCCTGTACTTTCGCGGCCCAGTGCTCAGCCAGTTCGATGGCCGCAACTGGCAGGCCGACCCTGTGCTTGACGCCATGACCATGCCTCAGCTGCGCGTGAGCGGTGAGCCCGTTCACTATCAGATGCTGATCGAGCCCAGCAAGCGCCGCTGGCTGACGCTGCTGGACGTCGCCAAGGCCGAACCCCTGATTCCGCCCGGCGCCTCGGTAGGCAGGCTGCGCATGAGCTCCAGCCTCCAGTGGCTGAGCTGGCGCCCGATTACCGATGTGCTGCGTGTCGATGCCCAAAGCTATCTCGACTTCAGCCATGGACCGCTGCAGCTCACGCCCGAGCTCAGGCGCTATCTGCAGCTGCCGGCCGGCAGCAACCCGCGCACACAGGCCCTGGGCCAGCAGCTGCTGGCCGCGTTGCGGTCCCAGTCAGGTGCCAGCGCTGACACGGGCCAGTTGATTGCAGCAGCCCTGCAACGCCTGAAAACCGGCGGCTACACCTACACACTGGAGCCCGGCGTGGTGGACAGCGTCCACACCGCCGATGACTTCTGGTTCGACAGCAAGCAAGGCTTTTGTGAGCACATCGCCTCAGCCTTTGCCGTGCTCATGCGCGGCATGGGAGTCCCCGCGCGCATCGTGACCGGCTACCAGGGCGGCGACCGCAACAGCGTGGACAACTACTGGACCGTGCGTAACAGCGATGCCCATGCCTGGACCGAAGTCTGGATTGCCGGCCGAGGCTGGGTCCGTGTGGACCCGACGGGCGCTGTTGCACCCAGCCGGGTCGGCCAGTTCCAGCGCCTGAGTGCCCCCCCTGGTGCCTTTGCCAGTGCCGTTGGCAACTTCGTCGATACCGGCACGCTGGAGAAGCTGCGTGCCGTCTGGGAGGCCGTCAACAACCGCTGGAACCAGTGGGTAATCAACTACACCCAAAGCCGTCAGCTCAATCTGTTGCAGAGCCTGGGCTTCGAGTCGCCGAGCTGGACGGATCTGCTGCGCCTGCTGGCGGGCAGCTTGAGCGCCCTGGCGCTGCTGTGGCTGATCTGGGCCCGCGCCACACGACCGCAGCGCGATGGCTGGGCTCAGCTCATGCACACTGCCAGGCTGCGGCTGCAGCGCGCCGGCATTGCAAGTGACACCAGCAATTCCGCGCGCAGCCTCTCGCGCCGCGTGCAGGAGTGCTGGGCCGAGGAATCAGCATCCGCGCCCCTGGCTGCGGCCTTATCCGACTGGCTGCTGGACATGGAGAGGCTACGCTATGCACCATCCTCCAGCACCGAAGCCAACGAACTGAAGACCTTGCGCCGGCGCTGGCGGTCCATCCTGAAGCAACGCTGGCCCCAAACCATCAAGAATTAAAAACATGAGCATCCACCCTAATCAGAGCAATCGTTTCAGCACTAGAACACTTAGCGCTCTGGCCCTGTGCCTACTGACCACCGGCGCCATCGCCGCGCCGACCAAAAAGGCCGTCCGCAAGGCGGCACCGGCAGCAGCCGTCACGGCTGCAGCCGCTACGGCCGTGGCCTATGCCGGTCGGAGCGACGCCATGCAACTGGCCGACGAAATCGCTACCCGCCGCGATCTGCCTGTCGACTGGGTGCGCGCACAACTGAGCGAGGCACGCAATCTGCCCGTGGTCACACGCCTGATGACCCCGGCTGGCAAGACCTTTGTGAAGAACTGGACGGTGTACCGCAGCCGCTTCATCGACCCTGTACGCATACGCGCCGGCGTGCAATTTTGGCAGGCCAACCGCCAGGCGCTCGCGCGCGCCGAGCAGCAGTTCGGCGTACCCGCAGAGATCATCGTCGGCATCATCGGCGTGGAAACCATTTACGGCCGCAACATGGGCAACTTTCGCGTGATGGATGCGCTGGCGACGCTGGCACTGGATTTTCCGCAGGCCCACCCTCGTGCACAGGCCCGCAGCGACTACTTCCGTGGCGAGCTCGAGCAGGTGCTGGTCACGGCCAGCCGCACGGGCAGCGACCCGTTTACCCTACGCGGCAGCTATGCCGGTGCCATGGGCCTGGGTCAGTTCATGCCCACCAGCTGGGACAAATACGCAGTCGACTTTGACGGTGACGGTCGCATTGACCTGTTCAACAGCGCCACCGACGCCATTGGCTCGGTCGCCAACTACTTCGTCGGCCACGGCTGGAAGCCGGGCCTGCCGACGGCGTTTACTGTGGACATGCGCGCCCAGGGCGAGAATCTGGCAACCCTGCTGGCGCCCGATATCAACCCCACGTTCACGGTCACGCAGATGGCAGAACGCGAAGTGCGGGTGCTCGGGGCCGACAGCTATGAGCGTCCACTGGCGCTCATAGAGCTGAAGAACGGCAGCTCCGGCCCCACGGAGTACATCGCAGGCACCGAGAACTTCTACGCCATCACACGCTACAACTGGTCGGCGTTCTATGCGCTGTCGGTGATAGAGCTGGGGCGTGAGGTGCATGATGCCTATCTGAGCAGCCAGACCGCTGCGGCCACACGAAACTAAGCAGCATCTTTATCAATCGCTTTACCATAAAGCGATTACAGCTATTAATTCAGAAGCAATCCTCTGCCTTCACAGCGCTTGCTCTGGCACGGAGCAGGCTGCTGTTCCCTGGCGAAGGCGGATGGCTGTGCTAAAGCACGCTCCGGAACCGGCAGCCCACTGGCTGATCGCAATTCGGCAATCGTAGGATGCCGACGCCGAGAGCGGTAGTGCCGCCCGGTGAGGACCGGGATGCCCGGATGATGCGGTGCTGGCAACCGGTCCAGGGCTTGCATTACAGGCCAGCGTCCGCTGGACAGGGTTGCGCAAACGCTGGCTGCGGCCTTGGCCTCGTCGGGAATCATAAAAGTCAGGCTCCCGGAACGGCCGATGCCATCGCACTCGTGATCCCGGGACTCAAAAATCTCTGGCAACTCAATGGCCGCCTGTAGCCAACAGCGACCAAAGCACACCAGACGCAAAAGCCGGAAGATTGACGCTGTCGGCTTGCATGTGTTCAAGCTCCCTTTCAGGGCCTGCATCATGGGCTGCCGCAGGCCACATCTAGTGATAGCTCATCATGTAACCGACCGTGCCGTTGGCAGTACCGGCCCTCACATTGGACGCCGCGCGGCCTGCCACCAGCGTGTAGTAGGCTTTCATATGGATATTGGCTTTGCCGCGGGTCATGGAGGCATTGATCGTCTGGCTGCCGCCCGAGAAATCGACAGGCTCCGAACCATTCATCAGCATGATCTGTACGTTCTGGACGCCACCGGTCAAGCCAATACCCTTGCCCGAGGCGACGGCAGGAGTCAACGTCAGCTCGACAGCCACGCCTTCCAGACATTCCAGCTGCATATTCATGTCGACCGGCAGTGCCGTGATACTGCCGCCGGCGGATGTCGTGGGAGCAGCTTCCGTGCCCAATGCATGGACAGAAACTGACCCCATGCTGTAAGTCATGCCGCCGCTGGTTCGCACTGCATTGTTATCGCGCAGAACGCATGAATCGGTGGTGACCGAACCCATGAAATTAATAAGACCAGCAGCGCCAAAAGATCTGGCTTGTGCCTGGACTGCCACCGTCAGCCCGAGGATGGAAACAATGGCACTGCGAAGGAGAAATTTCTTCATTTGTCAGAACTCCTAAAAGAGGCATCGATGAAGACGGATCACCTCGCCCCCGGTCACTCATGTGCGCCGCCCTAAACAGCACACTCGTCAAGATGAACATGCATCAAGGCCCCAATATGAACACGCTCCAATGCCAGATGTAATTAGTTGCAACAAGCTTCTTGAGTGTTATCAAAATGGGATGAGAAATAGATAGCTGCCTGATCTCAGGCTGACTTTCGCGGTCAAGAATCCGAACTTTGCCCACTCAATCCGACGGTGCCGATGCATCTTGTGCAGCGCAAGGAGGGCCCTGCAGGCTGACAGACTTGCGCCGCCTTTGCCGAGGGACTCGCGCACTTGAAGCAAGTCAATGAGCTTCACCGTTGTGCGACATCTGAAATCCGTTCGCCGCACAGGGCTCTTCACAGACGCAGGCTTCGATTGAGATATGTGCAAGAACCGTGTAAAGACCCGGCTTTGGCGGCGGCGCTCGCAGGGACTGTTCAAGGGCACCATTGATGCGTGGATTCGGTCGCAGACTGCTTCGCCAGCCACGCAATCAACACACGCGCCAAGGGGGGAATCCGGCAACGTCGATGCTGCCAAATCAATCCCTGCACAGAAGGGGAAGATGCGCGCTGCCGTCGACAGCCATGAGCGTTCACAGGCATTGATCGGGATGAAAAAACGGCAGCGCCGCCCCCACGAAGTACATCGCGAACAACGAGGGCTTGCGCTTCGTCACCCAGCGCCGCATGCGCCGTCGATGAGCAATGATGGCGCGAGGTGCGTCAGGCCAAACTGATCAGGCAGTCCGTCTGAGCCATGAAAATTGAATCAAATTGGATTCAATCGCTTTACCAGCATACGTCAGTAGCTACCCATTCAGTAGCATTCCAACGATTCAGAAGCGCTTCATCTGGCACTGACCGGGCATTTCGGCCCTGGCCGCCGCAATCTCGCGCACGACCTTGAAGCCGTAGCCCGAGCCTTCCACATCGAAGTCCACGCCGGCACTGCCTTGTTTTTCCATCATGCCCACCACCAGCGACTGCTGAAACTGGTGGTCTGCCGCCCGCATACTGCCCGAACGGCCCGCCATCTGCACCCTGGCATGCTCCATGGCGTGGGCCACGGCGACGGTGTCCGTGCTGCCCGCTTTTTCGAGGCTCTGCTCCAGAGCCTCGATCATGAGCTGCATGCGCATATGCACATAGTCATCCTGAGGCTTGGGAAAGCGCTGGCGGAAGGACTGATAGAAGGCCCGACTCTCTGCCGTGGGCACATTGGGCAGCCAGTCGGCCACGGCCAGCACCTTGCCCACACCGGCATCACCCAAGGCCGCCGGGGCGCCCAGGGCATTGCCGTAGAAGGTGTAGAAACGCCCTTCGTAGCCGGCCTCGCGCGCAGCCTTGACAAGCAGCATCAGATCGTTGCCCCAGTTGCCAGTGATCACGGCCTGGGCACCGCTTTGCTTGATCTTGACCGCATAAGGCGCAAAGTCCTTGACGCGGCCCACAGGGTGCAGCTCGTCGCCCACGATGCGCACATCGGGGCGCTGCACGGCAAGCTGGCGCCTGGCCTCGCGCAGCACGGCCTGGCCAAAGCTATAGTCCTGCCCGATCAGATAGGCGCTGTGCACGGCCTTGTCGTCCCTGATGACCTCCATCAGCGCCGCCATGCGCATATCGGCATGGGCATCAAAACGGAAATGCCAGAAGCTGCAGCGCTCGTTGGTCAGTGCCGGGTCCACGGCCGAGTAGTTCAGATACAGCACACGGCGCGAAGGGTCGCGGCTGTTGTGCTTGTCGATGGCGTCAAGAAGCGCTGCCGCCGTGGCCGATGAATTGCCTTGCATGATGATGCGCGCACCATTGTCTATGGCTGAGCGCAACGCCGACAGCGCCTCTTCATTCTGGCCTTTGCTGTCATAGCGCTCTATCACGAGCTCATGCATACCGTCGGCCAAGCGCACACCACCACGCGCGTTCACCCGCTCGGTCGCCCACAGCAGGTTGCGGAACACGGCCTCGCCCGTGTTTGCAAACGGACCTGAAAGGCTCTCCACCAATGCCAGCTTGACAGGCTGCGCGAGCCCGGCCCTGGCTGCCGCCGCCACAGCGCCAGCAAAGCCGAACGGCGCGCATAGTAGTGGCAACTGCAGGTATTTCAAGGCATCACGGCGTAATTTATTCATCAAAAAAACCTCTTGAAATGCGCTTGCCACCACCTACCTATGAGTCAAGCGGCAACAACGCAAGCCGCGCAGTTTAAAGGAGTTAAACACCATGTTCTTCGCCCCTGTGATGAGCCGTAATACCTTTGCATCCCCTCGCGCTGCCGACCTGGCCCTGCAGCGTTTTCTGCAGGAAACCATGGGCGCTGCAAGCCCCGTACAACGCCAGGTTCAGGTCAGCCGCGATGACAAGTTCACCACGCTGAGCCTGGATGTGCCTGGTCTGGCACGCGAGCAGCTCAAACTCTCGCTGGAAGGCTCTGTCGCAAAGCTTGAAAGCGTGGAAGGCGCTGCCCGCCAAGTCAGATACACCTGGGATCTGGGCCATGAAATCGACGCAGCCAACAGCAAGGCCAAGCTCGAGCATGGAGTGCTCACGCTGACCCTGGCCAAGCTTGAGCCCCAGAGCAAGGCCGTTACGCTGAGCATCGAATAAGCGCTGCTTTTCGCCTACCGGTCTGCCTCATCCTTTCTTCCATCTCCTCTTAGCGGGGCCGACCGGAAAGCACAAGCCCGCAATGCCAAGGCGTTGCGGGCTTTTTTTCATGTCAACGGCATGGCCGATTCCGGGAGGTGAGCCGATTCGGCGCCTCGGCCTACAGGCACCGGCTGCCGACGCATGTCGCGCTGCCATCTTCGATTCCTACACTGTGGGTTCAGTCGGGTGCGCCACTGCCGCACCGCTTTCCAATCCGTTTGAGGAATTCACCCATGGCAAAAGTGCTGGTTCTCTACTATTCCATGTACGGTCATATCGAAACCATGGCTCAGGCCGTGGCCGAAGGCGCGCGCAGCGTCAGCGGTGCCGAGGTCACCATCAAGCGCGTGCCCGAAACCATGCCCGAGGATGTCTTCAAGAACGCAGGCGGCAAGGCCAATCAGGCCGCAGAGGTCGCCACCCCAGCCGAGCTGGCCGACTACGATGCCATCCTGTTTGGCGTACCCACGCGCTTTGGCAACATGCCGGGCCAGATGCGCAGCTTTCTCGACCAGACCGGCGGTCTCTGGGTCAAGGGGGCCTTGATCAACAAGATCGGCAGCGTCTTCACCTCGACCGGCACCGGCGGTGGCCAGGAAATGACGGCCACTACTACCTGGGCGACGCTGGCACATCACGGCATGATCATCGTGCCGCTGGGCTATCCGTTGCCCGAACAGACCAATCTGAGCGCGGTCAAGGGCGGAAATTCGCCTTACGGGGCATCGACGATTGCGGGCGCCGACGGTTCGCGCCAGCCTCATCCCGACGAGCTGAACATTGCCCGCTACCAGGGCCAGAACGTAGCGAAACTGGCCGTGAAGCTTGCCGGATAAGCGCAGGCAGCCATGAAAAAAGCAGCCACCTGGGCTGCTTTTTTACTGTACGGACTCACCTGAGCGAATCCAGCGGCCAGCGCGGCTTCACATCGAACGCGTATTCATGCAGTGCCTGCTCGCGTCCTGCCTGTATGCGCATGGCGGCAGCCATGGCAATCATGGCGCCGTTGTCGGTGCACAGATGCAGCTCGGGGTAATGCACGCGGATATTGTGCTTGGCGCAGGCTTCATTGAGCTGTTCGCGCAGCTGCCTGTTGGCTCCCACACCTCCCGCCACCACCACCCGCTTCATGCCGGTCTGCTTGAGTGCCGCCATGGTTTTCCTGACCAGCACATCCACAATCGCGGCCTGCGTGCTGGCGGCCAGATCGGCCTTGCGCGCTTCCAGCTCGTCACCCAGCTTCTTGGCCTGGGTCAGCACAGCCGTCTTGAGGCCGGCAAACGAGAAGTCCAGGTCACCCGAATGCAGCAAGGGGCGAGGCAGCTTGAAGGCCTGAGGATCGCCGCTCTCCGCCAGCTTCGAGAGCACGGGACCGCCCGGATAGGGCAAGCCCATGAGCTTGGCCGATTTGTCGAAAGCCTCACCCGCAGCATCGTCGATGGTTTCACCCAGGATTTCATATTCGCCCACGCCGTCCACACGCATGAGCTGGGTGTGGCCACCCGAGACCAGCAAGGCCACGAACGGGAACTCCGGCGGGTCGGCACTGAGAAAGGGAGAGAGCAGATGGCCTTCGAGGTGGTGCACGCCCAGCACGGGCTTGTCCAGCGCGGCCGCCATGGCACAGGCCGCACCGGAGCCGACCAGCAAAGCGCCGGCAAGGCCTGGGCCGCGCGTAAAGGCAATCACATCGACATTGTCGAGTTGCTCCCCGGATTCGGCCAGCACCTTCTCGGTCAGCGGCAACACGCGGCGAATATGGTCACGGCTGGCCAGCTCGGGCACCACGCCGCCATAGGCGCGGTGCATTTCAATCTGGCTGTGCAGCGCATGGCTCAGCAAGGTGGGCACACCTTGGCCGTCCGGCGTGCGCACCAGGGCCACACCGGTTTCATCACAAGAGGATTCGATTCCCAGGATCAGCAAACTCATGGCCGCAAGTGTAGAACTTGCGCCCTCCAGATGCAGGAAAGGCGGACATTAGCCCTGCCCGCCTTCACTATTCAATTCATAGCAGCCTAGGGCTGATTCACATTGGGTGTCCCGGAAATATAGTGCTCCAGCTGGTGGATCGTGAACTGCTGGGCCGAGATGATTTCCTTGACGATGTCGCCAATCGAAATCAGCCCCTGCAGCTCGCGGGTCTCGTTGATCACGGGCAGATGGCGCATGCGATTGCTGGTCATCAACGACATGCACTCCTCGCTGGTCTGACGCGGCAGCACGCAATGCACCTTGCGCGTCATGACCTCGTCCACACGCGTGCTGGCCGAGCTTCGGCCCTGCAGCGCGATCTTGCGCGCGTAGTCGCGCTCGGTCACGATACCGGCGATATCGCCACCTTCAAGCACCAGCAGCGCGCCAATGCTTTTTTCCGCCATGAGCTGCAGCGCAGCCAGCATGGTGTCGGAGGGAGAAACGCTGTAGATAGTGCTGTTGCCCTTGGCGCGCAGAATTTCGGCGACGGTCGTCATCTGGTTCTCCTTTCTGGATCGGCCCGTCATGCAAAACGCATGACGACATGACCAGTGTGAGAATCCTGCTGCATTGCGGCAATCAGGCTATGCCCGTATACAAAAACAAAAAAAGGCAGCCAAAGCTGCCTTGATACTGTCACCCAATCCAGGGCTCAGCGCCGACCGCCCAGCAGACCCGCGCCCAGCTTGAACAAATCTCCGGCATCCAGCTTGCCGTCGCCATTCTGATCAAGCAGGCTACCGAGGATGCCGCCCGCCATGCCGCCTTGCGACTGGATCTGGCCACGCTCCTGATCCAGCGCATTGCCCAGGTCGCCAGCCCCCATGCCCTGCGTCTGGACCCGATTGGCCAGGAAAGACATCACCAGCGGAGCCAGCAGAGCCAGCAACTGACCTGCATTGCCACCCAGGCCCGTGGCCTGACCCAGCCGGGACTCGGCCTGCTGTTGCTGACCGCCAAAGATATTGCCCAGGATGGCGCCCGCATCCAGCTGCGAGTTGCCGGCACCGGAGCCGCCCCCCAGCACCGAGCCCAGAATGCTGCCCAGCCCACCCAGGCCGCCAGCCGCAGCGGCGCCACCGCCCGCTCCGCCGAGCAGGCCACCGAGCCCGCCCAGCAGACCGCCCATATCCATCGCGCCATTGGCGCTGCTGTGATCGCGCTGCAGCGCACCGAACAGGTCGGCAGCTCCCTGAGGCTCAGCCGTGTTCTGGCCCAGCGCACCAAACAGCATGGGCAGCGCCACACCCACGGCCTGCTCGGCCTGCACGGAGTCGATGCCCAGCTGCTGGGCCAGGCCCTGCATGGGAGCGCCCTGCAGCTGGCCCATGAGTTCGTCGGTCAAAGATGCGTTCGCGGTCATTTCAACACTCCTCAAAAACAGCGCACATGTTACGCGCGCCCTGTGTCCCGAAATGTGATCAATGTTCATTCACTACGCAAGCCCCTCCCGGGCTATAGACCATTGAGGCGGCCTGCGCCCTGGACAGGGCTTCCTGCAGGCCGCAGCGTCCTGTGACGGCTTGACTCAGAAGGAGTGCGAGATGCCAACCAGCAGCGAGCGCGGCTTGCTGCCCTTGGGAACCGAAGGCCCGGCATTGCTGGCGCTGTTGATGGTGAATGCGGCGTCGGCCTCGTTGCGGATTGCGGAGACACCCGCATACAGCTTGGTGCGCTTGGACAGCGCATGGTCGTAGCGCACGCTCAGGGCACGGGCATCGCTGTTCGCACGTGCACGCCCCTGGAACTGCCCATAGGACAGCAGCACCTGCCCCGCCGTGCTGACCGGTATGGTCATGCTGGCTTCAAAGAAGCGTCCGCGCTTGCTGGCTGCATCCGGCAGATCATCTTCCCGGGTGGAAAGCAGCAAGGCCGCCCGGGCCACCTTGAAGTCATAGGAGCCGCCCAGCAATCGATAGCGGTCGGTGTTCTGGGCCGTGGTGCGACGCTCCCACAGCGAAGCACCCAGGCTCCAGGGGCCGCGCGTGTAGTCCAGCGAGCCGCCGAACTGGCGCCCCACATTGGTGCCGGCGTTCTCCCCGAACGAGTACATGCCCCGCACCACCAGTCCTGCCATGGAAGCCGACTGAAAGCGCAGCGAGTTGTCGGCGCGCAGCACCGTGCCGTCACGGAAATAGTTGGCGGCATTGCCCCAGATCAGGCCCGTCAGGGCATAGGAAGCCAGCGAGGTATGAAACGTGGTGTAGTGGCGGCCCACCGTCAGCTGACCCCAATCGCCGCCCATGCCGACAAAGATCTGTCGACCAAAGGCGAGCCCGCCCTGACCGCGCTCGCCGGTATCGGCATTCAGTCCTGCTTCCATCACGTACAGCGCACGCAGGCCGCCGCCCAG
The DNA here is from genome assembly GCF_053345995.1 of Comamonas sp. C24C. Classification (NCBI taxonomy): domain Bacteria; kingdom Pseudomonadati; phylum Pseudomonadota; class Betaproteobacteria; order Burkholderiales; family Comamonadaceae; genus Comamonas; species Comamonas sp. C24C. Next base: position 131,338 of record NZ_JBKFBC010000003.1, on the reverse strand, counting down.
ATCCTCGGAGCCGCGAACGCCCCAGCGCGAGCCCGCCAGGACACCGCTTTCCGCACGCAGGGTGCGGCCCGCGCCGGTGGACACCGACTCGGCGGCCATGTCCACCACGCCGTACAGCGTGACCTGGGATGTGGCGGGCGCAGCGGTCTGAGCCTGAGCCAGCGAGCATGTGGAGATGAAGGCAGCGGCCACGGCCAAGCCTCCCGATTGCAAGGATGTCATGAAGTCTCTCTTTTTAATAATGGATGGGCCTCGCAGCAGATTCCTGCCGCTGTCGAGCCGCTGACAGCGGCATCCGCCGCAGTTGCGGGGATGCCGTGTGGAAGTCCGGCGCCTCAGATGGCGCCGGCCGCGCTCATTCGAGGCGGATGTTCTTTTGCGTGATCAGGCTGGCGTAGATGCGTGCATCGTTTTCGATGCGCCTGGCCAGCGAGGCGGCGCTGGTGTCATCGATGCGCCAGCCCTGGGCCAGCAGCTTGCTGCGGATATCGGGAGCATGAAGAATCTTTTCCAAGGCCGCAGCCAGCTTGGCGCGATGCTCGGCGGGCATGGAAGTCGGTGCCATGACCGCATTCCAGACTTCGATGTCCACATTGCCGGCACCAATCTCGGGCATGGCCGGCACACCGGGCGCCAATGGGCTGCGCTTGCTGGAACTCACGGCCAGGGCGGCCAGCTTGCCGGACTGGACCAATGGCATGACGGTGGAGGCCGGCAGCAAGGCCATCTGCACCTGATCGCCCATCAAGGCGTTGACCACAGCCGGGCCGCCGTTATAGGGCACATGCTGCAGATTCAGGCCCATGGCTTCCTTGATCAGCTCCACGCCCAGGTGGCCGCCTGACCCCGTGCCCACCGAGCCGTAGTTGCCCTGGGTCCCGGTCTTGAGCGCCTTGAAATAAGCCCCTGCATTCGCTGCCATGGACTTGGGAGCCACCAGCACCAGAGGGGCCGAGCCGATCATGGCCAGCGGTGCGAGATCCTTGATCGGATCGTAGGGCAGCTTGCTGTAGAGAAACTTGGAGCTGGTCAGCGGGCCGTTGCCGATCACGCCTATGGTGTGGCCGTCGCCGGCTTTGGCCACGGCGTCAGCACCGATATTGCCGCTGGCCCCACCCTTGTTCTCCACCACCACAGGCTGCCCCAGGGCCTTGGTCAGGGGCTCTGCCAGCAGGCGGGCCTGCACATCGGGCGAAGAGCCGCTGGCATAGCCGACGATCAGACGTATGGGGCGGGTGGGCCAGTCAGCCTTGCCCTGGGCCTGAGCCACCAAGGGCAGGCAGGCAGCGGCGCACAGCAGCAGGGCAGCCCGGCGCACGGGCATCGATTTTTTTGTCATCTTTATGTCTCCAGAATCTCGGTCTCAGTCTCGGATCAACAATCGGCGTATCCAGCCATCAGTTCCATCATCGGTGGCAGGCGTCCGCTGGCGGGCAGGGCCAGCTGCGAACGGTACACCCGGGTTTGCAGGCCAAAAGCCTGCTGTGCAGGCGTTTCGAGGTGATGCGCCTGCATTTGGTCGGCCCACCATTGGGCACCTTGTGTGCATGCCGTTCCGTCCAGATGCTCGGCCAGCATGACCACCGTGACTTCCCCCTGGGCCTGCTCGGCAATGCGCTCGCCGCCCACGGGGTAGTGCAAGGAACGCTCCACAGGCACCACACCCGCCATGACCCGCAGCAGACGCCCTTGCTGCACCGCCTGCTCCGCCCAGCGGGCTGCGTGCGCGGCCCAGGCCTGTACATCGGTGGTGACGGCCTTGAGCGTCGTCAGCGCCGCACCGCTGGATGCTCCAGCCTGGACCGGCAATATGCAGGGCCTGCGCATGAAAGCACTCAGGCGCGGCCTCATGCGTGCCGACCAGGGCGTGGGATTGGCGATCACATCCGCATACTCGGCCGAGTCCAGGGCCGCCAGAGACACCAGACCGTAGAGCGTGAAGTATCCGCAGGCGCCGACATAGCGATGGCCGTAGACAAAGCCTGGCAAACCCACGCGCTCGGGAACATGCTCGAAAGCATGCCAAGCCTCGTATTCTGCGCGAGCGTCGGGCCGGTCGATGTCGTTCCACAAGGCCAGGAAAGCGGTGCTCATGATGCAGAACCCGCGCCGGGTTGAATCAGTACCTTGCTCGCCAGCCGTGCGCGCGCCAGGTCAAAACCCTGCCCGGCCTGCGCAAGCGGCACGCGGTGGGTGATCATGAGGCGCAGTTGATCCTGATGGGTCTGCATGAATTCAACGACCTCCAGCCAGCAGCGCTCCGGCGTGCGATAGGAGCCGCGCAGCTGCTGATGACGTCGTACCAGGGCCGTCAGATCCAGCGGCACGGGGGCTGAGTGAATGCCGGCAATCACAAGCACGCCGTGGGTCTTGAGTGCACGCAGGGCCGGCGCCAGCACTGCCGCCGCCCCGGTGGCTTCGATCACCACGTCAAAGAGAGCTTGCTGCGTATAGGCGGCAAGGGCTTCGTCGATGTCCTGCCCCTCGAAGTCCAGCAAATCCTCGAACCCCATGGAGCGCAGGACCTCCAGCCGCGCGGCATCGCCATGGCCGGCAACCACCACCTGGGCCGCCCCTGCGGCACGCGCAAACAGCGCAATGCCCTGGCCGATATTGCCGGGCCCCAGGATCAGCACGCGATCGCCGGGCTGGACATCGCCCGTGCGCACGGCTTCGAAGCTCACCGACAGCGGCTCGGCCAATGCCGCAACCTCGGGGTCCACCCCGTGTGGAATCGCCACGCAATTGCGCAGGGGCACGGCCACATACTCGGCAAAGCCGCCATGGCGCATGACGCCGATGCCACGGCGGGTGGTGCAGGCATCGAAGTCGCCGGCACTGCAACTGGGGCATTTGCCGCAGGTGACCGAAGGCCGCACGGCCACCAACTGCCCCAGAGGCAGATGCTCGGCCCCCTCGCCTCTGGCCACGATCTCGCCGCTGAACTCGTGACCAATAGTCACCGGCAGTGCGGCCTGCAAAAAGTGATAGCTCGCCGTCCAGGCATCGATATGCAGATCCGTGCCACAGACACCGGTGGAATGAACCCGCAGCAGCACCTCACCTGCGGCAGGCGACGGCATGTCGACCTCGTTGAGCTTCAGTCCCTTGGCGGACTCGGTTTTTTGCAAGGCTTGCATGAGACAGGCAATGCATGCGTGGACATGCATCTCAGAACGAACAGGATCGGCAGTGTTGCCGCCCTTCATTCATATGTCCAACACTGATTTAATATAAAAACCATACTTTTGAAATATGGATTGATTCAGGCATGGAACTGAGACATCTGCGCTACTTCGTGGCGGTTGCCGAGCAGGGCAACGTCAGCAGGGCGGCCCGCAAGCTATTCATCGCCCAGCCGCCGCTGTCACAGCAACTCAAGCAACTCGAGGACGAGGTCGGCACGCAGCTCTTCACCCGCCTGCCGCGCGGCATGCAGCTCACCGCTGCGGGCGAGTCGCTGCTGGAAGATGCGCGCGTCATATTGGCGCGTGCCGAGCAAGCCCCCTTGCGCGCGCGCGAGCGAGAGCGCAGCAGCCAGACCGTGCTGCGCCTGGGGCTGGTTCCCTCGGCCATGCAGTCACTGCTGCCCGGCCTGCTGCGGGCTGTGGCACAGGCCGGCTGTGAGGTGCAGATCGAAGCCCGTGAAATGATTTCCTCGCAGCAGCAACGGGCCTTGCGCCACGGCGAGCTGGAACTCGGCTTTGCCCGCCCCGGGCACAGGGAGGCCGACAAGCTTGAGCTGGCCAGCATCGATGACCCCTACTGCCTGGCAGTGCCCGCCTCGCACCCTCTGGCCGGAGGCAGTGGAATGCTGGATCTTCAGGCTGCCGTGCATCAGCCCTTTGTGGGCTTCACCCGCTATCAGGACACCGACTACTTCGACCGCACGGTCGCGCTGTGCGCCGAGGCCGGCTTCACTCCGCTGATACGCCACGAAGCCGGTCAGCTGGTGAATGTGCTGGCGCTAGTGGCCTGCGGTCTGGGTGTGGCCATCGTGCCGGCATCCTTCGCGATGTTCCACCGCGAGCAGATCGTGTTCCGGCCGCTTCGGACTTCGCGCCAGGTCAGCCGGCTCGCCGTCCTGGCGTCTGCGGATGCGCTCAAGAGCAACCCGATGCTGGACCTTGTCGCCCAGCTTGCGCAATCCCAGCTACAGGCCCTGGCTGCACAGCTGACGCAACAGGGAGCGACGGTTTTCCGACCACAGCCGGTTTGATTTATATAACCAAATCGTCTGACAACTCATGGTTTTTATAGCGACAATTACGGTAATCATGAGCATCAGCCACTACATCAAGGAAATCGGTCGCGGCACCAAGGGCGCGCGCTCTCTTTCGCGGGCCCAGGCCTGCGATCTGATGGGGCAGGTGCTGGACGGCAAGGTCAGCGATCTGGAGCTGGGCGGCTTTTGCATTGCCATGCGCTTCAAGGGCGAAAGCGCCGAAGAGCTGGCAGGCTTTCTCGACGCCACCCAGCAACGTCTGCCCGTGTGGCCGCAGGCTCACAAAGCCCTGCCCGTGGTCGTCATCCCCAGCTATAACGGCTCGCGCAAGCTGGCCAATCTCACGCCACTGCTGGCAGGTCTGCTGGCGCAACAAGGCCTGCCGGTGCTGGTTCACGGCAGCCATACCGAGGACAAGCGCCTGGGCACGGCCGAGGTATGGCGGCAGCTGGGCTGGACAGCCATCGAGCGCCCCGTCGCTCTGGAGCCTGGCGACAAGGTCTGGATGCAGACCCGTCACCTGCTGGCGCCGCTGGATCGGCTGCTGCAGATTCGCCGCCAGATGGGCCTGCGCAACCCCTCGCACAGCATCGTCAAACTGCTGGACCCCATCCATGGCAGCAGCACCGCGCAGTCCGGGCTGGTGCTGGCCAGCTATACCCACCCGGCCTATGCCCAGCCCATGCTCCAGACGCTGGCCCTGCGCGCGACCAGTGCGCTGCTGGTGCGCGGCACGGAAGGCGAAGCCGTGGCCGCCCCCCACCGCGAACCCGTGAGCACGGGTGTGATTGCCGGAGAAATCTGCTTTGAGCGTTCTTCTCTGCACAGCAGCCAGCTCGCATCCGGCACCGAGGTCAGTGCCCCGGAACAAGATCTGAATGCCGAGCAGACAGCCCGGCTGACGCTGGACATTCTGAACGGCCAGTTGCCTGTGCCGGCGCCGATCGCGCAACAATTGGAACAGATACAAGCCCTGCACCAGGCCATGCAGGTCACCGATGCCGACGCTGCCGCCAGCCGCGCCGCACTGCAAGCCTATAACCGCAGCCCCGACTGAGACCCCCACAATGACTGCCATTTCCCACAACCCCAATCAGCGCGGCTCGTGCACCCTGGTGGGTGCCGGCCCCGGCGACCCCGAGCTGCTGACCATCAAGGCCGCCAAGGCCATTGCCGCAGCCAGCGTGCTGTTTGTCGACGATCTGGTCAGCGATGGTGTGATGAGCCACGCCTCGCCCTCGGCCCGCGTGGTCTATGTGGGCAAGCGCGGCGGCTGCAAGAGCACCCCCCAGGCCTTTATCGAAAAGCTCATGATTGCGGCCGTGCAGGACGGCGAACGCGTGGTGCGCCTCAAGGGCGGCGACCCCTTCATCTTTGGCCGTGGCGGCGAAGAGGTCGAACATCTGCGTCAGGCCGGTATCGAGGTGGATGTCATCAACGGCATCACCTCCGGTCTCGCGGGCCTGACCAGCCTGGGCGCCCCGCTGACCCACCGCGACCGCGCGCACGGCGTGCTTTTCATGACCGGCCATGCCAAGCCCGGCGACAGCGGCCCCGACTGGCGCCAGATCGCCGCCACGGCCCATGCGGCCAAGCTGACGCTGGTGATCTATATGGGTGTGAGCAGCGTCGAGCGCATCAGCAGTGAGCTGCTCAGCGGTCTGCCCGGCAGTACGCCCGTGGCCGTGATCCAGCATGCAAGCCTGCCGCAGCAGCGCCATGCGCTGACCTTTCTGAAGGATTTGCCACAGAGCATTGCCGACCATCAGCTGGGCAGCCCCAGCATCATCGTCGTCGGCGATGTGGTCCAGGGTATTGCCGCCTGGCAGAACCAGCCCCAGGCCTTGC
>NZ_JBKFBC010000003.1:114051-125132 GCF_053345995.1 Comamonas sp. C24C | reverse complement strand
CTCGGCGAAGCGCTCGGCCAGTTCCTTGCGCAGTTCCTTGCGAACGATGGCGGCGTCCCAGCGGCGCTTTTCCTCGTCGGTTTCGAGCTGCAGCGGGGGCACGGGGGCAGGCTTCTTGTCATCGTCCACGGCCACCATGGTGAAGAAGCAGCTGTTCACATGGCGCACCACCTGGCTGCGAATCTCCTCGGCAATCACCTTGATGCCGATTTCCATGGACGACTTGCCGGTGTGGTTCACGCTGGCCAGAAAAGTCACCAGCTCGCCCACATGGATGGGCTGCAGAAACATCACCTGATCCACGCTCAGCGTCACGACATAGCGGCCCGCATAGCGACTGGCGCAGGCATAGGCAACCTGATCCAGTAGTTTCAAGATGGCGCCGCCGTGCACATTGCCGGAGAAGTTGGCCATGTCGGGCGACATGAGCACGGTCATGCTCAGCTGGTGGGATGGTGTATTCATGGGGCGCGATTCTAGAAGTGATCCATGGCACATGCAGAGGCTTGCCGCATACCCCAACAGGACAACGGGCTGGCGACTGCACAGGCATCACGATCCGCGCATTTCGGGACTTTGTCAGCCCCTCAAACCCCAGTGACCGGCCATCTGGGACAATGACCGGCTTTGTTGTTCGTGCTTCAGCGCCCTGCCCGCCGTGTCCTCCACCCCACAGGTCCCTTTCCAGATTTTTGACGCCATCATCATCGGCGCCGGCGCCGCCGGCCTGTTCTGCGCGGCCCAGGCCGGCCAGCAGGGCCTGAAGGTGCTGCTGATCGATCATGCGCCCAAGGTGGCCGAGAAGATCCGCATCTCGGGCGGCGGACGCTGCAACTTCACCAACCGCGATCTGGACGTGCGTGCGCCACACAAGCATTTTGTGGGGCAGAACCCCCAGTTCTGCCGCTCTGCCCTGTCGCGCTTCACACCCGCCGACTTCATCACGTTGATGGACAGGCACGGCATTGCCCACCACGAAAAGCACCAAGGCCAGCTGTTTGCCGACCATTCGGCCGAGGACATCATCGCCATGCTGCTGGCCGAGTGCACGGCGGGCGGCGTGCAGCGCTGGCAGCCTTGCCAGGTCAAGAAAGTGGTGTTTTCACCGGCAAACCCAGACACAGAAAGCGATTGCAGCTATCAGATTGAAACCGATCGTGGCCTGGTACAGGCTGCCAATCTGGTCATTGCCACCGGCGGCCTGAGCATTCCCAAGATCGGCGCCACCGACTTCGGCTACCGGCTGGCCCAGCAGTTCGATCTGCCTCTGATCGAGCGCACACCCGGCCTGGTGCCCATGACCTTCGACGGCGAAGGCTGGCAGCCCTACGCAGGCCTGGCCGGTCTGGCCCTGCCCGTGGAAATCAGCACCGGCAGCAAAAAGGAGCGCATGAGCTTCCACGAGGATTTGCTGTTCACCCATCGCGGCCTCTCCGGTCCTGCGGTGCTGCAAATCTCCAGCTACTGGAAACCCGGCACCCCGCTGCAGATCAATCTGCTGCCTGGCGTGGATCTGGCCGAGGTGCTGGCCCAGGCCAAGCTTCACTCACGCAAGCTGGTAGCCAACGAGCTGGCCGCCCACCTGCCCGCGCGCCTGGCCGATGCCTGGGTCAGCCGCATGCCCGAGCTGCAGCGCCCCATCAACGAGGCCGGCGACAAGGCCCTGGCCAGACTGGCGGAGCAGCTGTCGCGCTGGGAAATCACCCCCACGGGCACCGAAGGCTACAAAAAAGCCGAGGTCACGCTGGGCGGCGTGGATACCAAGGTGCTGTCCCAGCAAACCATGGAGTGCAAGAGCCGCCAGGGCCTGTACTTTATAGGCGAGGTGGTGGACATCACGGGCTGGCTTGGCGGCTACAACTTCCAGTGGGCCTGGGCCAGTGCCGCTGCCTGCGCCCAGGCCATGGCGGAAAAGCAGTCGGTCCAGGCTTGAGCCACTGAAATCGGAGCGGCGGCCGCCATCAAAAAAAAGGATGGCCGAACCATCCTTTTTTGCGGGCAGCCCCAGGGCCCACCCTGCGCTCAGGCCGCAAACTCCGGGCCTTCATAGTGCTCTGGAACCTTGAGCTGCCCCGAGGAGATGGCTGCGGACGCCCTGGCCACGCGCTCGCGTACAGCGGGCGCCACTGCCTGGCCCATGGTCAGGCGCACGGCAGCCGGATCGCTCAGGCCGATCTTGCGAATACCCGGGCCGGGCGCACCGCGCTCCTGCATGTCCTTGACGGCCAAGAATGCGCCAATACCCACATCGGCCCAGGCGGAAGCAACGAACACCTGCGGGTCCACCGCGGTCCAGTCGATCACATTGCCGATCTGGCGCGTGCCCGCCTCACGGCAGGCCTGGGTCACGCCATCGCGGCCGGAGTTGAGCATGGTGAAGATCACATCGGCACCGGCTGCCATCTGGGCTCTGGCGATGCGGTGCGACAAGGCGTTGTCGTCCTGATCGCCAGAGAAGTTCGTCAGCAGCTTGACCTTGGGGTCGGTATCGCGCACGCCGGCCGCATAGGCGGCGCGGCCCTTGAGCCCCGGGGGCACGCGAATGCCCGACATATGACCGACCACACCGGTTTTGGTGGTCAGCGCCGCCAGCACGCCGGCCAGATAGGCCGACTCCTCCTGCAGCACGTCATAGCTGCAAAGATTGCTCCCCTGCACCGCGCCCTGGGTCACGACGAACTGGGTCCTGGGAAAACGCGCCGCAACTTCGGCTGCGGCCTGATTGTTCTGCCCGCCATGGGCAATCACCAGTTGCGCGCCCTGCCCCGCGAGCTGCGCGAGAGCCGGCTCCAGCAACTCCTTCCTGGGTGCCATGCCGTCGAGAAAACGGGTCTGCACGCCCAGCTCCTGGCGCGCTTTTTCCAGACCGCGCCAGCCGGCCTCCATAAAGCCCTTGTCGCTACGCGAGCCGGCAAACAGACCGCCCACCACCAGAGAATTGCCGGTCGTAGCAGCGCCCGGAGCCTGGGCCTTGCCAGCACAGGCCGTCAGCGCCAGCAGGCCGGGGACGGCGATGGCCGAAGCCATCCATTGACGACGCGAAACCGATGAGGAATGAGAAGCGCTGGACAAGATGAAAGCTCCTTGGACACGGAAAAGACAGCGATGCGCACAGGCACCAGGTCACTCGCTTCCTGACTTGGATCAAGAAACAGAGCTCTTAAACTGTATGCAATTTCCGTGCACAAGATGCTCCACACAAACCCCAGAGCCCAGCGACACCGGCATGGGCTTGGGGCAGCCCGGCCAAGGCCTGCACCTTGCGCGCAGCAAAGGCATGAAGACAGTCGCAAGCGCACAATGGCAGCGCCTGGATCGGGGCTTTGGCAACGCCAGCCTGCTGCGGCAAAGCCCTGTCATCGCGGCCCGCGCGGGACGGCTTGGCTGCACTATGCAGACGCGGCCCAAGTCTTGGTCTATAATGCTCGACTTTGCTGGCATTACCCCGTCGGCCATACTAGTTAAAAAGTGGCGGGGAAACCGCTGTACACGGCTCTCAGGCCCGATCTTCCCGAGAACCCTCTGTCAGCACAGATATATCTGGAAATTAAATGACTACCATCCGCGTCAAAGAAAACGAGCCCTATGAAGTTGCCCTGCGCCGCTTCAAGCGCACCATCGAAAAGCTGGGTCTGCTGACCGATCTGCGTGCTCGCGAGTTCTACGAAAAGCCCACAGCCGAGCGCAAGCGCAAGAAGGCTGCTGCCGTGAAGCGTCACTACAAGCGCGTTCGCAGCATGCAACTGCCTAAGAAGCTGTACTAATCGTTGATTAGGACCAGTCGGCCTTAAAACAGCCGCAAACCCGCGCTCGGGACGCCAGGCGCGGGTTTTTTGTTTTCTGGCCACTGTGCCAAGCCTGCCCGGCCGCGCAGTGACCTCCCAGCGCATGGATAGTCAACGCCGTTCACACGGCGCACCACCATTCGCCCACCCCAAGGAGAAAGCCATGAGCCTGAAAGCCCAGATTACCGAAGACATGAAGACCGCCATGCGTGCCAAGGACAGCGCACGCCTGGGCACCATCCGCCTGCTGCAGGCCGCGATGAAGCAAAAGGAAGTGGACGAGCGCATCGAGCTCGACGACGCCGCCGTCATCGCCATCGTCGACAAGCTGATCAAGCAGCGCAAGGACTCCATCGCCGCCTTCGAAGCCGCCAACCGCGCCGATCTGGCCGATGTGGAAAAGGCCGAGATGGAAGTGCTCAAGGTCTATCTGCCCGAACGCATGGGCGAAGCCGAGATCACCGCGGCCGTGCAGGCCATCGTGGCCGAACTGGGCGCCTCCGGCCCCGGCGACATGGGCAAGGTGATGGGCGCCGTCAAGACCCAGCTGGCCGGCAAGGCCGATATGGGCCTGGTGTCCGCTGCCGTGAAGGCCGCGCTGACAAAGTAATTGGCAACCGGCCTGAGCCGCCACGCGGCATCAGGCTCAAAAACAGAAGCTGCTTGCGCTTGCTGTACATATCTTTCAGATTAAAAACAGTCTGAAATTCATGTATATCAAACGATAGCAGCTTCTTTTTTCATAGCATTCCTGAATCCCGTGGGCACCTGTTTGCTGAAGAACTCCTGCAGGAACTCGACGCAGACCCGCACCTTGGCCGAGCGCTCCAGCCGCGTCGGATAGACCGCCCAGATATTCGCCTGCTGCTGCCACTCGGGCAGCAACTGCAGCAGGCTGCCGGCCTGCAGATCGGCCGCCACATCCCAGAGCGAGCGCAGCACGATGCCATGGCCGTCGCGCGCCCATTGCACGGCCATCTCGCCATGATTGGTGGACAGCGGCCCGGTCACCTTCACGCTGCGCTCCTGACTGCCCGAGCGCAGTTTCCAGACACCGAAGGGATGGTCACGCTCCTTGATGACCAGACAGTCATGCGCAGCCAGCTCGTCGAGCGTGCGCGGACTGCCACGCCGCTGCACATAGGCCGGGGCCGCGCACAGCACGCGATGGTTATCGGCCAGATGGCGCGCAATCAGGTGCGGCGCGATCTCGTCGCCCACGCGCACATCGAGATCGAAGCCCTCGGCCGCGACATCGACGATGCGGTCAAACACCTCCAGGCGCAGCTGCAGCGCCGGATATTGCGCAATCAGCTGCGACAGCGCGGGCGCCACCACATTGCGACCAAAGCCGAAGCTGGTGGACACCCGCAGCAGGCCGCGCGGCTGGCGGCGCGTCACATCCACCTCCTGCAGCAGATGCTCGACCTCGTCCAGAATGCGCTGCGCCCAGTGGTAGACGCGCTCGCCCTGCTCCGTGACAGCGACCCGCCGTGTAGTGCGATGCAGCAGCTTCACGCCCAGCTCCTGCTCCAGCAGGCGGATGCGCTTGCTGACAAAGGCCGGCGAAGCATTGTGCGCGGCCGCAGCTTCGGCAAAGCTGGCTTTGCGCACCACGGTGGTGAAGACACGCAGGTCTTCTGGCGAGGGCATTTTCTGCACGATCTGTAAACAATCAGGCCACGATCAGTCAATTGTATTCAGTTATGCAAGGTGCAAAAATACCGCCAGGCACAGGCTGAGCCGCTGCCTCGCCACCCAACACATTCACGAGAGAGCACCATGTCCACTCCCAAAAAGATTGCAGTCATCGCCGGCGACGGCATCGGCAAGGAAGTCATGCCCGAAGGCCTGCGCGCGCTGGAAGCCGCAGCCAGGCGCTTCGACCTGCCGCTGGAGTTCCACCATTTCGACTGGGCCCACTGCGACTACTACGCCGAACACGGCCAGATGATGCCCGACGACTGGAAGGCCCAGCTCTCGGACATGGATGCCATCTTCTTCGGCGCCGTGGGCTGGCCCGCCACCGTGCCCGACCATGTCTCGCTGTGGGGCTCGCTGCTTAAGTTCCGCCGCGAATTCGACCAGTACATCAATCTGCGCCCGGTGCGCCTTTTCGAAGGCGTGCCCTGCCCCCTGGCCGGCCGCAAGCCCGGCGACATCGACTACTACGTGGTGCGCGAGAACACCGAGGGCGAGTACACCGCCCTGGGCGGCATCATGTTTGAAGGCACGGACCGCGAGATCTGCATCCAGGAATCGGTCTATAGCAAGCATGGCGCCGACCGCCTGCTCAAGTACGCCTTCGATCTGGCCCAGAGCCGCGCCAAGAAGCACGTGACGCTGGCCACCAAGAGCAACGGCATTGCCATCAGCATGCCCTGGTGGGACAAGCGCGCCGACGATGTGGCCAAGGACTACCCCGAAGTCACGCTGGACAAGCAGCACATCGACATCCTGACCGCCCGCTTCGTGCTGCAGCCCGGCCGCTTCGACGTGGTGGCCGCCACCAATCTGTTTGGCGACATCCTGTCCGACCTGGGCCCTGCCACCACGGGCACCATCGGCCTGGCCCCATCGGCCAACCTCAACCCCGACCGCACCTTCCCCTCGCTGTTCGAGCCCGTGCACGGCTCGGCACCCGACATCTACGGCAAGAACATCGCCAACCCCATCGCCATGGTCTGGTCGGGCGCGCTGATGCTGGACTTCCTGGGCCGCAGCGAAGGTGCCTGGCGCCAGGCCCACGACACCATCGTGGCCGCCATCGAGCACACGATCAAGGCCGGTCCGCTGACGCCCGATCTGGGCGGCAAGGCCAACACCACCGAGGTGGGCGAAGCCATCGCCGCGGCCATCGCCAACGCCTGATGACTCCGGGCTGGCCCCAGCCGGCCCGATTCAAGACAAGAAGCACCCCGCGCAGGCTGAACCTGCACCGGGGTGCTTTTGTACGCCTGCACGCCCAGGACCACCGGCTGCGGCGACCTAGGCTTCAGACCGCGGTTTGGCTTTGGCTTGCGAAGCCGATTTCCTGGCCGACCGGGCCTGGGCATTGCGCTGTGCAGCGGCTTGCACCAGCGCCTGGAACGCTGCACCGTCGAGCGCATCGCCCACATGCAGGTCTATGGCCCGGCGCGTGGCGCCTTCAAGACTGGCATTGAACAGGCCGGCCGGATCGGCCAGGGCCGCGCCATGCGCGAAGGTCAGCTTGACCACGGCCTTGTAGGTCTCGCCCGTGCACAGAATGCCGTCCTGCGACCATACGGGCGTTCCGCGCCATTTCAGCTCTTCCACCACAGCGGGCAAGGCCTCGCGGATCAGCGCGCGCACGCGAGCCAGCATGGCGCCGCGCCAGTCGTCCAGGCTGGCAATCCTGGCATCGATCAAAGCCGAAGCCTCGGGACCGCTGACGGGCCCGGTGGAAGACGCGGGTAGCGAGGTGCTCATGGACAGCTCTCCTTCATCAATTCGGTCCCATGCGCAAGGCCCACATGGCATGTGAAACGGCGCCCTGCGGACTTGCCGATGGCGTCGGGCTCAGCCCTGTCCCCTGGCCACCTCGCGCAGGCATTCGACCAGCAAGCCCGTGGTCGGCGTCAGCGGCTGGCCGCGCAAGGTGATCAGCCCCACGGGCGGCAGATCGATGGGCACGACCAGATCCAGTATGGCCAGTGTACCCAGGGCAGCATGGCAGCGGGCCACGCCACGTGCCATGAAGGCCACGGCGCCGCGCTGGTGCACAAAGGTCAGCTGCGAGAGAAAGGACGCGGTCTCCACGATGTCGGCCGGCGGATGCAGGCCGTGGGCATAGAACTGCTGCTCCAGCTTCACGCGCAGCGAGGCCCAGGGCGGCGGCAGCACGCAGGGCTGCTCCGCCAGGGCCTGCCAGCTGGCCGCGCCCGGCGCCAGCAGCGCATGACCGGGCCGCACCACGGCCACCATGGGATCGTCGTACAGCGCCTCGGTCTCCAGGTCGGGCGCGGCATAGCCGGGCTCCAGCCGTCCCACGAACAGATCCAGTTCGCCCAGGCGCAGCTTGGGCAGCAGGCGCGTCAGATCCCCTTCCTCCACCATCACCGTGGTCTGGTCCGAACGCGCCTTGAGCCGCTCCACGGCGCTCGCCAGCAGCACCGGCGTGGCCACCACCATGGCACCCACGCTGGTGCGCCCGCGCGCGCCGCTGGCCTCGGCGGCCATCTCGTCGCGCGTTCGTTCGAAACCGGCCAGCACGGAGCGCGCAAACCGCACCATGCTGACACCCGCTGCCGTGGGCTCGGTGCCGCGCGTGGAGCGCTCGAACAGCGCCATGCCCAGCATGCGTTCGACCTCGGCCAGGGTCTTGGAGACGGCGGGCTGGGTCACGGCCAGAAACTCGGCAGCGCGGCCCAGGTGACGAAACTGGTCCAGCGCCACCAGCAGCTGCAGATGGCGCAACTTGAGGTTGGAGCGCAGCACACGATCGATCTTGCTCATGGGGCTTCATTACTTATTAGTTATGAAGAGAGTCTATCTTTTCATTGGATTGTCATGGAGCAGTTTTGAACAATCGGGGCTAGGAGTTCAAATAACGACAGGAGACACGCGATGATCCCCCCACGCAGCAGCCGGCGCAGCTTTGTGCTCGGCGCCCTCGGCGCAGCCACGCTCGGAACTTCCACCCGCCTGCTGGCCCAGACCTGGCCCGAGCGCCCCATCACCTTCATCTGCCCCTGGCCTGCCGGCGGCACGGCCGACCAGTCCATGCGCGCGCTGTGCACCGTGGCCGGCCGCATCCTGGGCCAGGCGATTGCCGTGGAAAACCGCGCCGGAGCCTCCGGCATGATCGGCTCCAAGGCTCTGGCTTCGGCCAAGCCCGACGGCTACACCATCGGCCAGATCCCGATCTCGGTCACGCGCTTTTCCCAGCTGGGCACGCTGCAGGCCGATCCGCGCAAGGACTACACCTATATCGCGCGCACCTCGGGCCAGACCTTCGGCATCGCCGTGCCCGCCAACTCGCGCTTCAAGACCCTGCAGGACTTCGTCGCCGCCGCCAAGGCCAAGCCCGGCAGCATCACCTACGCCCATGCCGGCGTGGGCGGTGCCACCCATGTGGGCATGGAGGAATTTGCGGCAGCAGCCGGCATCCAGCTCAGCCATGTTCCCTACAAGGGCGGCGCCGAAGCGCTGCAGGGCGTGCTGGGCGGCCATGTGGATGCGCTGGCCGACTCCAGCTCCTGGGCACCGCATGTCGAAGCCGGCAAGCTGCGCCTGCTGGCCACCTGGGGCGAGCAGCGCACGCCGCGCTTCAAGGACGTGCCCACGCTCAAGGACCTGGGCTACAACGTGGTCGTCGATGCGCCCAACGGCATCGGTGCGCCCAAGGGCCTGCCGCCTGCCGTCGAAGCCAAGCTGCGCGATGCCTTCCGCCAGGCCGTGGCCAGCCCCGAGTTCAAGTCCGTGGCCGACAGGCTGGACGCGCCACTGCTCTACCTGGACGGCCCTGACTACGCCAAGTATGTGAACACGATCTACCAGAAGGAAACCGTGCTCATCGACAAACTCAAACTGCGCGACCTGATGCGCTGACGCGCCGCAGCCCCACTGCCTCAAGCCCGCCATCCCCGGACTCCAAGATGCTCTCCTCCTCTTCTTCCCTGCTGCACCTGCACCCCAACGACAACGTGCTGGTGGCCAAGACCGCCCTGGCCCTGGGCCAGGACATTCCCGAGCTGGGAGTGCGAACGCGCGCCCAGGTGCCGGCCGGCCACAAGATCGCGGCGCGCCGCATCGCCGAAGGCGAGCAGGTCAAGAAGTACGACACGGTGATCGGCGTCGCCACACGCGACCTGGAGCCTGGCGACTATGTGCACAGCCACAACCTCAAGCTGGTGGACTACTACCGCGACCCGTCGTTCGGTGCCGACGTACGGCCCGTGGACTATGTGCCCGAGGAACAGCGCGCCACTTTCCAGGGGTTTGTGCGAGCGGGCGGCGGCGTGGGCACGCGCAACTTCATCGGCATCCTGTCCTCGGTCAACTGCTCGGCCACCGTGATCAAGCGCATCGCCGCCCACTTCACGCCCGAGCGGCTGGCAGCCTTTCCCAATGTGGATGGCGTGGCCGCCTTTGCCCAGAGCAGCGGCTGCGGCATGTCCTCGCCCAGCGAGCACTTCGACGTGCTGCGCCGGACCCTCGCCGGCTATGCGCGCCACCCCAACCTGGCGGGCGTGCTCATCGTGGGCCTGGGCTGCGAGCGCAACCAGGTCGATGCATTGGTGGATTCGCAAGGCCTCAAGGAAGGCCAGTTGCTGCGCACCCTGGTGATGCAGGAAGTGGGGGGCACACGCACCACCATCGAAGCAGGTATTGCCGCCATCGAAGAAATGCTGCCCATCGCCAACCAGGCCCGGCGCAGCACCGTCAGCGCCGCCCACCTCAAGATCGGCCTGGAATGCGGCGGCTCGGACGGCTTTTCGGGCATCACGGCCAACCCCGGCCTGGGCGCAGCCATGGACATTCTGGTGCGCCACGGCGGCACGGCCATCCTGTCCGAGACGCCCGAGATCCATGGCGTGGAGTTCATGCTCACGCGCCGCGCCATCAGTCCCGAAGTCGGCCAGAAGCTGCTGGACCGCCTGGCCTGGTGGGAACGCTACGCAGCCGGCCAGAACGCCCAGTTCAACGGCGTGGTCGGTCATGGCAACCAGGCCGGCGGCCTGGCCAACATCTTTGAAAAGTCTCTGGGCAGCGCCATGAAGGGCGGCACCACACCGCTGCGCGCCGTCTATGAATATGCCGAGCCCATCACCGAACACGGCTTCGTCTTCATGGACTCGCCAGGCTACGACCCGGTGGCCTCCACCGGCCAGATCGCCAGCGGCGCCCAGCTGATCTGCTTCACCACGGGCCGCGGCTCCATGTTCGGCAGCAAGCCCGCCCCCACCATCAAGCTGGCCAGCAACACGCCCATGTACCAGCGCCTGCAGGAAGACATGGACATCAACTGCGGCGTGGTCGTCGACGGGGAGCTGACCGTGCCCGAGCTGGGTCAGCAGATCTTCGAGCAGATCCTGCGCCATGCCAGCGGCGAACAGACCAAGAGCGAAGTCCTGGGGCTGGGCGACCATGAATTCGTGCCCTGGCACCTGGGCATCGTGAGCTGAGGAAAACGCATCTTCCAGAGCTTTGCGCCCTTATCCGATCTTCACTTTCTGCGATTTTCACCATGAACGCCACGCCACTCAGACTGCAACGCACCGAACTGCAGCGCAGCGCCAACTTCATCGCCGGCGCCTGGACACCCGCTGCCAG
>NZ_JBKFBC010000003.1:97703-113961 GCF_053345995.1 Comamonas sp. C24C | reverse complement strand
CCGATCCGGCCACGGGCAGCACCATTACCGACGTACCTGATTCAGGTGCAGCCGACGCGCGCGCCGCCGTGGATGCCGCCCAGGCGGCGCTGCCAGCCTGGCGCAAGCTGCCGGCCAAGCAACGCGCAACCATCATCAAGCGCTGGAACGACCTGGTGCTGGCCCATCAGGACGATCTGGGAGCGCTGATCTCGCTGGAGCAGGGCAAGCCGCTGGCCGAAGGCAAGGGCGAAGTGGCCTATGCCGCCAGCTACATCGAATGGTTCGGCGAGGCCGCCACACGCATGAACGGCGAAGTCATTCCCGCGCCCGTACCGGGCCGGCGCATGTTCGCCCTGCGCGAGCCCGTGGGCGTGGTCGCCGCCATCACACCCTGGAACTTCCCGGCCGCCATGATTGCGCGCAAGATCGCGCCGGCCCTGGCCGCGGGCTGCACCGTGGTCTGCAAGCCGGCCGAGGACACGCCGCTGACTTCACTGGCCCTGGTGCTGCTGGCGCACGAAGCCGGGGTACCGGCCGGGGTGCTCAACATCGTCACGGCTTCGCGCGAGCGCACGCCCGAGGTGGTGGACCAGTGGCTGGACGACAGCCGCGTGCGCAAGATCACCTTCACAGGCTCCACGCCCGTGGGCAAGCACCTGGCGCGCCGCAGCGCCGACACGCTGAAAAAGCTGTCGCTGGAGCTGGGCGGCAATGCGCCCTTCATCGTTTTCGAGGATGCCGATGTGGCAGCTGCCGTGGACGGCTTCATGGCCGCCAAGTTCCGCAACGGCGGCCAGACCTGCGTCTGCCCCAATCGCGTCTTTGTGCACCGCTCGGTGTACGAGGCCTTTGCCCAGCAACTCAGCGCCCGCGTGGCAGCCTTGCACGTGGGCCCGGCAAGCGACCCGGTCTCGCAGATCGGCCCCATGATCAATGACCGCGCGGTCGAGAAGATCGCCCGCCATGTGGAGGACGCGGTGGCCAGGGGCGCCAAGGTGCTCACCGGCGGCAAGCGCCTGACGGATCTGGGCCCCACCTACTACGCCCCCACCGTGCTCTCAGGCGCCACTGCCTCCATGGCCTGCGCCTGCGAAGAAACCTTCGGGCCCGTGGCTCCGCTGACCGTGTTCGACGACGAGGCCGAGGTCATCGCCGCCGCCAACGACACGCCGTTCGGTCTGGCCGCCTATTTCTACAGCCAGGACATACGCCGCATCTGGCGTGTCGCCGATGCCCTGGAGTCGGGCATCGTGGGCGTCAACGAAGGCGCGCTGGCCGCAGAGGCCGCCCCCTTTGGCGGCGTCAAGGAGTCGGGCTACGGCCGCGAAGGCTCCACTCACGGGCTCGACGATTACCTGCATATCAAATACGTCTGCCAGGGACAACTGGATTGACGCAACACGGTCGCTAGAACCATTCACAACAGGAGACAAACCATGAGCAAATCCCGATACCTCACCCGCAGGCCCGTGCTGGGCGCGCTGGCAGCACTGGCCCTGACCGGTGCCATGCCGCTGGCACAGGCCCAGGGAAACTTCCCGAGCAAGCCCATCACCTTTGTGGTGCCCTATCCTGCGGGCGGCGCCAATGACATGCTGGGGCGGCTGGTCGGCCAGAAGATGGGCGAGGTACTGGGAACTGCCAGCGTGGTGGACAACCGGCCCGGTGCCGGGGCCTTGCTGGGCGCGGGCATCGTGGCGCGCGCGCCGGCCGACGGCTACACGCTGCTTGTCGGCGGCCTGGCCACGCACGCCGCCAGCCCGCATCTGATCAAGACCGAGTACGACCCGGTCAAGGACTTCGAGCCCATCGGCATGATCGGCAGCGCCCCCATCATCGCCATCACCGCCAACGACTCGCCCTACAAATCGCTCAAGGATGTGGTGGAAGCGGCCCGCAAGGACCCGCAGGCCGTGATGTACGGCTCCTCGGGCAACGGCTCGCCGCTGCACCTGGCCGGCGAACTGTTCGTGTCCATCGCCAAGGTCCCCATGACCCACGTGCCCTACAAGGGCGGCAATGCCCACATCGTGGATCTGATCGGCGGGCGCATTCCGGTCATCTTCGATACCGCGACCAACTCCATGCCTCTGCTGCGCGGCGGCAAGGTGCGCGCCCTGGCCGTGGGCTCCACCACCCGTCTGCCCGAGCTGCCCAATGTGCCGACCTTCGCCGAAGCCGGCTACCCACAGTTCGAGTTCTCGGCCTGGTACGCACTGTTTGCTCCGTCCAAGACCAGCGCCGACGTCAGCGCCAAGCTCTCCGGTGCACTGGCCAAGGCCCTCAAGCAGCCAGAGGTGGTCTCCAAGCTGCGCGATCTGGGTGTGACCCCGGGCAGCGGTGATGCCACTGAGCTGCGCGCCTTCGTGCCCCGTGAATACCAGCGCGTGGGCGGTCTCATCAAGACAGCGAAGATCAAGGCCGATTGACATGCCACGCACCCGCAGCAGATGAGGTTCTCTCTTCTCCTCGCTGCGGGGCGGCACGGGCTGGATGGACGGCACTGGCTCTTTCCCGGCCCCATCCATAAGCCCGCGCCGCAAACAGGAATATTGAAGACAGCACAGTGTCATGACAAACCAAGGAAAACCAATGCTTGATGGATTGCTGCGCCCACATGCCGAAGACCCGGACCGCCTGGTGGCGGACCTGCCCTCGCCCTGTGTGCAGGCCCATGCCGCCAATCTGATGGTGCTGGACGACGGCACCCTGGGCTGCGTGTGGTTCGGCGGCTCCATGGAAGGCCGCTCCGACATCTCGGTCTTCATGTCGCGCCTTGCCCCCGGTACAGCGCAGTGGTCCGAGCCCATCCAGCTCTCCCATGATGCCGAACGCTCCGAACAGAACCCCGTGCTGTTTCCCGCACCGGGCGGTGAACTGTGGCTGCTGCATACGGCCCAGCACTCGGGGCACCAGAACACCTCGGTGGTGCGCCGGCGCCTGTCTCGCGACCAGGGCCTGAGCTGGGAGCCCACAGAGACGCTGGCCGATGCCCCTGCCGGCACCTTCGTGCGCCAACCCATCCATGTCCATACGGACGGCAGCTGGCTGCTGCCGGTCTTCCACTGCCGCGCCCAGCCGGGCCAGGCCTGGGACGGCAGCCACGACGACAGCGGCGTGCTGCGCTCGGCAGATCAGGGACGCAGCTGGCAGCGCATTGCCGTGCCCGGCAGCCTGGGCTGCGTTCACATGAACATCGTGCAGGCTTCAGACGGCGGCCTGCTGGCGTTCTTTCGCAGCCGCTGGGCCGACCATGTCTACCGCAGCCGCAGCGACGACGGCGGCCTGAGCTGGCAGGAGCCCGAGGCCACGGAGCTGCCGAACAACAACTCATCCATCCAGGCCTTGCGTCTGGCCGACGGGCGTCTGGCCATGATCTTCAACGCCAGCAGCGCCGCCAATGCCACGCAGCGGCGCGAGTCGCTTTATGACGAGCTGGGCGATAGCTCGGCAACACCAGCCAAGGCTGCAGCCGGCGAGCGCCGAGCATTCTGGGGCGCTCCGCGTGCGCCCATGACGCTGGCCCTGTCGGCCGACGACGGCCTGAGCTGGCCCTGGCAACGCAACCTCGAGGTGGGCGACGGCTGGTGCATGAGCAATGATTCCGAGCACGGCCGCAATCGCGAATACTCCTACCCCTCCATCCGCCAGGGCGTCGACGGCGCGCTGCATCTGGCCTATACCGTGTTCCGCCAGCATATCCGCCATGTGCGCGTGCAGCCGGACTGGGTGAGCGAACAAGCATGACCACAACCTCCACTCCATTCAATGTTCTCGTCACCGCCGAGCACTGGGCGCCCGAAGCCCAGACCGTGGTGCAGCAAGCCGGCGGACGGATCCATTTCATGGCCGAACCCATCACTGCGGAAAGCCTGGCAGAGCGGCTGGCGCAGACTGGCGCCCAGGCCCTGGTGCTGCGCGGCTCCAAGCCTGTGAGCGCCGCCGTGCTGCGGGCGGCCCCCGCCTTGCGCATCGTGGCCAAGAACGGGGCCGGCGTGGACAGCGTTGACATGGAAGCTGCGCGTACCCGAGGCGTGGCCGTGGCCGTGGCACAAGCCGCCAATGCCCCCGCTGTTGCCGAGCATGCACTGGCGCTGATGCTGGCGCTGGTGCGCCAGTTGCCTCAGCTGGACCAGCAGGTGCGCGCCGGCGGCTGGGCCGGCAGCAACTGGCAGGGCCGCGACTTCCGCGGCTCCACGGTGGGCATCGTCGGCTATGGAGCCATCGGCCGCGCCACCGCGCAGCTGGCTGCAGCCCTGGGCGCCAAGGTGCTGGTGCTGCGCCCCGCAGGCCAGGCAGACGGCTTTGACTGCGACCCCGATCTGCGCCAGCTGCTGCCCCGCGTGGACATACTGAGTCTGCACTGCCCGCTGACCGAGCAGACACGCGGCCTGATAGGCGCGAACGAACTGGCGCTGCTGCGCCCGGGCAGCCTGCTGATCAACACTGCACGCGGCCCCGTGGTCGACGAGACCGCGCTGCTGGCAGCACTGGAAAGCGGCCATCTGGGCGGCGCCGGACTCGACACCTTCGACATCGAGCCGCTACCCCAGGGCCATCCGCTGGCCCGGTTGCCGCAAGTGCTGCTGACGCCTCATGTGGCCGGCGTGACGCGCCAGGCAGCGCTGCGGGTGGCGACGCTGACCGCCGCCAATATCGTCGACCACCTGGCAGGCAGGCCACTGCCTGCCGGCCACCTGCTGTGAACCAGTGCCTCCTGCATCGCCGTGGCCCCATGCCACGCCATGAATAGTCAAACCGAGAAAAGCATGCCTGCATACAACCCGTTCAAGACCGCCCTCTCCGCCCGCCAGCCCCAGATCGGACTATGGCTGTCCATGGCCGACCCCTATCTGGCCGAAGCGGCCGCCACCACGGGCTATGACTGGCTGCTGATCGACGGCGAGCATGCGCCCAACGATCTGCGCAGCACCCTGGGCGCCCTGCATGCAGCGGCCCCGCACCCGGCCCAGCCCGTGGTGCGCGTGGTGGAAGGCAGCACGGCCCTGATCAAGCAGATGCTGGACATAGGCGTCAAGACGCTGCTCGTGCCCATGGTGGACACGGCAGACCAGGCCCGGGCCATCGTGGCCGCCACGCAATACCCGCCCCTGGGCGTGCGCGGCGTAGGCAGTGCCGTGGGACGCGCCTCTCAATGGAGCAGCCGCAGCGACTATCTGAATGTGGCAGATGACGAGGTGTGCCTGCTGGTGCAGGCCGAGACCACCACAGCCCTGCAAAATCTCGAAGCCATCTGCGCCGTGGATGGCGTGCACGGCGTCTTCATAGGCCCGGCCGACCTGGCGGCCTCCATGGGCCACCGCGGCAACCCCGGCCACCCTGAAGTGCAGGCTGCCATAGAGGCCGCGATGCGGACCATCATTGCCAGCGGCAAGGCGGCAGGTACGCTGACCTCTGACCCCGCGCTGGCACAGCGCTACCTGGATCTGGGCTGCAGCTTTGTGGCCGTGGGCGTGGACGTGCTGATGTTCGTGAACGCCGCGCGCAAGCTGCGCAGCCAGTTTGCCGGCGCAACCATCGCCGCTCCGGCTCGGCCAGGTGCGGCCTACTAAAGCCAGGAGACAGGCGCAGCAGCCTCGGCCGGGCCCGTACCGGCCTGCAGGCTGCGTTGTCGTCAATCATCAGGTCAGCCAGATGTGAAGCTGCCAAGCAGCTCCACATCCCAGCTG
The DNA here is from genome assembly GCF_053345995.1 of Comamonas sp. C24C. Taxonomy (NCBI): domain Bacteria; kingdom Pseudomonadati; phylum Pseudomonadota; class Betaproteobacteria; order Burkholderiales; family Comamonadaceae; genus Comamonas; species Comamonas sp. C24C. Next base: position 108,289 of record NZ_JBKFBC010000003.1, on the reverse strand, counting down.
ACGCGCCTCATGCACCTGCCCGCTGCGGCAAGTTCATGCGGCCATGGCTCCGTAGGCCGTCTGCACCGGGGAGGCTGCGTTGGCAGCCAGCCAATGCTCGAACTCCTGCGGCGCCAGCGGCCTGGCGAACAGATAGCCCTGCGCCACCGGATAGCCCTGCTCGCACAGCATCACGCTCTGCGTCGGCGTCTCCACGCCTTCGGCCACCACGGTCAGATGCAGACTCTTGCCGATGCCCAGGATGGCACTGCTCAGTGCACGGGCCGCTTCGTCGTGCTCAAGATCGGCCACAAAGCTGCGATCGAGCTTGAGTTCGCTGACCGGCAGTCGGCGCAGATAGCTGAGGCTGGAATAGCCGGTGCCGAAATCGTCCATGGACAGACGCACGCCATGTGCATGCACCTCGTTAATGGTCTTCATGGTGCTGGGATTGGTGTCCAGCAGAATGCTTTCCGTCAGCTCCAGGGTCAGGTCCTGCGGCACCAGGTCGTTGCGGTCCAGCGTATCGGCGATCATCCGCGGCAGGTCCAGGTTGTGAAAACTCGATGGCGACAGATTGACCGACACCGCAGGGACTTCCATTCCCTTGGCTCGCCATTGCGACAGCTGGCGGCAGGCCTCCTCCAGCGCCCAGCTTCCGAGGTCGGCAATCAGCCCGCATTCTTCGGCCAGCGGGATAAAGCGGGCGGGCGAAATCTCGCCCAGCTCCGCATGGCTCCAGCGCGCCAGGGCCTCCACGCCATACAGACGACCGGTGGCCGTCTCGATCTGGGGCTGGTAGTGCAGGCGCAGGCCACCGCTTTTGAGCGCCTTGCGCAATGCGGTCTCCAAGGCCAGGCGCTCCTGGGCCAGACGGTTCATTTCGCTGCTGAAGAAGCAGAAACGGCCCCGCCCCTTGCTCTTGGCCTGGTACATGGCCATGTCGGCCCTGTGCACCAGGGTCTCCATATCTCGCCCATCCGAGGGGAACATGGCTATGCCGACGCTGGCGGAAATGGCCAGCGAGGTGTCGGCAATGTTCAGGGGCTCGGCCAGCAGTTCCTGCAGGCGCTCGATGGTATTGGCCACATATTCCGCATCGCAGTGCGGCAGCACGGCCACAAATTCGTCACCCGACAGGCGCCCGGCAATATCGGAGCTGCGCAGCACGCGCTGCAATCGCGCTGCGACACTGCGCAGCAATTCGTCCCCCACAGGATGGCCCAGAGAGTCATTGACCTGTTTGAAGCGGTCCAGATCGATGAACAGCACGGCCAGCTGCGCATCGTGGACCGCGGCCGACGCAATCGCCTGATCGGCCTTGGCCTGCAGCAGGCTGCGGTTGGGCAATCCGGTCAGGCCGTCGTAGAAAGCCAGCTGGCGGATGCGTGCGCGCGACAGTTCGCGCTCCAGCGCCAGGGCGCACAGGTGGATGCAGGCATCCACCAGCTGCTGATGAAACGCCGAGGCGCCGCCCGTCAGCGGCTCCCGGTAATAGAACGCGAAAGTGCCTATCGGCTTGCCCTCGCTGTTGCAGATAGGCGTGGACCAGCAGGCCTGGAACCCCAGCGGCAGGATCAGGTGGCTGAAATCCGCCCACAGCGGATCCTGCGCGATATCGTCCACCAGCACCGGCGCATTGCGCCATGCTGCGGTTCCGCAGGAGCCCACGTTCGGGCCTATGGCCAGTCCGTCGAGCAGCGCCGAATAGGACTGGGGCAGGCTTGGCCCGGCCAGCGGATGAAGCAGACCCTGGGCATCGACCTCGAGAATCGATGCCGTTACCTCGGGCGCGATTCTCTCGACTTCCAGGCACACCATCTCCAGCACCTCCGCCAGTGGCCGCTCGCGCGCCATGGCTTCCAGCACGCGGTGCTGCAAGGCCTCGTGCATCTTGGAGCGAGTGATGTCGGTCAGCATGGACACCGTGTATTGCCAGTGTCCGTCGGCGTCGAGGATGGGGTTGCTGATGACCTTGGCCCAGTAGCGCTGGCCGTGCTTGCCGACCACGATTTCCTCGCGCCCCACGGGCTGGCCGGCGCGCAAATCCGAACGGTAACGATCCACGAAAGTCTCGGACACCTGAGGCGCCAGCAAGGCAATCGGCGTGCGTCCCGCAACCTCCTCGGTGCGCCAGCCGAACATGCGCGTGAAGCCGCCGTTGACATGCACGATGCGCGAGGCTCCGTCGCTGATGACGACCGCCGTATCGGAGGCATCGGCCACCAGGGACAGGCGACGCAGATGCTCCTGCTGCGCCTGCTCCCGGGCACGCCGCTGGGTGACGTCGGTGGCGATCTTCAGGATATGCGCCACCCGCCCCTGGGCATCCATCACCGGTGAATAGGTCGCCTCCAGCCAGCAACTGCTGCCATCGCTGCGCAATCGCTCCACCACGCCGGAATAGGCATTGCCCGCGCACAGATGGGCCCAGATTTCCCGATATCTGGCACTACCTGCCAGATGCGCAGAGCAAAAGCTGCGATGCGCACGACCCAGACACTGCTCACGCGTCAGGCCCATGAGCTGCAGATAGTTGTCATTGGCGCGGCAAAGCACCCCATCTAGGCCGAACTCGGCCATGGCCATGACCCGATCCAAAGCCTGCAACCGGGCCAGCTGCAGCTCTGGAGGCATCGCGCCAATATCTCCCTCACGCATCATTATTCCTTTGCATGTTCACATCCTGGGCCGGCTCGAATCCGGGATGGAAAGTCATGCTTTTATATGAATGCCAGCAATAATAATGACGAATACGAGATTCAATATTCGTGATTCAAGCCGAGTGATCAAAAAAACCGGGATCGGCAACAGTCCCTGACCTGCAGCTCAACGCCGCCATCTGCCGCCAAACTGGTTGACCACCATGCCCAGCAGAACGCCCAGCGTACCCAGCCATTGCAGGCCGTTGGGCGACTCTCCCAGCAGCAGCATGGCCGACAGCAAACCGATCACCGGCACCAGCAGCGACAAAGGGGCCACGGTGCTGGCAGCGTAGCGCTGCAGCAGCCGGGTCCACAGGCCATAGCCCAGCAAGGTGGACAGAAAGGCCAGATAGGCGATCACACCCAGCTCGCTCCAGCCTATGGAGCCCAGCTGCGAAGCCACAGAATCCGTGCCATCCACCCATACCGACAGCGCCAGCAGCGGCAGCATGGGGAAGACGCTGGTCCAGACGATGAAGGACACGGGCTCATAAGAGCCTTGCCGGGCCGCCACGCGCGTCAGCAGATTCGAGCCCGCCCACATGGCGGCGGCACCCACGGTCAGTACAAAGCCGACCAGGGTCATATCCGATGCCCCCTCGCCATGGGCGGCGCCGATCAGCAGCAGCCCTGCGAGAGCGATGAGCAAGCCCAGCCATTGCCAGCGCTGCGGCTTTTCCTGCAGGAACGCAGCCGCCAGCAGCATGGTGATGAAGGCCTGGGTCTGCAGCACCACGGATGCCATGCCGGCAGGCATGCCCAGCTTCATGCCGGTGAACAGCAGGCCGAACTGCCCTACCCCCTGCACCAACCCATAGGCAGCCAGCAAGCCCCAGGAAAGATTCTTGGGCGGGCGCACGAACAGCAGAAACGGCAACGATGCCGCGGCAAAGCGCAGCGCGCACAGCAGCAGCGGCGAGAGCTTGGCCAAGCCCCACTTCATGACCACGAAATTAAGACCCCAGACCACGATGACGATGATGGCGCTGAGCCAGTCCGGACGGCTCATGCCGGAGGTGGGCGAGGATGCAGAACTCATGACACTGACGACTATTGTTGGATTTTCCCGATCAAGCCCCCTAGTATGACTTGCCATCCGTCAAGCTGCCGACGCAGAGGGCAAATCGGACAAGGGGCCGGCCGCCAGCCGCAGGCAACGGCGTTACTTGAGCAGATAGCGATCCATCTTGATCGGCAGCATGAGCAAGGCCTTGAAGGCATACAGCACGATCAGGGTCCCGCTGAAGTCGCCCACAATCATCACCAGAAGCTGGTCCAGCTGGAATCCATCCCCTCTGACGACAGACCAGGCCTGGTGCAGCAAGGCATTGCTCAGCCCGTAGATCACACTGAGCCACAGCAGGCGCTGTGGCGTGAGGTGGCTGAGGGAGCGGCCGAGCCCCATCCATTTGCGGGCCGCGCAATAGGTGCCATAAGGGGCAAGCGTGGCCATGATGCCGCCCGCAAAAGCGCGCAAGCCGTCATCCGGAAAGAAGTAAAAGTTGCAGACCAGCCATGACACGAGAAAAAGCCCGACCACGCCCGCTTCCGCAAAAAGCAAGGTACAAAGTAAACGCGCACCTGCAGGCAGGTAAATCCAGTTGACGCCTCTGACAAACTCCAATTCGGAGAAAATCCACTGATTCAAGGCCAGCATCGCCAAGAACAGCAAAGCCGTGATTACCGCCACCGAAAATTGCGTCCAAATGTTCTTCATGCGCTGCCGCCGACCCTGTTCACTGTCTGCGCAGTATTATGAGTGCCGTTTATTCGCTTTTCATTAGCGGCACGTCGTCTGTTTTTGCCTTCTCATGTCAAAGTCCCTGTCTGCCGATATCTATTTACGCTTTCTGCACCTGGCAGCGACCATCCGCAACCTGCCGATGCTGCCCGCACTGGACCCGCTGGAAGAGCGCCTGCTGGAGCAGATTGCCAATGCCGGCACGCGCCAGGAGCGACTTTGCGTCCGGGATCTGATGGCCCAGCGTGAACTGGGATCTCCAGCCACGATTCACACCCGCCTGAAGTCCATGCGCCAAAAAGGCTGGATTTTGCTGGCCGACACCGAAGATGCCAGACGCAAGCAGATCGAGCTCAGTGCCGATGCGCACAAGCATTTCGAGAAGCTCTCGCACTGCATTGTTCAGGCCGCCGCCGAGAGCTGATGCAGACACAAAAAAAGCAGCCACCGGCTGCTTTTTTCATGGAGCGATCTGCGGCGATCAGCTGCCCGCCACCTTCATGCGATTGACAAGGATGGAGCCCACGGTCTTGGCGCCGTAGTTATAGGCATCGGCTCCGATGGCCTCGATGCCCTTGAACATGTCCTTCATATTGCCGGCAATCGTGATTTCGTCCACGGGGAAGGCGATCTCGCCGTTCTCCACCCAGAAACCGCTGGCACCGCGCGAATAGTCGCCGGTCACATAGTTCACGCCCTGGCCCATCAGCTCGACCACGAACAGACCCGTGCCCAGCTTCTTGAGCATGGCGTCCAGATCGTCGCCCGCCTTGGTGCGGCGCGAAGTCATGACCAGATTGTGCGAACCGCCGGCATTGCCCGTGGTCTTCATGCCCAGCTTGCGCGCCGAGTAGCTGGACAGGAAATAGCCTTCCACGCGGCCGGCATCCACCACCTTGCGGGCCTGCACGCGCACGCCTTCCTCGTCGAAGGGCGAGCTGCCCTTGCCGCCCAGGACGAACGGGTCTTCCTCGATATCGATGTGCTTGGGGAAGATGGGCTTGCCCATGGAGTCCAGCAGGAACGTGCTTTTGCGATACAGCGCGCTGCCGCTGACGGCCTGCACAAAGCTGCCCAGCAGGCCGGCGGCCAGGGGCGACTCGAACAGCACCGGGCATTCGATGGTCGGAATCTTGCGGCTGCCCAGACGGCTCAGCGTGCGCTCTGCGGCATAGCGGCCCACGGCCTCGGGCGAGGCCAGATCGACCGCATTGCGCATGGAGCTGTACCAGTAGTCGCGCTGCATCTCGCCATTCTTGCCGGGCAGTTTGGCGATGGGCGCCACCGACATGCTGTGGCGCGAGCTGGCGTAGCCGCCGCGAAAACCGTTGGTATGTGCCGTGAAGAAATGGCTTTGCTGGGCCGAAACGCCCGCACCCTCGCTGTTGCTCACACGGCGGTGGGTCTTGAAGGCGGCCTCCTCGCAGCGCAGCGCCATCTCGGCGGCCTGCTCGCTGGTAATGTCCCAGGGGTGGAACAGCTCCAGATCACGGTGCGTGCCGGGCAGCGCGATATCGGCGCTGTCGGGCAGGCGGGCAAACGGGTCTTCGGCCGTGAAGCGCGCGATGTCGTAGGCGGCCTGCACGGTCTGCTTGATGGCGGCCTCGGAGAAGTCCGAGGTACTGGCATTGCCCCGGCGCTGGCCCAGATAGACGGTCACGCCCAGCGACTTGTCGCGGTTGCGCTCCACGGTCTCCAGCTGGCCCTTGCGCACGCTGACCGACAGGCCGCAGCCTTCGGAAGCCTCGGAGCCGGCGTCCGTCGCACCCAGCTTCTTGGCGTGGCTCAGGGCCTGGTCCACCAGGCCTTCAAAAAAGGCTTGGCTGAAGCTGAAACCGGCTTGCGGTGCGGATTGGGCCTGTGCACTGGAAGTGCTTGTATTGCTGGAGCGAGGTTTTTTCATAGCGGCGGATATGATAGCCGCCACTGCGGCGCCCTCTGCGCTGCCACCGATATTGCCCCCTTACCATGTCACGCAAACCCACCAAAGGCTATTTTGTTCGCGGAAAGTTCGTTGCCGAAGGCAGCGAGCTGGACCTTGAACTGAAGGCCGAACTCAAAGGCACTTACGACTCCACCAAGACCGACCTGAAGCGCGAAAGTGATGCGCTGCAGGATCTGGGCAAGGAGCTGATGACGCTGCGCAGCGACCTCTTCAAGCGCCTGCAGCTGTCCGACCAGTTGATCGACGCACTGGCCGAGGCCAAGCGCATCACCAACTTCGAAGGCAAGCGCCGCCAGCTCCAGTATGTGGGCAAGCTCATGCGCAAGCTGACGCCTGAACAGGTCGCCGCCGTCAAGCAGGCGCTGGACGAGCAGCGCAATGGCTCGGCCAGCGAAAAAATGTCGCTGCAGGTGGCCGAGCAATGGCGCGACCGTCTCATCGTCGAGGAAGCGGCCCTGTCCATCTGGCTGGAGCATTTCCCCGGCTCCGACGTGCAACAGCTGCGCTCGCTGATCCGCCAATCGCGCAAGGACATCGAGAAAGCCAAGGAACAAGCCGCCGCAGCGGCCGCTGCCGCCGGTCCCGATGCCGAGCCCAAGGAAGTCAGCAAGGGCCGCGCCTACCGCGACCTGTTCCAGCTGGTGCGCGAGCAGCTGGCCAGCGCCGGCAAGGCCGATGCGGCTGCCGAGGACGACGGCGATGAGTGATGCGCCCGTATATCTTCACGATGCCGTGAAGATCGGCATTGTCTCCATCAGCGACCGCGCCAGCAGCGGCGTCTATGAAGACAAGGGCCTGCCGGCGCTGCAGGAATGGCTGAACCGCGCGCTCAAAAACCCGATCCAGTTCGAACCGCGCCTGATTCCCGACGAGCAGGCCGGCATCAGCGCGGCGCTGATCGAGCTGGTGGATGCGGGCTGCAGCCTGGTGCTGACCACCGGCGGCACCGGCCCCGCGCTGCGCGATGTGACGCCCGAGGCCACCCTGGCCGTGGCCCACAAGGAAATGCCGGGCTTTGGCGAGCAGATGCGCCAGATCAGCCTGGCCTTTGTGCCCACCGCCATCCTCTCGCGCCAGGTGGCGGTGATACGCGGCAGCAGCCTGATCATCAATCTGCCGGGGCAGCCCAAGGCGATTGCCGAGACGCTGGAAGGGCTCAAGGACGCGGACGGCAAGCAAAAGGTCAACGGCATTTTTGCCGCCGTGCCCTATTGCATCGACCTGATCGGAGGTCCCTATCTCGAGACCCATGACGAGATTTGCAAGGCCTTTCGCCCCAAGACCGCGATTCGCGCTCCCCGCACGGCCTAGCCTGAAGCGCCGGGTGCAATCCCTGCCAAAACCTCTACCAAAGCAGCCTACGGGCTGCTTTTTTCATGGCGCTGGCGCGGCATCTGTACCGCCGGTATCTCGCTGCAACCGCTATCAAAATAAAAGCGCATTGCGCTTTTCATTCATGAATTTCAGCAATAAAACCATCTGAAATCTACTAAAGGCAAACGATAGAAGCTATCAAAGTAGGTATGTCCCTTGGGATTTCCCGCAAGTGCTTGCCCCGATGCCAGACGCATGGGCCGCCCCTAGCATGTTTGCTGCGATGCAGCGACGGCGGCCACCCGCCGACCGGACACTGCACGCTCTCTCCACATTTCTCATAATTTTCAGGAGACTCCATGCATCGCTTGTCCCAGTCTGCGCCCACTGCTTCCCTGCTGGCTCTCGCCCTGACGGCGGCCTTCGCGGCTCCCGCCATGGCACAGGAAAAAGTCAAGATCGGCTTCATCACCGACATGTCCAGCCTTTATGCCGATGTGGAAGGCAAGAACGGTGCCGTTGCCATACAGATGGCAATTGACGACTTTGGCGGCAAGGTGCTGGGCAAGCCCATCGAGCTGCTCACGGCCGACCACCAGAACAAGGCCGATATCGCGGCCAGCAAGGCCCGCGAATGGATAGACACCCAGGGCATCAGCCTGGTGTTCGGCGGCACCAATTCGGCCACGGCCCTGGCCATGGCCAAGGTCGCGCAGGAGAAAAAGCGCGTCTTTATCGACAATGGCGCGGGCAGCTCGGCCCTGACCAATGAACAGTGCAGCCCCTATACCGTGCACTACGCCTTCGATACCGTGGCCCTGGCCAAGGGCACGGGCGGCGCCGTGGTGGACACGGGCGGCAAGAGCTGGTTCTTTGTGACGGCCGACTATGCCTTCGGGCACGCCCTGGAAGCCGACACCAGCAAGATCATCGAAGCGCGCGGCGGCAAGGTGCTGGGCTCGGTCAAGACGCCGCTCAATGCCAGCGACTTCTCCAGCTTCATGCTGCAGGCACAGAACAGCAAGGCACAGATTCTGGGCCTGGCCAATGCCGGCGGAGACACCATCAACTCCATCAAGGCTGCCAAGGAGTTCGGCGTCACCAAGAACATGAAGCTGGCCGGCCTGCTCGTCTTCTTCAGCGACATCCACAGCCTGGGCCTGAAGAACACCGAAGGCATGCAGTTCACCGCCCCTTGGTATTGGGACATGAACGACGGCTCGCGCAAGTTTGCCGACGCCTTCATGGCCAAGACCCAGCGTCGCCCCAGCGAGATCCAGGCCGCCGACTACTCGGCCACCATGAACTACCTCAAGGCCGTGGAAAAAGCCGGCACGCTGGATGCCGACAAGGTCATGGCCACCTTGAAGAGCACCAAGATCGACGACTTCTTCGGCCAGGGCTATATCCGCGAAGACGGCCGCTATGTGCACGATATGTACCTGATGCAGGTCAAGTCGCCGGCAGAGTCCAAGGGCACCTGGGACTATTACAAGATCATCAAGAAGCTGCCGGCCGAGCAGATCTGGACTACCAAGGCCGAAAGCAAATGCCAGTACTGGCGATAAAGCGGATTTGCGTGGACAGAAAAAACATGGGAGCTCAGGCTCCCATTTTCTTTACTGCCTCGAGCAGTGCGAATAGCAAGCCAGGGCCGCGCCGCCTGAAAAATCCGCCGCTGAAATCAAAGCGCTAAGAATACCAATTCAATGAATAAGTCACATATTTAAAACATAAATTACAAAATAAAACATTCAAATTTTTCAACGAATTATTTTGCTATCAACTTAAAAGCGTCAATCCTTTTTCAGTCATACATTTCAATCAATTTTCAACAGAAAAAATACTGCATCACTCGGGACTTATCAGTTATTAACAAAACACCTGGATGCAGCCTATTTCGCTATTGGCATTTGTGCTGAGTCAATAACTGGTTGCCACGCCATGTTTCGGTTTGGGAAGTCTCACCGGGCCGTGCTCAATAAAGCTCACAGACAAGGCTACACTGCGCCGCGCCTTATCGGCTTTACGCCTGTTTCACTACCTAAAAATAGGTAGTTTCTTTGACCCGTAGCAACGCAGCATGGCTGCGAGTTACGGCGCCCTGACTTCCAAACTCATGTTTCCACGCTGGACTCTGACTCTCCTGGCAAGCCTTGCCCTGACCGCCTGCGGCGGCGGTGGCTCTGGCGACTCCTCCTCCGCCACGCCTCCTGGCACCGAAACCCCTTCGCAGCCCGGCACTCCCGGCGTCACGCCTCCCGAGGTCGCACCTCCTGAAGTCGATCCGCCTGCGGTGCTGCCGCCGGTCACCGAGCCGCCGACCAGCAGCCGCATAGAACAGGCATTGCTTGCCGGCAACAGCCGCCTGCTGCTGGCCGAAGACCAGACGGAGCTGCTGCAATCGGCAACGCAGCTGATCCAGCAAACCCGGGTGCAGCAGCAAGGACTGCTCGCCCAGTTGCTGGATGACAGCACGGCCGCGGCCCTGGATTTCGGCAACAACAGCCAGCGCGTCAGCCCCTTGCTGTCCACCAGCGCCAGCCCGCTGCTGGTGGCCAACAACGGCAATGTGCTGGCCAGCATGGCAACAGCCCAGAATGGCCGCGCCCTGGCTTATGGCAAAGACCTGATGGGACAGCTCGCCACGGCCTCGGGCGCCAATCAGGCGCAGTTGCCCCTGTTCAAGCGCAGCTTCACCTGGCTTGCCACCGGCAAGGCGCAAGGTCCGCTGCCGGCCACGCTGCGCATGGCGGCGCAGAACTACAGCCAGGCCTCGGTCACGAATCTGGTCGCCCGCCTGGGCAGCAAGGCCGAGATGGTGAGCTGCGCCATCACCGACCCCGCCAACAGCTGCTGGGAAGGCATCGATGTCTTTGTCTTCGGCCAGGACACGCCGTTC
>NZ_JBKFBC010000003.1:85243-97618 GCF_053345995.1 Comamonas sp. C24C | reverse complement strand
GCAACCAGGTCAGCCGCTACCTGCAGGCCGGCAAGGGCGTGATCTATCTGCACAGCAACTGGGGCGACTCGGCCGGCGGCCGACAGGTGCTTCAGGCCATGGGCATGGAGCTGGGCGGCTACGCCGGCAATTACTGGGCGCCCGCCGATGGCTACCAGATCGGCGGCAGGACCGCTGCCCAGCAGCGCCAGGCGGCCGACAGACTGGGGGCGCATGAGTCCGCGCTCGCAGCCCTGAAAAACGGCAGCAGTGCCGACTTCTCTGCAGACACCAGCCTGATCGGCGCTCTCGACGGCATCCGCAACGATCTGCTCGGCCAGGAAGGCCAGGGCATCAACCTGTTTGCCGACAACTACTATCTCAAGCCCTATATGGCCGCACATCGCCGCCTGGTGCTCTGGGCCGATCTGGCACGCCAGCAGGTGGACTATGCGCAGGTGCGGCGCTCCGATGCCAGCACCTTTTTCCGCACCATGGCGGCCGACACGCTGAGCTATGCCGTGCGCGAGCATGAAAGCACACCGCTGAATTTTGCCGACTGGATGCCCAAGGCCTCGCCCGGTCTGGCCACCAGCGACAGCTGGGAAACCATCGAGGTCACCATTGCCCAGACCGATGGCCGCACGGCCATAGGCCGCGGCGCCGTGCCGGGCAAGACCGTGCAGGTGCAGATCGTGGATGCCGCGGATGCGGCACTGGCACTGCGGGTGGGCAATATCCGCACCCGCGGCAATCCTCTGGCGCAGGAAAACTACACCCGACCACGCTTTCCGGATGGGCACCAAGCCCGCCTGAGCCCGGGCCAGACGCTGAGCTACAGCACGGCCTGGGGCGGTCCGCTGTTTCTCAACTACTCAGGGGCCAAGGCCGGCAGCGTGGTCAAGCTGCGCGTGCGCGGGAGCGTCAAATACGCGCATTTCGACTTCACGCGCAATCCCGGTGCACAGGAGATCGACGAGGCCGTGCAGGCGCTGCAACGCGGCGACTTTGGCTGGCAGACCTCCAAGATGGTGGGGGGCGAGGTACAGCAGACCATTGGCTATGCCCAAAGCGCCATCGGCAGCCACCATCCGCGCACCTATGTCGTGGAGCGCCTCAAGGGCATGATCTTCGACAGCAACCACCTGGCCAACGGCTACAACAATATGAGTGCCAGCGCCAATGTGAACAACGTCTGCGCCACGCTGGGCTGGGATTGCAGCGGCAGCATCCAGCGCGCCCCCGGCGTGCAGCATTTTGTCGGCTGGCTGGCGGCTTGCGGCTTTCTGTGCTCGGGCAATCCTTCGGACGGCGCCGCAGGCCTTGCCCCCGGATGGGGCTGGTGGCATGAGCTGGGCCACAACACCGTGATGCGCCATATGACGCTGCTGACCGCCGACGGCGGCGGCTGCCCCGTGGAATGCGACAACAACATCCTGGCCAACGCCAGTGCCCTGCGCCAGTACGCCATCACCAACGGTGCCGAGAACAACAGCGGCGAGCGCATCGACCATAAGAAGCTCTACCTGGACATCCAGGCGGCACGCGCCACGGGCAAGACCGGCGATGCCCTGCAAGCCGATATGTTCCAGCGCTTCTGGACCAAGGCCAACAAGTCCGACAACGCCATGCGCGCCGTGCACTTCCAGCTGGCCTTCATCTACACCCGGGAACGCCTGGGCCAGGCTCAGCCACAGCCTGCGAATGTAATCGACTTCCTGGGCCTGCTGGGTCGCGGCGAGCGCCTGATCTATGACAATGCCTACTGGAGCGCCAACAAGAACGCACTGGGCATGAAAGACTATGCCAGCCGGGACATCAGCAACCACGAGCTGCTGTATGTGCTGTCCAGCCGCATCATCGGCCGCGACATGCGCCAGGTCTTTGCCCATTACGGCATTCCTCTGAGCTCGGTCGCTCTGAGTTCGATCGCCGCTCATGGCATGCCTCAGCTCGCTCCCGAGTTCTACGCCATGGTGCCCGGCAAGGGCAATCAGCTGGAGCTGGGCCGCTGGGTGGGTCTGGCGGGGGGCGTTCCCAGCTACCCTTTCTAAGCCAAACCTAAGCCAAACGCCGCAGACCCTGCGGCATCGCTCGGCAAAAAAGGCAGGCCTTGCGGCTTGCCTTTTTCATTTCGATAGCCAGTTGACGCAGACTGGTGCCCGTAGCCTGTCAATCTGCGCTTCCGAGACCGGAAGAGGATTGCGCGCCGGACTCGATAAATTCGCCTGACCCAAGATGCAACTGATCGATCAATACCTTCCCGCCTTCCAGTTCCAGGAGCGCCATACCCTCATCTCGAACCTGCCACCCAAAATATTGCTGGATGCGGTCATGCTCCCCGGCACCACGGAAGACCCATGGGCCAAGGGCTTTATCCGGCTGCGCGAGCTGCCTGATCGTCTGCTTGGCAGGCTGGGTGCAGAAAGCGGACTGAGCCAGCGCCCGGCTTTCGGCCTCGACGACTTCATGCCCCTGGGTCGCGACGCGGATCGAGAGCTGGCCTTCGGTCTCCTGGGACGGTTCTGGCAGCGCGACTACGGCCTGGTCCGGCTGCAGGAACCTGAAGCGCAGTTTGCCCGCTACACCGAGGCCAACCTGGCCAAGCTGGTGCTCAACTTCAGCACGGAGCCGATGCCCGAAGGCCAGACGAGGCTGGTGACGCAAACCCGGGTGCATTGCACCGATGGCAGCGCCCTGCGCAGCTTCACCCCCTACTGGTGGTTGATCCGACCGGTCAGCGGTTTGATCCGGCGGCGCCTGCTCACCCGAATCCACAGGGTCGCAGGATCTCTCAATAAATAAGCACAGGCCGCAACAATGAGCTGGAAAAAACTGGCCGACCTGCCCGGGCAGAAAGTGATTGGCACTTACGGCAGCGAGCTCTGGGCCTTGCGGGATGCCAAAGTCTGGCATCAGGGGCGCAGGCTGGCGAGCGCCGACGCGGCGAGCTTCGAGATTTCTGAAAATCAGCATTTCATTGCCAGAGATGCCTGCAGCATCTTTCACGCCTGGAGCCGGCTGCCGAATATCGACCGGAACAGCTTTCGCCAGCTGGGCATGTATTGGCTGGACCGCAGCAGTATCTATTTCGAATATGAAACCTCGCTCAGGCCGCTTGCGGGTAGCGACCCTCTGACTTTTCGCGACCTGGGCGGCGGCTATGGATCCGATGCCCGGGCAGCGTGGTACTGGGGCAGAAGAATGAAAAACTGTATCCGCAGCCGCCATCTGCAGGTGATGCCGGACAATGATCTCTATGCCAGCGACGGCGAGCAAATCTATTGCGACGGCAAACCTCTGCGTGGCGCCAATCCTTTGCGCTGGCGGATTCTGAACTCCGGATTCTCCGGCGACGACCAGGCCATCTACTACCTGGAGCGCAAGCTTCCGCGTGCGGACCCGCACTCCTGGCAGCATATTCATGGCGCATGGTCCAGAGACAGAAAACATGTCTTCCATATGCATCTGATCGAGAAGAATGCCGTGCCGGAGTGCCCGGACCCGGCCTGTGCACCAGGCCGCAGCCGATAAGATCCCTCCCAGCGCAAAAGGCAATGTCCCGGATGCAGGGGATTGCCTTGCAGCCCACATACAAGGAGAGATGATGAAATACGACGACGCGTCCTGGCACTACGGCGGGGATTTTCCGGCCGATCTTCCGCAGGCCGCAGGCGCCACGCATATCGGCATGTTTCTGGCCTGGCTGATCCGCAACGACTACGCCAGCCAGGAGCTGATCGAAGAAGCCGAAGAGGAGATCGAGCTGCTGAAGAGCGAGAAGCTGAGCGGTGCCCAATTCCTGCTGCGCGTGCTCGACGAGAAGTTCACGGACCAGGAGCTGAACGAAGAAGGCAATGCCTTTGCCGTGGCCTATTACCTAGGCGAGGACCACGACAGCAGGTTTGTGGATGACTATTTCGAAGAGTTCGGTGTCGACGAACAGACCATGTATGGCGTGAGCGACGACTGGGAGCAGTTCCACCGGATTGCGCCGAAGATCGATGCCCGATATCAAGCCTGGGTTGCAGCCGGTCGCCCCGAATACCTGATCTGACTTTCAGGTTCAGCCAAGCCTCACTCGCCCCGCAAAAAAAGCGCAGCCAGGGACTGCGCTTTTTATTGGATGGCTGCCGCGCTTGATGACCAGGCGCTGCAGCCATGCTGGCAGCTCAGATCAACGTGCCGTGGTGTCCGATGCGATGGGAATATAGAAATCCCCACCCGCCTTGTTGAACTCCTGGGCCTTGGCCTTCATGCCCGCGGCAATGCTGTGCTCGGCGCTCATGCCCTGCTGCTTGGCGAAGTCGCGCACTTCCTGGGTGATCTTCATGGAGCAGAACTTGGGTCCGCACATGGAGCAGAAATGGGCCACCTTGGCGCTGTCCTTGGGCAGGGTCTCATCGTGGTAGGCCTGGGCCGTATCGGGATCTAGTCCCAGGTTGAACTGGTCCTGCCAGCGGAAGTCGAAACGCGCCTGTGAAAGTGCATCGTCGCGCGAGCGCGCACCCGGGTGGCCCTTGGCGACGTCGGCGGCGTGGGCTGCGATCTTGTACGCGATGATGCCCTGCTTGACGTCGTCGCGGTCAGGCAGCCCCAGATGCTCCTTGGGCGTGACATAGCACAGCATGGCCGTGCCGAACCAGCCGATCATGGCCGCGCCGATAGCCGAAGCGATATGGTCATAGCCGGGAGCGATGTCGATGGTCAGCGGGCCCAGAGTGTAGAACGGTGCCTCGTGGCAGTGCTTGAGCTGCTCGGTCATGTTCTGCTGGATCATGTGCATGGGCACATGGCCGGGGCCTTCGATCATGGTCTGCACATCGTGCTTCCAGGCGATCTGCGTCAGTTCGCCCAGCGTGGCCAGTTCGGCAAACTGGGCATCGTCATTGGCATCGCTGGCGCAGCCGGGGCGCAGGCCGTCGCCCAGCGAGAAGCTCACGTCGTACTGCTTCATGATGTCGCAGATGTCTTCGAAGTGCTCGTAGAGGAAGCTCTCGCGATGATGGGCCATGCACCACTTGGCCATGATGGAGCCACCGCGCGAGACAATGCCGGTGCGGCGCTGGGCCGTGAGGTGGATATAGGCCAGGCGCACACCGGCGTGGATGGTGAAGTAGTCCACGCCCTGCTCGGCCTGCTCGACCAGGGTGTCGCGGAAGATCTCCCAGGTCAGGTCTTCGGCAATGCCGCCGACCTTCTCCAGCGCCTGGTAGATGGGCACGGTGCCGATGGGCACGGGCGAGTTGCGCACGATCCAGTCGCGCGTGGTGTGGATGTTCCTGCCGGTGGACAGATCCATGACATTGTCCGCGCCCCAGCGAATGGCCCAGACCAGCTTTTCCACCTCTTCCTCGATGCTGGACGTCACGGCCGAGTTACCGATGTTGGCGTTGATCTTGACCTTGAAATTGCGGCCGATCGCCATGGGCTCGATTTCAGGGTGGTTGATATTGGCCGGAATGATGGCGCGGCCGCGCGCCACCTCGTCGCGCACGAATTCGGGCGTGATGATCTTGGGAATGCTGGCGCCCAGGCTGTTGCCGGCCAGTCGCAGCTCGCGCGCCGCGTCCTGCTGGTACTGCGCCATCCATTCGCGGCGGCCGTTCTCGCGCAGGGCCACATACTCCATCTCGGGCGTGATGATGCCGCGCTTGGCATAGTGCATCTGGGTCACGTTCTGGCCGGATTTGGCTCGACGCGGCTGACGCTGCAGCGCGGCGGCCTCGGCACGCAGCTGGGCAACGCGCGCATCTTCCTCGCCGCGCTTGCCGCCGTCGTCCAGCGCCACTCGCTGGCGACCCACGTAATACTCGCTATCGCCGCGCGCTTCGATCCAGGCAGCACGCACGCTGGGCAGGCCCTGGCGCACGTCGATCTGCACGGCGGGGTCGGTGTAGGGGCCCGAGGTGTCGTAGACGCTGACCTGCTCTCCATTGGTGAGTGCAATGTCGCGCACCGGCACACGCAGCTGGGGGTGCAGTGCGCCGCTCAGATAGCTCTTGGTCGATGCCGGAAATGGCTGGCGCGACTGGGCCAGCAACTCGGCAAAACGGGCAGCATCGGGGGCATGGCCTGCAGCAGGCGTAAAGATGGAATCAGGGGCGTTCATCGCAGTCTCCTCAAAGCGGTTGAAATGCATCAAACGCTCCGTGGAGTGCGGCCCCGCTCTGATCTTGCCCGGCACCGGCGCTGCCCGCTATGGGGTATCCGGCCTGTGCCGCCGAAATTCTGCAATTTCGGCCTGGTTCTTCACGCACCGGCTGCCCAGAAAAGACAAAACCCCAGTGCGCGAGGCGCCTGGGGTTTGCTGTGCCCATGGTTTTCAGGGCTGGCACTGGTGCCGGCTGTCCCGTCCATCCATAGGCCCTGCGTCAGGGTCCCGCTCTTCTTCCGCCGGTATGAACCGGATCAAGTTCGTCGGGTTCGCCTGCACTGTTTTCACAGTGACTGGCATCTCAGCGCTTTCGCACACCCCGGAGCTGCACGCAGTATAGGCTGGTTTTGCCGCAAATGCCGCGACATGGACGCGGTTTAACTATGCTGACCTTCGGGTGCCTAATCCGCGGCCTCGTCCAGCCCTTTCAGCGCCAGCCATTCATGGCTGGCCGCACGGCTTGCGCGCCACTGGTTGATGGGAGCGCTGATGTCCTCGTAGCCCAGGGCGATGCCGAAGGCAATCTGGTAGCCCTCTGGCAAGGCCAGTTGCTCGATCAGCATATCGTTGTACATGCGCCAAAAGCCCTGGGCGCAGGTGGCCAGGCCATGCTCCACGGCCAGCAGCATGAAGGACTGCAGGTAAATGCCCAGATCCACCCATTGCGCATAGCCCATGCGCTCTTCCACGGCCACAAAAATGCCCACGGGAGCACCGAACATCTGGCCGTTCTTGGCCAGCTGGGCCAGGCGCGCGGCCTTGTCCTCGCGGCCGATATTGAGTGAGCGGTACAGATCCTCGCCATTTTCAAAACGGCGGCTGCGATAGGGCTCCCACAGTCCGGGCGGATAGGACAGGCCGGGACGCGGAACCGCCTCTGTCTCTCTGGCCCTGGCACATAGATCCTCGAGCGCCTGCCCGCCCACGGCGGTCACACGCCAGGGCTGCATATTGCCGCCGGACGCGGCCTGCGCCGCAGTCTCCAGCAAGTCCCGCACCGTGGCTGCGGCCACGTTCCGGGGCAGAAAAGCGCGGACCGAGCGGCGCTGCTGCAATGCTTGACGAATATCCATCTCTTGTTCTTTCCAAAATTGCTGCACTGCAGTGTAGAAGCTTGCGGCATTTTCCCGAGTCGCGCCGGATACCTTGCCGCAGCCGCCCCGGTGCTTGCCCTGATGGCGCGGCCTGCGCCAGCTGCGACCATGCTGGCTGCCCGTCGCAGTGACCGGGTACTCACCATCTCAGGAGATGACTCTGATGAAGCCTCGCTCTGTTTGCTCCGCTACCGCTTTCTCCCCCAGAACATTGACGCTGGCATTGGGCTGCCTGCTGGCCGCTGCAGGCGCTCAGGCGCAGGACAAGATTCGCATCGGCTTCATCACCGATATGTCGGGCCTCTACTCCGATGTGGACGGCAAGGGCGGTGCTCTGGCCGTGCAGATGGCCGTGGACGACTTCGGCGGCAAGCTGCTGGGCAAGCCCATCGAGGTGCTGACGGCCGACCACCAGAACAAGGCCGATATCGCGGCCAGCAAGGCGCGCGAGTGGTTCGACACCCAGGGCATGAGCATGCTGATCGGGGGCACTACTTCCAGCGCCGGTCTGGCCATGGGCAAGGTGGCCGACGAAAAGAAAAAGGTCTACATCATCAACGGTGCCGGCACCTCGGCACTGACCAATGAGCAGTGCAGCCCCTATTTTGTGCACTATGCCTATGACACCGTGGCACTGGCCAAGGGCACGGGCAAGGCTGTGGTGGAGCTGGGCGGCAAGAACTGGTTCTTTCTGACGGCGGACTATGCCTTTGGCCAGGCCCTGGAAGCCGACACCACGCGCGTCATCAATGCCTCCGGCGGCAAGGTGCTGGGCAATGTAAAGCACCCGCTGAACACAGCTGACTTCTCCTCCTTTCTGCTGCAGGCCCAGAACTCCAAGGCCCAGATCCTGGGCCTGGCCAATGCCGGCGGCGACACCATCAATGCCATCAAGTCGGCTCGCGAATTTGGCCTGACCAAGACCATGAAGCTGGCCGGCCTGCTGCTGTTCAGCTCCGACATCCACAGTCTGGGCCTCAAGGCCACGGAAGGCCTGATGTTCACCGACAGCTGGTATTGGGACCTGAACCCCGAAAGCCGCAAGTTCTCGGATCGCTTCTTTGCCAAGTTCAAGAAGATGCCCACTTCACTGCAGGCCGCCAACTACTCGGCCGCCATGCAGTATCTGAAGCTGGCCGAGAAGCTGGGCACGACGGATGCCGACAAGATCATGGCCGGCTTCAAGGCCACGCCACTGTCGGACTTCTATGCCAAGGGCGTGGTTCGCCCCGATGGCCGCTATGCCCACGATATGTATCTGCTGCAGGTCAAGGCGCCGGCTGAATCGAAGAAGGCCTGGGATTACTTCAAGGTGCTCAAGACCCTGCCCGGCGACCAGGTCTTCACCACCAAGGAAGAGAGCAAGTGCGCGCTGTGGAAGTAAATCACCGCCATTGAAGAAGCAGCCGGGCTGCCTGCATGGAGCCCGGTCTCATGCCTTGCGCTTCATCGGCGGCCCAGCCTTCCTGCCACTCAGGAAGAAGCATCAAGCGCGCCTGCACCGGCATCGAGGCAAGGCTTATTCGAACCCGCGCAGTTCGCACCAGTCCTCGGGCGCAGCCCTTGTGGAGCGCCACTGGTTGATGGGCGCAGTGCTGTCCTCATAACCCAGTGCCATGCCAAAGGCGATCTGGTAGCCCGGCGGCAGCGCCAGGTGCCGGCTCACAAAAGTGCTGTAACCGCGCCAGAAGCCCTGGGCACAGGTGGCCAGGCCCTTGTCGGCGGCCAGCAGCATCAGCGATTGCAGATAAATCCCGAGATCCACCCACTGCGCATGCAGCATGCGTTTCTCGACGGCCACGAATACGCCGACCGGCGCGCCAAACATCTGGGCGTTGCTGGCCAGTTGCCGCAGCCGTCCAACCCTGTCCTCGCGCCCCATGCCCAAGGAGCGATAGAGATCCTCGCCATTGTCGAAGCGGCGGCTGCGATAGGGCTCCCAGAGTTGAGTCGGATAGACCAGGGCCGCATCGGAATCAGGGGTCGCCTCGGACATGGCCTGGCGCAATGCCTGCAGACTTGTGCCCGTCAGTGCCATCACGCGCCAGGGCTGGAGATTGCCGCCGGAAGCCGCCAGTCCGGCCTGCACCAGCAACTCCCTGACCTGGGCCGCCCCCACCGCTCTGGACAAAAAGGCACGCACCGAATGGCGCTGTCGCAGGGCCTGTTCCACATTCATCATTGCTCGCCTTGGATTTGAGTTGGCAAGCAGTCTTGGGCGAATGGGCAGGGCTTGCGCCCCTCAAATCGACTACGGGCAAGCACCATGAAAAAAGCCAGCGACAGGCGCTGGCTTTCACTATCAAAAAAGAAGCATCAATCGCTTTGTAGATAAGCGTTTGAGGCCTAATTTCCTAGGATCTGGTCGATCTTGTCCTTCTGGAAGGCCTCGGGGCGCTCGGACTCGCAAGGCACACAGTCCTTGACATGGCCCTGGATCGAGAGCTTCTCGATGGCAGCCCATAGCAGCGCGATCTGCTTTTCGTGACCGGCCGCGCCTTCGGACAGCGAGCGCATGGCCTGGGCCACGGGGTCGACTTCGGCCGTCACGCCATAGGCGGTGAAGCCGCTCTTGCCGCAATCCTCGTCGACCACGACAGCCGCTTGCGCCTTGGCCTCGACCTTGGGAGCCAGCTCATGCTCGGTCACATCAGCGCTCTGCCCGGTCTTGCTGGGAATGATGCGCGCCGGAATGCCGACGGCCGTGGCACCTGCGGGCACGGGCTTGATGACCACGGCATTGCTGCCGATCTTGGCACCATCGCCCACCTCGAAGCCGCCCAGCACCTTGGCGCCGGCACTGACCACCACGTTCTTGCCCAGGGTCGGGTGGCGCTTGGCGCCCTTGTACAGCGAGGTACCGCCCAGGGTCACACCGTGATAGATGGTGCAGCCATCGCCCACCACGGCGGTTTCGCCGATCACGACACCCATGCCGTGATCGATGAAGACCTCGCGACCGATGACGGCACCGGGGTGGATTTCAATGCCGGTGAACCAGCGCCCCATGTGCGAGATGAAGCGGCCCAGCCATTTGAAGCCATGCGTCCAGCACCAGTGTGCAGGGCGCTGCAGCCAGATGGCGTGCAGCCCCGGATAACAGGTGATGACCTCCCAGGTGCTGCGGGCCGCAGGGTCGCGGTCAAGAATGCACTGGATGTCGGAGCGCAGGCGAGCAAGCATCAAATAACAACGTGAGGAAATGTTTAGCTTGTGAAGTCTAGCGGGTTGGTGGCTGGCTCTGCAGCATGGCTTTGGCAACACCGCGGAGAATATGGATTTCTTCCTGGGTCAGCTGCGCGCGGTTGAAAAGCTGGTTAAGCCGGGGCATGAGCTTCTTGGGCGCTGCCGGGTCCAGAAAGCCGATATGGGCCAGGGCCTGCTCCCAATGGCCCAGCATGCCCTGCACCTGGGCCATGTCGGCGCGATGCACCTCGGGCGTGTGCTCCACCACGGGAAAGCCGCCAAGCGCCGCGCGCCAGTCATAGGCAACGACCTGAATCGCCGAGCCCAGATTGAGCGAGCCGAACTGCGGATTGGACGGAATCGACAGCGCCACGTCGCAGCGGTATACATCGTCGTT
Organism: Comamonas sp. C24C; assembly: GCF_053345995.1. NCBI lineage: Bacteria > Pseudomonadati > Pseudomonadota > Betaproteobacteria > Burkholderiales > Comamonadaceae > Comamonas > Comamonas sp. C24C. The sequence goes on along the minus strand of NZ_JBKFBC010000003.1, from coordinate 86,805 downwards.
GCTCATGCCAAAGCGCTCGCAGCCAAACAGAAAGGCCACGCCCTTCTGGTTGCAGACCGCACCGGGCGTGGGCTGGTTATCGGTCAGACCGGCGTCCTCAGCAGGTACGGAGCGCGTATCCAGCTCTCCTTTCAGAAGCAACTCGAAATGCTCGCGCGGCGTGCGTGTGGGCGGGCCGAAGTCACGCGGCGTCATCGCCGTGGCGCACATATGGCTGATGCCCTCCAGGGCTTCATCCAAGGTATCGACGACGCGGGCCTTGTCCAGCACGTCCAGTGCGCCGCTGGCACGCTGGATGGTCTCCTCCTTGCGCAGCACGTTCTTGTAGCGCGGGCGCACCAGCACCAGGTCGTCGAAGCCCATGGTCTTGAGCGCTCGGGCAGCCGCGCCCACATTGCCGGCATGGCTGGTTTCAATCAGTACGAATCGGGTTTTCATCAACGCAGAACAATGCAAAAGGCCCCACTTGTGGCCTTGATAAGACAGCAGCCTACGCAGCCCGTTCTCTCTCGTATCCGCAAGCGTCGCAGAGAAGACCCTCGGGTCGCCGGGACGAACAAGCAAAAAAAGCGCAGGCTGGGTAGAATTGCGCCCATTGTCGCCGCCCCGCATCGCCGGTCGCGGCTTTTACGTTCTTACCCGCGTAGTTCAGCCCAGTTTTGCTCCGGGCTGCATCGCCAACGCACTCACAATTTATGTCGAACTCCCTGCACCCCATGCTCAACGTGGCCATCAAGGCTGCTCGCGCCGCTGGCGCCCTCATCAACCGTGCCGCACTGGATGTGGAATCGGTGCGCGTTGCGCAAAAGCAGGTGAACGACTTTGTGACCGAGGTAGACCAGGCTGCCGAGCGCATCATCATTGAGACGCTGCTCAACGCCTACCCACAGCATTCCATCCTGGCCGAAGAATCGGGCAGCGAGCACGGTGCCAAGAACTCCGACCATGTCTGGATCATCGATCCCCTGGACGGCACCACCAACTTCATCCACGGCTTCCCCGTGTACTGCGTGAGCATCGCCCTGGCCTACAAGGGCAAGATCGAGCACGCCGTGATCTATGACCCCAGCCGCAACGACCTGTTCACGGCTACCAAGGGCCGCGGTGCCTATCTGAACGAGCGCCGCATTCGCGTCTCCAAACGCACCCAGCTGCGCGACTGCCTGATCTCCACTGGCTTCCCCTTCCGCCGCGGCGACAACTTCAAGCAATACATGCTGATGCTGGGCGACGTCATGCAGCGCACCGCCGGCGTGCGTCGCCCCGGTTCGGCCGCCCTGGATCTGGCCTATGTGGCAGCCGGCTTTGCCGACGGTTTCTTTGAGTCCGGCCTGTCCATCTGGGACGTGGCTGCAGGCTCCTTGCTGGTCAGCGAAGCCGGTGGCCTGGTGGGCAACTTCACTGGCGAAGCCGACTTCCTGGAGCAACGCGAAATCCTGGCGGCCAACCCCCGCATCTATGGCTCGCTGATCCCCGTGCTCGGCAAGTACAGCAAGTTCGCCAGCGCCGGCGAAAAGGCAGCCGTGCGCCAGGCCGTCAAGAGCGGTGAATTCGAAGCCCCC
>NZ_JBKFBC010000003.1:0-85085 GCF_053345995.1 Comamonas sp. C24C | reverse complement strand
CCAGCCCCTTTTTTTATTGCGGCCGCTCCGCTCCTGCCCAACCAATCCCTCTTGACCACACGCAAGGGACAGGCGGCGGAGTCTGCGTCTCTCCACAGAATCCACAAACTCCCGGTCCAGAATCTGCCCGACGACAAATGGGCAGAACAATATGATGGATTTCTTCAGCCAGCACTGGACGCTGACCATTGACTGGGTATCCGTGCATGCGGTGACTCCCGTGGTCAACGCACTCCATATTGCAGAGGCAGCGGGCGATCCGCGCGAGATTGCCGCCGGCATTCTGATCGCGCTGCTGCAGCTGTTTCTGATCGGCTGTGTGATGCGGCCGCTGGAGAGCCTGCTTCCCGCCGAGCGCTGGGCCGACCGCCGCCACACCACGGTGGATCGCAACTACACCCTGCTCATGCTGCTGGGCCTGTTTCCGCTGTTCAGCTTTCTGATCCTCATGCCGGTCGCCCATATGCTGGGCGGCGGCCCATCCTCCTCGGAGGCCAGCGGCCTCAAGGCCTGGGTTCCCTGGTTTGAAGACCACCCCTATGTATTGTTTGGCGTGTACTACGTGGTCTACGACCTCACGTATTACTGGATGCATCGCGCCCAGCACGTCATTCCCTGGTGGTGGGCCATGCACAGCATGCACCACAGCCAGCGCCAGATGAGCTGCTGGAGCAACGACCGCAGCAACTATCTGGACGGCATGCTGCAAAGCTTTGTGCTGGCCAGCGTAGGCCTGGCCATGGGCGTGGAGCCCTCTGAGTTCGCCATGCTGGGTCTGCTCAGCGAGCTGGTGCAGAACTTTTCCCACGCCAATGTGGCGCTGCGCCTGGGCTGGCTGGGCCGGGTGGGCGAGCGCCTGCTGGTTGGCCCGCGTTTTCACCGCAACCACCATATGCTGCGCGATGCAGCGCGCCCCGAGCGCCACAACTGCAACTTCGGCCAGGTCCTTCCCTGGTGGGATCAGTTGTTCGGCACCGCTCTCTATCACGATGAAGAGCTGCGACCCACGGGCGTGAGCGACCCGGAAGTGGATGCCGACAACGAGCGCGGCCTGATCGCCATGCAGTGCTACACCCTGAAGCGCTTCTGGGGCGCAGTGAGCTGCCGCGCAGGCTGGCGACTGGGCGATGTGTCCTTCGGTCCGGGCTACCGCCCCATTCATGACGACGATCAGGGCTCTCAATCCGAGCCAAGCGTTCAGACGGTCTCTGCCAAATAACCAAAAAACAGCCATGCCCCCTGCTATTGGGCATCACGGATAATGGAGCATTCGGCGCCCGCCCAGCACCAGCGTAGCGCCCCCTGTTTTGCATACCGCTGAAGCGATGACCCAGAAAAGCACAGAATCCCCGTCGCTGGCCAATTTCCCCGATATGACTGACCTCTCGGCACATACGCCGATGTTCCAGCAATATCTCCCAATAAAAGCGCAGTATCCCGACACCCTCGTTTTCTATCGCATGGGCGATTTCTACGAGCTGTTCTTCGGCGATGCCGAGAAGGTCACGCGCCTGCTGGACATCACGCTGACCTCGCGCGGCCAGACGGCCGGTCAACCCATTCCCATGGCGGGCGTGCCTTTCCATGCACTCGAGAACTATCTGGGCCGCCTGATCAAGATGGGCGAGTCGGTGGCGATCTGTGAGCAGGTCGGAGAGATTGGCGCAGGCAAGGGCCCGGTCGAGCGCAAAGTGGTGCGTGTGGTTACGCCCGGCACGCTGACCGATAGCGAACTGCTGTCCGACAAGAGCGAAGCCATTCTGGTCGCCGTGCACACCGCCGGTCGCCAGCGCTGTGGACTGGCCTGGATGGCCGTGACCCAGGGCCGCATCCATATGGCCGAATGCGCGGCCGATGAACTGGGTGCCTGGCTGTCGCGCATTGCGCCCAGCGAGGTGATCTACAGCGCAGGCGTCACCGAGCGCTTCGAGCAGGCATTGTTTGCCGTCAAGCACAGCAGCGCCATCAGCTGCCCTCTGTCTCCTCGCCCCGACTGGCAATTCGACTCGGGTCTGGGCGAACGCAAGCTGCTGGAGCTGCTGGGCGCTGCCAGCCTCAAGGCCTGGGAGGCCGAAGGCCTGCCGCTGGCCCATGGTGCCAGTGCCGCCCTGCTGTCCTATGCAGAACATACCCAGGGCCGCAATCTGACCCACATCCACGCCATCCAGGTGCAGCGCGACGACGAGCTGATTGCGCTGCCGCTGGCCACACGCCGCAATCTGGAGCTGGTCAAGACGCTGCGCGGCGAAGATTCGCCCACGCTGTTCTCTCTGCTGGACAGCTGCATGACCGGCATGGGTAGCCGTCTACTCAAGACCTGGCTGCTGGAGCCCGAGCGCAATCGCAAGTCCGCCATGCAACGCCTGGAAGCGATTGGCGTGCTGCGCGGCACCGGGGCAGGCACGGCCCCCTGGCAAGCCCTGCGTTCCGAGCTCAAGGGCGTGAGCGATGTGGAGCGCATTACCGCCCGCATCGCCCTGCGCCAGGTGCGCCCGCGCGAGCTGGTAGGTCTGTCCAAAACACTGGAAAAATCAAAGCTGCTGGCGCAATCCGGACAAGCTCCATCCGCCTATCTGACGCAGATCTTCAGCGACCTGATTCCGCCTGAAGGCTGTGCCGAGCTGCTGGCCCGCGCAATTCTCGAAGAACCGGCGGCTCTGGTGCGCGACGGCGACGTGATTGCCACGGGCTTTGATGCCGAACTCGATGAGCTGCGCGCCATCCAGAACAACTGCGACGAATTTCTGCTGGAGCTGGAGGCCAAGGAAAAGCTGCTCACCGGCATTCCCAATCTGCGCGTGCAGTTCAACAAGGTGCATGGCTTCTATATCGAGGTCACCAACAGCTACAAGGACGCGGTACCCGAGCGTTTTCGCCGCCGCCAGACGCTCAAGAACGCCGAGCGCTACATCACGCCCGAACTCAAGGCCTTCGAGGACAAGGCCTTGTCGGCCCAGGAGCGAGCGCTGCAGCGCGAGAAGTTCCTGTTCGAGCAGCTGCTCGACCAGCTTCAGCCCCATGTCCCCCAGCTCACGCGCGTGGCCCAGGCTATTGCCGCACTGGACGTTCTGTGCACGCTGGCCGAGCGCTCTCTGACGCTGAACTGGGCCGAGCCGCAGTTCGTCAGCCAGCCCTGCATAGAGATCGAGGCCGGCCGCCACCCCGTGGTGGAGGCACGCATGGCCGAGACCTCCAGCGGCAGCTTCATTGCCAACCACACGCGCATGAACCTCAACACGCGCATGCAGATCATCACCGGCCCGAACATGGGCGGTAAATCGACCTATATGCGCCAGGTGGCCTTGATCGTGCTGCTGGCCAGCATGGGCAGCTATGTGCCGGCCGGCGCTTGCCGCCTGGGGCCCATCGATGCCATCCACACGCGTATCGGCGCCGCCGACGATCTGGCCAATGCCCAGTCCACCTTCATGATGGAGATGACCGAGGCCGCTCAGATTCTGCATTCGGCCACGCCCCACTCCCTGGTGCTGATGGACGAGATCGGCCGCGGCACCAGCACCTTCGACGGACTGGCCCTGGCCAGCGGCATTGCCAGCCAGCTGCACGACAAGACCAAGGCGTTCACGCTGTTTGCCACCCACTACTTCGAGCTGACCGAGCTGCCCGCCAAGGCCAAGGCCGCCGTCAACGTGCATGTCAGCGCTGCGGAGTCGGGCAGCGACATCGTGTTTCTGCACGAGATTCAGGCCGGCCCCGCCAGCCGCAGCTACGGTATCCAGGTGGCCAAGCTGGCCGGCATGCCGGCCGGCGTTCTCAACCATGCGCGCCATGCGCTGGAAGCCCTCGAATCCCAGGCCGGCGAAAACGATCTGCAGGTCAATCTGTTCGATGCACCGGAGCTGGTGGATGCCAGCGCCACGCCCAGCCCGCTGGACCAGGCCATGGCCGCCCTCAACCCCGATGCACTGAGCCCGCGCGAAGCGCTGGAAATGCTCTACCAGCTCAAGAAGCTGAGCACCAGCGCCGCTTAAGAACACGTTCCAAGCCTTGCGCACTCAAGCCCGGGCCCGATCTCTTCGGGCCCGGCTTGCGTTCATGCCTCCAGCAGTTGCTGTTGTCGCTCCTGCACGGACGGGCGGCTCTGGGGCCTGTCACCCAGCTTGAAGGCAGACACCTCGGCCATCAGACGTGCGGCCTGCTCGCGCAGGCTGACTGCCGCAGCGGCCGACTGCTCGACCAGGGCGGAGTTCTGCTGCGTGGCATCGTCCAGTCCGGCCACGGACTGGTTGATCTCTGCAATGCCGCGCCCCTGGGTCTGCGAAGCGCCGCTGATCTCCTCGATGATGCCCGTCACCCTGGCCACGGCGTTCAGCAGTTCCTGCATGGTGGCGCCCGCATGCTCGACCTGCTGCGATCCGCTTCCCACCTGGGTCACGGAGTCGGTGATGAGCTGGCGCACTTCCTTGGCCGCTTCGGCCGAGCGCTGGGCCAGGCTGCGCACCTCGGCCGCCACCACGGCGAAGCCCCGGCCCTGCTCGCCGGCACGCGCGGCCTCCACCGCCGCATTCAGCGCCAGGATATTGGTCTGAAAGGCAATCGAGTCGATCACACCGATGATGTCGGCAATCTTGCGCGAGGCGTGGTTGATGCCTTCCATGGTCACCACCACCTGCTCGAAGGCCGCACCGCCGCGCTCGGCCACGCCGCGCGCCGACTGCGCCAGCTCGCCCGCACTGCGCGTGGCCTCGGTATTGGCCTGCACGCTGTCCGTCAGCACCGACAGCGATGCCGCCGTCTGCTGCAGGGCGCTGGCTGCCTGCTCGGTACGCTGGCTCAGATCCTGGTTGCCCTGGGCCACCTCTGAGCTGGCCACGGAAATCGAATCGGCGGCCTGGCGCACGGCCCCCACCATGCGCTCCAGCGACGAGACAAAGCGGTTGAAGGCCGAGGCCAGCGCCCCCACCTCGTCATTGCTCTCCACCGGCATGCGACGGCTCAGATCTCCATGGCCATCGGCAATCTCCTCCAGCATTCGCGCCGCGCGTCCCACGGGTGCCGCAATCGCCCGGCTCACCAGCCAGATCACCAGCAGGCCTATGCCGCCGCCCACCAGGCCGGCCACGGCCGAGGCCAGTGCAATGGTGCGGCGCACGCCGCCCAACACCTGGGCCTCGGGCAGCTCGGCAATCACATACAGGTCCAGCTCGGGGACGTAGGAGGAGGCAATCAGCTGCCGGCCCGAGGGTGCCTCGTACATGGCATGGGCAAAGCGCTCGCGGTTCAGCAGCGCAGCGCTGAGCCCGGCACTGAAGCCGGGCCGATCCTTGAGCCAGTGCTTGCCGTCCACCAGCGCCGGGTCTCGATGCACGAGAATGCTGCCGTTGCCGCGCACCAGGGAGACCGAGCCGGACTCGCCCACCTGGTAGGCGCGCACGGCCTGCGCCAGCTCATCCACCGACAGGCCCAGGCCCGCAATGCCCTGCCTGCCCTGGCCGGCATCGAAGCGGACATTGATGAACAGCATATAGGCGTTGGAGCTGACGTCCTTGTCGATCTCCAGCACCTGCGACTTGTCGCCGGCCAGCAGCTCGTAGAACCACTGGTCGCCCTGGCCCTTGGGCGCCAGCCTGCGCGTCACACCCTGCTCGCCAAAGTACTGGCCCGTGGTGCCCGACACCCAGAACACCGATGAGGCACCGGCCTGCTGCTTGACCGCCTGGGCGTATCTGGCCCACGCGGCATTGCCTTCCTCGGGTTCGCCCGCAGCTTCCCAGTCCAGCACATAGCTGTTGCCGGCCAGGGATCTGGCCATGGCCAGCGGCGTGCCGATCTGGCGCAGGATGTCGTTGCGGATCTCCCCCACCACGGCCGGCAGCTCCTGCCCCACTACGCGCTCACGCAGGCTGGCGCCTGTCAGCACAAAGCCCAGCGTCGTGGAAATCGCCACGAACAGCAGCAGGCAGGCCAGCATGCTGGACATGAGCTTGGTCCGTATCGACAGGTTGCGAAATGCGTGCATGGGAGGCCCTCTTCTAACCAGCTGTAAGCAAGTGTTCTATCAAGGGGCGGCATCTTCTCACGCATACAGGCCCTGCATCTCAGGGACTTCCTCAGCCCGGCCCTGCACCGGGGCATGAACGGGGCTCCGGCAACAGTTACAGGGCCGCCACCGACGTTATTAAAACCCTTCTAAAATCACGTGGCAGCCTGCGTTTACAGCTATCTATTTAGAAGCATTCAGCGCTTGCTGCGCCTGACATTCATACGTTTTTCATTATTGTCTCTATCACCCATGACATACTGCGTCGCCCTCAAGCTCAACGCCGGCCTGGTGTTTCTGTCCGACTCCCGCACCAATGCAGGACTCGACCAGATCAGCACCTTCCGCAAGGTCATGCTGTACGAGCAACCGGGCGAGCGCTTCATGGTGCTGCAATCGGCCGGCAATCTGTCCATCACCCAGTCGGTGCGCGAGCTGCTGGAGAGCTTTCAGCTGCACGACACGACCACGGACGAGATGCTGACCATCTGGAATGTGCGCAGCATGTTCGATGCCGCACGCGTGCTGGGCGCTGCCGTGCGCCATGTGCATGAGCGCGAGGCCACGGCCCTGCAGCGCGCCGGGGTGGACTTCAATGTCTCCATGATTTTCGGCGGCCAGATCCAGGGCGAACGCATGCGCCTGTTCCAGGTCTATTCGGCGGGCAACTTCATCGAGGCCACGGGCGAGACGCCCTACTTCCAGATCGGCGAATCCAAGTACGGCAAGCCCGTGCTGGATCGCGTCATCACCTCCGAAACCCCTCTGGACGAAGCCGCCAAGTGCGCGCTGGTGTCCATGGACAGCACGCTCAAGTCCAACCTCTCGGTGGGCCTGCCGCTGGATCTGATCGTCTACGAAAACAACCGCTTCGCCACGGACCGCATTGTCTGCCTAGACGCCGACAATCCCTATCTGCGCATGCTGCACGACAGCTGGGGCGAGCGCCTGCGCCATGTCTTCGACAGCATCGAGGACCCGGCCTGGGATGGCGGCCAGACCGATACGCCGATTCGCATCCACAGCCCGCGCGCACATCCGCTGGTCAAGGTCGGCGCGCCCGTCGCATCGCGCTCGGCCCATGGCCTGGGTGCGGGCAACTGCCCGCCCGCCGCGCTGCGCCAGCCCGTGGTGCCGGCTCAGGCGGGCCTGAGCATGGCCGATGAATACCAGCGCCTTCAGAGCGCCGAAGAACAGGCACGCATGCAAAGACAGGCGGCGCTGTCCAGGCGCTAAACTGATCGACGCATCCAACGCCCCCACGGGGCGTTTTTACTGTTCAGCCCGTTCAGCGCCATGTCCCAGCCCACTGCCACCGCCAGCACGACGAACACCCTGCCCGTGGTCTTCGCGCATGCCAACAGCTTTCCCATAGGCACCTATCGCCTGCTGTTTTCGCTGCTGCGCCAGCGGGGCATCGACGCCGGCGGCGTGCAGCGCTTCGGCCATGACCCGCAGCGCCCCGTCACCAACCACTGGCCGCATCTGGTGGACGAGCTGATCGAATACATCGAGCAGCAGGTCGAGCGGCACGGCCAGCCGGTCTATCTGGTGGGCCACTCGCTGGGCGGCATCCTGAGTTTTCAGGCGGCCTCCAAGCGCCCCGATCTGGCGCGCGGCGTGCTGCTGATCGACTCGCCCCTGCTGGGCGGCTGGAAGGCGAACGCCGTGGGCCTGGCCAAGCAGACGCAGATCGTGGCCTCGGTCTCCCCCGGCAAGATCAGCCAGCGCCGGCGCACCACCTGGGCCAGCAACGAGGAGGCGCTGGAGTATTTCCGTGGCAAGAAGGCCTTCGCCCAGTGGCACCCGCAGGTGCTGCAGGACTATGTGCAGCACGGCCTGGAGGACGACCAGGGCAAGCGCAGCCTGCTGTTCAGGCGCGAGGTGGAGACCGCCATCTACAACACCCTGCCCAGCAATCTCAACAACCAGCTCAGGCGTCACCCGGTGCGCTGCCCGGTGGCCTTCATCGGCGGTCGCTCGTCGGTGGAGATGCGCCAGGTGGGCATGGAGATGACGCAGCGCATCACCCGCGGGCGCATCACCATGCTGGACGGCGGCCATCTGTTTCCCATGGAGCGGCCCGAGGCCACCGCTGCCGCCATCGAGGCTTCGCTGCTCAATATGGAGCAGACCATTCTGCAGAAATCCACTGGAAGTACTCATAAATAAGTAGCTTCTTGCGCTTTTCAGATAACGATTTCAGCATCAAAACTATCTGAAACTCAATCAAAACAAGCGCTGGCAGCTATGAAAAAAGACGCTTGCAATCACGCAAGCGGCTTTTTTTGCGAACAGCGTCAAGACACTCAATGGTGCCAGTCGACGATGCCGGTATAGGCGGTCACCAGCACGATGATGCCGAAAACGATGCGGTACCAGGCAAAGGGCACAAAGCTGTTGGTGGAGATAAAGCGCAGCAACCAGCGCACGCACAGCCAGGCGCTGATGAACGAGAAGATCAGGCCCACGGCAAACAGCGGCACATCCGCCATGGACAGCAGCGCGCGCTCCTTGTAGAGGCTGTAGACGCCCGCGCCGATCAGCGTGGGCATGGCCAGGAAGAACGAGAAGTCCGTGGCCGCCTTGCGCGACAGGCCCATGAGCATGCCGCCGATGATGGTGGAGCCGCTGCGGCTGGTGCCGGGCACCAGGGCAAAGCACTGCACCAGGCCGACCTTGAGCGCATCGAGCGCCGTCATATCGTCCACCGACTGCACGCGGGTGGCAGCGGCGGGCCGCTTCTCGGCCCAGAGAATCACGAAACCGCCAAGGATGAAGGTGGTCGCCACGATGACCGGCGTGAACAGATGCTCCTGCACGTATTTGCCAAACAGCAGCGCCAGCACCACGGCAGGCAAAAAGCCGATGAGGACGTTGAGCGCGAACTTCTGCGCCTGGCGGCTGCTGGGCAGCTCCACCAGCGTGTCGCGGATCTTCTGCCAGTACACCAGCATCACGGCAAAGATGGCCCCGGTCTGGATCGCAATCTCAAACACCTTGGCCTTGCCGCCGACGAAGCCCATCAGCGACCCCGCCAGGATCAGGTGGCCGGTTGAGGAAATCGGCAAGAACTCGGTCAGCCCTTCCACAATGCCCATGATGGCGGCCTTGACCAGCAATAAAGTATCCACGCGAATCGTCCTTTGGGTGCAGGGTTGAAGCAAAGCCGCCCATTATCCGCTCGCCATTTTCCCGCTCGCGCTCACAAGACCTTTTCCGGCCGCCGATCGACAGACAATCGCAAACTTTTACAAGACATGGCTTGTGGTGATGGGCAAAGTCACGCGCCTGTGCTGCAATAGCTGCGCGCCGGCTGTCGGCGTTTTTTCAAAAATCACACCATCATGAAAAAATTTGTGGTCCTGGCTGTCGTGTCCCTGGCCTGCAGCATGAGCATGGCTGCCGGCGACAAACCCAAAACCGCCCAGCAGCAGCTCATGGGCACCTGCAACACCGAAGCCACCGGCAAGAAGGGTGATGAACGCAAGGAGTTCATGAAGTCCTGCCTGTCCGACGGCAAGAAGCGTCAGCAGGAACGCATGAAGAGCTGCAATGCCGACGCCGCCGGCAAAAAGGGCGACGAGCGCAAGGCCTTCATGAGCGAGTGCCTGAAGAAGGACTGAGCCGCCTGAGCGGCTTTGCCGCTTCCGCGCAGCGCGCAATGCACAAAGCCACCGCAAGGTGGCTTTGTGGTTTCAGGCCGAGGCAGCTGCCAGGGCGGTTCGCCGGGCGCGGCGCTTTTTCCACCAGATGACGACGCCGGTGATGGACAGCATGGCCACCATCACGCCGACCACCGATATCAGCACACGCCCGAAGGTGCCCAGGATGCGACCGCTGTGCAGCGGCAACTGCAGCTGCACGAAGACATCGGCTCCCGTGCCGTGCCAGGGACGATAGCTGCCCAGCACCTCGCCGCTTTCCGAGCTCACATAGACATTGGACAGCCCCATGCCCATGGCCCCGGTCTCGTCGTCGGGATCGAAGAAGGACACGTTGTAGAACGGGAAATCCCCGCCATACCAGATACCTCCGGCCTCGGTCTTGATGCCCAGTTGCACCGCCTCCTTGCGCGCGATCTCGATGGCCGTGGCAAAGCCGATCTTCGGCTCGATAAAGCTGCCAAAAGGTGCAGGCTTGAGCGTCTCGTAGGGGCCGGGCGTGGTGGTCGAAACCTTGCTCATCACGGGGTAGAACACCTCGCGGTAGAGATTGATCGAGAACGAGGTAAAGGCCACGATGACGATCACGCCCCAGATCCACAGCCCGCCGGCGCGGTGCAGATCGAAATTGAGCTTGTAGGCACCGGCGCCCCAGCGTATGCGCCAGGACGGCATCCAGCGCGCCCACCAGGACTTGCCGCCAGCCTTGGCGGGGGCATCCTGCGCCCCGGCCGCAGCCGCCTTCTTCTTCACCGGCAGGGTCAGCACCAGTGCCCAGAAGCTGTCGGCCAGCCACAGCAGCGCGAGACCGCCCATGAACCAGTAGCCCCAGCGGTTGCTGCCCGCAAACGTGGGACTGAGCAGGCTTTCATGCAGATGGCGCAGCCAGGGCATGAGATTGCGCCAGCTCAGGGCCAGGCTCTTTGAGTCGCGGTGGCCGGTGATGGAGCCCGTCACCGGGTCCACGAACACCGTGTTGTAGCCCAGCACATGGGGCTTGCCCGTGGCCTGGTCCACCAGCGGGCGCACCAGAAAGGAGGCCGCTTCTCCCTCGCGCAGGCCCAGGCTCATATAGGAGATCTCGACGCGCGCATCGGCCGCCTGCACGGCCTGGGCCAGTTGCAGCGGCGTCTGCAGCGGGCCGCGTCCCGGCGTGTGCAGCATGTCGGCGTTGAGCCAGTCGTCGATTTCATGATCCCACGAGAGCACCGCTCCCGTGAGACCGGTCATGACCAGGAAAGCCGCGAGAAACAGGCCTACCCAGCGATGAACCACGGTCCACAGAGCGCGCATCAGAAGTCCACGCTGGCGGTCAGCGAGAAGGTACGCGGTGCGCCCTGGACCAGATAGCCGTTGGTGGCATAGCCGCCGACCGAGGCCCAGTAGTTGCGGTTGGCCACGTTGTCCACGCGTGCATTAAGGGTCACCAGCTTGCCGCCAACGTCCATCAGGTAGCGGGCGCCCAGGTCAAAGCGGGTCCAGGCCGGCACGCGCTGGGTATTGCCTGCATTGGCGTACTGCGCGCCGGTATACATCAGTCGTGCATTCAATGCCAGACCGCGCACGCCCGGCACATCCCAGTCAGCGCCGATATTGGCCTGGCTGCGGGGCACGCCCACCACGCGCTTGCCGTCATTGGCGCCACTCGCCGTGGTCAGGTATTCGGCGTCCAGCAGGGTCAGGCCGCCGAGCACGCGCAGGCCCTTGACGGGCTCGCCGAACACATTGAACTCCAGACCGCGGTTGCGCTGCTTGCCGAACACGCCGTAGACATTGTTCTCCACATAGGCGCTAGGCATGCTGGTGGTGAAGAAGGAAGCGCTGGCACCGATATTGCCGCCGTCGTATTTGAGGCCCACCTCCTTCTGACGGGAGACATAGGGAGCGAACACCTGGCCTGCATTGCTGACGACCTGACCACCGTTGGTCATGGGCGCGCTGCCGCCCTTGGCCAGCCCTTCGATGTAGTTGGCATAAGCCGACACCTCGGGGGTCAGCTTGAACACCAGGCCAGCCACCGGCGTCACGCGGCTCTTGTCGTAGCTGCCCGAGCTCGCGCCCGTCGTGGCATCGAAGCCGTCGACCTTGATGGTCTGGTAGCGCATGCCCACCGTCAGCAGCAGGCGCTCGTCCATGAAGCCCAGGGTATCGGCCAGCGCCAGGCTGCTGGTCTTGATGCGCTCGGTCTCGCGCGGGCTGCCCAGTATGCCGCCCAGTCCGTTATAGGCAGGCGCAGGCAGGGCCACCGGGTTGTAGATGTTGTTGCTCTGGCCGGTTGCATAGTTGTAACCCCAGGCATTGCGCTCGCTGGAATCGAAGGCCGACAGCGAAGCCACCACCGAGTGCTTGACCGCGCCGGTCTCGAACTTGCCACGCAGGCCCAGCTCGCCGGTCTTGACGCGGTTCTTGCGCGTGTTGTCGAAGCGGTTGACCGTGGCATCGCCAGCCGCGCTGGACAGCGTCAGGCCCGACAGCGCGTTGTCCTCGCTGCCCCGGCGCATGCCCACAGCGGCCCAACCGGTCCATTGATCGTTGAAGTCGTATTCCCCGCGCACGGTGCCGAACAGGTCGCGGCTGTTGGAGTAGGTCCAGGGCTGGGCGTAGTTGGTCTTGCTGTCAGGAGCTGCCGGAATGGGCAGATTGCCCGAAGGGGTCAGCGAGGGGCGCGGCGCCGTCAGCTTGTGCTCCTGCCAGCCCAGATCGGCCGACAGGCGTGCACGGCTGCTGCGCCAGTCCAGGCCCAGCGAACCGACAGTGGTGTGGACCTTCTCACCGCTCACGCCGGTGCCGCCGCTGCGGCGCGCAAGATTCAGGCGCACACCGGCTGCATCGTCGGGGCCGAAGCGGCGGGCCACATCGGCTGCGGCATAAGCCTGCCCGCCGCTGGCGCCACCCAGGGTGACACGATTGAGCGGCTCGTTGCCGGCGCGCTTGGGCACCACATTGATCAGGCCGCCCAGACCACCGCCGCTGACGCTGCCCGCACCCGCGCCGCTGAGAAAGGCATTCGCTCCGCGAAACACTTCCACGCGCTCCACGAACTCCGACGCCATGTACTGGCGCGGCACCAGGCCGTACAGGCCGTTATAGGCCACATCATCGGAATACAGCACAAAGCCGCGCACAAAGTAGGCCTGCTGGAAATTGCCGAAGCCGCGCGCCGAGCGCACGCCCGCATCGTTGAGCAGCACGTCGCCCACGCTCTTGGCCTGCTGATCCTGAATCAGATCACTGGTATAGCTGGTGGCGGAAAACGGAGTCTCCATCATGTCCTGGTTTCCCAGCACGCCGACACGCGCGCCGCGCGCCACCTGCCCGCCCGCAAAAGGCTTGGCCAGACCCTCGGCCGAAGCATCGGCGCTGGCCTCCACGGTCACGGTCTGCAGGGCAGCCTCTGATTCAGTGCTGGAAGTCTGGGCAAAAACAGTCTGCTGGCTGCACAGTGCGAGGGCAGCCAGGGAAATCGGTCGCAGCAGGAACATTTTTTAAATTATTGAGAATGATTTTCAGAATCGTTAATTTTAGTAATCAACCCAGCCAACGATGTCAAACACCCTGGAGCCTCAACGGGATCCACGGCAAACTGCCAAGCCTGAAGCCGCCGCGTGGTATGTGTGCGCGCACAAACCAGGCAACCACACCAGTCACACCCACGGAGTTGCAGCTGGCTCCCGGCTTCTGTCACTTCGTCGCAAAGCGCTGGCCGCCAGCAGGCTGGGCTTGCACAGTCATGTGCAAGCACCAGGAGCCAGCCATGACACTCACACCTCTGATTGCCTTTCACATGGGTTGCGCCATCGCAGCCACCTTGACCGGAGCCATTGCACTCTGGGCCAGGCGCCAGGCCGGCCCGCTGCCCTGGGTGCACAGAATTGCAGGCCGTGGCTTTGTGCTGCTCATGCTGGCCACCGCCATCTCCGCGTTGTTCATACGCGACTTCAAACTGCCCAACTGGGCAGGCTTCACGCCTATCCATCTGCTGATCCCCGTGACGCTGGGTGGCCTGGCACTGTCCTTCTGGCATCTGGCCCATCGACGCATCGGCCAGCACCGCAGCGTCATGCGCAAGCTGTATTTCGGCAGCTGCGTGGTCGCAGGGCTGTTCACGCTGCTCCCCGGCCGCCTGCTCGGCAATCTGCTGTGGCAAGGACTGGCCTGATCCCCGCATTCATCCCAAGCTCTACAAGGAAAAGACATGAACCCGATCTCCGAAGACGCTCTGCACCAGCAGGCACGCCGCCGCGCCGGCATGAAGCTGGGCTGGTATATCCATGCTGCGGTCTATGCCGCAGTGAATCTGGGACTGATGACCCTGGCTCTGAGTCAGGGACGGCACTGGGCCGTCTACCCAGCTCTGGGCTGGGGTCTGGGCCTGCTGATACATGGCGCCGTGGTCTGGCTGCTGGCACCCGGCAGCCCGCTCTTTCAGCAGTTGCTGGAGCACGAGCTGAAAACGCTGAAGCGCAGCGAAAAGCGCTAGTTGCCGGATCCCCCATCACCTACCATGCCTGTCATGTCCATGTTTGCGCCCGCCCCCCTGCTTCGTCACGCCGGCATCACCGTGGCGGCCTGCCTGCTGATCGCCGCGGCCCTGACCGCTCTGGGCCAGGGCCTGTGGGATGTCAACCTCGCCTACTCGCTGGCCATAGGCCTGATCAGCTGGCTGAGCATCGATCTGCTCAGGCTGCGCTGGCGCGAGTCCGACCAGATCCCCTGGCCGCGCGGCATGCGCGGCATGGCTGTGGTGCCGCTGGGAATTGCAGCAGGCCTGGTTCTGGGCAATCCTCTGGGCAGCCTCTATGTTCAGCAGTTCCATCCCGAACTGCCCGCCTCAGGCAGGCCCTCGCTATGGCTGCCGCTTGCCATCACAATGGCGACCAGCATTGCCATGTCCTGGGGCTTTTATGTGGTGGGCAAATCGCGCCATCTGCAAATGCAGGCAGAGCAGGCCCAGCGCCAGGCCGCCGAAGCCAGGCTCAGCCTGTTGCAGGCCCAGCTGGAGCCACATATGCTGTTCAACACCCTGGCCAATCTGCGCGTGCTGATTGCAAGCGATGCGCCACGTGCCGAGCAGATGCTCGACCATCTGATTGCCTACCTGCGTGCCACGCTTGCCGGCTCGCGCAACGGCACCCACAGTCTTGCCAGCGAATTTGCCTTGCTGACCGACTACCTGGCCCTGATGCAGATACGCATGGGCGACAGACTCACCTACTCCCTGACGCTACCCGCCGATCTGGCCGGGCTGCCTGTGCCGCCCCTGCTGCTGCAGCCGCTGGTGGAGAACAGCATTCGCCATGGACTGGAGCCCCAGCTGGCCGGTGGCCACATTGCCGTTCAGGCCGGAATGCTGGATGACAGCCATCTCCTGCTCAGCGTGCATGACAATGGCCTGGGCCTGCCCCTGCAGCCTGGCCAGCCGCCTTCGGGCTCAGGCTTTGGCCTGCAGCAGATTCGCGAACGCCTGGCCAGCCGCTACGGCAGCGCTGCCCGCTTCGACCTGACAGCAGACAGCGCAGGCGGAACCAGGGCCTGCATCGTATTACCCCTGAAGCCCCAGCCATGAACACCAGCCTGCCGCGCGCCCTGATTGCCGAAGACGAACCGCTGCTGGCCCTGGCATTGCAGCAGCTGCTGGGCCAGCTCTGGCCCCAGTTGCATATAGAGGCCAGGGTGGCCGACGGCATCAGCGCCGTGCAGCAGGCGCTGACCCGGCTGCCCGACCTGCTGTTCCTGGACATTCGCATGCCCGGCCAGACGGGGCTGGAAGCCGCTGCCGAAATCGCCGATGCCTGGCCCGAAGAGCAAGCATTGCCGGCGATTGTCTTTGTGACCGCCTACGACCAGTACGCCCTGGCGGCCTTCGAGGCCTGCGCCATGGACTATGTGCTCAAGCCGGTGCAGGCGGCGCGCCTCGGCCAGACCGTGCAGCGCCTGCAGCAGTGGTGGCAGCAGCGCCAGCCGGTACAGGGCACGGACCTTGCCATGCAGAATCACCGTCAGCTCGAACAGCTGCTCGGGCTGCAGCAGCAACTGCTGGGGCAGGCCCCCGCCGCGCTGCAGATCATTCAGGCCAGCGTCGGCAACCAGATCCATATGGTGAGGGTGCAGGACATCATCTACCTCGAAGCCGCCGACAAATATCTGCGCGTGCTGACGGCCAGTCAGGAGTATCTGATCCGTACCCCGCTGAAGGATTTGCTGCCGCAGCTCGACGCGCGCGAGTTCTGGCAAATCCATCGCGGCACCGTGGTGCGGGCTCAAGCCATTGCCAGCGCCCAGCGTGACGAGTCCGGGCGCCTCGGCCTGCTGCTGCGTGACCGCCCTGAAAAACTGGCCGTCAGCCGTCTCTACGCAACGCGGTTCAAGGCGATGTAGGCAGCACCATCACATCCTCCCAGTCCACACCCTGCATGGCATCCCAATGCGCCACGATGACGCTGCGGGGCCGTGCCGGATTCCTGAGCTCGGCGGCCATGGCCGCCAGCGCTTGCTGCACATAGCGCTCGGACGGCTTGTCCAGCGCCGCCAGCGGCTCGTCGATCAGTACCAGCTCGGCTGCGCTGGCCCAGCCCACCGCCATCCACAGCTTGCGCTGCGTGCCCGACGACAGGGCCAGCAGCGGCTTGTGCAAATGCGGCTCCAGCCCGAAGCCCTGCACATGCTGCTCGAACTGCTGCTGCGACCAATGCGGATACAGCGTGCGCTGCAAAGCCACCCAGCTCTCGGCCGGCATCTGGTTGTAGACATCGTTGAGCGGCTGGCGTGGGTCCTGCCAGAAGCAGGAGCTTGCAGCCAAGCGGCCGTTGCCGGCGAACGGATAGTGCAGCAAGCCCATGCGCAGCGGCAATTGCCCTGCCAATACCTTGAGCCAGCTGGTCTTGCCCGTGCCCTCGTCGCCTTGCAGCAGACACAGTCCGGCATGCCAGCAATGCGAGGCCTCATGGGCCACTACCCGGCCCGGGTAGCCGAAGCTCACCTGCAGAGCCTGCACCATGCACAGCGACTCGCAGCCATCGTCAAGTTCAGAATTCATAGCTGACAATGCCTTGTATATATATGTCTACGGCTGATTTTGACCAAAGAACCCACAGTCATGCGCGATGCAAGGCACAGGCACAATGGCGTCCCCCTCAACAGCGCGCAATATGCCATGGCTCTGGATTATCTGGAATTCGATTACAGCGAAGATGAAGAAGGCACGGGCACCTGGGACGCCATGGCCAGCGTCAAGGCCGAGCGCGTGCCGGCTTTGGCCGGCGAAATCGAAGCCCTGCTGCGCTGGGCCAGCCAGAAGTTTGCGGGCCGCCAGGG
The DNA here is from genome assembly GCF_053345995.1 of Comamonas sp. C24C. Taxonomy (NCBI): domain Bacteria; kingdom Pseudomonadati; phylum Pseudomonadota; class Betaproteobacteria; order Burkholderiales; family Comamonadaceae; genus Comamonas; species Comamonas sp. C24C. Next base: position 68,105 of record NZ_JBKFBC010000003.1, on the reverse strand, counting down.
CGCCCTGGAAGACGGCAATGACTGGGACTATGACCTGCAGGCACAGGACGATGACGGCGAGCCCCTGAGCGCCCGCTTCGACAGGGCCGCAGGCAGGCTGGAGCTGCAGGCCTCGGCCACGGGCCGCACCACGGTCAGCCTCTGTCTTTCGGGCTCCACGCAGTTCGGCGATGCGCTGCGCCAGGCCTTTGATCTCGACACCTGACATCCAGGCCCTAGGCTGCGGCACTTGAAGTCAGGTGCGCACTGTGCACAATGGATGGCTCCAAGCGATCTGCAAAGGCATGTCCATGACCGAGCGACTCTCTGCCCCGTTTGTCATCGAGCAATTCTTCAAGGCACCGCGCGAGCTTGTCTACGCGGCCTTCACGCAAGGCGAGCACCTGAGCCACTGGATGCGCCCGCCCGGCATGGTGATGACGCAATGCGAAGTGGATGCACGCGAAGGCGGCAGCTTTCATTACGGCATGCGCGCCGAGGCCATGCCCCAAGCGCCCGCCATGTGGGGCAAATGGAGCTTCAGGGAATTGAAAGCGCCCGAGCGCATCGTTGTCGTGGTGCAGTTCAGCGATGCCGCTGGCGGCGTCACGCGCCATCCGATGGCGCCGCAATGGCCGCTTTACACCTTGTCGACCACCACGCTCAGCGAGGAAGCCGGCGGCACGCGCCTGCATCTGGAATGGCGCGCTCTCGATGCCAGCCCGGTCGAAGAAGCGCTGTTCGACAGCTCGCATGCCAGCATGAAAATGGGCTGGAGCGGCAGCATGCAGTTGCTGGCCGGCTATCTGGCCAAGGTACAGGCGACCTGATGCGCTTTGGCGCCCCTGGCCTCGCGGCCCACAGATCCTGAATCGACATCTGCTTGCCCCTCTCAGATGCTTCGCGAATCAGGAAGCTTCGCGCTGGAATTTCCACTTGCGGCCCCCTTTGTCAAAGACGAACAGCATGTCGATGGTGCTTCCCAGGCTTTGGTTCTGAATGGTGCAGCGATAGCCCGGACCATCCTGTCGGCAGTTTTTCACGCTGACCTCTTTATCCAGCGCCTGATTCAGATCGGCCCTGCCGCCCGCGGTCGCGTAGTAGTCATAGAGCGCTTGCTTGACCTGGGTCTCGCTAGGTGCGCCGTTGTTGCTGCACCCCGCAACGGCAGCGACAGTCCCTAAGAGCAAAGCTTTCTTCAACATCTCGGACTCCTGTTGAAACAGGCGATAGCTGGCAGACAAGGGCAACAGGCTGCACAAGCCGACATGCCCAGCACCGCAGACCAAACCCTGCCCAGAGATGGCGGCCAGGGAATGGAGCAGGTTTTATCACGAAGCTGTCCGGCCTGTCCCTCAAAATCACGACGGGACGAGCGTGCACGGCAGCTGCACGCCGGCGCGCCATATTCGAGGCCATGCGTCAGGCCCAGCCGGCCAGGCTCAGCAGTCCATATCCTGGCGCTGCCTGGGCGGCTCGGCCGCATTCCTGCGACTGGCCCCGGCACGCCCGGCCTTGCTCCACTGATAGTCCACCCCATCGGGTGTCTTGCCGTCCTCGACCGCAGACACCCCCACGGGCCCGACCATATCGCGCAACTCCGACGAAATCACCACATGGGCATGGCGCTCGTCCTTGCGCAGCTGCTGGCACAGGGCCAGCGCCTCGCTCATCTGCGCATCGGAGAAGGCCCGGCATTGCGGCTGCCAGACCGGTGTCTGGCCCTCGGGCTCGGAATTGCGCAGGTAGAAAACAGCAATGCTCATGGTTTGATCTTCACAACAACGGAGCCACGGTTGTAACCCAGACCGCAAGCCTGCACGGCGCGCTCACTCTTTGCGCAGCCCCGCGTCCAGCGGCTCCCAGCGCCCTGCCACATTCTTGAGCAAGGTGTTCACAGCCGTCAGCCTGCGGTTTCTGACGCTGTTGAGGTTGTTCTGGGCACTGAGCACCGTCGTCTGGGCCGAGATCACGTTCAGGTAGGCCACGATACCGGCCTGGTACTGGTTGTTGGCCACGGTCAACGATTTCTGCGCTGCGGCCAGGGCCTCGGTCTGCACCTGCTCCTCCTGCGCCAGATTGACGGCAGCGACCAGATTGTCCTCCACCTCCTGCAGCGCCGTCAGCACAGTCTGCTTGTAGGTGGCGGCATTCAGATCCAACGTGGCACGGGCCGACTCCACGGCCGCCGAGCGCGCTCCACCGTCAAACAGGCTCATGGCCAGCGCCGGGCCCAGCGACCAGAACAGATTCGGCGCATTGAGCAGATCGGAGAGCACGGAGTTGCGATAGCCGGCCGATGCTGACAGGGTCAGCGAAGGGAAATAGGCCGCACGCGCCACCCCGATCTGCGCATTGGCCATGGCCACGCGGCGTTCGGCGGCAGCAATGTCGGGGCGCCTCTCCAGCAAGGTGGAGGCCAGCATCTCGGGCACTGCAGGCGGCGTCGGCAGGTGGCCGGTGACCGGCAGGCTGAAGTTGGCAGGAGCCTTGCCCAGCAAGGCCGCCAGCGCATGCTCGTACTGGGCGCGCGTGATGCGGGCTTCCAGCAGGCTGGCCTGGGTGCTCTTGTACTGGGACTGGGCCTGGGCCACATCGGCCGAAGACACCACGCCCGCCTGGTAGCGATTCTGCGTGAGCTTCAGGCTTAGCTCGTAGGCCTCCAGGCTTTCCTGCAGATACTTCATCTGCGCCTCGGCGGCACGCAGCGAGAAATAGGTCTGGGCCACCGATGCCTGGGCCGACAGGCGGGCCGCAGCCAGATCGTCGGCACTGGCCTGGGCCGAAGCCCGGCTGGCATCCACCGCGCCCGAGAGCTTGCCCCAGAGATCCAGCTCCCAGCTGGCGCTCAGGCCCAGCGAGAAGTTGTTGTTGATGCTGCCGCTGCGCGCCACGTTCTCGCCGTTGGTATTGCTGTAGGTGCCTCCGCCGGTCAAGGCACGCGAGCCGCTGCCCGTGGTGCTGAGCGTGGGCAATTGCGCGGCGCGGCTGCTGGCGACGGCCGCCTGGGCCGAGCGCAGACGGGCCACGGCCTGCTCCACGCTGGGATTGCCTGCGGCTGCCGCTTGCTGCAGCTGATCCAGCGTGCTGTCGCCATACACCGTCCACCACTGGTCGGGCACTGCCGCGGTCGGGCTGGCCGCCGAGCTCTGCGCCGGTTGCCAGACGCCGAACTGCGCAGCCTCGGGCGTGGCCTCCTTGAACCGGGCCGGCACATCCAGCCGTGGCGGCTGATAGGCTGGTTGGGTGGAACAGGCCGCCAGCGCCAGCGCCGCAGCAAGCGGCAGCAGACGCGGCATCCAGCGGGGCAGCGCCCGGGGAGAATTCTTCATAAAAGTGAGCTGCTTACGCTTACCCTGATTGGGATTGACGCCGATTTGATTCAAAAAATGTGCTGGCATATTCATCTCACTTCGCCTCAGCCATGACAGAGGCCTGACCGCCGCGCTTTCTGGCCGGACGGCGCGCCCAGAGGCGCAACACACTGCGGCGCACACGGTCCAGCAGCACATAGACCACGGGCGTGGTGTAGAGCGTGAGCAACTGGCTCAGCAGCAGGCCGCCCACGATCGCAATGCCCAGGGGCTGGCGCAGCTCGGCACCGTCGCCCCGACCCAGGGCCAGGGGCAGCGCACCGAACAGGGCCGCCATGGTGGTCATCAGTATGGGGCGCAGGCGCAGATGGCAGGCCCGATAGATGGCCTGGGCCGCCGTGGCATGACCGCCCTTCTCGCGCTCCAGTGCGAAGTCGATCATCATGATGGCGTTCTTCTTGACCAGTCCTATCAGCAGGATCACGCCGATGAAGGCGATCAGCGAGAACTCGGTCTTGAACCACATCAGCGCCAGCAGCGCCCCCACGCCGGCCGAGGGCAAGGTGGACAGAATCGTCAGCGGGTGGACCAAGTTCTCGTAGAGGATGCCCAGCACCAGATAGATGGTGATGATGGCCGCGAGAATCAGCAGAGGCTGACCCGCCAGCGCCTGCTGGAAGGCCCCGGCCGAGCCGCTGAAGCTGCCGCGAATGGATACCGGAACGCCCAGCTCCAGCATGGCATTGCGGATCGCGTCATTGGCCTGCGACAGCGAGACATTGGGCGCCAGGTTGTAGCTCACGGTGCTGGCGGGCGTGCCGCTCTGGTGCTGCACGGACAGCGGCGTGGTCGAGGTGGTGATCTTGGCAAAGGCCGTCAGCGGAATCTGCTGGCCCGCGCTGTTGACGAAGAAGAAGCCGCGCAGCGTCTCCGGGCTCTGCAGATACTGGGACGAGGCCGTCATCACCACACGGTACTGGTTGAGCGGGTTGTAGATCACGCCCACCTGGCGCTGCCCGAAGGCATCGTTGAGCGTGTTGTCGATCTGCGCCACCGTCAGGCCCAGGCGCGTGGCCTGGTCGCGGTCTATGACCAGCTTGGTCTGCATGCCGTTGTCCTGCACATCGCTGTTGACATCGGTCAGCTCCGGCAGGGTGGACAGCACCTGACGGATGCGCGGCTCCCACAGGCGCAGCTCGGCCGTATCGTCGGCCTGCAGCGTGTACTGATAGGAGGACATGCTCTGGCGCCCGCCAATGCGCACATCGCTCTGGGTCATCATGAACAGGCGCGCGCCGGGCTCGTCCTTGAGCTTTTCACGCAGGCGGTTGATGACCTCGTCGCTCGACACCTTGCGCTCGGCCATGGGCTTGAGCGACATGAACATATTGGCCGAATTGGCCTGGCCGCCGCCGGTAAAGCCGGTCACATACTCCACGGCCGGGTCCTGCTGCACCACATCGAGAAAACGCTTGATGCGGCGCTCCATGGCCTGGAAGGAGGTGGACTGGTCGGCACGGATGAAGCCCATGACGCGGCCCGTGTCCTCGCTGGGCATGAAGCCCTTGTCTATGGTCTGGTAGAGATGGATGTTGAGGCCGATGACCGCCACCAGACTGAGCAGCACCACGGGCTGGTGGCGCAGCCCCCAGGCCAGGGTGTGACGGTACAACGCCGTCACACGCGCCTCGAAGCGATCCATGGCCAGCGAGACACGCAGCCAGAAGGCATCCCAGCGGCGCGTGAACGGGCGCCGGGCACGTTCGGCGCGGCGGCGCTCCTCGTCGGCAGGCGTGCGCAGCAGGGCCGCACACATCATGGGCGTGGTGGTCAGCGAGATGATCATGGAGACCAGAATCGCCGCCGACATGACCACGGCAAATTCACGAAAGAACCGCCCCACGATGCCGGCCATGAACAGAATGGGCACGAACACCGCAATCAGCGACAGGCTCATGGAGACCACGGTGAAGCCGATCTCGCGCGCGCCTTCGATGGCCGCCTGCATCGCGGATTTGCCGCGCTCCATGTGGCGCATCACGTTCTCCAGCACCACGATGGCATCGTCCACCACAAAGCCTGCGGCTACCGTCAGCGCCATCAGCGAGAGATTGTCCAGCGTGTAGCCGCACAGGTACATGATGCCGAAGGTACCCATCAGCGAGGCGGGCACGGCCACGGCCGGAATCAGCGTGGCGCGCAGCCGGCGCAGAAAGACGAACACCACCATGATGACCAGCGCTATCGATATCAGCAGCGCGTTCTGCACCTCCTTGACCGAGGCGCGCAATGTGGGCGTGCGATCCGAGATCACCGTGACATCGATGGCCGGGTTGATCGATGCCCTGAGCTGGGGCAGCATGGCGCGCACCTTGTCCACGGACTGCAGGATATTGGCGTCGGGCTGCTTGAACACCTGCAGCAGCACGGCGGGCTTGCCGTTCATGACGCCGTAGTTGCGTATGTCCTGCACGGAGTCGGTGACGTCGGCCACATCGGAAAGACGCACCGCATTGCCGTTGTTCCAGCGCAGCACCAAGGGCGCGTATTCGGCGGCGGTGCGGGCCTGGTCGTTGGTCGCCACCTGCCAGTAATGGTCTTCGCGCTCCACGGCTCCCAGGGGGCGGTTGGCATTGGTGGCGGTGATGGCCGTGCGCACGGAATCCAGCGATACGCCATTGGCCGCCAGACGCACCGGATCCAGCTCCACGCGCACGGCCGGCAGCGCGCCGCCGTTGATCGATGCCTGGCCCACGCCTTCCACCTGGGCCAGCTTCTGTGCCAGCACCGTGGAGGCCGCGTCATACATCTGGCCGCGCGTGAGCGAATCCGAAGTCAGCGCCAGAATCATGATGGGCGCGTCGGCCGGGTTGACCTTGCGATAGGTCGGGTTGCCCGGCATGCCCGAGGGCAGCAGCGTGCGCGCCGCATTGATGGCGGCCTGCACGTCATGGGCGGCGCTGTCCACGGTGCGCGTCAGATCGAACTGCAGCGTGATCCGCGTGCTGCCCATGCTGGAGCTGGACGTCATCTCATTGACGCCGGCAATCGCGCCCAGGGCACGCTCCAGCGGCGTGGCCACGGTGGCCGCCATGGTGTCCGGCGCCGCGCCGGGCAGGCTGGCGGTCACCGAAATCGTCGGATAGTCCACCTGCGGCAGCGGCGCCACCGGCAGCAGAAAATAGGCCACGCCGCCCACCAGGGCCATGCCGATGGTCAGCAGCATGGTCGCAATGGGCCGGAAGATGAAGGGCGTGGAGATGCTCATGGGCGTGCCCCGTCCCGGCCGCCATCCTCGGCCTCGCCCATGACTTCTGCTTCGGAATGCGGCACATGCTTGACGGCCGGCAGGCCGCGCCTGGTGCGCCAGCCCTCGGCCCAGCTCTCAAAGGTCAGATAGATCACCGGCGTGGTGAACAGGGTCAGCAACTGGCTCAGCAGCAGACCGCCCACCAGAGTCACGCCCAAGGGCTGGCGCAGCTCGCTGCCCACGCCCGTTCCCAGCATCATGGGCAGCGCGCTCAGCAGGGCCGCCAGCGTGGTCATGAGAATCGGGCGGAAGCGCAGCAGACAGGCCTGGTAGATCGCGTCGCGCGCATTCATGCCTTCCTCGCGCTGGGCGTCCAGCGCGAAGTCGATCATCATGATGGCGTTCTTCTTGACGATGCCGATCAGCAAGATGATGCCGATGATGGCGATGATGTCCAGATCCAGCCCCGCCACCAGTAGCGCCAGCAGCGCCCCCACGCCCGCCGAAGGCAGGGTGGAGAGAATCGTGATCGGGTGAATCGTGCTCTCGTAGAGTACACCCAGCACGATGTACATGGTGATGATGGCGGCCAGCACCAGCAGCAGGGTATTGGACAGCGAGGCCTGGAAAGCCAGCGCCGCGCCCTGGAACTGCGAGTCCACCGACAGCGGGATCTGCCCTTCGTCGCGCAGCTGCCCGATGATGGCCTGGGCCGCCTCCACCGCATGGCCCAGCGACACGCCGGATGCGGTGTTGAACGAAATGGTGGCCGCAGGCAGCTGCCCCACATGGTTGACGGCCAGCGCCATCGGGCGCTCGCTCACCGTGGCAATCGAGGACAGCGGCACCGGCGCTCCGTTGCTGGATGCGGCATAGATGTTCTGCAAGGCCTCTGGCCCGATCTTGAACTGCGGCGCCACCTCCAACACCACCCGGTACTGGTTGGATTGCGTGAAGATCGTGGAGATCAGGCGCTGGCCGAAAGCGTTGTAGAGGGCCGAGTCCACCGACGAGACCGTCACGCCCAGACGGCTGGCCTGGGCACGGTCGATCTGCACATAGGCCTGACGGCCCTGGTTCTGCAGATCGCTGCTGACATCCAGCAACTGGGGCAGTTGCTGCAGACGCTCCACCAGAATTCGGGTACTGGCCGTGAGCTGGTTCATGTCCGGCGAGGACAGCAGCAGCTGGTACTGGGTGCGGGCCTGGCGGTCCTCTATCGTCAGATCCTGCACAGGCTGGGCATAGAGGCGGATGCCGGGCACGGCCTGGGAATCCTCGGCCAGGCGATTGAGCACCACCGGCAGGCGATCACGCTGGGGATGGGGCTTGAGGTCGATCTGAATGCGGCCGGTATTCAGCGTGGTATTGGTTCCATCGACGCCGATAAACGAGGAGATGGAAGCCACGGCCGGGTCCTTGAGCAAATGCTCGGCCAGCGCCTGCTGGCGCTCGGCCATGGCGGCAAAGGAAATGGACTGGTCGGCCTCGGTGGTCGCGGCAATCGTGCCCGTATCCTGCTCAGGAAAGAAGCCCTTGGGCACGACGAAGTACAGCAGCACCGTGACCACCAGCGTGGCGATGAACACCAGCCAGGTCAGCTTGCTGTGATCCAGCACCCAGGTCAGCATGCGGCCGTACTCGGCAATCACCTTGTCGAAAAAGCGTGCGACCGCAGCGCCGAAGCCCTTGGACTGCGCCTGGTTCTTCTCGCCCTCGGGCCGGTGGCGCAGCAAGCGCGCGCACAGCATGGGGGTCAGCGTGAGCGAAACCACGGCCGAGATCAGAATCGCCACCGTCATGGTGATGGCGAATTCGTGGAACAGACGCCCCACCACATCCCCCATGAACAGCAGCGGAATCAGCACCGCGACCAGGGAGATGGTCAGCGAGATGATGGTGAAGCCGATCTGCTTGGCACCCTTGAGCGCGGCCTGCATGGGCGCCTCGCCCTTTTCCACATAGCGGGCAATGTTCTCGATCATCACGATGGCATCGTCCACCACAAAGCCCGTGGCGATGGTCAGGGCCATCAGCGTGAGGTTGTTGATGGAAAAGCCCGCCAGATACATGACGCCGAAGGTGCCTATCAGCGACAACGGCACCGCTACGCTGGGAATCAGCGTGGCCGATGCGCTGCGCAGGAACAGGAAGATCACCATCACCACCAGGGCGATGGCCAGGGCCAGCTCGAACTGCATGTCCTTGACCGAGGCTCGGATGGTCACGGTGCGATCGGTCAGCACCTGCACGTCGACGGAGGCAGGCAGCGTCTCCTTGAGCTGGGGCAGAAGGTTCTTGATGGCATCGACCGTTTCGATCACATTCGCGCCGGGCTGGCGACGGATGTTGAGAATCACGGCCGACTTGGAGCCGGTCTCCGGAGTGCCAGACCAGGCGGCCAGACGCGTGTTCTCGGCGTCGTCCACGGTCTGCGCCACATCGGACAGGCGCACGGGATTGCCGTTCTTGAAGGCGATGATGAGGTTGCGGTACTCGGCCGCCGACTGCATCTGGTCGTTGGCATCGATGGTCGATGCGCGGTTGGGGCCGTCAAAGCTGCCCTTGGCGGTCTTGACGTTGGCCGCAGAGATGGCGGTGCGCACATCATCCAGCGTCATGCCGAAGCTGGCCAGCGCAGCCGGATTGGCCTGGATGCGCACGGCCGGGCGGCGCGCACCGGCAATGGCCACCAGACCCACGCCCTTGACCTGGGAGAGCTTGGGCGCGAGGCGGTTCTCCACCAGGTCGTTGATCCTGATGACGGGCAGCGAAGGCGAGCTGATGGCCAGCGTCAGCACCGGCGCATCGGCCGGGTTGACCTTGCTGTAGAGCGGCGGCATGGGCAGATCGCTGGGCAGCAGATTGGTGCCCGCGTTGATCGCGGCCTGCACCTGCTGCTCGGCCACGTCCATGGACATATCGAGTGCAAAGCGCAGGCTGATGACCGATGCGCCGCCCGAACTGGTCGAGGACATCTGGTCCAGGCCCGGCATCTGACCGAACTGGCGCTCCAGCGGTGCCGTGACATTGGAGGTCATCACATCGGGGCTGGCCCCGGGGTAGAGGGTGGTGACCTGTATGGTGGGGTAGTCCACCTCGGGCAGGGCCGAGATGGGCAGCAGGCGGTAGGCAAGAATGCCCGAGATCAGCACCGCCACCATCAGCAAGCTGGTGGCGATGGGCCTGAGAATGAAGAGGCGCGAGAGATTCATGATGGCCGCAGGCTCTGACTATGCTCAGCGACCCGTGCCGCCGGCTGCCGTTCCGGTCTGACCATTGGCTTCACGCTCGGCGCGCAGCTTCTGGAAGAAGGCGCGGCGCTCTTCGGGCGACAGGGCCTCCAGCTTGGCGCGCTGCTCGGGCGTCAGCTGGGGACGGTCACCCCGGCCCTCGGCTCTTTCGGCTCGGCCCTCGCCGCCGCCACGCTCGGCGCCGGCCTGAGGCCTGGCCTCGCTCGCAGCGGCAGGCTTGGCATCCGGCTTCGCATCGGCCTTGGCGTCCGGCTTGGAGGGACTGCCCTGCGCCTCACGTGGCTGATCGCCACGGGCGTCCGCGCCGCGAGGTCCCGGGCCAGCATTGCCGCCATTGGCACCGCGCTCAGCGCGCAGCTTCTGGAAGAACTCCTTGCGTTCCTCGGGCGTCATCTTGGAGACTTTTTCACGCTGCTCGGGACTGAGGTTGCGCATCATGCCGCGCGGCTGGTTGGCGGCATCCTGCACGGCCTGGTCGACTTTCTTGACTTTTTCCGAGTCCACCACCGTCACCTGCGCACCTTCGCGCAGGCGGTCGATGCCGTCGGTCACCACCTTGTCGCCGGGCTCCAGCTCACCGCGCACGCTGACATAGTCACCGTCCGTCACCCCTACCGTGATCTTGCGCTGGGTGACCGTGTTGTCGGGTTTGACCAGATAGACAAAGTTGTTCTGCACCGCATTCGCGGGCACGACCAGCGCCTGATCGATCTGGCGCAGCTGCAGCTTGACGTTGACGAACTGATTCGCAAACAGCTTGCGCTCCGCGTTGTCGAACGAGGCCTTGGCCTTGACCGTGCCCGTGGTCGTGTCGATGGTGTTGTCCAGCGCATTGAGCTGGCCCTTGGCCAGTATCTGCTTTTGCTCGCGGTCCCAGAGTTCTACGGGCATGACCTTGCCCTCGCGCAGTTGCTGGGCCAGCGTACCGACATGGGCTTCGGGGACGGAGAAAACGGCATCGATGGGGCGAATCTGGGTGATCGTCACCAGCCCGTTGGTATCGGAAGGATTGACCACGTTGCCGAGGTCGGCCTGGCGCAGGCCGAGGCGGCCCGAGATGGGAGCCGTGATCCTGGTATAGCTCAGTTGCAGCTTGGCCGCGTCGACCTGACCCTGATCGGCCGCCACCGTGCCCTGCAGCTGGCGCACCAGCGCTGCCTGGGTATCGACCTGCTGGCGGGCAATCGAGTCCTGGGCCTGCAGCTCCTTGTAGCGCTGCAGATCGAGTTGCGCATTCTTGAGCTGGGCCTGATCACGCGCCAGAGAGCCCTGCACCTGCGCCAGCGAGGCCGCAAAACTGCGCGGGTCGATCTCGGCCAGCAACTGGCCGGCCTTGACCTCGTCACCTTCCTTGAAGTGCAGCTTGAGCAGCTCGCCCGAAACCTTGGCACGCACCACGGCCGTGGCACGTGCATTCATGGTGCCGATGGCGCTGACGAGCACACGCATGTCACGCTGCTCCACCACTCCGACGCTCACAGGCTGAGCCTGGCTCATGCCGCCGGGGCCGCCCGGCCCGGAGCGACCGTTGCGCCCGGCGCGAGCGCCAGGCCCACCCGCTCCCTGTTTAGGAGCTGCAGACGCAGACGTATCGCCGCTTGCACCCTGTTTTTGCGTATACCACCAATAGCCGCCGCCAGCGGCCGCCACAGCGAGCACCACAGTGGCAAGCAAGGCAGGCCGGACCTTGCCCTGCTGTAGAAAATGACGATTGGGGTGCAGATTGGATGAGCTGGACATGGTTGAGCGCAGGAATTTCGAGCCTGAATTGGCGCCAATGGTATCCAGTTGCAAGCAAATTCCGGGTCAGGCAGCGCCGGCTTTGCCAGCATTTACCCCTGCTTTACCTCGGGTTTACCTCGTGAAGTTCCCTCTTGGCAGACTAAAACAGTGCTGACTTTCATAGCCGCAATGCCGGTGTTTTCAGGCCTCATGCTTGGCGGCTGACACTGCCATTGCTGCGTCCGCCTTGCGGCGCAAGGAATCCGGCTCCAAGGAGAAACCCATATGACCACCGAACGCCTGACCAATCACCCCGAAGAAGCCGCCGTGCGCGTGCCGCTGGAGCTGTACATGCGCGGCCATGCCGAAGACAAGGCCGAGCATATGCGCGCAGCCTTCATGCCCACGGCCCGGCTGGAGTCCGTGCGCGAAGGCCCGCTGACATCCTGGGACCTGGACTTCTACTGCCAGCGCTTCAAGAACACGCCCGCCGCCGACGAAGCCACGCGTCGCCGCGTCATCGACTCCCTGGACATCGTGGGCACGGCCGCCATGGCCAAGGTCACGCTCTACCATGGTGCCGTGACCTTTACCGACTACTTTGTGCTGCTCAAGACCGAGCAGGGCTGGAAGATTGCCAACAAGGCTTTCCACGCTCAGCCTCAATAAGGCTAAGCCACCTGCACCAAGCCCCTGGCCTCAGGCCCAGGGGCTTTTTTATTCATGCGCTGGTCAGCGAGTCAGCAGCCAGAGCGCGCCCAGAACGATGACAGCCCCCAGACCCCAGGCCCAGACAGGGATGCCAGGCGATTCGCGCGGCGGCGCCGAGGGTGTGGCATCCAGCGGTGCGTAGCTGGTGGAAGCCGCGTCGTGCTCCCAGGAGCGTGTATCCAGCTCCTCCGCACCGCCTTCGTCTTCGGGCCGCTCGCTCGGGTGGCGCTGCTGCATCAAGGCTTCGAAGCGCGCAAAGAAATCCTCTGCCATGCTCTTGGCCGCACCGTCGATCAGGCGCTGGCCCAGCTGGGCAATCTTGCCGCCGACCTGGGCCTGCACCTCGTATTGCAGCTCGCAGTGGCGTTCATCGGCGGGAATCAGATCCACCTTGGCCTGACCCTTGCCAAAACCGGCCACACCGCCCTGCCCTTCAAAGGCAATCGTGTAGCTCCTGGGCGGCTGCACGTCCGACAGCGTGACCCGGCCATTGAACTTCGCCGATACCGGACCGATCTTCACGGACATGATCACGGCATAGGAGCCATCGCCCGCATCCTCGAACTTCTCGCAGCCGGCCAGGCATTGCTGCAAGGTTTGCGGATCGTTGAGCGCCTCCCAGGCCTGCTGCTGGCTCACGGCAAGAGGGCGGCTGGCATGCATTTCCATGGTGTTCTCCTTTTCAATCTCGGTGCGGCAGCTGCAGCAGCTTCGCCAGGTGGGCTGCCAGTTGCTGCAATGACTGCAGGTTGTGCACGGCCAGCATGGCATGGCTGTGACGATGCAGCACCTGCGCGCCTTTGGCCAGCGGGGCATACCCGTCAAAGCGCAACAAGGGGTTGAGCCAGACAATGCGCGCGCTGTGCCGTGCCAGCCACTGCAGCTCCCGCTCCAGCAGCACACTGTCGCCGGTATCCAGCCCGTCGCTGACCAGCAGCACCAGAGTGCGCCTGCCCACCAGATGGCGCGCCTGCTGCCGGCGCAGCTGTGCCAGGCATTCCCCCAGGCAGGTGCCGCCGCCGAAATCGTCGATGTCGTGATTGAGCTGTGCAAGCATGGCATCGGGGTCGCTGTGGGCAAAAGCCCGGTTCAGCTCCTGAAGGCTGGTTCCCATGCTGTAGACATGGCGGCGCAGCTGCGGATAGCGCCGGGGGCTGGTGGCCTGGTGCAGAAATGCCAGCAACAGACGCACATAACGCTCCATGGAGCCCGACACATCGACCAGCGCCAGCCAGGGCATGGGCAGCCGCTTGCGCCTGCGCCATTTGAGACTTGCCAGCTCGCCGCCCGTGGCCGCCGCAGCTTTCAGACTGGCGGGCCAGTGCACACGCAACCCCGAGGTTCGCAGCTCGCTTCTACGACTGCGATAGCTGGGCAGCGGCAAGCGGATATCGCGCGCCAGTTGCTGCACCAGGCGGTACTCGCTGGCACTGAGCTGATTGAAATCCGCATGCTGCAGCCTGTGCCGGTCGCTGGCCGACATGGCGGCATCCAGCGTCAGCTCCTCGCTCGCGGGCGTTTGCTGCGCGGCACGAATCGCCGACAGGGCCTCCTGCACACGTGGCCTGTGACGCGGCCTGGCCGCCTCCGGCGAGCTTGGCAGCAACTGGCTCAGAAGCTGCTGCGCCACCTCGGGATTGCGAAAGTAGGCCGCAAACAATTCGCGAAAGACCGCCAGGTCCTGTTCGCGTGAAACCAGCACGGCCTCCAGCGCGGCGGCCACGTCCTCGCGGTTCATGCCCACCAGCATCAGGCCCTGCTGGGCCAGCGCCAGGCGCTCGGCATCCACCGCCAGCCCCGCACGGCGCAGCGCGCGACCAAACCCCAGCAGATTGATGGGCAGTTTGCCGCCGCGCGCGTCCCCCCACCAGCTCACGCTTGCGGGCCGCTCTGGCGACTGCGCTTGCAGCTCAGGCTGTGGCATCGGGCTCCAGCAATTGCTGCAGACGCTCTGGAGTGAGCGCCGCCACATCTTCGCGCTGCTTGAACAGAATGCCCGCCGTCTCGTGCACCAGCTCGGGGTCTATGACCAGAGTGTCCAGTGCCACCAGCGCCTTGGCCCATTCCACGCTTTCGGCAATGCCGGGCGTGCGCTCGAAGGCATCGGCAAACGGGCGGCTGCGCAGACGGTCCACAAAACGGGCGATCTGTTCGGTCAACGCCACCGCGGCTTCGGGCACCTTCGACCGGACAATGGCCAGCTCGCGCTCGCGCTCGGGGTAGTCCAGCCAGTGGTAGAGGCAGCGGCGCTTGACCGCATCATGCAGATCGCGCGTGCGATTGCTGGTCAGAATGGTGACGGGCGGCACCTGGGCCTTGATGACTCCCAGCTCGGGAATACTGACCTGGTACTCGCCCAGATATTCGAGCAAAAAGGCCTCGAAAGGCTCGTCGGCCCGGTCCACCTCGTCAATCAACAGCACCGCGCCAGGCGCAGGTGCCTGCAGGGCCTGCAGCAAAGGGCGCCGTACCAGATAGCGAGGCTGATAGACCTCCTGCTCGACAGCTTCGAGTTCCGCCGCGCCACGCAGTTCGGCCGCGCGCAAATGCAGCAGCTGCGCCGCGTAATTCCACTCATACAGCGCTTCCCGCTGCTCCAGGCCGTCATAGCACTGCAGCCGGATCAGCTGCCGCGCCAGCACCTGGGACAGCGCCTGCGCCAGCGAGGTCTTGCCCACGCCCGGCTCGCCCTCCAGCAGCAGGGGCCGCTGAAGCCTGAGCGCCAGAAACACGGCCGTGGCCAGACGCCGGTCCGCAAAATAGCCCACCTCCTGCAAGGCGGCGAGCAGCCCATCCACCGACTGCAGAGCGCTATTCACTTCAGTATTCATAGCTGCTTGCGCTTTACTGATAAGGGATTAAGCCACTTTTTATTCAAAAAATAACATCCTATGACAATCACACTGCCGCAAAGAGACGGCAAGCAAGCGGCCTGCCGACCGCCCACTCGCCCCACCCTTGGCGAGGCTGCCCTCCGCCCAGGCAGGAGCAGCCCCCCAGACAAAACCGCTCAGGGAGAGAGCAGTTGATCCACTGCCCGCTGCGTCAGGACGCTGATCAGCTGCGCCCGGTAGCGCGCACTCGCGTGCAGATCGCTGTTGAGCTCGCTGTCGTCAATAGGCACCGCAGCCGCCGCAGCGGCCGTGAGACTCTGGTTGAGCGCCGCTTCCAGGCCTGCGTGGCGGAAGACCGATAGTCCCGCACCGGTCACGGCCACGCGCACGCCCTGCGCCGTCTGCGCCACAAACACGCCCACCAGTGCAAAGCGCGACGCGGGCTGCTTGAACTTGATATAGGCAGCCTTTCTGGGCACGGGAAAGCGTACCGCCTTGATCAGCTCCCCCTCTTCCAGTGCCGTGGTGTACATGCCCTGGAAGAAGTCGTCCGCCGCAATTTCGCGCCGACTGGTGACCACAACAGCGCCCAGACCCAGCACCGCACTGGGATAGCAGGCCGCAGGGTCGTTATTGGCCAGCGAGCCACCAATCGTGCCGCGTGCTCGCACCTGGCGGTCGCCAATACCGCCAGCCAACTCGGCCAGTGCAGGAATGGCGGCCTGCACCTCGCGGCTGGCGGCGACATCGGCGTGACGGGTCATGGCGCCGATCTCGACCTGATCGCCGCCGACGCAGATTCCCGCCAGGCCATCGACCTGGTTGAGATCCACAATCGCGCCGGGCTGGGCCAGGCGCAGCTTCATGGAAGGAATCAGGCTCTGGCCGCCGGCCAGAAACTGACCGCTGGCAGCGCTCACCTCATCCAGCGTCCGGGGGTTGGAGTAACTGAAGGCATACATATGTGTTGTCCTCTCTTCCTCTCAGTCGGGTGCCTCAGGGGCGTGCAGCATCAATCGCTTCCCACACGCGGTGCGGGCTGGCAGGCATATCCAGGTCCTTGACGCCCAGAGAATGCAGGGCATCGAGCACGGCATTGATGACGGCGGGCGGCGAGCCTATGGCTCCGGCCTCGCCGCAGCCCTTGGTGCCCAGCGGGTTATGGGTGCATGGCGTGCAGACTGTACCCAGCTTGAAGTCGGGCAGATCGTCGGCGCGGGGCATGGCGTAGTCCATGAAACTGCCGGTCAGCAACTGACCCGAGTCACGGTCGTAGACACAGTTCTCCAGCAGCGCCTGACCTATCCCCTGGGCCAGTCCGCCATGAACCTGACCCTCCACGATCATGGGGTTGATGATGGTGCCGAAATCGTCCACGGCACTGAAGCGGTCGACGCGCACCACGCCCGTGGCAGGGTCCACCTCGACCTCGCAGATATAGGTGCCGGCCGGGAAGGTGAAGTTGGTGGGATCGTAGAAAGCAGTCTCGTCCAGCCCCGGCTCCAGCTTGTCCAGCGGATAGTTGTGCGGCACATAGGCCGTCAGCGCAATCTGGGCAAACGGCAGCTTTCTGTCGGTGCCGCGCACCGTGAACTCGCCTCCCGCGAAATCGATGTCGGCATCGCTGGCCTCCATCAGGTGGGCGGCGATCTTCTTGGCCTTGGCCTCGATCTTGTCCAGAGCCTTCATGATGGCCGCCCCTCCCACGCTGATGGAGCGCGAGCCATAGGTTCCCATGCCAAAGGGCACTCGGCCCGTATCGCCATGGACGATCTCGACATGCTCGACGGGAATGCCCAGCCGCGCCGCCACCACCTGGGCAAAAGTCGTCTCATGCCCCTGGCCATGGCTGTGCGAGCCTGTGAACACCGTCACGCTGCCCGTGGGGTGGACGCGCACCTCGCCGCACTCGAACAGACCGGCACGTGCGCCCAGCGCCCCGGCAATATTGCTGGGCGCCAGACCGCAGGCTTCGATGTAGCTGCTGTAGCCCAGGCCGCGCTTGAGGCTTCTGGCCTCGCTGGCTGCGCGCCGCGCCGCAAAGCCCGCCACATCGGCCAGTTGCTCGGCCTGATCCATGCAGGCCTGGTAATCGCCGATGTCGTACTGCAGCGCCACGGGCGTCTGATAGGGGAAGCTGGTGATGAAGTTGCGACGCCTGATCTCGGCCTGGGACAGATTCATCTCCCAGGCACAGCGGCTGACCAGCCGCTCGAGCAGGTAAGTGGCCTCGGGACGCCCAGCGCCCCGGTAGGCATCCACGGGCGAAGTGTTGGTGAACCAGGCATCGACCTCGATGTGGATTTGCGGCGTGGTGTACTGGCCCGCCAGCAAGGTTGCATAAAGAATGGTGGGCACCGCGCTGGCGAAAGTGGACAAGTAGGCGCCCAGATTCGCATCGGTGTGCACACGCATGGCGAGGAACTTGCCGTCGGCATCCATGGCCATCTCGGCATGGCTGACATGGTCGCGGCCATGGGCATCGGTCAGAAAGGACTCGCTGCGATCGGCCGTCCACTTGATGTTGCGGTTGAGCTTCTTGGCCGCCCAGGTCAGGCAGACATCCTCGGCATACAGGAAGATCTTGGAGCCAAAGCCGCCGCCCACATCGGGCGCAATCACGCGCACCTTGCTCTCTGGCAGACCCATGACGAAGGCCGTCATCAGCAGCCGCTCCACATGCGGGTTCTGGTTGGCCACGTACAGCGTGTACTCGTCCATGGCGCGGTTATAGCTGCCTATGGCCACCCGCGGCTCCATGGCGTTGGGTATCAGGCGGTTGTTGACCAGGTCCAGACGGGTCACATGGGCGGCGCCGGCAAACACCGCATCCACTGCCGCCTTGTCGCCAATCGCCCATTTGTAGCAATGGTTGTCCGGGGCAATGTCGTGAACCACGGCGCCAGGCTTTTTGCCGCCCGCCGCGTCGGCCACGTTCACGACCGCAGGCAGCACCGCGTAATCGACCTCCACCAGCTCGGCCGCATCGCGTGCCTGCTGCAGGGTCTCGGCGACCACCATGGCCACCTGATCGCCCACATAGCGCACGGTATCGAGGGCCAATATCGGGTGCGGCGGCTCCTTCATGGGCTCGCCATTGGTGCTGGTGATCAGCCAGCCGCAGGGCAGGCCGTTGATGCCGGCGGCCGCCACATCGGCGCCCGTGAGCACGCCGACCACGCCTGGTGCCGCCTTGGCGGCATCCACGTTGACGCTGCGCAGCCTTGCATGGGCATGGGGCGAGCGCACGAACACCGCATAGGCCTGTGCGCCCAGTGTGATGTCGTCTGTGTACTGGCCAGCGCCGGTCAGAAAGCGATCATCCTCGCGGCGCAGAACGGCTTCGCCGATATGCGGCAGCTTGGAAAAGTCAGATGCACCCATGGTGTGTCTCCTCTTCTAGTTGTGATGCGCGGCTCAGGTGGCGCTCATGCCGTCGCGACCCGCTTTGACGGCGGCGACGATGTTCTGGTAGCCCGTGCAGCGGCAGATATTGCCTTCGAGCAGTTCGCGGATCTCGGCATCGGTGGCCTGAGGCTTCTGGCGGCACAGGTCCACGGCACTCATCACCATGCCGGGTGTGCAGAAGCCGCATTGCAGGCCGTGGCACTGTTTGAAGGCCGCCTGCATGGGGTGCATGCTGCCGTCGGCAGCGGCCATGCCCTCTATGGTCTGAACCTCGGCACCCTGGGCCTGCACGGCCAGCATGGTGCAGGACTTGATGGCCTTGCCATTGACCAGCACCGTGCAGGCTCCGCACTGGCTGGTATCGCAGCCCACATGGGTGCCCGTCAGGCGCAGCTGTTCACGCAGCGCCTGCACCAGCAAGGTATTGGGGGGGACGTCAATGCTGGCCGCGCGGCCATTGACCGTGAACTGAACATTCATCGTGATGCCTCCTGCCTATATCCGAAGAATTGGGTAACAAAGCACAACCGCACTCTCTATGGTGGGCAGTTACCACCATGCAAGGCGCTAGGGTTGACCCCCAAGCCAGGCGAAACACGCACAGATATTCTCAAAATGAAACACTGTCCGGAGTCCGCATGTCGCCCGCCAGCCTCGCCACATCCGCGCAAGCCGCAGCCCATCCAGGTGCACGCCATTCCCTGCTTGCCCAGGCCAGGCAGCAGTTGCTGGCGATGGACTCATCCCATGCACTGGTACCGTCTGGTCTTGCCCCCTGGCTCTGGCGCTCTTGGCAGCGCTGCGTGGCACAGGGCCGTCATCCCGCTCAAACAGTGGAGTTCGAGGCCGTCGGACCTCACGCACTGCGCCACGCCCAGGACAAGCACCAGTTGCTGCTGCAGGCCGCACGTCCGGTCATGACGCAACTGGTCGCGGCCGTGGGCGCCATGCGCTACTTCTGTCTGCTGACCGATGCCCAGGGACTGGCCCTGGAAGTGCAAGGCCCCGTCGACCACAGCGATCTGCGCGCGCTGGCCGTGGGCCGTGTCGGTGTGGACCTGTCCGAGCGCGGCGTGGGCACCTCGGCCATCGGCGCGACACTGGCCGAACTCAGCCCGGTATGGCTGCACAGGCAGGAGCATTTTTTTGACGATCTGCGCGACTACAGCTGCGCAGGTGCTCCGGTATTCGGCCCTCAGGGCGAATGCCTGGGCATGCTGGACATCACCGGCATTGATGTCCCCGAGCGCCCAGAGCTGCTGCTGCTGGCGCTGCGCTGCGCACGCGCCATCGAAGATCGATTGCTGCGGGCCCTGCCTCACACCCTGCTGCTGCGCGTGAACTGGCCCGGCGGGCCGCTGGGCCAGGAGGGCGAAGGCCTGATGGTGTTTGATGCCGAAGGCCGATTGCTGGGCAGCAATACCGTGGCCAGGCAACTGGTGCCACGTCCTCTGCAAGCCCCCGGGGAGGACTCGCTCATTCAGAGCCATGAGCTGCTGGCCCTGCCCTGGAGCCATCTGATCGAGCATGCGCGCCAGCGGCCCGAGGCGCCACTGCAGCTGCCGCTGTGGTCCGGTCTGCGCCTGCTGGCGCTGGCACAGGCCGGCCCCTTGCTGCGCACTCCCGTCATGACGGGTTCCGGCGCAGCCAGCCGGGGAGTACCAGCCAATGCCATGGCCACGCCGCTGCGCACCAGCGAGTTGCTGCTGATTCAGCAGGCCATGCAGGAGGCGCACGGAAATGTAAGCGTGGCAGCCCGCAACCTGGGATTGAGCCGGGCCACGCTCTACCGTCGACTCGCCAGCAAGTAAGAGGTCTTGAACCGGATTCAAGGCAGTTTGACGCTCTCCGGATTTGCCCTAGTTTCAGCACACAGACATCCTCCACGACAGCAGGCGCACACTAGCACCCAAGCCCATCAAGAACCCAAAATACCTCAATAAAACAATCACCTAAGCGGCACCAGCCATGCGCTTCCAGCTATCGTGCGCATAGCAGACACAACTGACGCTCGGGCGCCACATTTGCGTGCGTATTTGTAAAAAACACCATACCTGCGTCCGTAGAATCTCCAGTTCGGTTCAAAAACTCAGATCGCCCTAAGGCTTACCAGCCCCAACAGCGCGACGCATACACGGCCTACTTTTTGGAGACACCATGCAGGCTTTACTTGCCCTGTCCAGGGCTATCGACAGGCTCAACGCCTTTGTCGGCAAATATTCAATCTGGCTGATATTTGCCGCCACCTTCATCAGCGCCGCCAACGCCATTGTTCGCAAGGCCTTCGACACCAGCTCCAATGCCTTTCTGGAAGTCCAGTGGTATCTGTTCGCATGGTCCTTTCTGATTGCGGCGGGCTACACCCTGCTGCACCGCGAGCATGTGCGCATCGACGTGATCAACAGCCGTCTGTCCAAAAAGGCCCAAGTCTGGATCGACATCATCGGCTTTGCCTTCTTTCTCACCCCTCTATGCCTGACCATTCTGTGGCTGAGCATGCCAGTGGTGATTCAGATGTACCAGTCCGGCGAGATGTCGGGCAACCCCGGCGGACTGATCCGCTGGCCCGTGTGGACAGCGATTCCTGTGGGCATCACCTTGCTGCTGCTGCAGGGCATCTCCGAGCTGATCAAGCGCATTGCCTTCCTGACCGGTGACGGCCCCGACCCCATGGGCAAGCTCAGCGACAAGAGCGCCGAGGAAGAGCTGGCCGAGGCCCTGCGTGCCGAAGCCGATCGCAAGCAGGCTGAGGCGCTGGCTGCCCAGGCCAAGGCATAACGGTAGCGGGAGACAATCAATGGAATTCATCGCTACCAACTACGCCCCCATCATGTTTGCGGGGTTGATCTGCTTTTTGCTGCTGGGCTTTCCAGTCGCCTTCAGCCTGGGCGCTGCGGGCCTGGCCTTCGGCTTTCTGGGCATCGAACTGGGCGTCTTCCCCTCCTCCGTGATGGCCTGGCTGCCCCAGCGCCTGATCGGCATCATGGCCAACGACACCCTGCTGGCCGTGCCCTTCTTCACCTTGATGGGCCTGATTCTCGAACGTTCCGGCATGGCGGAGGACCTGCTTGACACTGTCGGTCAGGTCTTCGGCCCCATCCGCGGCGGTCTGGCGCTGGCCGTGATCTTTGTGGGCGCCCTGCTGGCTGCCACCACCGGTGTGGTCGCCGCTTCGGTAATCTCCATGGGCCTGATCTCTCTGCCCATCATGCTGCGTTACGGCTATGACCGCCGCCTGGCATCGGGCGTGATTGCGGCCTCTGGCACGCTGGCCCAGATCATCCCGCCCTCGCTGGTGCTGATTCTGATGGCCGACCAGTTGGGCAAGAGCGTTGGAGATATGTACAAGGGTGCCTTCATCCCCGGCTTCATGCTCATGGGCCTGTATGTGCTGTGGGTGGTGATTCTTGCAATCTTCAAACCCAAGATGGTGCCTGCTCTCCCCCCTGAGGCACGTATCTATCGAGAAGCCAATGGCAACTCCGGCTATACCTCGCTGGTTGTGGTGATGGGTCTGTCCACCATCGTGGCCATCTTCCTGGCCAGCCATATGGCCGACCTGCACACCTGGTGGCAGGGCAAGGAAATCACCGAAGTCGCCACCGACGAGAAGATCGTCACAGCCATGTGCGGCGGCACCTTCATCGCCTTCGTGATCGCCTCGCTCAACCGGGTCCTCAAGCTGGGCCTGCTGTCCAAGCTGGCCGAGCGCGTGACCTTTGTGCTGATCCCCCCTCTGCTGCTGATCTTCCTGGTGCTGGGCACCATCTTCCTGGGCATTGCCACACCTACCGAAGGCGGTGCCATGGGCGCCATGGCGGCACTGATCATGGGTTTTGCCCGCCGTCGCCTGAACATGGACCTGCTCAAGCAGGCCCTGGCCTCGACCACCAAGCTGGCCAGCTTTGTGATGTTCATCATGATCGGCGCCACCACCTTCAGTCTGGTCTTCCAGGCTGCAGACGGCCCCAAGTGGGTGGAGCATCTGCTGACCAGCCTGCCCGGCGGCCAGGTGGGCTTCCTGATCGTGGTCAACATCATGATCTTCTTCCTGGCCTTCTTCCTGGACTACTTTGAACTCTCGTTCATCGTGGTGCCGCTGCTGGGCCCCGTGGCCGAGAAGATGGGCATCGACCTGATCTGGTTCGGCGTACTGCTGGCCGTGAACATGCAGACCTCGTTCATGCATCCGCCCTTCGGCTTTGCACTGTTCTTCCTGCGCTCCGTCGCACCGGACAAGCAGTACGTGGACAAGGTCACGCACAAGGTGATAGCGCCAGTCACGACCATGCAGATTTACAAGGGTGCCGTGCCCTTTGTGCTGATCCAACTGGTGATGGTGGGCGTGCTGATCGCCTTCCCCGGCATCGTGACCGGCGCGCTCGACAAGCCCGTGGTTGTGGACATGAACAAGGTGGGCGACGAAATGCTCAACCAGCTCAACGATGCCGGCGGCGGCTATGGTGCAGACAACCCGTTTGGAGCGCCTGAAGGCGGCGAGGAAGGCTCGGCCCCTGCAGAAGGCAGCCAGCCAGCCCCGGCTGCGCCCGATGCCAGCGGCTATGGCTCGGATGACCCGGCCAAGGCCTTGCAGGATTCACTGAGCATCGCACCTGCCGCCAAGTAAATCAACAGCTGCTACCGACACAGCCCCGGCTCGCCAGAGCCGGGGCTTTTTCATGGCTTGAAGATTGATGGGTGATAGATCCGCACCCTTCAGGAAGCTACCCTGACCATCACCGAGCTGCTGACTGCCGCCCCCGTTAACCCTGTGCCGACCTGCTGTCTCAAGCCGCCAATGCCCAGGAGTCTTGTGTGGAGCCGGCCTATCGCAGCAGAGATGGAATGCTGGCAACCGAAGGACAATGGGAACTGCCCTGCCGGGCCGATGTCATCCGCGTATCGAAAGACACCTCCGAGGCAGCGCAGGAGGACTCCCGGCATGATCTCGATGGCATGAAAAAACCGCAGCAAGCTGCGGTTTTTTCAACAGCCAGCGCATGGCGCCGGTGACTCTGATCGAGATCAGATCTTGGCAGTCGCCATGTACTGATTGAATGGGAACTCGGAGAAGCGGTTCCACAGGATCTGGTCGCGCTGGAAAGCGCGCATGTCCTGGTGAATCTTCTTGAATTCGGGCGACTTGGCTTCGTGCTCGGCAAACACCTCCATGGAAGCCTTGAAACCGGCGTCCATCAGCGGCTTGGGGAACATCTTCAGCTGGGTCTTGTTGGCCACCAGGCGCTTGATGGCCTGAGGGTTGAGCACCTGGTACTTGCTGGTCATGTCGGCGGCCGCCACGCGGGTTGCGGCGTCCAGGATCGCCTTGTTCTCGGGCGACAGCGCGTTGTACTTCTTCAGATTGATGAAGAACTCCAGGTCGGCAGAACCTTCCCACCAGCCGGGGTAGTAGTAGTAGGGAGCAACCTTGTTGAAGCCCAGCTTCTCATCGTCGTAGGGACCGACGAACTCCACGGCATCCAGCGTACCCTTTTCCAGGGCCTGATAAACATCACCGGCAGGCATGTTCTGTGCCACCACGCCCAGCTTGGCCATGGCTTCGCCGAACACGCCGCCACCCAGACGCATCTTCAGACCCTTGAGGTCTTCCACGGTCTTGATTTCCTTGCGGTACCAGCCACCCATCTGGGTCGTGGTGTTGCCTGCGGATGCGGTCTTGAAGTTGTACTTAGCAAAGAAGGCATCCAGCAGCTTGCGGCCATTGCCATGGTCTTTCCAGCCGTTCATCTGCAGCGTGGTCAGGCCGAAGGGCACGGCGCAGCTGAAGGCGAAGATGGGGTCCTTGCCGGTGAAATAGTAGGCCGCAGTCTGTGCCATATCGATGGTGTCGCCCTGCAGTGCATCCACCACACCGAAAGCGGGCATCAGCTCGCCAGCGGGGTGCACCGAGATCTCGAACTTGCCGCCCGACATGGCCTTGACCACTTGCGACAGCTTTTCAGCGCTGCCGAAGATGGTGTCCAGCGACTTGGGAAAGCTCGAGGCCAGGCGCCAGCGCACGGCGGCCTGGGCGTGAACAGCAGGTGCGGCGCCCGCAGCCAGCACGCCAGCGATACCGGCATTTTTCAGAATGGAACGACGATCCACTTTAGTCTCCTTGAGGAACAGATTGGCTGACACAGACCACTGATCTATGCCAGCTTGACTTATGCAACAGGCACAAAATGTACACGAGTCAATCGTTCAGCATGCGATAAAAAGTGACCGTTAGCTTAAGAAGTTCTACCTAGTTAGGTGTATCGAATTCGGCCTCGGCGGCCTGCCTGCGCTGCTTACAGCCGTACCGCGCTCATATAGCTGGCATAGCGGAATTCGGAGAAGCGGTCCCAGAGCAGCTGGTCATGCTGGAATCCGCGCATGCTGCGGTGAATCTTCTTGAACTGCGCCGACTTGGCCTCATGCTCGGCCATGGTGGCCATCACGGCCTTGAAGCCCGCATCCATGAGCTCGCGTGGAAAGGCGCGCAGCTGCACGCGTTCGCTGAGCAGCTTCTTGAGTGCCGCAGGGTTGTACGCCAGGTATTTGGCCGTCAGATCCTTGGCGGCCAGTGCCGCCGCGGCTTCCACCATGGCGCGCAGCTCGGGCGTCAGAGCTGCAAAGGACTTGGTATTGATGAAGTAGGCCAGCTCGGCGCCGCCCTCCCACCAGCCCGGATAGTAGTAGTAGGGAGCGATCTTGCCGAAGCCCAGCTTCTGGTCGTCATAGGGGCCGACGAACTCCACGGCATCAAGGCGGTTCTTTTCCAGCGCCTGCTGCGCATCCGCAATAGGCATGTTGACGGCCTGCACGCCTAGCTTTTGCAGCGCATCGCCGAGCAAGCCGCCGCCGGCGCGCATGCGCAGCCCGTGCAGATCCTGCACGGTCCTGATTTCCTTGCGGTACCAGCCCCCCATCTGCGTGCCGGTGTTGCCGGCGCTCAGGCTCTTGATGTTGTACTGGGCGTAGAAATCATCCATGAGCTTGCGCCCGCCGCCCCACTCCATCCAGGCATCCATCTGCCGCGCCGTCAGACCGAAAGGCACGGCGCACCCGAGTGCAAAGCAGTAGTCCTTGTCGGTGAAGTAGTACGGTGCCGTCAAAGCCATTTCGACCACGCCGTTCTGCACTCCCTCCATCACGCCAAACGCGGGCATCAGCTCGCCCGCGGAGTGCACGCTGACTTCGATCTGGCCACCCGACATGAGACGCAGCGACTGGGCAAACTTCTCGGCCCCGCCAGAGATGGCGTCAAGGACTTTGGGAAAACTCGTCACCAGGCGCCAGCGCAGCACCTCCTGGCTGCGCACCGCCGGAGCCACGCCCGCTGCCAGCACACCAGCCATGCCCACATGTTTGACGAGTGAGCGACGATCCATGAATATTTCTCCGCTAGTAGTTGTCGATTGCCAAGCTGGCTGCAGCAGCCTGATCACAGGCCGACAGCCACAGGCATTCTAGGAACGCAGACGCCGTCCGTGTGGCGATTCACGGTTGCCGTCAGTTTTCTTGACGGCAAGCAAAGAAAAAGGCCCTTCATGGAAGGGCCTGGTGTCAATCCATCGGACTTGCGCAAACCATGTCCGTATCGCGTCAGCCCGCAGCCAGACGCTTGCGGATGGAGGCTTCGATGCCTGCGGCATCCAGCCCCTGCAGCGCCAGCAGCTTGGCGGGATCGCCATGCTCAATGAACGCATCTGGCAGACCCAGCTGCAGCACGCTCTTGCTCAGACCGTTGGCGGCCAGGCATTCCATCACGGCACTGCCGGCGCCGCCCATGACGCAACCCTCTTCCAGCGTGACAATGAGTTCATGCTCGGCGGCGATCTTGAGCAGCAGTTCTTCGTCAAGCGGCTTGGCCCAGCGCATGTTGGCCACGCTGGCATCCAGTGCCTCAGCGGCCTGCAAGGCCGGGTACAGCAAGGTACCGAAGGCCAGAATCGCCACCTTCCCGGAGCTCGATTCGCGGCGCATCTCACCCTTGCCGAAGGGCAAAGCATCAAGACTCTCCAGCGGCGTCACGCCCACACCGGCACCGCGCGGATAGCGTACGCAGACGGGGTGATCCTGCTCATAGGCCGTGGTCAGCAACTGGCGGGTTTCGCGCTCGTCGGCCGGACAGGCCATGCTCATATTGGGAATGCAACGCACAAACGCAATGTCATAGGCGCCGGCGTGCGTGGCCCCGTCGGCACCCACCAGACCTGCGCGGTCCAGCGCGAACACCACGGGCAGGTTCTGCAGCGCGACGTCGTGGATCAGCTGGTCATAGGCACGCTGCAGGAACGTGGAATAGATGGCCACCACGGGCTTGACGCCTTCGCAGGCCATGCCGCCGGCAAAGGTCACGGCATGCTGCTCGGCAATGCCCACGTCGTAGTAGCGACCTGGAAAGCGCTTGTGGAACTCCACCATGCCCGAGCCCTCGCGCATGGCGGGCGTGATGCCGACCAGACGCTGGTCCTTGGCTGCCATATCGCAGAGCCAGTGGCCGAACACCTGGGTGAAGGTCTGCTTGGCAGGGATGGCGGACTTGACCAGACCGACAGCCGGATCGAATTTCCCGGGCCCGTGATAGGCCACGGGATCGGCCTCGGCCAGCTTGTAGCCCTGGCCCTTCTTGGTAACCACATGCAGAAACTGCGGGCCCTTGAGACCCTTGATGTTCTCCAGCGTGGGGATCAGCGAGTCGAGGTCATGACCATCGATGGGACCGATGTAGTTGAAGCCGAACTGCTCGAACATGGTGGCAGGCACGACCATGCCCTTGGCCTGCTGTTCCAGGCGCTTGGCCAGCTCCAGCAAGGGCGGCACCTGCTTGAGAACGCTCTTGCCCACATCGCGGGCCTTGGCATAGAACTGGCCGCTCATCAGCTGTGCCAGATAGCGATTGAGCGCGCCCACGGGTGGACTGATGCTCATGTCGTTGTCGTTGAGGATGACCAGCAGATTGGCATCGTGCACGCCGCCGTTGTTCAGTGCCTCGAAAGCCATGCCGGCCGTCATCGCACCGTCACCGATCACGGCGATTGCACGGCGGTCCTCGCCTTTTTGCTTGGCGGCCAGCGCCATGCCCAGCGCAGCAGAGATGCTGGTGGACGAGTGTGCCGTGCCAAAGGTGTCGTACTCGCTCTCGGCACGCTGAGGAAAGCCGGACAGGCCGCCGAACTGGCGCAGAGTGGCCATGCGATCGCGGCGACCGGTCAGGATCTTGTGCGGATAGGTCTGGTGGCCCACGTCCCAGACGATGCGGTCATAGGGCGTGTTGAACACCGAGTGCAGCGCCACGGTCAACTCCACCGTCCCCAGGTTGGAGCTGAGGTGCCCGCCGGTCCTTGAGACGCTGTCGATCACATAGGTGCGCAGCTCTGCGGCCAGCGTCTTGAGCTGGGCACGCGAGAGGCCGCGCATGTCTGCGGGATCGTTGATGTTGTGCAGCAGGGAAGAAGTATTCGTGGACATGTTCTATATTTTTTAATAGCTGCTAGCGCCAGCCAATATTCGGTTACAGAGCTTTTCCATTCAATCTCAATGGGTGCGCTGCACGACCATATCAGCAAGTGCGGCCAGGGCCTGGGTATCGGCCAGACCGCTGCGCGCCAGCGCGGCGTGGGCCTGCAGGCGCAACTCCTCGGCATGGGCTCTTGCAGCTTCCAGCCCCAGCAGCGATACAAATGTGGGCTTGTCATTGGCCGCATCCTTGCCCGCCGTCTTGCCCAGCGTTGCAGAGTCGGCCACCACATCCAGAATGTCGTCCACCACCTGGAACGCCACGCCCAGTGCCTGGCCGTAGTCGGTCAGCGCGGCCAGTGCCCTGGCGTCGGTCTGTGCATTGCAGGCGGCCCCCATGAGCACGCTGCCCAGCAGCAGTGCACCGGTCTTGAGACGGTGCATCTCGCGCAGTTGCGCCTCGCTCAGTTGCTTGCCCACGCTGGCCAGATCGATGGCCTGACCGCCAGCCATGCCATGGCTGCCCGCCGCCGCGCCCAGCAGGCGGCACAGCCTGGCCTGCATGGAGCAGGGAATGCCATCGTCTTCGGGCAGCAGCAGCTCGAAAGCCAGGGCCTGCAGAGCATCGCCGGCCAGCAGGGCCGAGGCTTCGCCGAACTGCACATGCACGGTAGGCTTGCCGCGACGCATGGTGTCGTTGTCCATGCAGGGCATGTCGTCGTGCACCAGGGAGTAAGCATGAATCAGCTCCACGGCACAACCGGCACGCAGCGTGGCCGCGGCCTGACCGCCAACCGCCTCCGCGGCCGCCCAGACCAGCAGCGGTCGCAAGCGCTTGCCGCCATCGAGCACGGCGTAACGCATGGCCTCACCCAGACCCGCAGGTGCATTGATGCCCACCCAGCGCGACAGCGCGTCTTCGGTGCGCACCAGTCGCTCCTGCATCCAGACGGAAAAATCCAGGGCAGTCTTGCCCTCGTTCAAAGGCGTCGATGGTTCGGCAATCATTGATTCATTCATGGGCTGCATCTTCAAGGCAAAACGCGCGGACACCGGGATCAGTCCTGGGTCCAGGCAGACAGCTTGCCTTCGTCCAATACCTTGACCTGCTCCTGCACGGCATCGAGCTGGCTGCGGCAAAAAACCAGCAACTCCGCAGCGCGCTGGTAGCCGCTGAGCATCTGCTCCAGCGGCAGCTGACCGGATTCGATCTGTGCAATCAGTTGCTCCAGCTCCTGCAAAGCAGCTTCATAGCTGGCAGGCTGTTCAGATTTTTTGGCGGCAGCGGCCTTGGGCATGGATGGTGTGGTCAATGTTGGACGGAAGCGACGATTTTAGGCGTCCCTGCACCATTGGCGTGCAATGCCCGCAAAGCCGGCTGGCGCGATATGTTTTGGCTGTCAATTCCCGACCGGCCCGGGCCTGCTGCGCCCGCCTTTTTGCCCAGCGGCAAGGGTTTGCAGGCGGCTGGCAACTTGCTGACAGGCTCCGACGGCACATGGACGAAATAACGCCAATACACGTACCAGAAAAACGGAAATAACCCCACAGCCTATAATCCCATTCCCGTCAAGCCGGCCCCGTGCCTGGTCATCCTGGTCGGGCAAACGCGTCGGCAGGCCATGCGCCACCGCCCATTGCCTGAGGCCCGTGTCCAGACAAGGCCGGTTTCGTTTTTTACCGTGTGCGCACGTGCACCCTCCCTGTGGGGAGTCTTTAGGTCAAGTCATCCATGACTGATTTAAGTCTTCAACTGCAGCAGGCCGCAAGCCAACTACCAGTTTCAAGTTATTTCGACGAAGCGCTGTTCCAGCGCGAGTTGGAAACGATTTTCAAGCGCGGCCCGCGCTATGTGGGCCACCAGCTGGCCGTTCCCGAGATAGGCGACTACTACGCCCTGCCTCAGGAAAAAGAGGGGCGGGCGCTGGTACGCAATGCCAAAGGCGAGATCGAGCTGATCTCCAACGTCTGCCGCCACCGCCAGGCCGTGATGCTCAAGGGGCGCGGCAATCTGCTGTCCGAAGGCAAGGGCCATGCCGGCGGCAATATCGTCTGCCCGCTGCACCGCTGGACCTACAGCACCAGCGGCGAGCTGCTGGGCGCCCCGCATTTCAGCCACGACCCCTGCCTGAACCTCAACAACTACCGCCTGCGTGAGTGGAACGGACTGCTGTTCGAGGACAACGGCCGCGACATCGAGGCCGATCTGGCCGGCATGAAGCTGCGCGAGCAGCTCCAGTTCGACGGCTTTGTGCTCGACCATGTCGAGATGCACGAGTGCAACTACAACTGGAAGACCTTTATCGAGGTCTATCTGGAGGACTACCACGTCGGCCCCTTCCACCCCGGTCTGGGCAACTTCGTCACCTGCGACGATCTGAAGTGGGAATTCGCCAGCGAGTACTCGGTGCAGACCGTGGGCGTGGCCCCCAGCTTCGGCAACCCGGGCTCGGACATCTACAAGAAGTGGCACGAGGTGCTGCTGGCCTACCGCAACGGCGAACTACCCGATCGCGGTGCCATCTGGCTGACCTACTACCCTCACATCATGGTGGAGTGGTATCCGCATGTGCTGACCGTCTCGACCCTGCACCCGCTGGCCGTGGACAGGACGCTGAACGTGGTGGAGTTCTTCTACCCCGAGGAAATCGCCGCCTTCGAGCCCGAGTTCGTGCAGGCCCAGAAGGCCGCCTACATGGAAACCTGCATCGAGGACGACGAGATCGCCGAGCGCATGGACGGTGGCCGCAAGGCCCTGTATGAACGCGGCGACAACGAGGTCGGCCCCTATCAGAGCCCCATGGAAGACGGCATGCAACATTTCCATGAATGGTATCGCCGCATCATGGGTGACAGCGTTCCCCAACGCTGAATGAGGTGA
Source organism: Comamonas sp. C24C (assembly GCF_053345995.1). Classification (NCBI taxonomy): domain Bacteria; kingdom Pseudomonadati; phylum Pseudomonadota; class Betaproteobacteria; order Burkholderiales; family Comamonadaceae; genus Comamonas; species Comamonas sp. C24C. The sequence continues at coordinate 37,305 of NZ_JBKFBC010000003.1, read as the reverse complement.
ACCTCAAGACTGATAGCTGCTATCGCTTACCCCATAAGCACAGCAGCTATTTTTTATGCTGAATTGAGTGAGATATGCAAGCCCTGTGGATGGTGTTGGCCGCGTTGATTTTTGCGGTCATGAGTGTGTGTGTGAAGTTTGCCTCCCAGGACTTCAATGCGGCAGAGATCGTGTTCTACCGCGGCCTGGTCAGCATGGCGCTGCTGGTCTGGCTGGCCAGGCGCAGCGGCGTGACGCTGACCACCCAGTACTCGCGCGAGCATGCCTGGCGCAGCTTCGTCGGCGTGATCTCCATGGGAGCCTGGTTCTACGCCATCGGCCATCTGCCGCTGGCCACGGCCACCACGCTCAACTCCATGAGCAGCATCTGGATGGCGGTGTTTCTCATCGCCCAGGGCCTGTGGATGCGCCATACGCTGCGCAAGTCTTATGCGGCCGAGCCCGAAACCCGCCGTGCCATTCCACCCTTCCCCTGGGGCCTGGTGTCCACCGTGGTGGCGGGCTTTGTCGGCGTGCTGCTGGTGCTGCGCCCGACCAGCGCACCGGCCAGCGAATGGGTCGCCGCGCTCGGCGGCCTGTTTGGCGGTATGTTTGCGGCCATGGCCTATATGCAGGTGACAACCCTGTCGCGCCTGGGCGAGCCTGAGACCCGCGTGGTGTTCTATTTCTCGGTCGGTTCGGCCATTGCCGGCGGCATCACCATGCTGTTCACCGGCATCTCGCCCTTCCCCGGCTGGAGCGCTCTGTGGCTGGTGCCCGTGGGCGTACTGGCCGCCGTGGCCCAGGTCTGCATGACCAAGGCCTATGCCTCGGCCGGCAGCAAGAGCAACACCCTGGTCGTCGCCAATCTGCAGTACTCGGGCATTGTGTTTGCCGCCCTGCTCAGCCTGGTGCTGTTCGGCGAGAGCATTCCCCTGATCGGCTGGGGAGGCATCGTGCTCATCGTCGCCAGCGGCGCCGCTGCCACCACCTTGCGCTCCAGAGGCTAACCGTGCCGGGGTGCCGAGCATCTGCGCCATGCCCCCCTGCCTGCGTCAGCGACCAGGCCAGATCCGCGCGGCTGGCCATATCCAAACAATGAAGGCCGCTTGAGTCCGGTGCGCTGACCCGATCGCATAATGGTTTGCATCACGCAAGGCTGCACGCAGTGCCGTCTGCAACAGTCAATCTTTGGAGCAGCAAGCCATGAACCACTCGACGCCCGAGCATTACAACACCCTGATTTCCGTCGAACAGCTGGCCCGGCTCAAGGCCAGCGGCAAGCCCTTGATGGTGTTTGACTGCAGCTTTGACCTCATGAACCCGCCTGCCGGCCGAGAGCAGTATCTGCAGGCCCATATCCCGGGCGCCGTCTTCGCCGACCTGGACAAGAATCTCAGCGCACCGCACGGCACGCCCGGCGAGGACGGACAGGTCGCCACCAGCGTGCAATCGGCCTCGGGGGGTCGCCACCCGCTGCCCACGCGCGAGCGCTTTTCCGCCTGGCTGTCCTCCATAGGCTTTGCCAACGATATGCAGGCCGTGGTCTACGACCGCAACGCCGCCAATTACTGCGGCCGCCTGTGGTGGATGCTGCGCTGGGCCGGCCACGATGCCGTGGCGGTGCTTGATGGCGGGCTGCAGGCCTGGCAGGCGGCCGGCCAGCCCCTGGGCAGCGGGGAAGAGCCCGGCCATTTCCAGTCCAACTTTGAACTGGGCCAGCCGCTGGAGACGCTCAAGACCGTCTCTCAGGTCGAGGCCGATCTGGGTCAAGCCACCCAGACCCTCATCGATGCCCGGGCCCCGGCCCGCTACCGCGGCGAGGTGGAGCCTCTGGATCCCGTGGCCGGCCATATTCCGGGCGCGCTGAATCGCCCGTTCAGCAGCAATATCGCCGCCGACGGACGCTTCAAGCCCGCAGCGCTGCTCAAGGCCGAGTTTGACCAGTTGCTGGCCGGACACGATCCCGCCAGCGTGGTGCACCAGTGCGGCAGCGGCGTCAGCGCCACCCCCAATGTGCTGGCCATGCGCATTGCCGGCTTCGCGCCCACGGCCTTGTTTGCCGGCAGCTGGAGCGAGTGGTGCAGCCAGCCTTCGCGGCCGGTCGAGAGGGGCTGAGCCTGACGCATGCCGGTGCCGCTCCAGGCACCGGCTTCGAGCGGGCACGCCTGTCTCCCTGCACTTGCCGGGTTCACTCCCCGCTCCTTGAGCAGGCCAGGCCGTGATCAGCGCCCTACCCATGTAGGCCAAGCCCGCTCCATCGCAGTGCTCCGGATCTTGGCGGCATGGCCGACGCCCATGTCCGCACTCGCATGTCGATGCAGCTTGGCAACCCGGATGCAGGCCGCTATCACAGGGAATCCGGACCGTCTTGTTTCATAGGCGATCAGATACCGAACAAAAAGCCGCCTATTTCCTCGTTTGTCATCTTCCGGACAGATTCACAATACATGCACCAGCGGAATCCGGCCTGATGCAATGTCAGCCCCCAACCGGCATCCCAAGTCATCCCGACGGACGGCAAGGCAGTAAGGGAAATCTTACAGGCCTGCCTGTAAAACCAGACCGGCGATACCGACGCTCCCCGACTTCAGTTCGATCAAGGCTTGAAACACAATTCATTTCAACAGATCGAAACACTTTTAACGTCTTGTTTGTGTGTGCCGTGACGGTCTGTCGAGATTGAAAGGACTGGACCCATGAACAACGAACAACTGCTTGCCGAGATCCGCGAAGCCAACCTCACCTACCTGATGCTGGCCCAGACCCTGATCCGCCAGGACAAGGCCGAGGCCGTGTTCCGTCTGGGTCTGAACGAAGAGTCCTGCGACCTGCTGGGCTCGCTGTCTTCGGCCCAGGTGCTCAAGCTGGCATCGCGCAACACCTTGCTGGCCAGCTTCCGCGCCGATGACGAAATGGTCTGGAGCCTGCTGACCAACCACAGCAGCAACAAGATCGGCAACGCCGCCACCAATACGCTGCACGCCAACATCCTGATGGCCAGCCGTGTCTCCGAAGTGCTCTGAGCACCCGCTAGCGACTACCTGGTTTTAAGGAGAGACAGATGCCCGCCGCCAAGACTGCCACCAAAAGCGTTCTGAACGAATCCAAGCAAATCGAGCGCGCCGCCATGCTCATCGAGATGGGCGCCCGCATGCAGGTGCTGGAGTCCGAGACCACGCTGTCTTATGAACGCCTGATCCGGCTATACAAGGAAATCTCGGGCAAGTCTCCCTCCAAGGGCCAGCTGCCGTTTTCCACGGACTGGTTTCTGACCTGGCAGGAAAACATCCACAGCTCGCTGTTCCTCAACATCTACGAATACCTGTCCAAGGGCGTGGAGCTGGACTCGGCCGAGCAGCTGACCAAGGCCTATCGCCTCTATACCGAACAGATTCAGGCTGCCGAACTCGAGGTGCTGCTGTCCTTTACCCGCGCCTGGCGCCTGGTGAAGTTTGTCGATGCACAGATGCTCACGCGCACCCAGTGCTCGGTCTGCAAGGGCCAGTTCGTGACCGAGCCTTACGAGAATGCGCGCCACTACCAGTGCGGCCTGTGCAATCCTCCCGCTCGCGCCGGCAAGAGCAAGGCCGCTGGGTCCTTGATGCTTCACTAACCCCCTGAGCGGCTGTGCCGCTTCCACCTCTCTCTTCGGGAGGGGGACGGCAGCCTCGCTGCGCGGCGGCGCTTGCTTGCTGCCTCTGGTCTGGAGCACGCCAGTTTTAAAGCTCAACTTTCATAGCTATTAGCGCCATACGTAAAAGGGTTTGAAGCATTTACTTGCCTCAAACCCTTTATGCGTTGGCGCAAGCAGCTCCTAAAGATGTAGCCTATCCTCCATGATCTGCTGCGGCGGCTTCAGCGTGTCCGGCCTTGATGGCCGAGAAACTGCGACGGCGCTTGCTGGATGGCTCGCTGTGCAAGCGCGCTTGCCTGAGGACTCTTCAACTTTCATAGCTTGTGGCGCCATACAACAAAGGGTTTTAAGCATTTATATGCCTAAAACCCTTTATTCATTGGCGACAAAAGCTCCAAATTCAGGAGCAGCCATCAACAGCCTCAACCCGTGTTGCGCACTCCGGCGGCAATGCCGTTGATGGACAGGTGGATGCCGTTCTTGACCCTGTCGTCGGTCTGTCCTGCACGCCAGCGGCGCACCAGCTCCACCTGCAGGTGGTTGAGCGGATCGATATAGGGGAAGCGGTGGCGGATGGAACGCGCCAGCGCGGAGTTGTGCTCCAGGCGCTGCTTGTCGCCCGTGATCTGGTTGAGCGCTTCCACCGTGCTCTGCCACTCGGCCTCGATCGCACCGAAGATGCGGCGGCGCAAGCGCGTGTCGGTCACCAATTCGCTGTAGCGCGAGGCCAGGTTCAGGTCGCTCTTGGCCAGCACCATGTCCATATTCGACAACAGGGTGCGGAAGAACGGCCACTGGCGGTACATCTTCTGCAGCAGCGCCAGCTGTGCCTTGGCATCCTTGCCGGGGCGGTGGATGAAGGCCTGGATCGCCGAGCCGAAACCGTACCAGCCCGGCAGCGTCAGGCGGCACTGGCCCCAGCTGAAGCCCCAGGGAATGGCGCGCAGGTCCTCGATGGCCTGGGTCGCCTTGCGCGATGCGGGGCGCGAGCCGATATTGAGTTCGGCGATCTCGCGAATCGGCGTGCTGCTGAAGAAGTAATTGGTAAAGCCCGGAGTCTCATAGACCAGCGCACGGTAGGCCGCCATGCTGGTTTCAGACAGAAACGCCGCAGCCTCCAGGAAGGCCTTGGTCGCCGGCTTGGTCGGCTGCAGCAGTGTGGCCTCCAGCGTGGCGGCCACCAGGGTCTCCAGATTGCGGCGTCCGATCTCGGGGTTGGCATATTTGGAGGCGATGACCTCGCCTTGCTCGGTCAAGCGGATCTGACCACGCACCGTGCCTGGCGGCTGCGCCAGAATGGCCTGGTAGCTGGGGCCGCCGCCACGCCCCACAGTGCCGCCGCGGCCGTGGAACATGCGCAGCCGAATGCCGTAGTGATCGGCCAGATCGTCAAACAGATCGACCAGCGCAATCTCGGCCCGGTACAGCTCCCAGTTGCTGGTGAAGATGCCGCCGTCCTTGTTGCTGTCGCTGTAGCCCAGCATGATGTCCTGCTCGCCACCGCTTTTCCGGACCAGCTCGGCAATGCCGGGCAACTGGTAGTAGCGGCGCATGATGGGCGCAGCATTGCGCAGGTCCTCGATGGTCTCGAACAGCGGCACCACGATCAGGTCGCATTGCGCACCGTCCTGCAGGGTGCCGCGCAGCAGGCCCACTTCCTTTTGCAGCAGCAGCACCTCGAGCAGATCGCTGACGGTCTCGGTGTGGCTGATGATGCAATGGCGAATCGCCTCGCCGCCCAGGCGCTCGCGCAGGCGCTTGGCGGTCTCGAAGATGGCCAGCTCGCTGCGCGTGTGGTCGCCGTAGTCGCCGCCCATGACGCGCAGGGGGCGTGCGTCTTCGAGCAGGCGCACCAGCAGCGCGCATTTGGCGTCTTCTTCGAGCAGGCTGTAATCGAGCTCGACCTTGGCGACCGAGAGCAGCTCGCGCACCACTTCCTCATGCTTGTCCGAGCTCTGGCGCAGGTCCACCGTGGACAGATAGAAGCCGAAGACCCGCACCGCGCGCATCAGCGGGCGCAGGCGCTGCGGCGCCAGGGCATCGCCGTGATAGCGCGACAGCGAGTCGTCGATGATCTGCAGATCGGCCAGAAACGCGTCGGCCGATGCATAGGCATTCTGGGGCGCCACGGCATGGCGTGCCGCCTCGCCGCCCGTCAGCTGCTTGAGCGTCGCGGCCAGACGCGCATAGATGCCCGTCAGCGCCCGGCGATAAGGCTCGTCGCTACGGTGCACATTGTGGTCGGGCGAGGCATCGGCCAGCGCCTGCATCTCGGGCGTGATGTCGACCAGATTGGCCGACAGCGACAGCTCGCCGCCCAGGTAGTGCACCTCGCGCAGATAGTGGCGCAGCGCCACGTCGGCCTGACGCGTCAGAGCCAACTCCAGACTCTCGGCCGTCACAAAGGGATTGCCGTCGCGATCGCCGCCTATCCATTGGCCCATGCGCAAAAAGCTCTGTTCGGGCAGCTTCTCGCCCAGCTCCTGTTCCAGCTGCTCGTAGATCTTGGGGATCTCCTGCAGGAACGTCGCCTCGTAGTAGGACAGGGCGTTCTCGATCTCGTCGGCCACCGTGAGCTTGGAATGGCGCAGCAGCCGCGTCTGCCAGAGCTGGGCCACGCAGGCACGCAACTGCGCTTCCACCCGCGTCAGCTCGCGCGGGGTGAGCGCATCCTTGGCACTGTTGTAGAGCTGGGCGCGCATCAGGATATCGTCGCGCTCGGCCAGCAACTGGGCAATGCGGCGCTCGGCCGTCAGAATGCTCTGGCGCTGCACCTCGGTGGGGTGGGCCGTCAGCACGGGCGAGATGAAGCTCTTGGCCAGCGTGTCGACCACCGTGGCGGGCGAGATGCCCGCCCAGCGCAGGCGCGCCAGTGCCACCTCGATGCTGCCTTCCTGTGTGTTGCCGGCGCGCTCGTGCACGGCGCGGCGGCGGATGTGGTGGCGGTCTTCAGCCAGATTGGCCAGGTGCGAGAAATAGGTGAAGGCGCGAATCACGCTCACCGTCTGGTCGCTGGACAGTCCCTTGAGCAGCTTCTTGAGTGCCTTGTCGGCCGCTTCGTCGGCATCGCGCCGAAAGGCCACCGAAAGCTGGCGTACCTGCTCGACCAGCTCGTAGGCCGGCCCACCTTCCTGCTCGCGAATCACATCGCCCAGAATGCGCCCCAGCAGCCGTATGTCCTCGATCAACGGCAAATCCTTGTCGGTCTTGCGTGCCGGTTTTTCGCCATGTTTGTCTGCATGTGCGGCGCTCTTGGGGCGGGCGGAAGGCATGAACTATTCTCCTTGGGCACGGTGTAAGGCAACTCGCCATGCTAGCATTCCCTGTTACCCGTTCGAGACCGCGCCGTCATGAAATTTTCTGCATCCTCACCCACATCCATCGTCATTGCCACACGCGAGAGCCAGCTGGCCATGTGGCAGGCCGAGCATGTGCAGGCGATCTTGCGCGGCCGAGGCCACAGCGTGGATCTGCTGGGGATGACGACCAAGGGCGACCAGATTCTGGACCGTGCCCTGTCCAAGGTGGGCGGCAAGGGCCTGTTCGTCAAGGAGCTGGAAGTGGCTCTCGAGGAAGGCCGCGCCGATCTGGCCGTGCACTCCTTGAAGGATGTGCCCATGGAGCTGCCCGAAGGCTTTGTGCTGGCCTGCGTGATGACGCGCGAAGACCCGCGCGACGCCTTTGTCTCCAACCGCTATGCATCGCTGGACGAGCTGCCCCAGGGTGCTGTTGTCGGCACCTCCAGCCTGCGTCGCCAGGCCCTGCTGCAGGCGCTGCGCCCCGACCTCAAGATCGAGGCCTTGCGCGGCAATGTCAACACCCGCCTGCGCAAGCTCGACGAAGGTCAGTACGACGCCATCGTGCTCGCCGCCGCCGGCCTGATGCGCCTGGAGATGAGCGAGCGCATCCGCGCCAGGTTCGATCCGGCCCAGATGCTTCCCGCCGCAGGCCAGGGTGCATTGGGCATCGAGGTGCGCGCAGACCGCCAGGACATCATCGACGCCCTGGCCCCGCTGGCCCATATGCCCACCTGGCTGACCGTGACCGCAGAGCGCGCCGTCAGCCGCTGCATGGGCGGCAGCTGCTCCATGCCACTGGCGGCCTATGGCCGCTTTGAAGGCGACACCCTGCACATGGATGCGGCCTGGGGCGACATGGAAGGCGACAAGGGCCTGGTGCGCGTGCAGGCCAGCGCCAGCGTGACGGACTTTGCCAGCGCCAACGCCCTGGGCGAACAACTGGCTGCGCAGCTGCAAGCGGCGGGTGCCGTGCCTGCGGCGCCCAAGCAGGACTGAGCCACGCCTGCCCATGCGCCGTGTTCTGGTCACCCGCCCTTTGCATGATGCGAAACCCTGGGTCGACGCGTTTCGTGCCCGCGGCCTGCAAGCCGAGGCCTTGCCGCTGCTGGCCATCGCTGGCTGCACGGACCCGGCTGCCCATCAGGCTCTGCTGAGCGCACGCCAGCTGGCGCTCAAGCCCGGGCACTACCGGGCCGTGATGTTTGTCAGCGGCAATGCAGCGAAGTATTTCTTTACGCCAAACACGCCTCAAACGCTTACTGGGAAACCGCTTCTAGCTCCTGATACCAGAGCATGGACTCCGGGCCCGGGTACGGAGCGTGCCTTGCTGGAGCTCGGGTTGAACTCCCACCAGATCGACGGCCCCAGCCCCGATGCCGCCCAGTTCGAGTCCGAAGCGCTGTGGCAGAACGTCCATGACCAGATTCGAGCGGGCGACCGCGTGCTGATCGTGCGCGGCGCCAGCCCTGCCACCGGCAATGCTGGCAAGCCTGCACCATCCACCCAAGGTGCGGGCCGTGACTGGCTCGCAGCCCGGCTGCGTGAAGCCGGTGCCGAGGTGGAGCTGCTGGCCGTGTATGAGCGCCAGCTTCCCAGCTGGACGGCGCAGCAGCTGGATGTCGCGCGGCAGGCCGCCAGCGACGGCAGCCTGTGGCTGTTCAGCAGCTCGGAAGCTGTTGCCAACCTGCAACAGCTTCTGCCCCAACAAAAATGGAACCTGGGGTTAGCGCTCACCACCCATGAACGCATTGCCAGCAAAGCACTTTCAGCAGGTTTCGGTCGGGTTTTGCACAGTCGCCCAAGTCTGGATGATGTGGTGGCGTCTATAGAATCGGCTCTATGAGCTCCGATGCCATCCCCACCTCCGACAAGCAACCCATAGCCCCACCACCCAGCCAGGACCATCCCGCCCCCGTTCAGACCGGGCGGGGCGCGCCCGTGGCTCTGGTGCTGACGCTGGGCACGGTGGCTGCCGCAGCCCTGGTTGCCTGCGGCATGCTGTGGCAGCGCGTGGGCAATATGCAGGAGCAATTGGCGCGTCAGTCGGCGCAATCGGGCGCTCAGTCGGTGGAGGCACGCACCTTGGCCAAGGACGCTCAGGATCTCGCCCGCGACAGTGCTGCACGCGTTTCCGTAATGGAGGCGCGTGTGGCCGAAATCAGCCTGCAGCGCAACCAGCTTGAAGAGCTGATGCAGAGCATGTCGCGCTCGCGCGATGAAAACCTGGTGGCCGATATCGACTCCTCGGTACGCATGGCCCAGCAGCAGGCCGAGCTCTCGGGCAGCCTGCAGCCGCTGGTCGCCAGCCTCAAATCGGCGAGAAAGCGTGTGGAAAGCACGGCCCAGCCACGTCTGGCCCCGGTGGTGCGCGCCATCGACCTGGATCTGGACAAGCTCTCGCGCATGAGCGTGACGGACACCACGGGAGTGCTCAGCCGTATCGAAGACCTGATCCGTCAGGTGGACGACCTGGCCCTGATCAACGATGTGGGTCGCCCACGCGCGCGCGATGCCCAGCCCCGCAAGACGGCGGCCGCCCATGACACGCCCGAGGACGCCAATCTCTCGCCCACGCAGTGGATCTGGTGGCAAGGCCAGGGTCAGCGGGTCTGGGACTCCTTCAGGGACGGCGCGGCCGACCTGGTGCGCGTGCGCCGCATCGATCACCCCGAGGTGGCCCTGCTGGCTCCCGAGCAGGGCTATTTCCTGCGCGAAAACCTCAAGCTGCAACTGCTCAATGCCCGTCTGGCCCTGCTGTCACGCCAATGGGAGTCGGCCCGTGCCGACCTGAGCGCGGCAGGCGCCCTGCTCAACAAATACTTCGACGCACGCTCGCGGCGTACCCAGATCGCCCAGGCACAGCTGCAGCAGATTCAGGCCAATCTGCATTCGGGCGGACGCGTACAGCTTGAAGACACGCTGAATGCACTGGCCACGGCGGCAGCCGGCCGCTGATCGGGGAGGACACAGAGATGCGCGCCGCCTTGTGGTTGATGGGTCTGTTTGCCGTGGCCGTGGCCATGGCCTTGTTTGCCGGCAATAACCAAAGCTCGGTCACCTGGTTCTGGTCGCCTTACCGGGTGGACATGTCGCTGAACCTGGCCCTGGTTCTGCTCTTTCTCGCGTTCGTGCTGCTCTATGCCGCGCTGCGCGCTCTGGCGGTGCTGCTGCAAATGCCGCACCAGGCACGCCGCTGGCGCATGCAGCAAAAAGAGCGCGGCATGAACCAGAGCCTGCTCGAAGCGCTCTCGCATCTGCAAGCCGGCCGCTTCCTGCGCGCCCGCAAGTCCGCGCTCGCGGCCCTGTCCACCGAACAATCGCTGCGCGACGCCAAAGCCGGCCTGCCTTATGGCGAGCGCCTCAACGCCACCGCCCATCTGATCGCCGCCGATGCATCCCATGCCTTGCAGGATGCCGCCCTGCGCGACCAGCACTGGCAGCAGGCTCTGGACGTGCTGCCAGTGCCCGGCAACACCCAGGACTCGGAAATTCGCGAAGGCGCCCAGATGCGCGCCGCCCGCTGGGCACTGGACGACCGCGATGCCGCCGAATCGATTCGGCGCCTGGGCGAGCTGCCACTGGGTGCGGGCCGCCGCACGATTGCCCTGCGCATCAAGCTCAAGGCCGCACGCCTGTCCGGCAACACGCAGGTGGCGCTGGACACCGCCCGTCTGCTGGCCAAGCACCGCGCCTTCTCTCCCGCAGCCTCGGCCAGCGTGGTGCGCGGCCTGCTGCTGGCCAGCATCCGCGATGCGCGCGACACCTCGTCGCTGCAGCAGTTCTGGCTGTCGCTGGACGAGGACGAGCGCGCCATGCCCGAAGTGGCCATTCCGGCCACCGAGCGCCTGATCGAACTGGGCGGCGAAGCCCAGCAGGCGCGCACCTGGCTGCTGCCGGTTTGGGAACATCTGCTGACCCAGCCCGGCCCGCGCACGGAAACGCATCTGCCCAAGCTGGTGGAGGTGCTGCAATCGAGCCTGGGCAAGCTGGATGGCGCCTGGCTGGCGCGCATGGAGGCTGCGGCCAATGCCAACCCGCGCGAGCCGCGCCTGCAATACCTGGCCGGCATGGCCTGCGTGCAGCGCGAGCTGTGGGGCAAGGCCCAGCAGTTGCTGACCCGCGCCGCACCGCTGCTGCAAGATCCCCAGTTGCGCACCCGCGCCTGGCAGCGCCTGGCGCTGATGGCCGAGCACCGTGGCGATATGGAGGCTTCGGCCATCGCCTGGAAGCTCGCAGCCCAGGCCATGGTGGTACTGCCGGACAATCCGGCGCAGGACGAATAGGCGCTGCCTCGCAAGGAGCACGGCGTCGCACGGACGCTGTGCGGCCAACGACCCCGCAGCCCCCTGGTGCAAAGCAAAAGGCCACAGCCGCCGCGGCAAATCGCGAGCGACCGTGGCCTCAAGCCAGTCCGGAGTTACTTGCTGTGCTCTATGGTCTTCACATGCTCAGCCACCTGCGCTGCGGTCACGTCGCCAGGGCGACCGCCCCAGGTCTGACGCATGTAGTTGACCAGGTCGGCCATCTCCTCGTTGCTGAGCTTGTCGGCATAGCCCGGCATGGTCTGCATGCGCTCGCCATGAGCCAGATCACGCTCGTGCACGCCCTCGCGGATCACGCGAATCAGGTTGATGGGCGTGGGGAACATGGCCGTGGTGTTGGTGCTCATGGGCACCGATGAATGCGGCTGGCCCTGGCCCTGCGCACCGTGGCAGCCCGCGCACAGGCCCAGGTACAGGTTCTCACCCTTGACGCTGATCTGCCCCTCGGCAGCCTTGACCTTGGGCCCCGGCATCTCGCGGTTCTGGGTCAGATAGGCGGCCATGGCGCGCACATCGGCCTCCGCCATGCGCGAGGTGGAATGTTCGAGCACCGATGACATGCGGAAAGTCATCACCCCTTGCGGCGACAGGCCGGTGCGGAAGAATCTGACCAGATCGTCCTTGGTCCAGCCACGCTCGCTCAGGGCATCAGGGGTCAGCGCCGGAGCGTACGAACCCTCGATGGTGTTGCCCTCGAGATAGCGCGAGCCATCCATGGCGAAGGTGGCCCTGGTGCGCGGGCTGTGGCATTCGGCACAGTGGCCCAGCACATCCACCAGATACTTGCCGCGCACCAGTTCGTCCACCGACATGTCGAACTCCTTGGCTGCGGGGCGATTGAGCGCATTCCACATGGCCACGGCAGGACGGATGTTGAACGGGAAGCTCATCTCGCCGGGCTTGTTGGCGACCTCCACGGCCGGCTGCTTCATCAGCCACACCCAGAGCGCATCGACATCGGCACGCGTGATCTGGTGGTAGCTGGCATACGGCATGGCCGGATACAGGTTCTTGCGCCCTGGTGCCATGCCAGCAGCCACTGCCCGGTACAGATCGTCGGCCGTCCAGCCTCCGATGCCGTGCTCCTTGGAAGGAGAGATATTGGTACCGTAAAGCGTTCCCATGGGAGTGACCATGGGTACACCGCCCGCCAGTTCCGCCCCCGTGGTCGGAGAGCTGTGGCAGGCCGCGCAGTCACCACCGCGAAACACCTGCTCGCCGCGCTTGTACAGCGCATCGAACTCCTGCGGGCCCAGCTTGGCAAAGTCCACCGTGGCCGGCGGGACGTCACCGCTTGCGCTGCCGTACAGGTACATGCCTCCGGCCACGAGCACGCCCAGAATGGCGGCTGCGCCCAGGCCCTTGATCCAGGTCTTAGCCATTGTTCACGACCTCCTTGCTGCGCTTGCCTGTGGTCAGGCCCGGCGTCTTCAGGATCACGTCGCGCACGGCGTTGTAGTAGCGCACATAGCCGGTACAGCGGCAGATATGGGGCTCCAGCTGCTCCTCGATGGCTTTTTCCACCTCATCGGCGGGCACGGGGTGCTTCTGGAGTTTTTCCACCAGCACGGTGGCCGAGTTCACAAAGCCGGGCGTGCAGTAGCCGCACTGAAAAGAGTAGTGCTCGAGAAAAGCCTTCTGCACCGGCGAAGGATGGACCACCCCCTTGTCGTCCACCGAGGCAATGCCCTCCACGGTACGAATGGTCTTGCCGTTGAGCCAGGTCACGCCAGTCACGCAGGCGGGCACGGTGATCGAGCCTTTTTCCGGGTCGTCGACGATGATGGTGCAGGCGCGGCACACGCCCTGGCCGCAACCCAGACGTGTGCCGTTCATGCCCGCGTATTCCTGCAGGAACTCGATCATCATCAAGTCCTTGGGAACGTCTACGGGGCCTACCTGTTTGCGATTGATGGTGGCGGAAAATTGAATACGGTCCTGCATCACAGTGCCTCTTTGATTTTGTCGGGGGTCACGGGGGTGGCATGAAAGCGCTTACCCGTGGCATGGGCGATGGCGTTGACGCAGGCAGCGACCACCGGAATCATCACCACCTCGGCCATGCCCTTGGGCGGATCGGTGCGCGACAGCGGCGGCAGCACCACGCCCTCGGCCGTCCATACGGCCACTTCGCTGGCGCGCGGCACGTGGTAGCGGTTCAGGTTCCACTGGCCGTTGCCGGGGCCGCCCTCATGGAGCGGCAGGTCTTCGTACAGCGCATGGCCAATGCCCATGGCCACGCCGCCCTGGATCTGGCCGGAGACCAACTCGGGCACGATCTGCGTGCCGCATTCCAGCCAGGTCTTGTGCGAGAGAATGTTCACCTTGCCCGTGCCCGGGGACACGGACAACTCCACCATGGTGGCGCAGGGCGCGTAGTACACCGTGCCCGCATTGGTGCGCTGCACCGGCGGGTAATAAACCTTGTCGCGTGCGATGAAGGCATAGCCGCCGGATTTCATCGCAGCCTTCTTGGCCTCGCCGGCACCCTTGCCATACTGCACGGACAGGGCGTCGATCATGGCCTGGAACTTTCTGCCTTCGACCGTGAAGTCGGCCTTAGCCCAGGCCCAGCGGTTGAAGGCATGCACACAGACACCGGTCACCATGCCCAGCTCGTGTGCGCGAGCGGCCAGGCGCTCCAGGCTCAGCGGCTCCAGGCCCTCGGCCACGAGCATGCGATCACGCCACTCCAGCATGTCTTCGGTGACGGTGCTCGGCAGCAGCTGACCACCACCTTCCTTGCCGGACCAGATCGACTGGGCCGCAGGCCACAGGCAGAGCTTGAGCAGCAGCTGCGCCGCCTGCTGCGTGGCATGACGGAAGTAGTAGGCCGAGTTCGAGGCCGATACCGGCGACACCAGACGCGGGGTCCAGGTCGGGTCCCGCGCCAGTTCGTCCTCTTTGGCCTGAGGTGTGGTGTAAGGCTCGTCCTTGGTATGCAGCGGCAGGTTGTCCCAGTGGTTCACCGCGAAGTCCACATCGTCGGCCGGGCGGCCCAGGAAGGGCTCGACCGCCACCAGCTGCGCCGTGGTGCTGCCGGTACCGATCTCGGTGGCGATGTGGCGCATCTTGATGCGGCCCTCGGGCGTGATCTCCAGCTGCGCGATCGAGGCTTCCGCCCCCGTGCCGAAGTCCTTTTGCACCGCACCGAAGCCTATGCCGTAGCGCAGGCCGGGGTTGGCAGCCTCGAAGTCGGCCTTGCGCTTGGCGCGCTCGGTCCACATCGCATCCTTGGCAGCCATGTCGAGGATCTCGCCAATGCGCAGATGCCCCGAGGGCGAGGCACCCTGGGTGTTCTTCATGCTGCTCTTGAGCACATTGCGTCGGCGCAGCTCGATGGCATCCAGGCCGATCTCCTGGGCGATCTCGTCGACCAGCATCTCGGTATAGGCCATGGACTGCACCGTGCCGTAGCCGCGCATGGAGCCGGCCGTGACGCCGATGGAGGGGTACACCTCGGTCGACAGGTCGCTCTCGGGGAAGTAGTAAATGGATTGCGCCGCCGTCACCGCCACCGTGCCCACCGAGGGACTGAAGTTGGTCACGCCGCCGCCGTCGCCCACCATATGGCAGGTCAGTGCGTGGAACTTGCCGTCCTTGTCCACCGAGATCGCGGTCTCCACATCGAAGGGATGGCGCTTGAGTGCGAACTGGAAATGCTTCCAGCGATCCAGCGCCAGCCGCACCGGGCGGCCTTGTGCGTACAGCGAGGCCAGGGCCACGTAGAACGGGAAGGGATGATGCTCCTTCTGGCCGTAGCCCACGGTGTAGGAGCTGATGTAGTCGAGCTGGTTCAGCGACAGCTTGCTGTCCTTGAGCATGTGCATCACATGCTCGGCCGTGCCGTAGGGCGCCTGACTCGCGGCGACCATGTGCAGCGCACCGCTGTCACGTTCGTACCAGGCCAGGCCGTTTTCCATTTCCATGGCCACATGCTCGATGGACTGGCTGTAGTACTTGCGTGCAAACGCGCGCAAGCCGTCCTTGGGCTGCTTCATCTCGGCCTGGATGCGGGCCGACTCGCCCATCAGCGCCCCGAAGGCAGGGTGGCTGCTGTCGGGCCAGTGCACGCCTTTTTCATCGAGCTGCGGCCAGATGACGGTGTTCTTCATGGGCGAGAACCTGTCCTCGCCATAGCCGTCCTCGCCCTGCACTCGCACATAGCGCGCAGCCACATAAGGCGCGCGCGGTGGCTGGGCAGCCTCGGCACCGAAGCGGAAGATCGCGTCATTGAAACGCAGGCGCTGGTTGGCCACGCGGAACTTCTCGTAGTCGTGCCAGATGGCCACGGCCACCGGGTGCCCCAGCATGGGCGAGACCTGCCCCTTCTTGACGAAGAACTCGCCGTAGAAGCCCGGCTCGGGCATTCCCACGCCGTCGGCAGCGATGGACTCGGCGTCGATCAGCACATCGGGCTGGTAGTCGCTGCCCAGCACCGATAGATCCAGGCCTTCATAGATGCGGTCGGCGCGCGGGATATGGATGGTCAGCGCATGCGACTGCTGCGCGGGCCAGCCCTGCATGTCCCTGGCGCGCAGGTCGATGGCAAAGACCTTCTGCCCGGTGACCTTGGCCAGGCCGTCGCGGCGGTAGTTGAGGGTGTTGCCATTGATCCAGTGGGTCTCCTGACCGCTGGCGGGCGTTATCAATTCCGCAAGCGCGTCTTTGACCGGGCGCACACTCGCAATCACGCCCATGGCGGCGGCAGCCTTCAGAAAACTGCGCCGATTCAAGTCCAGTTTGGACACGGTTCCAACTCCTTGCTGCAATGCGCACAGCAACAGCAAGGACTGGCGTGGGCACATCGCTAGATGACTATGTATTCCAGGACGTTGTAGACGCCCAAGAGTCAAAAAGCAGGTGATAACGGCTGCAGTTGTTGTCGGCATTACTGCCCACATATCGCCAGCCTTGGCCGTCCGCCACGCTTTGGTCTTTGAAAAGACTAAGAGGCGCGGAGTATAGAAACAGCGGCTGCAAAGCCAGTCTGAGTATTCAAATCACAAGTTAATTACTCGGAAAATTGATCCCCATCAACACCGATTCCCGACATTGGTGCTTGTTGCGTAAAGCGGCATATCCATATTCCGCTCGGTGCTGAAGAAGTCCGCGGCCCTGCTGCTGACTGTGGTCCGGGCTTTGGTCATTCAGCTTTTTTGAATTGAGACCTCAATCCTGCTGAACCTTTTTGCATTCGTCGCTTCATACACTGCATATCAATTTCAGCAGGCCCCCAGCGCCCGCAACCCGCACTTTCTGATTGCAGTTTCCATGAACTCAAGCTCCCGCTACACCGGTACCGCCATCGCCCTGCACTGGGTTCTGGCCCTGGCGCTGATCGGCATCTTTGCCTTTGGTCTCTATATGACAGGCCTGCCTTTCTCGCCCACACGCCTCAAGTACTTCAACTGGCACAAATGGGCGGGCATGACGATTCTGATCCTGTCCGTGCTGCGCCTGGTCTGGCGCGTCACCCACCGGCCACCGGAACTGCCCGAAGCCGTCACCCGCACCATGCCCGGCTGGCAGCGCATGGCCCACCATGGTGTGCACCACCTGATGTATGCGCTGTTCTTTGCCATCCCGCTGGTTGGATGGATGTACAGCTCGGCCGCAGGCTTTCCCATCGTGCTTTTCGGTCAGCTGCCTCTGCCCGACCTGGTGAGCAAGAGCCCCGAGCTGGCCGAAGCGCTCAAGCCCTGGCATGGCTATCTGGCCTACGCGCTGGCCGCCCTGGTGGTGATGCATATCGCCGCCGTCATCAAGCATCAGATCATTGACCGCGACGGACTGCTGTCACGCATGATTCCAGGCTAGTAGCCCCCTGGGCGGCTTTGCCGGGGCGGCCCCGCCGCCTCTCCCAGGGGGACGACAGCTTTGCTGCGCTGCGGCGCTTGCTGTCTCGCTCCTTCAAGCCGTACCGGTTTTTAAGTTTTTTGTACGTTCATCACAAGGAGTTTTTTGATGAAAATCCTTTTTTCCTCCGCACTGATCGCCACCGCCTTCATGGGCACTGCCGCCCAGGCGGCTCAAGCCCTGGTGCCAGCACAAAGCGCCGTCAACTTTGAAGCCAAGCAGATGGGCGTGCCGCTCAAGGGCCACTTCAAGAAGTTCGACGCCCAGATCGCCTTCGACGCCGCCAAGCCCGAGAGCAGCAAGATCCATTTCACGGTCGATACCGGCAGCGCCACCATGGGCGCCAAGGAAACCGATGCCGAACTGCCCAAGGCAGACTGGTTCAACGTTGCCAAGTTCCCTCAGGCCACATTCGACTCCAGCGCCGTCAAGGCTCTGGGCGGCGGCAAGTTCCAGGTGGACGGCACTCTGACCATCAAGGGCAATGCACAGAAGGTAAGCCTGCCCGTGACGCTGACCCAGTCCGGTGCCACCACCACGGCCGCCGGCACGCTGGCACTCAAGCGCCTGAACTTCAAGATCGGCGACGGCGACTGGAAGGACACCTCCATGGTGGCCGACGAAGTCAATGTGCAATTCAAGCTGGCTCTGACCGGCGTCGGCAAGCTTTAAGCGTTTTTCGGCTCCAGCCCTTGATGGTCAAGCGCTGATAGCTCATGTTTTGATAGTTCCAATCCCTGAAGGAGTATTCACCATGCGTTCCACTCTGTTCGCCCTGGCCGCTGCGTCCCTGTTTGCCACCGCTGCCCAGGCGGCACCAGCCACTTACGCCATCGACCCCACACACACGTTCGCGACTTTCGAGATCGATCACTTTGGTGCTTCCACCAACCGTGCCCGCTTCGACAAGAAAAGCGGCACCGTGCAGTTCGACAAGGCAGCCAAGACCGGCAAGGTGGAAGTGACCCTGGACATGACTTCGGTGAACTCCGGCACTCCCGCCTTCAACAAGCACCTGCAAAGCGCCGACATCTTCAACGTGGAGAAATTCCCCGAAGCCAAGTTCGTCTCCGACAAGTTTGTGTTTGACGGCGACAAGCTCAAGGAAGTGACCGGCCAGCTGACCCTGCTGGGCAAGACCGCTCCCATCACCGTCAAAGCCAACAAGTTCACCTGCTACGAAAGCCCCATGCTGCAAAAGCGTGAAGTCTGCGGCGGCGACTTCGAGGCCACCATCGACCGCACCCAGTGGGGCGTGAACTACGGCATCCCCTACGGCTTCCCCAAGGAAGTGCGTCTGGTCCTGCAGATCGAAGCCGTGAAGCAGTAATTTGTCCGCAAAGACTCTCGAGTGAAGCCCTTTGCGGGCTCTCTCTTTGGCCTGGCCCGTGCAAACGGTCCGGGCTTTTTTGCATCTGCACCCCGCCAATTCCCCCAATGAAAAATTTACTTTAGGTTAATCGATTACGAATAGTAGAATAATCTCACTCACACAATCGAAGGAGACATCGCATGAGCCAAGCCGCCCCTACTCCGGTTTACTCCCAGCCCCGGCGCGCGGACATGAGCCAGCTGCCCGCACCTGCCTCCGTGCAGCAGCTGCACCACTACGCCTACAAGGCCAAGGATGCGGAAGAGACCCGTCACTTCTACGAGGACATCCTGGGCCTGCCGCTCTATCACATCATCCAGAGCGACTACGTCCCCTCCACCGGCGAGTACTGCCCCTACACCCATTTCTTCTTCCGCCTCAAGGACGGCTCCTTCATCGCCTTCTTCGACATTGGCGACGACGAAGCAGCCCTGCCCTCCCCCAACACGCCCATCTGGATCAATCACATCTCCTTCCGCGTGGACTCCGTGCAGGAACTGGAGAACACCAAGGCCCGTCTGCAGGCCTGCGGCGTGGAAGTACTGGGTGTGACAGACCACCACATCTTCAAGAGCATCTATTTCTTCGACCCCAACGGCATCCGCCTGGAGCTGACGGCCCAGTTGGCCGACGAACTGCAGATGCTCAAGGAAAGCAAGACCGCCCATGCACGCCTGGACGAGTGGACGGCACGCAAGGAGCAGTGGCGCAAGGAACGTGCAGAAGGCAAATCCGGCGCTCTGCTCAAGCCGCAAAGCAACGACCGCCCTGAGTTTGTGCCTCCCGGCACGGTTTAAGAACAGCGCTCCGGGTGCCCTAGACGGCTGTCCGTTCAAATGAAAATCGAAGTGCGGCAATAAAAAAGGCATCCCCAGGGATGCCTTTTGCGCTTTGGGCCGGTCAGACGCCGACTCAGGCCTTTTTCACGAACTCCGTCTTCAGGCTCATGGCGCCAAAGCCATCGATCTTGCAGTCGATATCGTGATCCCCATCGACCAGGCGGATGTTCTTCACCTTGGTGCCCACCTTGACCACACCTGCCGAGCCCTTGAGCTTCAGATCCTTGATGACGGTGACGCTATCGCCATCCTGCAGCACATTGCCTACGCTGTCGCGGTAGACCCTGGACTCCGGCTCGCCCGCTGCCTGGGCCTCGGCGGACCACTCATGGGCACATTCGGGGCAGACTAACAGGCCTCCATCCTCATAGGTGAACTCGGAACGGCATTGGGGACAGGAGGGAAATGTGCTCATGGGTAATCCTCTCGTTGCGCGGCCGGGCTGCGGAAACCTCCGGGCCGGTCGCTATCTGCGCCGGGACGGCTCAGGCCATCCTCGTGCATCTGGGCCACGGGGTGGCAAGCCAGGGCTATGGATGCAGTTTACCCGCCAGGTCTCCGCGGCCCTGCTAAAGCCAGTACCCACCTGCGCCGCTCACATGTACCAGATCGCTAGAATCGGTCAATCCGTCTCGAACTATCGACCGCATCCCCAGGGATGCCGTTTTCCTTGACAAGCAAACTATGAGCGACACCCCTGCACAACCCGGCCTGGAGAGCCTGTCCAAATCCTTCGAACCCGCCGCCATCGAGGCCCACTGGGGCCCCGAGTGGGAAAAGCGCGGCTACGGTCACGCCGGCGTGCGCGGCACGGGCAAGCCCGATGCAGCCCAGCCCTCGTTCTCCATCCAGCTTCCGCCTCCCAATGTGACCGGCACGCTGCACATGGGCCACGCGTTCAACCAGACCATCATGGACTCGCTGACGCGCTACCACCGCATGAAGGGCTACAACACGGCCTGGATTCCCGGCACCGACCACGCCGGCATCGCCACCCAGATTGTGGTGGAACGCCAGCTGCAGACCCAGGGCGTGAGCCGTTATGACCTGGGCCGTAACGAATTCACCAAGAAGGTCTGGGAGTGGAAGGAAAAGTCCGGCAACACCATCACCACCCAGATGCGCCGCATGGGCGACACCGTGGACTGGAGCCGTGAGTACTTCACCATGGACGACAAGCTGTCCAAGGTGGTGACCGAGACCTTTGTGAAGCTGTACCAGCAAGGCCTGATCTACCGCGGCAAGCGCCTGGTGAACTGGGACCCGGTGCTGCAGTCGGCCGTGTCCGACCTGGAAGTGGAAAACCAGGAAAAAGACGGCTCGCTCTGGCACATTGCCTACCCGCTGACCAGCGGCGCAGGCAATCTGGTCGTCGCCACCACCCGCCCTGAAACCATGCTGGGCGACGTGGCCGTGATGGTCCACCCCGAAGACGAGCGTTACAAGCACCTGATCGGCCAGACCGTGACCCTGCCCCTGGTGGGCCGCCAGATCCCCATCATTGCCGACGAATACGTGGACCGAGAGTTCGGCACCGGCGTGGTCAAGGTCACGCCTGCCCACGACCAGAACGACTATCAGGTGGGCCAGCGCCACAAGCTGCCCATGATCTGCGTGCTGACGCTGACCGCCAAGATCAATGACGAGGCGCCCGAGAAATACCGCGGCATGGACCGCTTTGTGGCCCGCAAGGCCATCGTGGCCGACCTGGAAGAGCTGGGCCTGATGGTCGAGATCAAGAAGCACAAGCTGATGGTGCCGATCTGCGACCGTACCGGCCAGGTGATCGAGCCCATGCTGACCGACCAATGGTTCATTGCCATGAGCAAGGTCAGCGACCAGGACCCGAGCGGCAAGTCCATCGCCCAGAAGGCCATCGACGCCGTCGCTTCCGGCGAAGTCCAGTTCGTGCCCGAGAACTGGGTCAATACCTACAACCAGTGGATGAACAACATCCAGGACTGGTGCATCTCGCGCCAGCTGTGGTGGGGCCACCAGATTCCAGCCTGGTATGACGAAGAAGGCAATATCTATGTTGCCAAGAACGAAGCAGAAGCCCAGGCGCAGGCCCCCGGCAAGAAGCTAATCCGCGATGCCGACGTGCTGGACACCTGGTACTCCTCTGCCATGGTTCCGTTCAGCACCATGGGCTGGCCCGAGCAGGGCAATGCGGCCGACGATGACTACAACCTCTACCTGCCCTCCTCGGTGCTGGTGACGGGTTACGACATCATCTTCTTCTGGGTCGCTCGCATGATCATGATGAGCACGCACTTCACCGGCCGCGTGCCGTTCAAGCATGTCTACATCCACGGCCTGGTGCGCGATGCACAGGGCAAGAAGATGAGCAAGTCTGAAGGCAATGTGCTGGACCCGGTCGACCTGATCGACGGCATCTCGCTGGAGCCGCTGCTGGAAAAGCGCACCACCGGCCTGCGCAAGCCCGAGACCGCGCCCCAGGTGCGCAAGAACACGCAAAAGGAATTCCCCGAAGGTATTCCAGCCTACGGCGCCGATGCGCTGCGCTTCACCTTTGCTGCCCTGGCGTCACTGGGCCGCAGCATCAACTTCGACAGCAAGCGCTGCGAGGGCTATCGCAACTTCTGCAACAAGCTCTGGAATGCTTCGCGCTTTGTGCTGATGAACTGCGAAGGCCATGACTGCGGCCTGGCTCCTCACACCAAGGAACAATGCCAGCCCGGCGGCGAATTCGCTGGCTATATGCAATTCAGCCAGCCCGACCGCTGGATCGCCTCGCAACTGCAGAAGGTCGAGGCCGAAGTGGCCAAGGGCTTTGCCGAATTCCGCCTGGACAATGTCGCCAACACGATTTACGACTTCGTCTGGAACGAGTTCTGCGACTGGTATCTGGAAATCGCCAAGGTGCAGATCCAGACCGGCAACGAAGCCCAGCAGCGCGCCACCCGTCGCACGCTGATCCGTACGCTGGAAGCGATTCTGCGTCTGGCCCACCCCATCATTCCGTTTGTGACGGAAGAACTGTGGCAGCAGGTTGCGCCCGTGGCCGGCCTCAAGGGTGACTCCATCGCCGTGGCCCGCTACCCCGAAGCCCAGCCCGAGAAGATCGACGAAGCATCGATTGCCTACGTGGGCCGCATCAAGCAGATGGTGGACGCTTGCCGTGCCCTGCGCGGCGAGATGGGTGTATCGCCCGCCCAGCGCCTGCCACTGCTGGCCGTGGCCGGCAATGCCGATGATTCGGCCTTCCTGCGCGCCAATGCCGACGTGCTCAAGAACCTGGCCAAGCTCAGCGAAGTCAAAGTGTTTGATGACGAAGCTGCCTGGGCCGCCGCGGCTCAAGCCTCGCCCGTGAACGTGATGGGCGATATCCGTCTGGCGCTGTTCGTGGAGATCGACGTGGAAGCCGAAAAGGCCCGCCTGAGCAAGGAAGCCAAGCGTCTGGAAGGTGAAATCGTGAAAGCCAATGGCAAGCTGGGCAACGAAGCCTTCTGCGCCAAGGCGCCCGCCGCCGTGCTGGAGCAGGAGCGCAAGCGTCTGGCCGACTTTGGCGCGACGCTGACACGCATCAACGAGCAACTGGCTCGCCTCGGTTAAACACCGCTAAACTGCCTGATAAAACAAGGCGCAGGCAACTGCGCCTTTTTTCCATCCAGAAAAGACAAGCACATGAGCAATCAAACCCGCGTCCGCAAAGCCGTGTTCCCCGTTGCAGGTCTGGGCACCCGTTTTCTGCCCGCCACCAAGGCATCGCCCAAAGAGATGCTGCCCGTCGTGGACAAGCCACTGATCCAGTACGCCGTGGAAGAGGCTTATGAGGCCGGCATCCGCGACATGGTCTTTGTCACCGGTCGCAGCAAGCGGGCCATCGAAGACCATTTCGACACCTCCTACGAACTCGAGAATGAACTCGAGAATGCCGGCAAACAGGCCATGCTGGATTTGGTGCGCAGCGTCAGCCCGGCCGATATGAACTGCCTGTTCGTGCGCCAGCCCCGCTCTCTGGGTCTGGGCCATGCCGTGCTGTGCGCCGAGCCCTTGGTGGGCAACGAGCCCTTTGCCGTCATCCTGGCCGACGACCTGATGACAGGAGAGAACGGCGGCCCCGGCGTGATGGCACAGATGACGGCCGCCTTCCAGAAGCAGGGCCGCTCGCTGCTGGCCGTGCAGGAAGTGCCGCTTGAGCACACCAAGCGCTACGGCATCGTCAAGGGCGAGCCTGCGGGCGGACCGCTGATGCGTATCGACGAGATCGTGGAAAAGCCCGCTCCGGAAAAAGCTCCGTCGCGCATGGGCGTGGCCGGCCGCTATGTGCTGACCCCAGCCATCTTCGACCAGATCCGCAACCAGCCCCAGGGCGTGGGCGGAGAGATACAGCTGACCGATGCCATTGAGCGCCTGATGCAGCACGAGGCCGTCTACGCCTTCCAGTACGCTGGCAAACGCTATGACTGCGGCAGCAAGGAAGGCTTTCTGCAGGCTACGGTGGAACTGGCGCTGCAGCACCCCGATGTGGGCGATAGCTTTCGCGAGTACCTCAAGAACTTGAGCCTCTAAGGCCAATCCCCCAAGCCCCTGATGACAAAGGCCTGCAAATGCAGGCCTTGTCACTTCAAGCACCGGTCTTCAACGTCGGCGCAGGATATGGATGAATTCATCACCCACCGTCTGCTGCTCCACCAGTTCATTGCCGGTCTGCTTGGCAAAGGCCTGGAAGTCCCGGATGGAGCCGGTATCCGTGGCCACGACCTTGAGCAACTGACCGCTTTGCATGGCGGCCAGCGCTTTCTTGGCCTTGAGAATGGGCAGCGGACAGTTCAGGCCGCGGGTGTCAACTTCTTGGTCTACGTGCATGGGGTGGATTCCTCGTCTGCACCGATTGTAGAAAAACCGGGCGCTGGCAGTGCCAGCACGGTCTTTGCTCAAACCAGAGCCGGGGCCACCGTAAAGCGCGGGTCCTCAGCCCAGCGTCGCACAGGCCATTTGCCGGGATCAGGCTCGGGGTTCTGACCAGGACGGAAGGCACCAAAGCGCGGCTCAAAGCCTTTTTGCTTGATCCACTCGGCCAGCGCGTAGCCCGTGCCCGCAGGCCAGCACAGCGACTCCTCCGCCGTCTGCCAACGATACTCCAGCAGCTCCGGAGAAAGCCTCACGTCTTCGGGCCTGCCTTCCACGCGTACATGGTAGGCAATCAGCACCTGATTCATGCGCAGAAACTCCGAGCAGCACAGCAGACGCAGCGCTTTCACGCGCAGCCCTGTTTCTTCGAGCACCTCGCGACAGATTCCGGCTTCGGGCGATTCACCGGCCTCCATAAAGCCTGTGATCAGGCCGAAAACGCCCTCCTGCCACAGCGCATTTCGCGCCAGCAGCACACGCCCATCGTCACCTTCCACTACGGCCGCGAGCACCGGCGTGGGATTGCCCCAATGCGTGAACCCGCAACTCGGGCAACGCAGACGCTGTACCTCGCCGCTGTCCTCGCTGGCCACAATCCATTGCAGCTCGGTCGCGCAATTGGAACAAAAGCGGACTTCATAAGCCATGAGGCTCTCCGTATTCTTCAGGACTTACGCAAAACGGGTTCAGGCGAGGCGTCTGTCTCAGAAGGCAGGCCGCTGTTGCATTCTTGTTTGCGTAAGTCCTATTCTTGATATTGATAGCAGTCAGCGCTTGATTGGTAAGCGCCACCTGTCATTTGGAGCTTTGATTCACTTTGCGCTATCACGCAAAAGACATGGCTCATGCCGGGAACACGCCCGTGGAGAGGTAACGATCACCGCGGTCGCAGACCACAAACACGATGGTGGCGTTCTGCTCGCGCTTGGCAATCTCCTGGGCCACCCACAATGCACCGGCGGCCGAGATGCCTGCGAAGATGCCCTCTTCGCGCGCCATGCGGCGGGCCATGTCTTCGGCATCATCCTGAGACACATAGACCAGCTCGTCGACCAGCGAAGCGTCATAGATCTTGGGCAGATATTCCTCGGGCCATTTGCGGATGCCAGGAATGCGCGAGCCCTCGGAAGGCTGAGCGCCGATGATCTTGATATTCGGGTTCTTTTCCTTGAGGAACTTGGCCACGCCGGTAATGGTCCCGGTGGTGCCCATGGCGCTCACAAAATGGGTGATCTCGCCACCGGTCTGCTCCCAAAGTTCCGGGCCTGTGGTTTCGTAGTGGGCTCGCGGGTTGTCGGGGTTGGCAAACTGGTCCAGCAACACGCCCTTGCCCTGCGCCACCATCTGGTCGGCCAGATCGCGCGCATATTCCATGCCGCCGCTCTTGGGCGTCAGAATCAGTTCGGCACCGTAGGCCTTCATGGTCTGGGCGCGTTCGATGGACAGATCCTCGGGCATGATCAGAATCATGCGGTAGCCCTTGATGGCAGCAGCCATGGCCAAGGCAATGCCGGTATTGCCCGACGTTGCCTCGATCAGTGCATCGCCCGGCTTGATTTCACCGCGCTCTTCAGCACGCTGGATCATGGACAGCGCAGGCCGGTCCTTGACGGAGCCAGCCGGGTTGTTGCCTTCGAGCTTGCCCAGCACTACGTTTGCACGTTCGCGGTTGGCATCCGCGCCGATGCGTTGCAATGCCACCAGCGGCGTGTGACCGATAGCATGTTCGATGGTCGAATAAGTTTTCATGTCCAATACTGTGCCATAATTCGCGTCTGCGCTAAGCGAAGCCCGGGTGGTGAAATTGGTAGACGCAGGGGACTCAAAATCCCCCGCCGCAAGGCGTGCCGGTTCGATTCCGGCCCCGGGCACCACAGACGTAATGCTATAACTTTTGAAGATGTTCCGGGAACTGTTCCGGCATGTGTTCCGGTTTTTTAGCAAAAAGATAGCCTGCACGATGATCAATCGCGCAGGCTTTTTTTTGCCCTTTTGTTCGCGCACATAAAAATGTGAGCACTCGCACCAAGCGACGATATAGAGATGCTGTATAAAATCACAGTATGTGGTGCACCATCTATCAACTGTATTCAGACGGCGTGAGGCTTCCGCCAGAAGTCGCAAAAGCCAGCCCCGGGCCGCGCGCCACCTCTTGGCATAAGCGGCTCCTCTGAATTCTTTGATTTCTTTGAATTCCACCCCCGGATTTATTCATACAGGGGGAAATTTTCTGCGCGTGCGGAACAGGGCAGTCTAGAGACCGCAAGGCTCCAGCCTTTTGACCGCCCCTTCCCCTTGTCGATGCCCTCAGGCTGCGTCACGAGCCCGCAGGCGCCGCGATCTCCCTGCAGCGAGGCCTATCATTCGGTACAACTCAACCAAGGAGCATTCATGCGCTACGCGATCTTTGACACAGGACCAGGTCACCTTCAATGGCTTGGCGAGGCAGCCAATGCATATGCCGCCATCAAGTCACTTCACTCAGAGTCCAGCGCGTACGACCACGATGAGCAGGATCCAGCGGAGCCATTCATCACCGTCTACCAGCTCACTGACACTGAAGTCACAAGGATTCATGCGCTTGAAGCTGATGGTGAGCACGTCTACCAAGACTTCGAAGACGAAGGCCAGGAGTTCAATCTGACCCAAATGCGCCAGATAGTTCGTTCATAGTCTTGCCTCTTCCCGTTGCTTGTCGCGGGAGTGGTGTGTGGCGCACAAAGGCTGCCAATTGCTCCGACGCCAGAACAGCGACTGATCACCTCGATGCGGGACGATGTGGTCAACGGCCGTAGCCGCAGTAACCTGATCATCGGCCTTGCACATCACACAAAGCGGATGCTCACGCAGGTACTGAGCCCGGGCCTGCTGCCACTTGTACCCATAGCCGCGCTGTGCAGCCGTCTGGTCACTGGTGCGCCAGCTACCCGCCTGCATGGTCTGAACGCGCTGGGTATTCAGGATTGGCACGCCGCTCTTGAAGGTCTTGAGCTTGGCCATCACCCTCCCCTGATCTGGCCGCCGCCTGGCTGCTCGATGGTCTTGCGGGCTTCCAGCGTCAGCACTTGCATGCCATGCATACAGGCCAGCACTGCCACATTGCGGCAAGAGCAGTTATCACCCTCAAAGCCTTCGACCAGAACATGGCCGCCCTTTATCACGATTCGGCCCACCTTGGTCAGCCGTGAATGGGTTGCATCAAGGGCCATGGCCGCTCCTGGAAATGAATGATTCCACCCATCGGACTTACGCCTACTGGCGCTGGGTGGATGCCGTTCGCTGTCCAGCACCACAGCTTGCGGCACCAAACTCTCCGCGCGCTTGGACAAGCGCGCGCCCTGGCTGGCTCAGGGATGAAAAAGCCGCCGAGGCGAACCAGGGCGGCAAAGGCCGGCTTTCGACCAGCTAGGAGATAGATGAAACACCTCCCGGAGGTGGTTCGTTAACTCTTGGGTGCTCATATTTTTTAACACTTCATTGGAGCTGGAAGCTTACTAAGCTGATCTCTGCGATATGCCCGCTGAGTTCCATGACCTTCGTCATGGATCTTTACAGCTACGACCGTGTATTTACCGACGACTGCCGTGACCTTGACCATGACTTCAGGAGCCGTGAAACGCACCACCGCGATGTCATCCACAAACAATGTGCAGCCCACTAAGCTATCAACGTTCACGCTCCCTTCCTCCCTCTTATTCAGTGCACTAAGAATACTAAGTAGACATGCAAAAAGGTAATAAGGTTTGCAAAGAACAATAAGATTTGCCAACACAACAAAAAGCCCGCTAGGTTCGCCAGCGGGCTTTGTTTTGGTCACGCCACCGACTACCGAGAGGTGAACGAGGGCGGCAGCAACCAGCTTGCGGCTGGCAGGAGACAAACGAAAAAGCCCCAGCGGGTAAGGCTTGGGGCTTTGGTCACGCCGCTGGCTACCATCAGGCAACCAGGGCACACGACTCAGTGTCGCGGTAATTGGTCGCGATTGTGGCATGCCTTGTCAAGGCGCGCAAGTAGCGCGCGGAATAAATCGACCAGAAGTGACGCAGGCCATGGAGCCGGCCATCATTCCAGCCCTGGTTCGACAAGCCCATGCGGCGGCGCGCGCTGTTCGGATGACATGCCCGTCACCATGCGCGCCCCCTGTCCTCTACCGCCACCAGACTGCCGTAGTCGTCGACCACGCAGACCATGCTGCCGCCAACCTGCACCCGGTTGCAACTGCGGTTCTCCATCCAGTGCTCAATGAGGTAGCGACCATCGCTCAGGCGCTTGTAGGTCGGCCACACCAGCCGCGTAATGCGCGAGGCGCTGGGCGGCTTGCGCTGGCCAGCCAGCGGCACGACCTTGCCAAAGAATGCGGGATTCAATGCCTGGGTCATTTTTTGACCACCTTCACTTCCAGACCCAGCAAAGCCTTCATCAGGTGGCGCTTGATCTTGAACTCAGGGGTCTCCACGCCCTTCACATCCTCGATCACCTCAATGCCCTTCTCCAGGTACACAAAGTCTGCGATGTATCGAATGGCTGGCCCGCTGGCGGAAAGCGTGGCCGGTCAATGGGTGAAGCGCTTCATGAGCGAGTCCAAGATGCTGCCGGCCAGCGTGCTCAACCGCAAGGTCAACGAGAAGGCCGAGCACATCGAAAAAACCGAGGGCCGCAAGCCCGGCAAGAAGGAGAAGAAGGAGCTCAAGGACGAGGCCAAGCTGGATCTGCTGCCCATGGCCTTCACCAAGCAAGGCAGCATGTGGGTCTGGATCGATCCGCAGGCGCGCACCCTGGTGCTCGATACCAGTGCCCAGGGCCGCGCCGACGAGGTGGTAACACTGCTGGTCGAAGGCCTGCCCGGCTTCGCCCTGGCTCTGCTGGACACACAAACCAGCCCGCAGGCCGCCATGGCGCATTGGCTGATGACGCAGGAGCCGCCCGCCGGCTTCTCGGCCGACCGCGAAACGGAGCTGAAAGCCGCGGACGAATCCAAGGCCGTGGTGCGCTACGCCCGCCACCCGCTGGATATTGATGAAGTCCGCCAGCACATCGAGCACGGCAAGATTCCGACCAAGCTGGCGATGACCTGGGACGACCGCGTGAGCTTTGTGCTGACCGCAGGCCTGCAGATCAAGAACATCGCGCTACTGGATGCGGTCATGGACGGCAACAGCAAGGACAACAGCGGCTTTGATACCGATGTGACCATTGCCACGGGTGAGCTGTCGCGCCTGATCCCGGATCTGATCGAGGCTCTGGGCGGCGAAGGCCGCACCGCGCTGGGCGACCTGCCCGCCTCGCTGGCTACCAGCGCCAGCAACTGAGCACCTATTCATAGATTTGCATGAATCGGGCCGCGCGCCCACATCAATGAATCATCCGCCCGCCGACCAGCGGGCTTTTTCTTTGGAGGCTCCCATGAGTCTGACTTTCGTGAATCACAACAGCGACCCAATCACCGATTCCCACATGGCTGCCATGCGAGCTCAAGGAATGGAGCTCGAGCGCCAGCGCCGCCTGGCTGCCAAGGCGGATGCGGTGTCCGTGCACAAAGGCTGGCGCGTCTCGGGCATCAAGCCCGGAATGCTGGAAGAAGCCAGACAGGCGCACGAGCGGCTTTGCCAAATGGCACAGAAGGCTGGCGGCAAGCCGCCGGAGCCGTTTGATGAAGCTGCATGGCTGCGCACCGCCAAGCGCACCGCAGTGCGTAGCAAGCCCTACATCCTTCAAGAGGCTGCTCAGCAATGCAAAGAGCTGGCCGTCAAGGCGGGCTGGCTTGAGGTACAGATCCAAGAAATCAAGAAGACCGTCGCTTGAGCTCTGGCCGTCGCACTTATCCACCAATCACAGCCAGCCACTGAGCGGGCTTTGTCATTTCTGGAGCTCTATGCTTACCTCTCAATTTGTGCTGGCACTGCCTGCCAACCTGGTGATTGATCTGTTTGCCGACGGCGGCGGAGCCAGCACAGGCATCGAGCAAGCCATCGCCAGTCGGGTTGACATTGCGATTATCCAAGACGTCGACGCCATCGACTGCATGATGCACATCACCCACGTGACGCGCCACTATCGCACTGAAATCGAGGAGGTATGCCCTTACAAAGCCACAGACAGGCAGCCTGGGCCTTTGCATGCGACCACAACAGAAGACGGAAATCCCACGCGAAGCACTTTCTCATTGTCCTGATTGACTAACGGCTTGGGTAGACGCACGGTGCAACTCACGATGGACTAATCAGTTGCAGCATCGGATAGGTAAAAAGGAAAAAGTGTGCCACGTTAAGACCAAAATGAGCGATCACCGCAGCTTGGAGCCCACCGAAGCGGTAAGCCAATCCATATCCAATTCCCGCGACGCTTGCGAGCACGATCCATTGCCATCCACCTGCGACATGTGCGAGACCAAACAGCACAGCCGAGATACAGATAGCTATCGCATCCCCATACGGTTGCTGTCTGAGCAGCCGGCTTAGACCACCCTGTATATATCCTCGAAATAGCGCTTCCTCGGTGAGCGTGACGAGCAGCAAATTGTTCAGAAGCCATAGCCAACTGGCGGTGGGCCATTTGGGCTCCCATTTGACAAGGCCAAGCAGCACGGCAATCAATAGACAAGTCACGATTGTCATCAACATGCCGCCGAGGCCAGCCTTCAGTGACAACCGCCAATTTGTCGGAGGCAAAGTCCACGGCAGAACCAGAAGCAACCAAAAGCCGATCAGAGGCTTGTCCAAGTTGAGGTACATCGAAAATGGTAAGGCATCGGCAGTGAATCGCACGGGGCCGATAACGCGCGGATTATGAAATCCCGGTAGCCAATGCATGCTTAGAGCAATGGCAAGCACGATGAATGTGACATGCCCGATGTATTGGAGATAAGGCTTGCGGCTCTGCGAGACCGCATACGCGGCAAAGCACAATGACGCGAAAGGAATAGCGACCAAGAAGCCAATCTGTCCATTCACCAGCGCAGCGCTATATCCGACAACAAGTAGCCCCAGACACAGCCACCGAAAAGTGGGCCACCACACGGAAAGAGCAGCAAGGAAAATTGCAATCCACGGTGCGAAGAGCATTAGTCGTAACTTCTCCAAGAATTAGTTTCGATCAAGTCGTCAAGTCATTGCACTGCCCGCTACAAAGGATACGCCCACGCAGCGCGGCGTATGTATCAAGTTCGTCAAAGTGTGTCTGACGTCACTGATGAGGAATCGCCGATGGCGACCCTGATGCTTGTGGTGATGGGTGCATTCACCGAGTTCGAGCGCGCTCAGCCCAGCAGGGAGATCCAGCATGACCGACCGTGAATTGTTGGAGCTGGCGGCGCGAGCCGCTGGTTTGCGCGTGAAGTTTGAAGAGGTGCACGGCTGCTACTGGATTGAGCTGGGGCAAGGCATCCCTATCGATGTATGGACCCCCTCGATCACGATGGCGACGCGCTGCGGCTGGCAGTGAAGCTGAATTTGTGGGTTCGATACAGAGACGACAAAAGCACGAATGTCTGCTGGTACGACGAGCAGGGCATTTTTGCGGGTCACGTCACAGTGAAATTCACAGAATCAGGTTGCGACGGGGATCCATATGCCGCGGTGCGCCGCGCCATTGTTCGCGCAGCAGCAGCTATCGCGGCAGCCCAGCAGACACAAGGGGGCGAGCATGCGTGAATGGTTTAAGCGCTTTTGGGCGCAATTCCATAGCTGGAGCTACCGAAACCCACATGACCGCACATGCACGGCATGCGGTCTTAAACAGAACCGCTTCGCCATGAAATATGGAGACACAGGCTGGTGGGAGGACATGAACTACGGGCGCGCGGCACCCTGCAACCCCGCAGCACAGCGCGCCCAGGCGCAGAAAGGCCAAGCATGAAGACCACAGAGCACAAATTGAAGCGGTGCCCATTTTGCGGGTGCAATGCTCACTTTGAAAAAGATGAGTTGCAATGGGAATGGGTCGCTTGCGTCAGCTGTGGGATGCAAGGCAACCGCCGCGCCTCCTGTATGGACGACTGCAAACCGCTGCTTGCCGAAGAATGGAATCGCCGAGCTCGTCCAGAGATCCAGCCTCTAGATACTTCCAAGGTGGTCAGTGACGACGAGTTAGCCAAAGCGTTCGCTGGCACGAATTTTGGCAGCGCGGATCAACTGCCAGCTACAGGCCGCTACGTCATCAACCAAGGCGATCAGTATTTCGGCGGGGCCACTCATGAACCTCGTGAGCTATTCCAAGAAATCTGGGAATCCACGGGCGACGACTGGGCCACAAACCCATGGGTCTGGGTGATCGACTTCAAACGCATCGAGAAACCGGGATGACCAGCGCCAGCACCGTGGGCCTGCCAGAAGACAAGGCATACATCGCCCACCACTTCAACTGCCCTACCTGCTGCGCTGCCGGGCTATCCGGCGGGCAGCAGGAGCGGTGCACCGACGGACTGCAGCTTTGGGATGCCTACAACCAGGCCGCACGCCTTCTGCTCGAACCTTTGAAACCTAACCGCCGGCCCGCAAGGGCCATTTTTAATGGAGGCCGCCATGGAGCAAACTGGTGAATTCCTGTTGCCACAAGAAATAAAGCGCATGGCATCAGCTGGAAAGCTGGACCAGCAAGAGGCATTCCTGAAGAAAGAGGGAATCCCTCATAAACGCCTAGGCAAGCGTATTCTTGTTTCTCGCGCTCATGCCAGGGCGTGGCTGACTGGAGTGGTTTTCACGCCTTCGCGCGGGATTAACTTAGGAGCTGTCCGATGACTGGAGCCTATCCACGACTGCGCACCAGGACGCGCCGCCGCAAAAGCGGCAAGGTCGTGGTGTATTACTTCTATGACGCATCGACAGAGGGAAACGGGGAAATTCCCCTTGGCACCGACTTCGATAAAGCAATCGCTCAATGGAAAGACATTACGGAGAACGGCACCCACAGTGCGCGCATCACCGGCACGCTGGAGGAGGCATTCGCCGGCTGGGAATCAAAGGTGCTCCCTACCTACAAGAGCGAAGAGACGAAAAAGGGCTACGCCAAGAACCTCAGGATGATGCGCCCTGTCTTTGCTGATGCCACCTGGGACCAGGTGAGCCTGCCGGTAATCAAGGGTTACCTGACGAAGCGTACGGCAAAAACCCAGGGCAACCGGGAGATGTCCCTGCTCTCGCTCATCTGGAACTGGGCGCGCGGTGAAGGCCTGACCTCGCTGCCCTGGCCGGCGGCCGGCATGGAGCGTAGCAAGTGGAAGAACAAGGAAAAGGCACGAAAGATCAAGGTTCGGGACGATGTGTTTGCGGCAATCTACGCTGAGGCAGCCCAGCACATCAAGGACTGCATGGACCTCGGATCCGCCACGGGCATGCGCCTCACTGACTGCATCACGGTTCTGATGCCTCGCGGGAACCTGCTCACACTGGAGGCCAGTAAGACCGGCAAGGAGGCAGAGTGGGACTTGAACCTGTCGACAGTGCTTCCCGACCTAGTTCGCAGGCGCAAAGCCCTTGGAGCCGATCACCTGATGCTGCTCTCCACGGCAGACGGCCAGCCAGTGTCATCCCAAGCGCTTCGCTATGGATGGGACAAGGCCCGGGGCGCGGCCGCAGAGAAGGCCAGCGAGCGCGGCGAGGGTGAGCTGGTCGATGCAATCAAGAAGCTCTATCTGCGGGACATGCGCAAGCGCGCCGCCCAGAAAACGGGCAGCCTGGAAGAGGCATCCAAGCTGCTGCAGCACAGCGACGAGCGCCTGACAGAACGCCATTACGGCGGCGTCCGAAGACTGAAACCAGTGGGATAAAAGTGTTCCGGTTTTGCCTTCTCTGCCTATAGAGAAGTGCTCCAAAAAATCCGGAACACATCGGCCCGCAGGCCGCATGAATCCTCAATTCTTCACGGGACTCAAAATCCCCCGCCGCAAGGCGTGCCGGTTCGATTCCGGCCCCGGGCACCACATACAAAAAGCCGTTAAGTATCAATGACTTAACGGCTTTTTTCTTTGGTGAATTTTCTTTGTGTTTTCCCTTATGCGTTCGTGGTTGAATTAATTGACGTTCGTGAAAATGACTGCAAGCTTATGGCGCGATTCGAGGTCAATTAGCTGAGCCTCGCGCTAGCTCCGCCCGCAAGTTAACGAGCGCAAGGCCGTGTGCGTCCGGGCTTGTTCAATGCCTGACATCTCGACTGAAATCACGCAGCGCCCGTCTTGCTCGGGTTGTGGGGCAGGCTCCGCATCGAGCTGCTGCACGACATCCGATCCGCGAGCCTGCGCATGATTTCTGCCAGTTCAGAAGATGACGTAACGCCGAAGCCACCGGTAGCGAAGAGCCAGTAAAACAGACTCGCACCCAGTCTCTGCGCGATAGATGCAGCTTCGCAGCCAGTCGGACCAAGGAAACTGATGAAGCGGGAGAACTGCTGGATCACGGCAATGCGGACATCGATTGCGTGGCCTGCACCGGGCGAATAGATTGAAAAACGTTCAGGCAAAGCGACTGACAGTTGGCGATCCGACATTGCACTATCAAAAAATATCAAGCCCAATATTTAAAAATCGATTTCTCTTCTAATTTTTCCTGTAAGAAAAGTTCGCTTTCATAAATTTTAAAGACTCTGCGGTCAACAATATTTAAATGATACCTTTCAATACCGCATATCTGACAGCCTGCGCCCTGGTTCTGACCTGCATTTTTCGATAAATATTTTTCACATGCGTTGATACAGTCAATGTGCTTATTTTCAAGTAGGACCCAATCTCGTGTGTTCTTTTTCCTTGAGCGATCAATCTCAAAACCTCTTTTTCTCTTTCAGTCAATGGCTCATAGTTCTTATATTCAAGAGGATTTTCTTCAGGAATGGAGGTTTGAAATATCTTGGGAAGAATTTTCTTCGCAACTATTGGAGATATAGAGGCCCCACCATTGGCCACTTCCAGAACGGCTTGCGAATAACTTCCAAACCATGAGTTTTTCAGCAAATATCCCACAACACCTTTTTTTAAAGCGTCCATGGCGACATCGTCTTTTTCACTGGAAGATATTGCAATACTCAGCACACTAGGCATTCTTAATTGGACCCAATCCAGTAAATCAGCCCCCTGTCCTTCGCTGAGAGAGAGATCAATGAGGAGCACGTCGAACTCCTGCACAAAGATGCTCTTGCGCGCCTCCCGGTAGCTGGAAGCTTGCCCTACCAGGATGGTCCGAGGATCTCGCATGAGCTCCTGCGAGATCACATTCCTGATATGACTGTCTTCGTCAACCAGAAAAACTCGCACTGGCTGGCTCTTCTGGCCCTTCATGTCAGATGGCCACATATGTCCCAGAACTGAGGACGTGACTTCGGCGCCGCCTGCATCAAAGCGTGGCCCCTTGGATGAGTCGGAGAGGTACATGTGACACCCCATCTGGTGTAAAGGAAAGTTAAAAATTCCCCAGAAAAATAAAATCTCATCTCGAAAAAATCCATTGAAAACTCATAAAGAAAAATTAAGTTTATTTTCTTACAATTTCTCACTTTATAAGTGGGTATTAATTTTCAGCCGCCGATAAAATTAGATAGAAACCCTTTGATTTTGAAACACAAGAGATAATATAAAAATGAAATAAAGATTACTTTTTCTAACACTGTAAGAATTTTTCGCCAAATACTATATTTTTAATAGCAATGATTGCAATCGTCACGTGGAAATATTCATTTATTTCAAATGAAAATCTTCCCTGAAAAATACCTTCAAAAAGGGTATTACCGTTTACACATCGTTTTCTGAAACTGCTTCCAACCGAAAGCGTGTTTTGGGAAGTAACTTAAAACTCCAAAACATGATGGCGGTTAACACTGGCCTTTGCTTAATACCGAGCACTGGTCTTTCGCTCACACACTCTCAGTTGTCTGAGAACTCGCTATTCAAAGGAACGATCATGAAAAAGTCTCTGATTGCCATGGCGGTTATTGCGTTGGCTGGTGTTGCATCTGCTGCAGTGAGCGGCTCAAGCATCGCTGCCACAAACACGACGTCAAGTGCATCTTCGGCAACGGTCTCGGGCGCGGCCAGTTCGGGCAACGGTGCCGCGCTGAGCATGAATAGCGCCACCTCCGGTGCAACTTCCAACGCCAATGCAGCTGGGGGCGGTATTGCTGTCGGCCCTTACGGTGCAGGCGGCGCCGCGGTCAGTGGTGGCGCAACGACCTACGGTAATGTGAAGAGCCTGTCTGCCACTTCGGGCAACGCTGTTGCCGGTGGCGGTGCTGCGACCAATGCCAACGCAGGTTCTGCAGCTCTCGCTGGCTATAGCGCAGGCCCCGTCAGCGGCGGCGCAGCTGGCGTGGCCACTTCGCATACAGCCAACCAAGTCGCTACTGGCGCTGGCCCTGGCGGTGGACTGTCCTATGTGAATAGCAATGCTGGAACCACCTCCGGCTATGGTGCAACTTCGGCCGCTATCTCGGGCCCTGGCGGTGCCTGGACCAACACCGGATCGGGTGCAACCTCGGTGGGTACCGTCCATCAGAACGCTGGAGCCTTTGGCAACGCTGGCTACTTCTCTAACGGCGGCGGCACTTCCGGTACTGCTGGTGCAGGCTCTACCGCCAATGCCAACTAAGCAAGCTATCCCAAGATAGCTGTGTTTGTCCCGGGCCTGGACAGCCAGGCTCGGGCGACATAGGAGCCAAGCATGAAACTCTCAATAGCTCTGTTAAGTCTTTGCGTTCCTTTGTGCAGTTATGCGCAAAGTGCTGGCAGCAGCGCGCAAAGCTCCTCCGAATCCTCTTCCGTGGGGGCCCAGCAAAATCAATCGGTCACCATTGTCAATCCTGTGGTTGCGCCGGTGGAGAGCCGTTCTACGGGCACGATGGAGAGCCGGTCCACTTCGACCTCCGATCAGAACATTACAACGAACGGAACGACGACCCAGAATCTGAACAACACAGTGTCCGGGACTTCCAAGAACATCGTGGAGTACACGGGCACTTACACCATGAAGAACGTTCCCAGCGTGAACGGCCCCAACCTCACGACCAGCAACGACACCTGCATGGGCAGCAGCAGCGGCAGTGCCAACGGCCCCGGCTTTGGCGTGAGCTTCGGCACGACCTGGACGGACGAGCATTGCAAGCGCCTGAAAATGAGCCGCGAACTCTGGAACAAGGGCATGAA
>NZ_JBKFBC010000029.1:0-713 GCF_053345995.1 Comamonas sp. C24C | reverse complement strand
GGCGTGGGCCGCGGCATTGCCGAAGCCTGCGTCAAAAGCGGCAAGAAGGTGCAGCTGGAAATGGGCGGCAAGAACCCCCAGATCGTGCTGGACGATGCCGACCTGAACCAGGCCGTGGAACTGTCGGCCCAGAGCGGCTTCTACTCCACGGGCCAGCGCTGCACGGCCTCCAGCCGCCTGATCGTGACCGACAAGATCTACCCGGCCTTCATCGAGGCCCTGCAGGCGCGCATGGCCCAAATCAAGGTCGGTGACGCACGCGCCGCCGGCACCGACATGGGCCCCGTGGTCAGCCAGGCCCAGCTGGAGCAGGACCTGAGCTACGTGGAAATCGCCAAGGCCGAAGGCGCACGCCTGGCCGCTGGCGGCGCCCGCGTGGCCTGCCACACCGGCAGCGGCAAGCAGGGCTACTACATGGCGCCCACGCTGTTCGTGGACACCGAAGCCGGCATGCGCATCAACCGCGAAGAAGTCTTCGGCCCCGTGGCCAGCGTGATCCTCGTCAAGGACTACGAAGAAGCCCTGGCCGTGTCCAACGACACGCCGTTCGGCCTGTCGGCCGGCATCGCCACCACCAGCCTCAAGTACGCCACCCACTTCAAGCGCCACAGCCAGGCCGGCATGGTCATGGTCAACCTGCCCACAGCGGGTGTGGACTACCACGTGCCGTTTGGCGGGCGCAAGGGCAGCAGCTACGGCCCGCGCGAGCAGGG
>NZ_JBKFBC010000028.1:0-1325 GCF_053345995.1 Comamonas sp. C24C | reverse complement strand
GCCCACGCTCAGCTACCGCTATTCTCATTTTTCAGGCGATGACCCCGGCACTTCGCGCTATGAACGCTGGGATCCGCTGCTCTCGGGCGGCAACGGCGAGCAGTGGGTGCAGGGCATCAATCATTTCAAGGTGGTGCAGATCGGCAATGTCAACGCGCACCGGGTTCAGCTACGCATGCGCCCCCATCAGAAGCTGGAGCTGGTAGCCCAGTACTGGCGGTT
Source organism: Comamonas sp. C24C (assembly GCF_053345995.1). Classification (NCBI taxonomy): domain Bacteria; kingdom Pseudomonadati; phylum Pseudomonadota; class Betaproteobacteria; order Burkholderiales; family Comamonadaceae; genus Comamonas; species Comamonas sp. C24C. The sequence continues at coordinate 1,103 of NZ_JBKFBC010000028.1, read as the reverse complement.
CAAGGCCGATTCCCTGCTCAACATCGGCGGCAACCCGGCTCTGTCCATGCTGGGCTCCAAGGACTATGGCCAGGAGCTGAATCTGACGGCCAAGGTGTTCTGGTCGCGCCATCTCTACATACACGGCCATATCGCTGTGACCGACCCCGGCCGGGCCGTGAGCCAGGCGTTGGGCACACCGGGCAAGAAATGGTGGAGCACCATGGTTTTCATGCGTTATGCCTACTGATGCCGACCACCCCATCCTCATCCCACTTTCCATCAACAAGCAAAGGAGATTCCATGACGGATATTGACCGCAGAGATCTGTTCAAGGGCATCAGCATGGCCAGCGCCATGGCCATCGCATCCGGTACTGTGTTTGCCCAATCTGTGCAGGGCGCAACCGGCAACCCTGGCAAGGGCCTGGGAACCGTGGATATCAAGCCCATCGATCCCGACTACTACATTCCCAATCGTTTCAAGGGCAAGACCATTGTCATCACCGGCTGCGCGCGCGGCATGGGGGCGCTGGCGGCAACCCGTATTGCCAGGGAAGGTGCCAATGTGGTGGGCGTGGACTGGATCAAGGACGAAGGTCAGGGCACCATAGACCGCATTGTCAAAGCTGGCGGCAAGGCGGTGTTCGTTCCCGGCGACATTGCCGAGAACAGCACCTGCGATGCCATGGTGCAGGCCGCTGTCCAGAATTTTGGCGGCCTGGATTACGCGCTCAACAATGCAGGTGTCATGGACGGCGTCTACTCGGGCGCGCCTATCGACTATGAAAAACAGAAGCATCTGCTGTTTGCTCCAGTCCATGAAGCAACGGACGAGTACTGGGACAATGTGATGCGCACCAATGCCACGGGCATGTTCAAGTCGCTGCGCGCCGAGCTGCGTCAGATGGTCAAGCAAAATCGTGGTGGTGCCATCGTCAACGTGGGCTCGGTCACCGGCCTGATCGGCTTTGGTGGTACACCGGCCTATGTGGCCAGCAAGCATGCGGTGACCGGTATCACCCGTTCGGCAGCGATCGACTATGCGGCCAACGGCATTCGCATCAACTCCGTGAACATGGCGCAGACGGCCACGCCCATGGTGGCGCGCGCGCTGGAGTTGGT
>NZ_JBKFBC010000027.1:0-2025 GCF_053345995.1 Comamonas sp. C24C | reverse complement strand
AGCCAACGGCTGGGTAAGCACCGCTGGGTGGTGGAGAGGACGCACAGCTGGTTTGCAGGCTTTGGCAAGCTGCGAATCCGCTTTGAACGACGACTGGATATCCACGAAGCGCTGTTGAAGTTGGCGGCAGCGATCATCTGCGCACGCTTCGTGGATAGGTGGTGTTAGCCAGTCTTAGTTGGGTAGCTAAACTCAAATGCAAGTCATGAGGATTGACTCAGCTTAAGATCGGTGAAATCAGGTGCAAGTAGATTGCATGTAGGGTGATCTTATACTGCGCACCGCAGCGGTTATAAATCGAGACATTCTGATTTATTCCCGGATCCACGCCGATTGGATCGCGAACGTTACATCGACCTGCGCCATCTACTGCTTCAGCATGCTAGGGCCCTGGTGAAGGTATTCTCAGTCGATTGAGCTGCTCTTACCAGCAGTGATAGATCAATAACATACATATGCAATATCTGGAGATCTGCATGCAAAGTTGGATGAACTTATCAAGCGCAGCATTGTTCGCTCATGTCGTAAGCGTTTAGCAGGCTGGCTCAAGTCGTCGAATGAATGTGGTACATGAGCTATATAGACCCTTGAGCCAATATTGGGATCTCGCGGCACGAAATCTTTTCGGCGCCTTCATTGAACTGGGTGGCTGAATTTACTAGGATTGGGTCTCGGATTGTCCCTTGAAAGATCTGCTGGAATGAGTGTATTTCAGAATTAATTGTCAGTGTGTGCGAGGGCAAACAATTGCTACACTGACTCGTAAGCCTCTTGGCTCTTTCGGGGCATCCCGCATACACCCGCGAGCCCCGCATAATTAGTATTGGCTTGCTATTGAATGGGAGTGTGCATGATGCCTGGATTTGCACTGTCGGCACCTTGCCCATTGACTTATCCTACTCCTCCTTCTGAGCAAAAAAGACTCCAATTTTTCGTCACAAACGGGCCTATTTGGCGACTTGCTGCGCACTGCTTTTTCCTTCAGCTCTGCATGCCACCTTGGGTGGTCACCGTATTTTTCCGTTCGCGACGCTCCATGCTGTGTCATATGCCGCTGGCTTTTTGCGTAGTGGTGCGCGCCCCTCCTGCAATGGACTGACATATTAAACAAGTCATGATTTCATGGCATTTTTTGAGGATGAAACAATAACTATCAAATCGGTCTGGGGTTAATTTTTGTTAAAAATGTTAATGTTTTTAACAGAGTTGGTTTGGGATGGTGCACATATTAGATACCATATTTTATATCTGATGAAAAATAAAATAGTCAGATTGAATATTAATAATCTCTTTGAGTATAGTAAAGTAAAAATCGTGAACGTAATATACAATGTAATATGGAGTAAAGCCCGGGGCTGTTTGGTAGTGGCTTCTGAAAAATCTCTTAATACCGGAAAAAGTTCAGGATCGAAGACTGGGCCGCGCGGTATTATTGCTTGTGTCGCTTTGATTGCAGCGGGAGCGGGCGGACATTCAATTGCTGGTGAGATGTTGTTGTGTGACGGGGATTCATGGGCCACTCAATCTGTATCAAACAGGCAGAATGGTAGTGGATTCGCGGTCAATAATTGGGCATTTGACGGCTGGTGTGCCGGAGAAAATACGGGTGTTGCGATGTCGGCATCAGCTAAAAATGTTGGCGCTCCTGGTATTGCTGCTCTCGAAGGGAATAGTGGGCAATATGCCGCATTCCAGTTGGGTTCGATAAATGGTATGGGAGTGCGTGGAGGTGCTTATATAGACGCCCCTGCAGGCCTCAATTTGACAAGCCGCACCGCACTGAACTCCAACGGTACTATCAATGCGAATAATGGCATTAATGTCACCAAAGGCATTAATATGAGGTCCTCAAAGATCACAGAACTTGTGGCAGGTAGCGAAGCTACCGATGCAGTTAATTTTGGTCAACTCTCAACTGTGCAAAGCACAGCCAATGCTGCCAACTCAACGGCCACGGCTGCTAATGCGACTGCCAGCACCGCCAACTCGACCGCCACGGCTGTAAGCACCAGTGTCAGCGGCCTG
>NZ_JBKFBC010000026.1:1880-2283 GCF_053345995.1 Comamonas sp. C24C | reverse complement strand
AAAATGTTGCTGGCGGCACGGTGCACAAACCTTGGTTTGCGCTTTCCACCAGCAACGCTGATTTCGACTCTATGAATTTTTAAAGAACAGCCAATTGATCGACGTTTCGATCAATACAAAAGCAGTCTTTGCAAGACTGCTTTTGTATTGGGAAGCCTTCGATTATAGCACCATTAGCGCTATCATTTTTGGTGGAGGATGACGGGATCGAACCGACGACCCCCTGCTTGCAAAGCAGGTGCTCTCCCAGCTGAGCTAATCCCCCGAGATCCTCGAACCAGATATTGGAATCTTGGTGGGTCTAGTTGGGTTCGAACCAACGACCCCTGCGTTATCAACACAGTGCTCTAACCAGCTGAGCTACAGACCCATTCCATGCAGCCCGCTGTCACTCAGCAGGCCA
>NZ_JBKFBC010000025.1:0-4126 GCF_053345995.1 Comamonas sp. C24C | reverse complement strand
GCGCCGGCCGACGGCAATACCATCCTGCTGGGCAATATCGGCACCCAGTCCATCAACCCCATCCTCTACAAGAAGCTGCCCTACGACGCCAAGACGGCTTTCGCCCCCGTCAGCCTGGTCGCCGAGCTGCCCCAGGTGCTGCTGGTGCATCCCGGCGTGCAGGCCAAGGACGTGGCCGGATTGATTGCCCTGCTCAAGGCCCAGCCCGGCAAGCTCAGCTACAGCACCTCGGGTCCGGGCGGCTCCATGCACCTGGCCGGCGAGATGTTCAAGAGCGCCACCCAGACCGATATCCAGCATGTGGCCTACCGAGGTGGCGGGCCGGCCATCGTGGACCTGCTGTCCGGTCATGTGCAGATCACGTTTGCCACCGTGCTCGAAAGCCTGGGTCACATCAAGGCCGGCAAGCTGCGCGCCCTGGCCGTGACTGGTGACAAGCGTGTGCCGGCACTGCCCGATGTGCCCACGGTGGCCGAGACCGTGCCAGGTTTCAAGTCCATCTCCTGGGTGGGCGTGCTGGCTCCGGCCAAGACGCCGCAGGCCACCATCGACCGTCTGGCAGCGGCCATCCGCGATACCGTGGCCCAGCCCGACATCGCCCAGCGGCTCAACGAACAGGGCGCTGTCGCCAGGACCACCACACCCCGGCAGTTCGCCGCGCTGATCGAGTCCGACTACACGACCTACGCCCAGCTCATTGCCGAAAAGGGGATCAAGGCCGAATAAGCTTTAAACCCCTGGCGGCCCGCACAAGCGGGCCGCTTTCTCCCCTGGAGGCTGCGGCCTCCACCATTGACCAAAGCAAGGAATTCCCGGCATGGCGACCACCCGACCACGCGTTCTTCAATACGGCAAGATGCCGCTGACCCAGCTTGATGCCGAACTGGCTCAGGCCTACGAGGTGAGCATCCTCTCCGAGCAGCCCGATCCCGAGCGCTTTCTTGTCGAGCATGGCGGCCAGTTCGAATATGCGGTCACCTCGGCCGCCATGGGCCTGCCTGCGGGCGTGGTCGACGCTCTGCCCAATCTCAAGTTCGTGAGCAGCTTCGGCGTGGGCTTCGACGCCCTTGACAAGGACGCTCTGCTGCGCCGTGGCGCACGTGTGGGCTACACGCCCGGCGTGCTCGACGACTGCGTGGCCGACCTGGCCTTTGCCCTGCTGCTGGACGCCACGCGCGGCCTGAGCGAGTCCGACCGTTTCGTGCGCCGCGGCGACTGGAGCCAGAGCCGCTTCGGTATCCGCACCCGCGCCAGCGGCAAGCGCCTGGGCATCTTCGGCATGGGCCGCATCGGTTCCACCGTGGCGCGCCGCGCCTCGGGCTTCGACATGGAAGTGGCCTATCACAACCGCCGCCCCGTCGAAGGCTCGCCCCACCAGTACCTGCCCTCGCTGCTGGAGCTGGCGCGCTGGGCCGACATCCTGGTCATCACCGCCGCCGGCGGCGAAGGCACGCGCCACCTGGTGAATGCCGAAGTGCTGGCCGCCCTGGGCCCGCAAGGTTTCCTGGTCAACGTGGCGCGCGGCAGCGTGGTCGACGAAGCCGCCCTGGCCGATGCCCTGGAGAGCAAGCGCATCGCCGGCGCCGGCCTGGACGTGTTCGAGGACGAGCCCCGCCCCCTGCCTGCCCTGCTGGCCCTGGACAACGTGGTGCTGGCCCCGCACATCGCCAGCGGCACCCACGAAACCCGCCGCGCCATGGCCGACCTGGTGCTGTACAACCTGCAGCAGTTCATCGCCACGGGCCGCCCTGCGGCCGAGGTGCCCTGGTCCGCTGCACAGTGATTTCCTTTTCCCTCCGAGTCTGTTGAAGAGCCTTCCCATGTCCACTACCCCGACCATCACCGCCATTGAAGTCATCCCCGTCGCCGGCCGCGACGGCATGCTCATGAACCTCAGCGGCGCTCATGCGCCCTACTTCACCCGCAACATTGTGTTGGTGCACGACAGCGCGGGCCGTACGGGGGTGGGCGAGGTACCGGGCGGAGAAGGCATCCGCCAGGCGCTGGAGGACAGCCAGCAGGTGCTGATCGGCCGCTCCATCGGCCAGCACCTGCAGTTGCTGCAAGAGGTGCAGAAATCCCTGGAAGGCCGCGACACCGGTGGCCGTGGCCTGCAGACGTTCGATCTGCGCATCGGCGTGCACGCTGTGACCGCCATCGAATCCGCCCTGCTGGACCTGCTGGGCCAGCACCTGGGCGTACCCGTGGCCGCACTGCTGGGCGAAGGCCAGCAGCGCGAGCGCGTGGAAATGCTGGGCTACCTGTTCTTCGTGGGCCCCAGCGACAAGACCGGCTTGGACTACGTCAAGCCCGGTGAAGACAAGCTGGGCACGGACGACTGGACCCAGGTGCGCCACATGACGGCCATGACACCCGAGACCATCGTGCGCCAGGCCGAAGCCGCCTACGCACGCTACGGCTTCAACGACTTCAAGCTCAAGGGCGGCGTGCTGGCCGGCGAGCAGGAAGTCGAAGCCGTGACGGCCCTGGCGAAACGTTTCCCCGAGGCCCGCGTCACCCTGGACCCCAACGGCGGCTGGTTGCTCAAGGACGCCATCCGCCTGATGCGCGACATGCGCGGCGTGCTGGCCTATGCCGAAGACCCCTGCGGCGCCGAAGGCGGTTTCTCGGGCCGTGAAGTCATGGCCGAATTCCGCCGCGCCACCGGCCTGCCCACGGCCACCAACATGGTCGCCACCGACTGGCGCCAGATGGTGCACGCCCTGTCGCTGCAGTCCGTGGACATCCCTCTGGCCGACCCCCATTTCTGGACCATGGCCGGCTCGGTGCGCGTGGGCCAGACCTGCCGCGACTGGGGCCTGACCTGGGGCTCGCACTCCAACAACCACTTCGACATCTCGCTGGCCATGTTCACCCACGTGGCCGCCGCCGTGCCCGGCAAGGTCACGGCCATCGACACGCACTGGATCTGGCAGGACGGCCAGTACCTCACGCAGAACCCGTTGCAGATCAAGGGCGGTTTTGTGGAGGTGCCCAAGACCCCCGGCCTGGGCGTGACCGTGGACCGCGAAGCCCTCAAGCGCGCCAACGCCCTGTACCTGGAACACGGCCTGGGCGCGCGCGACGACGCCATCGCCATGCAGCACCTGATCCCCGGCTGGAAGTTCGACAACAAACGGCCTTGCATGGTGAGGTAATGCCTCCCCCCTGAGGCGCTGCGCGCCTTCCCTCCAGGGGGACGACGCCATCGCTGCGGGGCGGCGCGGCCGGCCAGGCCCTTGCTCGGTGTCCCTGGCATGGGCCACGCCAGTAGCAAGCGCCATGCCCTGACCGCCACGCCGCTGCGTTTCTCACACTGCCATCGACCCCCTCTTTTTCTTACGGAGAACTCCATGTTCCGCTACGACAACCTCATCAATGGCCAATGGACGGCCGCTACCACTTACAGCCCCAACACCAACCCCAGCGATCTGTCCGATGTGATCGGTGAGTACGCCCAGGGCGGTGCAGCCGACGTGCAGGCCGCCGTGGCCGCCGCCACGGCCGCTTTCCCGGCCTGGTCCACCTCGGGCATCCAGGCGCGTTCCGACGCCCTGGACAAGATCGGCACGGAGATCCTGGCGCGCAAGGCGGAGCTGGGCGAGCTGCTGGCCCGCGAGGAAGGCAAGACCCTGCCCGAAGCCATTGGCGAAGTCGGCCGCGCCGGCCAGATCTTCAAGTTCTTTGCCGGTGAATGCCTGCGCCTGACGGGCGAGACCGTGCCTTCGGTGCGTCCCGGCATCGGCGTGGAAATCACGCGCGAGCCCATCGGCGTGGTCGGCCTGATCACGCCCTGGAACTTCCCCATCGCCATCCCCGCCTGGAAGATCGCCCCGGCCCTGGCCTTCGGCAACTGCGTGGTGCTCAAGCCCGCCGACCTGGTGCCCGGCAGCGCCTGGGCCCTGGCCGACATCATCCACCGCTCTGGCATCCCCGCCGGTGTGTTCAACCTGGTCATGGGCCGCGGCCGCGTGATCGGCGAGGCCCTGGTCAACCATGCCGACGTGGCGGCGATCAGCTTCACGGGCTCGACCGGCGTGGGCCGCGGCATTGCCGAAGCCTGCGTCAAAAGCGGCAAGAAGGTGCAGCTGGAAATGGGCGGCAAGAACCCCCAGATCGTGCTGGA
>NZ_JBKFBC010000024.1:0-7653 GCF_053345995.1 Comamonas sp. C24C | reverse complement strand
CGCCGTCATTAAATTTTGGTGGAGGTAAACGGGATCGAACCGATGACCTCTTGCATGCCATGCAAGCGCTCTCCCAGCTGAGCTATACCCCCTTGAAGCAATGAAACAGTGTTTCTCTGCTGCAATGCAAAAATTGTAGCACAGGGTTTTCGCTGCTTTTTCCAAACCACCAACAATTTGTCGAAAGCATGAAAAAAGGGATGCAGAACGCACCCCTTTCTGTCAGCCAACAGGCACTATCAGCTCACTGCACCGCCATCGCGGATGCGATGCATTTCGCCGATATCCACAGTCCAGACCAGACCATCGCCAATCTGGCCGGTGCGGCAGGCAGCGACGATGGCTTCGCGAATCACTGCCACCATGGACTCCTCCACGATCACGCAAACCATGAGCTTGTCCGAAAAATCGGTCAGCTCATCCTTGACCGTGCGCTTGTCCACGGCAGCGGGGGCCGTAAAACCTTCGGCCTTGAAGATTGTCACGCCGGGAAAGTTCGGAATCGCACGCAACTCGGTACGCAGGCGCTCCAACCGGCTGGGACGCACGATGGCGCGGATTTCTTTCATCGTCATCGAATCACTCCTTTCTCAAATCAAGCCTCGGTCGGCTTCTCGTCAAACCAGCGGTACAGCGTGGGCAGCACCACCAGGGTCAGCAGGGTCGACGTGATCAGACCACCGATCACCACAATGGCCAGCGGACGCTGAACTTCGGAGCCCGGACCTGTCGCGAACAGGAACGGCACCAGACCCAGCAAGGCCACGGTGGCAGTCATCATCACCGGACGGAAACGCTGGGTACAGCCTTCACGCACAGCTTCGGCCACCGCCATTCCCTCCTGCCGCAGATGGCGGATGCTGGAGACCAGCACCACACCATTGAGCACGGCGATACCCCACAAGGCAATAAAGCCCACGGAAGCCGGCACGCTGACATATTCACCCGTGACAAACAGCCCGATCAGGCCGCCAATCGAAGCGAAGGGCAGAACCAGAATAATCAGGCTGGCCAGCTTGATCGAATTGAACAGCAGGAACAGCAGGAAGAAGATGGCGACGATAGTCAGCGGAACGATCACCTGCAGCGTGCCCATGGCGCGCTCCATGTTCTCGAACTGACCGCCGAACTTGAAGTAATAGCCGTCGGGCAGCTTGACTTCCTTGTCCAGGCGCTGCTCGACCTCGGCCACAAAGCCTGCCAGATCACGCCCTTCCACGTTGGCCCCCACCACCACACGACGCTTGCCGCCTTCGCGGCTGATCTGTGCCGGTCCGTCCACCAGTTCGATCCTGGCCAGGCTGCTCAGCGGCACTTGCGCGCCAGTGGCCGTGGTCAGCAATGCAGCACCGATGGCTTCGGGAGAGCCGCGATAGGACTCGGGGAAACGCACCACCACGGAGTAGCGACGCTCACCCTCGTACAAGGTCGTGACATCCTTGCCACCGATGGCGGACTCCAGCAGGCTTTGCACATCGGCCACATTCAGACCGTGGCGGGCGATCGCCTTGCGATCAATGTCCACCGTCAGCGCCTGCTGGCCCGAGAGTCGCTCAACACGGATGTCGGTGCTGCCGGAGACGCTCTTCAGAATACGTGCCACCTGTTCGGAGACGTCCTTGAGATCATCCAGTTCATCACCAAACACCTTGACGGCCAGCTGCGAGCGCACGCCCGTCACCATTTCATCCACACGCTCGGAGATGGGCTGTGACAGCACAATCTGCACCCCGGGAATCTTGGACAGACGCTGACGGATGTCCTCGTCGATCTCGTCCTGGCTGCGCTCGGACTCGGGGTCCAGCAGCACGATGGGGTCGGACTCGTTGGGACCTGCCGGATCGGCCGGCGATTCGCCACGGCCTAGCTTGGACACCACGGACTTCACGCCAGGCACCTGCGCCACTTCCTTCATGGCGGCCATTTCCATGCGGATGGATTCATCCAGGGAAATGCTGGGCACGCGGTTGATCTGCGGCGTCAGCGCCCCTTCCTTCATGGTCGGCATAAAGGACTTGCCCAGCAGCGGGAACAATCCCAGCGAGCCGATCAGCAGCGCCACAGCCACGGCCAGGGTCAGGCGGTTGCGCACCGTAGCAACATCGAGCAGACGCAGATAGTGGCGCTTGAGGAAGGCGATCAGCTTGGTATCGTGGTCTGCGCCGCCCTTGAGGAAGTAGGAACACAGCACAGGCGACAGGAACAGCGAAACCGCCAGCGAGATAGCCAGAGCCATGGCGATGGTCAGCGCCAGCGGGCCGAACATCTTGCCTTCAATGCCTTGCAGCGTCATCAGCGGCAGGAACACCAGAATGATGATGGCAATACCGAAGATGGTGGGCGTAGCCACTTCCACGGTGGCAGACAGCACGGTGCGAATGCGTTCGCCACGCGAATCACCAGCCTGCCCCAGTTTGTGAAACACGTTTTCCACCACCACCACGGTGGCATCCACCATCAGGCCGATGGCAATGGCCAGCCCTCCCAAAGACATCAGGTTGGCAGAAATGCCGTATCTGTTCATCAGTATGAAGGTCGTCAGCGGCGTGATGATCAGCGTCGCGACCACGATCAGGCTGGAGCGCACATCGCCAAGGAAGATGAACAGCACCACCACCACCAGGAAGATGCCTTCAATCAGCACCTTGCCCACGGTCCAGAGGGCGGAATCGACCAGATCGGTACGGTCGTAGTAGGGAACGATCTGCAGACCGCCAGGCAGCATGCCCTTGGCGTTGATCTCTTCCACGCGCTCCTTCATGCGGGTCACTACCTCCTTGGCATTGCCTCCGCGCATCATCAGCACGATGCCAGAGACGCTTTCGGTATAGCCGCCCTTGATGATGGCGCCCTGGCGGACCTCGGCATCGATCTGCACCTTGGCCACATCGCGCACATAGACCGGCACGCCGCCCTGCTCCTTGAGCACGATGTTGCCGATATCGTCCAGGGAGCGGATCATGCCCACGCCGCGGATCAAATACTGCTCGGTCACCTGAGGCAGGATGCCGCCGCTGGCATTGGCATTGTTATCCGCCACGGCCTGCACCACCTGGCGCACGCTCAGGTTGTAGTGACGCAGACGGGCTGGGTCGACCAACACCTGGTACTGCTTGACATAGCCGCCCTGGGAGTTGATTTCAGCCACACCGGGAATGGAGCGCAGCAAGGGTCGCGCCACCCAGTCCTGGATGGTGCGACGCTCCGTCAGCTCCGCCTGGGTCAGCTCGCGCTCGCCATCATCGGGATGATCAAGCGTGTACTGGTAGACCTCGCCCAGGCCCGTGGATACCGGCCCCAGCACCGGCACGATGCCTTCAGGCATGCGCGGCGTGACTTCGATCAGACGCTCCGTCACCAGCTGGCGGGCAAAGTACACATCGGTCGCATCGGTGAACACCAGCGTAATGATGGACAGACCACTCTTGTTGAGCGAGCGCATCTCGGCCAGGCCGGGCAAGCCCGTCATGGCAATTTCCAGAGGCACGGTCACAAAACGCTCGATTTCTTCGGGCGAGCGGCCGGGAGCTTCGGTGGCAACCTGAACCTGCACATTGGTCACATCGGGGAAGGCATCCACCGACAGATTCATGGCAGCACGCAGGCCGAATCCACACATCACCAGCGCCAGCACGACCACCACCAGCCGCTGCGATAGCGCGGCACGAATCATGGAGGCAATCATGGGCTTACTCCAGTTCTGCGCGCTTGCGCTCGTTGTTCAGGTGGAATGCACCGTCGACCACGATCTGCGTGCCTTCGCTCAGCCCCTTGATCACAGGTCGCAGACCACCGCTGGCCGCGCCCAGCTCCACCGGAGTCAGGCGATAGTGGTTTTCGGCCTTCTTGACGTAGACATGGTCCCTGTCGTTCTCGCGGACCACTGCCAGTGCAGGGATCGCCAGAGTCTTCTCCACGGCTCCCTGAATCTTCATGGTGGCCAGCATCTGGGGCTTGAGCGCCAGATCCTTGTTGTCCACCTGAGTACGGATGGTCACGGTGCGGGTTTCGGGCGACACGGTGTCACCCACGTAGATGATCTTGCCGGAGATGGGAGTCTCCTCGACGGTCAGCCCCAGCGCCGGCACATCGACCTGTACGTTCTGGCCAGTCTGCACGCTGCGTGCAATCTGCTCGGGCAAGGCGCCTACCACCCAGACGTTGGATAGATCCGCCACGGTGAACAGAGGATCTCCAGGCTGTGCCACCTGACCCTGGCTGACCTGGCGCTCGATCACGATACCGGCGGCAGAAGCCGTGATGGCAGCATTCGGTGCCACATTGCCCTTGGCGCGCAAACTGCTCAGCGCATCGGCGGACAAGCCCATCAGCTTGAGCTGATCGCCTGCCGCCCGCAGCTCTGCGCGGGCAATCTGCACTTCGGATTCGCGGCGCAGCAGTTCTGCAGAGCCAATCACGTCAGCAGCAATCAGCTGACGCGCCCGCTCTACGGAGCGTTCGGCCAGAGTCGCTGTGGCGCTGGCACGCATATAGGCCAGCTGAGCCGTGGTCAGCTCGGGGCTGGCGACGCGCGCCAGGGTCTGGCCTGTTTTGACGCGATCGCCGGTTTCGGCCAGCACCTCGGTCACACGGCCTGTCACGGCCGCACCGATGCGGGTGACCCTGCGCTCGTTGGCTTCGATGCGACCGGCAATTTCCTGCACTGATGCGACCTCGGCCTGCGCTACCGCTGCGGTCTTGAAGTTGGTCGCCATTTCGGCCGAGACAACCACCTCCATGGGGTCCAGCTCAGCCTTGGTATCTGCAGCAGCAACCGCAGCAGCCGCCTGCTCGTCCTTGCCACAGCCGGTCAGGGTCAATGTTGTCAGCCCGGCCAGCGCCAGTGCCAGAACCAGAGAGGCAGGATGCGCAGTCCTGGAATGATGATGAGAAGACATAAAGCGAATTCAAAAAATGCGAAAACGTGGTCTTGACTTTGAAAGCTCAAAGCGAGGAAGGCTCGGCATAGCGACCGGCCAGGAAGTCCAGCTCGATCCGGGCCGATTGCAGCTGATAGCGGGCTTCCAGCAGGTCGGCACGCACCGTGCGCAGCACGCGCTGGGCATCAAGCACATCGAGAATGCCTCGCTCGCCATAGCGGTAAGCGGCTTCGGCCACGCGCAGGGCCGATTCAGCCTCGCGCACCGACCCTTCGCTCAGGGCCTTGATGCGCACCTGCGCCATCTCCATGACCTTCCAGGCCTGCAGCATCTGCTGCTCCAGCTCGGCCCTGCGGCCTTCCATGCGCAGCCGCGCGCGTTCGGCTTCCGAAGCGGCTTCGTCAATCGGGCCGCGACGCTGGTCGAACAGTGGAATCTGCATGCTCACGCCGACGGTGTTGTTGCGAATATCGGGCTCGCGCGTCTGTGCGTAACGCAGCTCGAGACCCGGCCATCGGCTGGCCTTGGCACCGCTCTTCTGCGCTTCGGCCTTGTCCACCTCGGACTGCAGTTGCAGCAGCTCCGGATGGGACTGCCAGTTGATGTTCTTCAGCTGAGCCTGGGCCACCGGGTCCTGCAAAGACAGGGCCAGGTCAAAGCGGCTGGGCAACTGGCCTGCGGCCAGGCGATTGAGCGTGAGCTGGGATTGCTCGGCCAGCAAGCGGGCAGATTGCTCCTGCTGGCGCGCGTTGATCAGTTCGGCATCGGCCTTGATGATTTCGTAACGCGCTGCCTCGCCACTGGAAACACGCACGCGTACCCGCTCATGGGCCTGCTCCAGCAGCTTGACGGCGTCATAGGCAGCCTGCGCCTGCGCCTGCCGCAGCACCACCTCATAAGCCTTGAGCTTGACCTGGGCAATGAGGGCATTGCGCGATGCGGCAATCTGGTGCACCGATGCCCGCTGCCCGGCTTCAGCGGCTTCAATGCGCGCAGCGCGCACCGAAGGCATTTCGATGGGAACCGAAATCGCCATGGTCTGCACATTGCCAGGCGTGGCCGATGCCAGGCGCGCCTTGTTGTCGCCGCGGCTCCACTCCAGCTTGGGATTGGGCAGAGCACCGGCGCTGACCACAGCCGCCTGAGCGGTGACGCTCGACTGCTGAACGGAGCGCAGTTCAGGGTTGTTGTCCAGCACGGTCTGCACCAGTTGCGTCAGGGTCAGCTTGGGCTGCACCTGATCGGAAATCGTGCTGCTGGTTTGTGGTGCACCACTGGCATTCTGAGCATGCGCAGCCAGAGCTGCAGCGAGACACATGCCGAAAATGGCCGAGCGCTTGAGGCTGCGCAATGGTGCAGGGCCAGAAGAATTCTTGCTGGCCTTGGCCGGGAAAGAAGCCGGCACTCTCGATCTATTGAACATAGAACACAGCTGCCTTCTTGAGGGCAGATAAAGTGAGGAAAGGGTCGAAACCCCGTCATGCACATGCGGCAGCCGCCGCATGCAATGCAGGATCAGTTACACCTGAGCAGGTGAAGCCGCCCCAGACCTGTCTCAGAGCCATGTTCTGCAGACAAGCACATTCCAGGCCAGCAGGCTCTGAAACAAGGGACAGCAGGTATCGGGGGAGTCAAGCCCGGCGCAAGCAAAGCGACGTGGATGTCGTCAGGTGCGCTGGAGCTAGCCTGCCAGAGGCAGGCTCATATTGGGCGGACGCAGCATGCTTTCCGGCCAGGGATAGGTAGGGTGCACCACATGCTCCTGAGGAGGCACCCGGATATCAGCCACACCCACAGCTACCGCTTCGGGAGGGCCAAACAGTTCATTGCGATCGTCCTGCGCAGGATTGAGCTCGGCAGTGCGATGTGGACGATGAATGGAGAACTCCACCGTATCGTCTTCCACATCGTCCTCGAACTCCTGCAACACATCGACACCGTACTCATGCGGCTCTGTGTCGAGCACATAAGCCATGGCCACCACATCTTGCGAACCCGCGTGCCACACGGCGATGAGTTGCACTCCGATGATGGAGGCAAACATCAGCAGCGACAGCAGAAAGGAAGACGCCGGGCGCATGGATAGAAAAAGCGGTGGTTAAACGGACAACGATGAGGGGAAGGGACAGTCACCGGGAAACAGGCCCGATAGTGACAAGATGGTGTACTGATCGGCAACAAAAGTTCCCACATGAAAAACTTTTGTCAACATCTGTAAGGGTGAACGATAGCGTATCGCCATAGCACTTGCATGGCAAGGGTATCTTGCTAGAAAGTCAGGAGCAAATCAGGTTTGCAAGAGCATGACCGGCAAGAAAAAAGCCGCAATCAATTGCTTGATTGCGGCTTTTTTAATCTGGCGGAGTGGACGGGACTCGAACCCGCGACCCCCGGCGTGACAGGCCGGTATTCTAACCAACTGAACTACCACTCCTGGCAGGAAGCTTTGCTACATATTATATAGCTGCAAGCGCTTCAAACTTGGCGACCCTACGGGGATTCGAACCCCGGTACTCACCGTGAAAGGGTGATGTCCTAGGCCTCTAGACGATAGGGTCAATTCCTAGAACGATTCGAGTCTTGCGACTCGCCGTCATTAAATTTTGGTGGAGGTAAACGGGATCGAACCGATGACCTCTTGCATGCCATGCAAGCGCTCTCCCAGCTGAGCTATACCCCCAAAAAACTGTGGCGGAGTGGACGGGACTCGAACCCGCGACCCCCGGCGTGACAGGCCGGTATTCTAACCAACTGAACTACCACTCCTGGCAGG